>CAVQZU010000094.1:0-36288 GCA_963718485.1 uncultured Acidobacteriota bacterium
AAGCGTTTATTTGGGAACTTCGACGGGAAAGAGCAGTTTGGGAGAAAGGGCCGTGCCAACGGGCGCGCCCAGTCAACGCGCCCATCGAACACACAGTCGTGGCCTACTTATTCTCAACGATTATGGTGCCTGTCATTCTGGGGTGAACGGTGCAGAAATACTCGTACTTACCGGGTGTCTTGAATTCATAGGTAAACCCTTCATTAGTGTCGAGCGGCTGCGAGGTGAATGAGCTGTTTGCCTCGGCGACCTTGTGAGGCTCCTCGTCCATGTTGGTCCAAGTTACCTTCGAGCCAACCGGTATCGTCAGATTCCGCGGAGTGAACATAAAGTCCTTGATGGTAATCGTGTAGGTCCCTGCGTCGCTCGCGCGAGGAACCGGCTTTGCCCGGCCGGCTCCTGACGCTACGAGGGTTAGGGGAACTACGAGACTCAGAACAAGCAGTTTACAAAGGAGTTTCATTGACGGCTCCCCATGGGTGGCATCATCGGCGAACCCATATCGGCAAGAGTTGAATCCGTAACCCCGAGCGCCTGCTGGCCGCTGACGAAATTCACATCCGTAATGCCAAGCAGACTACGCAACTGACCGGCCGGAACGGCTATGGGACCAGGGGACGCACCGGGTGTACCCGGAGCGGGCTGAGGGAAAGCGGTCGACAACGCCGTGTGGAAGGTAACATTGCCCTCGACCTTTCGCATTGTTTGATGAATATGCCCGTTGAGGACCGTGACCGAGCCGAAGCGCTTCATATAAGAGAGGGCCTGGGCGCTGTCGTCGGTGCCCCAGCCCCAGTCGGGATAAACAGACCACAGCGGAATGTGGGCGAACACGACAATGGGGGTGCTGCTTGAGACACGTTTGAGATCCTTTTCGAGCCATTCGAGCTGTTCTGAACCGAGGTAGCCCAGGCCGCCCGCTTTCAGGTTCAACACATTGACCAGCCCGACGAAATGAGCCCCCTGGAGGTCGACACTGTACCAGCCATCGCCATTCGAGCTCATTCCGTGGCGTTCGCGATAGAGTTTGCCGGTGCCATCGAGAACATCATGTTCACCGGGAACATAGAAAATCTGGTCGGTCTTCAGACCCTTTAATAACTGCGCCGCCGTATCAAATTCTTCAGGCTTTGACAGCTGCGTGATGTCGCCGGTGTGAAGAATGAAGGATGGCGGTGTAGGAAGTGCGTTAATCTTGTTGACGGCCGCCTGAAGAGTCGCGGAAACATCAGGATTAGCCGGTTTGTTGAAACCGATGTGGCTGTCGCTGATCTGGACGAAACTGAAGTCCGCGTTTGTAAGTGCTTTCGTAGCCTGTTCCGCTTCGCTTAAGGCGTATGACTTCAGAACACCTCCGCTCAAAACGCACAGGGCTCCGGTCCCGGCCCAGGCCATGCATTCAAGAAATCCGCGACGGTCAATCCCATCGTGGTTGTGATCGTGAATTATTCTTCTCGACATTAGCTGCCTCCTAAGTCACGCTCCCATGGAAGGGTTTTGTGTAAATCAGCGTGCACCTATCCAGACTCCCGAGGTGTCGATGTATTCCATCGAAAAAAATCACCCGCGGCAGGGAATAAAGCAGCTTGGGCGGGAGTCTTATAATGTGGAGTCTGAATCGGCAAAAGTAGTGGGAACACGAGGCCACCATGCCTGAACGATTCGAACAGGTGGTATTGCCGCATCTCGATGCGGCGTACAACCTGGCGCGCTGGCTGATACGCAGCCCGGCGGATGCTGAAGACGCGGTCCAGGAGGCTTGTCTGCGAGCACTGCGATTCTTTGATGGCTTTCGCGGGGGAGACAGCCGCGCGTGGCTGCTCAAGATCGTGCGTAATACCTGCTATTCGTGGGTGAAGAAAAATCGCCCGACCGAGCTCTCCGACGAATTCGACGAAACGGTGCACAGCAGCGAAATCCTGGGAACAGACGCCGAAGCAAAGCTCGTCTCGCGCGCCAATAGTGAGCAGGTGAGGAAAGCACTTGAGACCCTCCCAGCTGGGTTTCGCGAGGTTCTGGTGCTGCGTGAGATCGAGCAGCTTTCTTACAAGGAAATCTCCGACGTGACTGGCGTCCCGATGGGAACGGTGATGTCAAGTCTTTCCCGTGCGCGCCAGAGATTGCGCGAGGAGCTTAGGGCTGCCGCTGGAAGAGGAGGCTGACATGGACTGCACGCTCGACCGGCATTTGCTCGAAGGATATCTCGATTCCGAACTCAGCTTTGAGCGCACGCTCGAAGTGGAGGCGCATCTGGCTTCGTGCCGCGGCTGCGATTCTGAAGTACAGAGCTGGAAGGATATGCGAGGAGCGCTACAACGTTCGGATTTGTATTATCGCGCCCCAGCGAACCTGGAAGAAAAAATTCGGGGACTCGTTCCGCGGGAGAAGCACAGCGAACGGCTTCCTTGGTTCCACCGGTGGATCTGGGCGGGAGGTGGCGCTGTGTTCGCGACAGCCGCTCTGCTGCTTGCCTTTATGATATCGCGTCCCGCAGCGCCTAGCGCCGGGCAGGAAGTCGTAACAAGTCACATTCGCTCGCTGATCTCCAACCGCCCGATGGATGTTATCTCGACCGATCAGCACACGGTAAAGCCCTGGTTCGACGGAAAGCTTGATTTTGCGCCGCCCGTGCTGGACCTCGCAGCGCAGGGATACCCGCTGGCAGGCGGACGGATCGATTATCTGCAGAATCGGACCGTCGCAGTGCTGGTGTATCATCGGGCCCTGCATACGATCAATCTCTACGTCTGGCCCGCGGCCGACAATGGTGCTTCTCCAGTTCGGGAGCTAACGCTTCAGGGATATAACGTGTTCTCTTGGAAGAAGAGCGCGTTCGAATTTCGCGCCGTTTCAGATTTGAATACCGATGAACTCCGCGATTTCGTACGCCTTGTAACACCGTAGACCCAGCACCTTAATATCAGACAGTTCGATCTAAGGAGGGGGTGAATCTAATCATGTTGCCGGCGTGTGCTAATTATCGCAGGAAAAAACTAGAAACTAAGATTGCTTGCTCTTACGCAAAGCCAGCGCACGGGTGTGTTCCGAACTCTCCGCCGCGCTAAGTGGCCCACCCTAAACCGGCGAAAGTGGATCCGTTTTAAACTGGCGCCAACACGAATCTACAGGTTCTCTGATTGAAACCCTTTCTCGATTGCACAGCAGAGGCGGCTATCCTGGGCGGCATGCGCCCGAAAACGGTCAAGCGTTGGGCCCGGGGAGGACGAGTACCCGCCTACCGCTATTTCCGGCCCTGGCGTTCTCGCGCGTCTGAACTGGAACTTTGGATGCGTTCTCAGGTCATCGACTCATTCCAGCGCCGTGGCAATGGCTCTCTATATACGCGCCAACTCTTCGTCAGTGACTTCTTGAAAACATATCCCGCTTGCTCTTTGCTAATCTACCTTTGTTTTGGATAATCAATCGCACGAGCAGCGCCGCACGGCACGTGTGTCCGGCATGTCGACAATTTCTTTGGTTTCGTCTAACGCGCGATCATATTTCTGAATGAATGGGGATTCCGGACGATGGTGATCGCCTGCATCAGGGAGTCCGTTACGAAGAAGGTGGTCCCGCTGTCAGCCAAAAGTCGAAGCCAGCGCGCACTGCAAGGATGATCCGCCAGCTCCGAAGCTTGGCTATCGAGTCGAACCACCGAATCCTCATCACCCCAACCAACCGCAAGGGCAGTGATTTTCGACCTCACTGCTCTGATTGCTACCGGGTAGAGCGAACCAGTTCCCGGGCGGGTTTACCCCCTGTGGACCACCGCCTTTTCACGGCGCACTCGGTAATGCGACTACACGTCACATTTCTTTGGGTTTCTCGCAATTGTCTTGACTTAAATTTAAATAGAGAACAGACTCGCTTTTGCAGTATCCGTAAAAACTACGTTTGCCGCTTCGTGGACTTTCTTCCGGTGGTACGCAGTTCTTTCCAATGAAGAACCTAAAGAACTTAGGCTCTCAGAACGTATACCCGTGTAACTACTTTTACGCCTGAAAATATGGAGAAAATCGATGCCCACCAATAGAGACTCACCAAGCAACACAGAAACACATCCGACGCACGACGAGATATCGATAAGGGCCTATCACCTTTATCTGCAGGGCGGCGAGGACTTAGCCGCCACGGAATATTGGCTCATTGCCGAAGAAGGATTGAAGAAAGAGTTATCTGAGAATGCCAAATTACCGAAGGACAAAACTTTGGCAGCAGTGACGGGTCGGGTTGTCTAAAGCACCACGATCAATTCTGGGATGGTGGATTTTTCCGGCGTGAAAGGCGACAACCGTTGTCACCCATGGTTTGTTGCCTTCGTCACCCGGATCTTCATTTTGGGGACGAGCATTATCACCATGAAAGCGGTCGCCATTAGAACTGGGCAGCAGCGGCAGCAGGGCCCTTTGGATTTCTACGATGTCGCAACCGTTGAGTGCGACAAATGCGATGCGGAATACATCATCAGTCACAAACGAAAGCTAAAGAAAAGCCTCAGGGTTGCAGCCGAGCAGGCGACCCAGTTGAAAACAATCCTGAGTGAGGATCACCATCCGAAGGACAAACGAGAGCATCCCGATCTCGTCGAATTTGAATGACAACAGCCGAGCAGGCGTATGCGAGAAAACATCAACATTGTCCTCTACATCGTTCGGCACAATTTACTTTCGCTGTCAGGATTGGGACTGATTGCCATATTTATGCTTCTGTTGGCTTACATCAAGTTCAAGCTGAAGAACTCTGGATACGCAACGGCTCCTCTTTTCTTTCATCCCCGTGATTGGGAATTGCCCGCTGACTACCGAGAGGTTCAATCAAAACATGGATGGTCACCATGGCCTGAATTTCTGATTTGGCCCTGTCTCGTCGCTGGGATCGTAATCTTGCTATTCGGTCTGCGGCGGTAATACATCGACAAGCATTACGACTCGACGTGTTCCGCCAACGGTCTGCTGTCGGCGCGCCGCACGACATAGCAAGCTTCGTCGCCTAGTTCGTACAGCCTGACCATCGGCAAGCTGTGCGTACGAAGAGGATGGAAACGGTAATAAAATTCCTGTCCGTTAGGTTACTTATTGGCGAGCCGTACCATTGCCTCCGTTCAACTTTGAAACGACAATGGCAGACTGAAGATTCAGGCTGCATAGCAATCGCGTTGTATTGATTTGAAAAAGATAGGGATAACCGTCGCAGCATTCTTGATTTCTCGGTCATGGAAAGGCTCAAGAGGACTGGTTTTAGGGGGCATGGAGTGAGGACATATGACAGGTATGGGGGTGGCAATTAACGGCTCTTACGACTATCGTCTGGTTGCTCTGTCGGTTTTGATCGCGGTCCTCGCCTCCTACGCCGCACTTGATTTGGCTGCCAGGGTAACCGCCGCACACGGCAAGATCCAGTTCGCATGGCTTTTTGGGGGCGCGGCGGCGATGGGGACCGGGATATGGTCAATGCACTACATTGGCATGCTGGCCTTCAGCTTGCCGATTCCGGTGCTCTATGATTGGCCTACAGTACTGCTATCCCTGCTGGCTGCTGTTTTAACCTCCGCCATTGCGCTGTTCGTCGTGAGCCGCCAGAGAATGGGATTGCTGGCAGCTACGGTGGGCAGCATCATTATGGGCACCGGGATCGCTACCATGCATTACACCGGCATGGCCGCGATGAGGCTGCCGGCAATGTGCCATTACTCCTCCGCTCTAGTTACACTTTCCGTAGCCCTCGCGATCGTGATCTCTCTTGTAGCCCTTTGGCTGACGTTTCGCTTGCGCAATGACGTGAAGGGGAAATGGCTGCCCAAAATAGCGAGCGCCGTGTTGATGGGAGCGGCGATTCCGGTCATGCATTACACCGGCATGGCCGCTGCCGGTTTTACATTTACCGGTGAGGCACCGAACCTATCCCATGCCGTAAGCGTCTCCTCCCTCGGAATCACCGGAATAACGATCGTTACCTTCATGGTCCTAGGTCTCGCGGTACTAACTTCGGTGGTCGATCGTCGATTCTCGGTTCTGGAATCCAGCGAAGAGCAACTTCGCTTAATCATCAATACAGCCCTGGATGCCGTAATCACCATAAATGCAGAAGGTCGGATCACTAACTGGAACTCGGAGGCAGAAAAGACCTTCGGCTGGTCTTCTCAGGAGGCGCTGGGCCAACGGCTATACGAGGTCATCATACCGCGACGGTATCGGGAGGTTCATGAACAAGTCCTCCAACGTTTCCTGGGGACGGGTGACGGGATGGTGCTGCGGCAACGGACAGAAATAACGGCGCTGCACCGCGACGGCCACGAATTCCCTGTCGAGGTGGCAACCTCACCGGTCAAGTTCGGAGGGCAGTGGATATTCAGCAGCTTCATGCGGGACATCGCGGAGCACAAACGGGCTCAAGAAGAATTGCTCAACGCAAAACAGGCCGCAGAGGACGCGAACCGCGCGAAGAGCATTTTTCTCGCAAATATGAGTCATGAATTGCGGACGCCTCTCAATGCGATCATTGGATATAGCGAGATGCTGGAGGAGGAAACACAGGAATTAGGGAAAGTGGCTGTTGTGCGGGATCTCCAAAAGATTCAATCGGCCGGCAAACACTTGTTGGCGCTGATCAACGATATTCTTGACCTCTCAAAGATAGAAGCCGGCAAAATGGGGTTGCATTTGGAAACTTTCGATGTAGCCCAAATGATCGAAGAGATAGTAAGCACCGTTCAGCCAGCCGTGGCGAAAAACACCAACACACTTCAAGTTGATGTGGCAAAGAACGCGGGCAAGATGTACGCCGACCTCACGAAAGTTCGGCAGATTCTTTTGAACCTGCTGAGCAACTCGTGCAAATTTACCGACCATGGCACCATCTCGCTAAATGTGGGCCGAAGAACCATCGATCATCGCGACTGGCTGCAATTTGAAGTCGGGGACACGGGAATCGGCATCACGACGATACAGAAGGAAAACCTGTTCCGGGAGTTTTCCCAGGCTGATGCTTCCATCGCCCGGAAGTATGGCGGAACCGGCCTCGGTCTGGCGATCACTCATCGCTTTATTCAAATCATGCGAGGAACCATTACGGTTGACAGCGAGCCCGGCCGAGGCTCAACGTTCACAATGCAGCTCCCAGCCGAAGTCATACTGGAGAGCGCCGACCCGGCACGGTCAGAACTGCCCGTGTCCACTTTGGCGGCGCCTCAACCCGATCACCTGAACCGGGGCACCATTCTGGTTATAGACGACGACCCGGCAGTTCGCGACCTCACGTCTCGATTCCTGACTAAAATGGGATTCCATGTGGTTACCGGGGAGAGTGGCGCGGAGGGACTGCAGCTTGCGAAGGAAGTTCATCCCCTGCTGATTACGCTGGATGTCATGATGCCTGAAATGGATGGCTGGGGCGTTCTCAAAGCGCTCAAAGCGGATCCCGGATTGTCGGAGATCCCGGTGATCATGGTCACCGTCGTGGACAATGAGCCGATGGGTATTGATTTGGGCGCTTCCAACTATCTCATCAAACCCGTCGATCGTGACCGACTCGCGGTTCTGGTCGAGCAGTATGGATCAGCCCGGCCATCCGGGGAGAATTCGGCGGCCACTCCCGGAGCGGGCGATTCGCAGTTGAAGGCGACAGCCACGACGGATGTCGCAGGCAGCGAGAAGAATAATTCCGAGCTGTTTCCCCGGGAAAACCACATGCCAAAGATCCTGTTGGTCGAAGATAACGAAATGAATCGAGACATGCTCTCGCGGCGTCTGCAGCGGAGAGGATATCATATCGTCACCGCCGAAAACGGCGAGCAGGGTCTTTCGCTGGCGCGCGTGGAAGCGCCCGACCTGATCCTCATGGATATAACGCTCCCGGAAATGGACGGCTGGGAAGTTTCCCGCCTCTTGAAGGCGGACGAGAGCACTCGCCATATCCCGATCATCGCGCTCACGGCGCGTGTGCTCGTGAGCGATCGGGCGAAAGCGTTTGAAGTGGGCTGCGACGACTATGACACCAAGCCCGTAGACTTCGCCCGTCTGACAGAAAAGATCGGGAATTTATTGGTGAAGAAATAGCCGCTCTATGAACTCTCGACCGTGCCGGATCTTGCTTGTAGATGACAACGAAATGAACCGGGACATGCTTGCCCGCCGGCTGGAACGGAAAGGTTATGTGATTCAAGTGGCAGAGGGCGCACGGTCCTTGCTGGAACGCATCCAGGAAGAGCCGGTGGATCTGGTGCTCCTGGATGTCGAGATGCCGGGAATCAGCGGTCTTGACGCGCTGCTGACGCTGCGGGGGTGCTATTCTCCTATTCAATTGCCGATCATAATGGTAACAGCGAAAAACCAGAGTGAGGACATCGTCAAGGCGCTGGACTTGGGTGCCAACGATTATCTTACGAAACCGATCGATTTCCCCGTCGCTTTGGCGCGCATCCGTACGCAGGTGGCGCACAAGAGGGCGGAAGAGGCGTTGCGAGAGAGCGAGGAACGCTATGCCCTGGCGGCTCAAGGCGCTAATGACGGGCTTTGGGATTGGAATCTGGAGGACAACGCCATCTATTTCTCCCCGCGCTGGAAGATCATGTTGGGTTATCAAGAAGCGGAGATCGAGAACCGCCCGGAAGAGTGGCTAGATCGAATCCATGTTGCGGATCGTGAACGGGTTAAGGATGAAATCGCCGCGCATCAGCGAGGACTGACGCCTCACTTCGAGAGTGAAAACCGCGTGCAGCACAAAGACGGCAGCTTTCGCTGGATGCTGAGCAGGGGCCTAGCGGTTCACGACTCTTCGGGAAAGGCTTTGCGCATGGCCGGATCGCAGACCGACATCACCGGAGGAAAAGTAGCCGATGCACTGACGGGCTTGCCGAATCGACTGTTGTTTATCGATCGGTTGGCACGATTGATCGAACATACGAAACGGCACAAAGACTATTTATTCGCGGTTCTGTTCCTGGACCTGGACGGGTTCAAGGTGATTAACGACAGTCTAGGCCACGTGATCGGAGATCAACTCCTGGTTGGCGTGGCAAATAGGCTGGAAGGGTGCTTGCGGGTCAGCGATACGGTCACTCGGATCGAGAAGCTGTTCACACTCGCGCGGCTGGGTGGAGACGAGTTCACTATCCTGCTCGATCAGGTAAAAGATTCGAGCGACGCCACCCTGGTCGCAGAGCGGCTCATGAAAGCAATGGCCGCACCTTTCAATCTGAATGGAAAAAAGCTATTCACCTCCGTAAGCATAGGGATTACTTTGAGTAGTATAGGATACGACAAACCCGAAGACCTGCTGCGAGATGCCGACACGGCCATGTATCGGGCAAAAACCCTCGGTAAGGGCCGTTACGAGGTATTCGATTCGGAAATGCGGGCGAGCGTGATTGCACGCTTGCAGTTGGAGACGGATTTACGGAGCGCCCTGGAACGGGAAGAATTTCGGAATTTTTATCAACCGATTGTCTCCCTCGGTACCGGTCGGATCACCGGGTTCGAAGCTCTGTTGCGTTGGCAGCATCCCACTCGCGGCCTGCTTCAACCGTTACATTTCATCCCTATTGCGGAAGAAACCGGCATCATTCGCGAAATCGGCTGGTGGAACTTGCAGAAAGCCTGCCGGCAAATTAGCGCTTGGAACTCATGCCGTAACGCCAATCCCCCTCTCACGATGAGCGTCAATGTCTCCGCTAAACAGTTCCTGCAAACCAACTTGGCGGCGGAAATCGGGAAGTTGCTACGCGAGGTGAAGCTTCCTCCGGATACCTTGAAGCTTGAAATCACGGAAAGCACCGTCATGGCGGACCCTTTGGCAGCTGTAGAAATGCTTTTGCAAATCAAATCGTTGGGCGTCCAGCTATCCATCGACGACTTCGGCACGGGTTATTCTTCGCTGAGCTACCTGCACCGCTTTCCGCTGGACACGCTGAAAATCGACCGCTCCTTCACTAAAGCAATAGGCCAGGGAGGAGATAGCATGGAGATCGTGCGGACGATCTTGCCCATGGCCAACAGTTTACGGCTCAATGTGATTGCCGAAGGGGTGGAGACGGCCGAACAACTAGCGATATTGAGGGAACTCCGGTGCGAATACGGACAAGGATATTATTTTTCCAAACCGGTGACCGCCGATGAAGCGGGAGCCCTGTTGGGGACAAATCCCAAGTGGTAGCTGTCCCTCGCCAACATTCTGTGCGGGCCTGAGGTGCCGTATTGTTCGCTTGCAATTGTGGTCCGCAAAAGTTGCCTACTGCTGGAATTGATCCTGCTGCTGCGCAACAATCCCACCTCCATCTCAGCTCTAGATCGTCCAAACGCCGGTTTCCAGTGGCGGTCCACACAAACGGTTTCGGGTTTGGTTTGGGCAGCCGCCAGGGCTGCCAAACCTACCCATCACTCTTGGAGCGAGCGAAGCGAGCTCATAACCAGCAACTTATGGTAGGCACAACCAAAAACAGCTTTGAAGTTTGAGAGTTCCGAAATATTCGTCGCAAAAAGTGTCCGCAGACGAGAACCCACTAAATGCAGCCCGGGGTCCTACTTTTTCCTTTATAATCCGGTTCAGGCCAATTTGCTTCAAAAACCGTTCCAGGCTTTTGCTTGATCGGCGGACAGAATTTTGAAAAAAGATGATTCGGAAGTAGGGAGTACTAGCCTGGCATTTGTCCGAGAACTACATAGAAGTCTGGAAGTTCCTCCACGGTTCGCCGGTGCTGCCCGCAGCATGACGATATCGCCTGTTTGACTGTTCGCCGTAGCTAACAGTGTGGACTACGTTCCCGGAAGCTTTTCTTCAAGCTCAGTCGCGAGCTTGTGCATGTCAGTTGTCTCGCTAAATCCTTGAACTTCCTGAGTGGCCGACTTCACATCAACGCCCATATGCTTGCACAGTCGTTGCAGCATTTGGAGAGCGGTGGTAAGTTCCTGCTCCGCGAGCATGCTCACCTGAAGATCTAGGTGAGACCTTTTTTCGGCCTGACGCGCCATCCGATTCTGACTAATGAGTACAAAAAGCGTTAGGCAGACGCTTTCAGAGGAAACCCCGAGCGCCAGAATGCCGAAGGGAAATGGATCGAAGGGTCTCAGACCGGGAATCACATTGAGATTTACCGTGGCCCAGGCTGTAATCAGAACAACTTGTAACAGCAGAAACTTGATACTTCCGACCACCTTCACGATCGAGTCGCTGGCGCGCTCCGTTGTCGTCCGGCGATCCAAGGCTTCGTGTTCCAGCCTCGAGATTGCCTCGATGTTGAACTGCGTAGGATTCGCCGCCTGGTCGGTAGAAGATTCTTCCATTCAATCTCTCGGTGGCTGCGCCATCCGCCAATTTCGAACATACCTCGCACCGCGGGTGATGACTACACGTTCCGAGATTCACCCTGATTTACACGTCTTCAGGCTTGATCACAGCCGCTGTCTCCCTGCTGCGAAGCAGCATCGACCTCACGGCTTTTCGACAATTCTTTGTACCTGACCAATTTTCTTTTGGACAATCCCGGCGATCCGTTCGCTAATGCCTTTGCCTTCTAGGTCGGGATCGTTCATCAGTTCGCCGGCCTTCTCCTTGATCTTGCCCTTCACTTCGTGAACCTTCCCCGCGATCTCATTCTGAGTGCTAGGTTTCATGTTGTGGTCTCCTAAAAGATTTCGGTCTCTGAACTGGCTGAGATCGAGCCGATCAAGGCATCCGCACAGGATCAATCATTGCTCACATCAAATGGCGTATCTGTCCGGTTCAGCACAGCCGCAGAATGTTGTTCGGGTCACGTTGCTCATTCCTGGGAGAGAATTTAGAGGCACTTTCACGTCGACGATCGCGCTGGCCTCTTACGCGGGTTTTTATCGCAGCGCCGAACTCGATACCACCTATAAACTCTCTGTCGAGCAGGGAAACCTGATAACTGGGTATGAATTGGAAATCCCGCGATCAAGCTCCAGCCGCTCGTTCCTAACGAGTTTAGCGCTGCTGACATGACTCTTGTCTTCCACAAAGATAGCAACAATCGCGTCTCCGACTTAACCGTATTTGCTGGTTGGAACGGTTAGATAGGAATGAACGTTTCGAAAAAGTGAACGGAACTCTCACCAGAAACAGGGAGTCGCGGCCGCGCACAACCTATCATCCGACGCAGCCGTGCTCTTCGTAAGCTCGTACGTTCTGCTCGCCTCATCGCGAGCAGGTTTCAGGTCTCATGTCGAATAGCTACTAAAGAGAGCTACACTCTCGGCGCGTTTGGATAATTCAAGGAACAACGGTATGGGTGAGGTTAAACAGCACTTTGAAGGCGAAGCGGGAGATTTCGACCGTATTATCCTGACACTCATTCCCGATTACGCTGAAATGTTGGAGGCGCTGATAGCCTCTCTGCCTTTTGAGAAGAAGAGGGTTATACACGCAATTGATCTTGGTTGTGGCACAGGAACCCTAGCGCGTGCGATCGTTGATACGTTTCCTAACGCTTCGGTAACGTGCGTCGATGTAGCCAAGAACATGATCGCCCTGGCTCAGTCCAAACTCGAGAATCACGCACGGGCACACTATGTCCTTGCCGACTTTGTGACGTTTGAGTTTGAGGAAGAGTATGACGCGGTCGTCTCTTCTCTCGTGCTGCACCACTTACTACCGGACGAAGACAAACGGCGATTTTATCGCCGAATTTACGAAAGACTCAGACCTGGAGGAGTTTTCTATAACGCTGATGTAGTCCTAGCTTCTAATGAGTTCCTCCAATCCGTTTACTTGCAAAAGTGGATGATGTTCATGCGGCGCGGGGTCCCCCGAGAGGAGATTGAAAACAACTGGATTCCCAAGTACCACGCCGAAGATCGCCCCGCCAAGTTGATGAATCAGCTCGCGTGGATGGAGGAGATCGGGTTCGCTGACGTTGATGTCATCTGGAAGTATTACAATTTCGCAGTTTACGGAGGGTCGAAGCGGTTGGCAGTGTGACTTCTGATAACGCATTACTCTAACGGCGACCTGGCGAGTTTCAAATCGAGAGCCGCGCAAAACCCGCCCAACCTAGCCTTGTCCTTCGTAAGCTCGAAGGCTCTACTCGTCTCAACGCGGACGGGGCTTCGCGCTCCCCCTTGGGCAACCATGCAAAAGGTAAAGGCAACTAAAGTGCCGAAGGACCATAACCAGGACCGTAAAAGGGAGACTCGCATGAATCGAAAACTGAATATCGGGCTCTCACTTGCCGCAGGTCTGCTCGGGGGCATTCTTTCGCATTACATTGCGGCGAAACCAGTTTTGGCACAGACACAAGTTATTCCCCCGAAAGAGATCAGCGCTCAAGCTTTCACTCTCGTGAACGATAAAGGCATTCCGTTTGGTGTGTTTGGTTTTGACGGGGACGGAAACGCAACGATCAGATTGTTCAGTCAATCGGGCAAAGTAATCTGGAGCACGAACGGAGTTGGTCCGCATGCACTGGCTGCAAAAAGTTCGAAGTAGCCCGCGTCCTTCTCGTCACCCTTGAGCGGCCCCTTACAATTCTAAGGTTAGCTACGGGATTCGCTGTATTTGTATTTATTGACCGTGAACAGAGCAAGATTCTAATGTGCGTTTGCCCGAACACCACCGGGAAAAAGGCTGGAAATTCATTCGTCAACCCGGCCCTTCCTAAAAAGCCCATCCGTCTGAAAATCCATCGTCGCAAAGACTTGATTTCTGTCCCGTTGACCAGTTGCGGCCAATTTTCAGTTATGATTGATCTGTATGAATAACGAGTCTAAACCCGTGGACGCCCCCGTCGACCGCATAGCATTGCGGGCCCGCCTCCGTACGATGACTGACAATGAACTGCGGTATTTTGGTCGTGCTGTTCAGAAAAAGCGTTCGGTGGAAGCGAATCGGGGCAAGACACCGCGCGAGGAACTCGTAATCGAACTTGAAGAGGCCTCGGCGGAGTGGAAGAGGCGTTTCACGCCGTCGCACAAAACTCACAGACTTCCCGAACTGATCTGACGAAACGCCTAGCACGGCATGTTTTCAGGGCGGACCAGTACCGATGGGTGTGCGGCGAAAACCACACGGCAATTTCGATCCGGTTTCCATCGTGGTCGAGCACAACGCTCTCGTAATATCCGTCGCCCGTTCGGCGCGGGCCATCCTCTATCGGAAATCCGTCTTTCCGTAGTTTTTGGGTCAGCCAGTCAACCATCGCCTCGGAGCCAATCGAGATGGCAAGGCGAGTAAGCTCCGTGCGCTGTATACCAGGCGCGAGGACGAGCGGCGCGAGCCGGCGTGTGGTCATTGCCTCAATGCGTGGCGAAAAACAATAGCAATCCGGGGCTAGTACCACCGAAACCTGGCTCATCCTCGGACCGGCCCGCCGATTGCCTGGGAAACACCCAATGTCGGGATCGCATCGAAAAAACAATCGGATTCACTCGGAAGGACGCCGGGTGTATAAGGTATGACTGGCTGGAACGGCCAAAATGGAACCCGGTAAATCTCCATGGAGGCTTCTAGAGATGATGAAAAAGATTGTTGTAGTGTTCAGCATATTTTTGTTTGCCTTGGGGCTCGGTATGATTGTCCGCGCCCAAGCTCCCGCTAAAGTGGCAGGCACCTGGGTGATGACGAATCAGGGTCGCAACGGTGTTGTGACCAACACTCTTACGCTTACTCAGGATGGCGGAATGCTCAAAGGGTCGATGAAAGCCGAGAATGGCATGGAAACGCCACTTGATAGCGGAACCGTGAGCGGAAATGACGTCACGTTCACAGTTACGCGACAAGGACGGAATGGAGAAGTGAAAGTAACATACAAGGGAACAGTGGACAGCGACACCATGAAGGGCACTTTCCAGGCAGGGCAGAACTCAGTGGACTGGACTGCGAAGAAGCAGTAATTACTCGCTAGAAAAATCGCCGAAGCTCCCGGGTGGCTTCGCTGCCCGGGAGTTTTTCCCATGCGCGCTACGAGCAACGATGCGAGCAGCTTGCTGCAAACTCAATGGCCAAACTCAGTGGCCACTGCCACCAATGCACGCTGAACGCTGAGGTAAAGTTTGCGGCCTTCGCGAGAGTTTTAAATGACCCTGAATGAGCGCCAACATGCTGGCTCAGCCTTCTCTGCGGTTTCCGTTTTGTTGATACTGTTCGCTGCCAGCGGGTTCTCTGCCCTGATCTACGAAGTGATTTGGTATCAGTTGCTGCAGTTCGTCATCGGCGCGACCGCGGTCTCAATGACCGTCCTGCTTGCCACCTTCATGGCAGGACTATGCCTGGGGAGCATCGTGCTGCCTCGATTCGTCATGGCGAATAAGCATCACCCTCTGCGTGTGTACGCGGCCATTGAATTGGGCATAGGAGTCTGCGGGGTTCTGGTGTTATTTGGTATGCCTCTGGTCAGCCGAATTTATGTGGCAGCCCTGGGTCATGGAGTTTCAGCCATCCTGCTGCGGTCAGTGATCTGTTCAATTTGTCTGCTGGTGCCCACAATGCTCATGGGCGCGTCACTTCCGGCCGTGGCACGCTGGATCAAAACCACTGGCGAAGTAGCTTCCTGGGTCGGCCTTCTGTATAGCGCAAACACGGCTGGCGCAGTATTTGGCGCCTTGTTTGCGGGGTTCTATTTGCTGCGTGTATTCGATATGACGACCGCGACATTTGTCGCGGCTTTGACTAACATTTGTGTAGCGGTGATCAGCTTCGGCCTATCGCTAGGAGCCCCGAACCGCTTACAGGAAAATGGGCTGGCAGCCTCAGCATCATCGGTCGCTAACCAGCGCTGGCTAATATATCTTGCCATCGGGCTGTCCGGCGCTGGCGCACTGGGTGCGGAGGTCGTTTGGACGCGGCTGCTCGGCTTGATTCTGGGCGCTACTGTTTACACGTTCTCCATCATTTTGGCTGTGTTTCTCGGGGGATTGGCGCTGGGTAGCGGTGCAGGGTCCGTGCTTTGGCGTTTCGTGCGCCCGCAGGCGGCACTCGGATATTGCCAGTTACTTCTTATGGCGGCGATTGCGTGGACTGCATTCGCACTTGCCAAATCACTTCCCTATTGGCCCATCAATCCCAAGCTCTCCATCAGCCCTTGGCTGAATTTCAAGGTGGATTTCGCGCGTGCGATTTGGGCCCTTTTGCCGCCGGCAGTTTTTTGGGGCGCGAGTTTCGCCTTGGCGCTCGCGGCTGTCGCTGCAAGCGATGCTGATCCGGCGCGGCCAGTAGCAGCTGTCTATGTGGCCAACACCTGCGGTGCAATTTTAGGAGCGCTGACTTTCAACATGCTGCTGATTCCGCATATCGGCACGCAACAGTGTGACCGCGCGTTGATCGGCCTTTCGGGTTTGAGCGCGCTGTGCGTATTGGTTCCCGCAGCCTCGCCGTCTTACCGGCGCCTGAAAACGGCAGCATTGTGGCTGGCCTCAGCCACAGCGACTGGGCTTCTAGCGATTGCTGTGCCCAAGGTTCCAGGGGAAGTAATCGCGTATGGCCGCTCGGTTACAATCGCCAGCGGCTCGCAAATTTTGTACGCCGGTGAAGGATTGAATTCCTCGATCGCCGTATCGAAGTTCGGCAATACACTGCAATTTCACGTAAGCGGAAAAGCCGAAGCTTCCACCGGACCATACGACATGCGGGTGCAGCGAATGCTCGGAGACCTGCCGGCGCTGCTTCATAGCAATCCGCTCTCGGCGCTCGTTTTCGGATTTGGAGCCGGCGTAACGGCAGGTTCATTGGTCGTGAATCCCGACATTCAACGGATCGTGATCTGCGAAATAGAGCCGCTCGTGCCACCAACCACTACACGGTATTTCGGACAGCAAAACTACAACGTCCTACATGATCGGCGCACGAAAATGGTCTACGATGATGCGCGCGATTACATCCTGACCACGCCAGAGAAGTTCGACATCATCACCTCCGATCCGATTCATCCCTGGGTTAAAGGCAGCGCTGCAATTTACACCAAGGAATATTTCGAACTTGTGAGGCAGCATTTGAATCTGGGAGGTGTCGTTGCGCAATGGGTACCGTTGTACGAAACGAATTTGGAAACGGTGAAAAGTGAAATCGCCACATTTTTTGCTGTGTTTCCCAATGGCACGATTTGGGGCAATCAAGGAGACGGCGAAGGATATGACGTGGTGCTTTTAGGCCAGGCCGCTGCGGCAAAAATCAACGTAGACCAATTGCAAGGGCGCCTGGACCGCCCGGAATACGCCCGCGTCGTGACCTCCCTTCGAGAAGTAGGACTGGATTCGGCCTTCAAGATTCTGGAAACCTACGCGGGCCAAGGGCCCGATCTTAAATCATGGCTAAGAGATGGGGAGATCAATCGGGACGGCAATCTCCGGCTGCAATATTTGGCAGGGTTGGCGGTGGATTCGCATAATGAGGGCGCGATTTATGATGAAATTCTTCGCTATCGCCGGTTTCCCGCGAACGTAATTGAAGGGTCAGATCAGTATGTAGAGGCTATCCGCCACACGTGGGAGTAGTGAGAGCTATGGTTATCCTCCGGCGGAAGGAAACGAGTCGTGTCCAATGTCATGGCATTCACTACATCACTGCCTGTGCAAGCGGCGCGCAACCCTCGAGCAGCTGGCCGGGTTCCTGGAGCAAGCCCACTAAGTCGTTGGCACTGCCATGATCCGGTGGTATCTCGATTGCTAAGTGTGTAGTTGGCTGTTCGAGGAAGAACGATGGCAAGAACTTGCAGGGTGCGCGGTTATCCTACAGTCCAGGCTAAAATGCCGCTGCTTTCTAGGTACACGTCCTTGCGGATGCAACTTTCCTTCCGTTTTTCACTCCGCCTCTCAACAAGAGTGCCACTTGAGGTTTGGCCATTGGGTGCCTTGGCCAACCGCTGTGTCCACGGAATTCACGGTAGGTATGAAACTCCTGTCGCGCTCCGAAGGTCCTTTTCATCCGCGATATGGCAATGGACGTACGTAACGGGTGGAACAGCAAGTTAGACCGAAAACACGGTAGTCGAAATAGGACCGACTACACCTTTACGTGGTCTGTCGCGACCTGATGGTTTGTCTCTTCTTCTCTCCGGGCAGATTCGGCAAAGCGAGGTTGGGCCATTTCTTTCGTGACGCTGGCGAGTGTTCCTCTGGGGGATTCTTTCTTCGCTTTCTTCTTACTAGCCATAAGCCATGATGACATCAGGCGTGACGCAAGACAGCCCGGTTTAGAACACAATCTGCTCTACAACCGGGGCCATTTGCCACCTTCTGATCCGGGTGTCCATAAAATGACAGAAGCTTGTCTCGTCATTGTCTAGCATGCTGGCAGCAGGGAGTTTGAAGGGAAAACAGAAATCATGTCAACCAAAAATAGACTCCTTTCCCAAGGGGCTGAAGGGGGATTCAACATTTGACATCTTCAAGAGGCTTCCAGACGGTAACTTTACCTGTATCGCAGCGGTTCGAGGTCTGGAGGAACTGAGGAGACGAATCAACCGCCTGGCCAAGCAAAATACGGGCCGCTATTTGATCCATTCTCAGGGTCTCGTGTCCTGGAACGCCCTATGTCACAACAAAGCTGCTGCATCGGGTAGGGAAACCCGCGTGCCCAGTGCTTGCCGAGTTTCTGGTACATGCTTCTCAACCGAATATCCGAGTGCAAAGTGAGCATGGGAGAGCACATCATGAACAAACTTCGCGATTTTCGATCCGTCCTGTTTTTGGGATTTGCCTTATTGCTGGCGGGAGTCCTTTCGGCGCAGGTGCTCGCTCCAGGGCAAAGCGCACCGGATAAGATATTGGTTGTGAATGGGAAAACGGTCGAGGCACAGATTCGGCAAATAGATGGGCGGTCCTACGTGGATATTGAAGCCTTGGCACAGGCAACTAACGGGGCGGTCACTGTCGAGCCTAATCGGGTCGTACTGACGATACCCGCTCAAGGCTCCAGCACTCCTCGCAGCGCACCGCCGGTGCAAGAGATACCAGGACTGTCAAGAAGCTTTGCAAGCTCGGCTGCTGCCGAAGTGGCTGAAATGAGAGAGTGGCGGGGAGTAATTGGGACGATGGTAACGTACGGATTGGCCGTTAGCGGGACGTGGGCCCAGGATTCTCGTGAACGGGTAGACGCTGGGATGAGGCAGACAACGCTCGTTGCGTCCACTGATGCTGACAGAAACGCTCTCCAGCTACTGAAAGATGAGTCCGACAGCTTGGCAGCTTGGGCAAGTGACGTGTTGGCGGCACGTCAAGCATTGAATGGGGCAAAGACACTAGACCCAAACGCTCAGCAAAACGACCCCGCGCTGGTGAAAATCACGAGTTGCAGCCGCTTTCTGAATGCCATGCTGGTCAGTGGTGCGTTTAGCGACGATGGGAGTTGTCACTGACGGCGGGTGGTCTTATCCGGCGTTTTCGGGGACCGAGGGGACCCCTCCCAACTGAACAGGAAGAACAAGGCGAGTTTGAGAAACACGACTGTGCTACAGGTTCCTGGTTCCAACTCGAACCGACTGCCAATCGGAATCGAGGAATTCGCATAACAGGCTACCAGAGAACTGAGGGGCTTGGGGCTGTAACGCGAGGAATGCGAAGGGACGGATTTCCCGCCCCTTTGCGGTGGTTTTTCTGTCATGCGTCTCTTCTGAGTTAAGCGTGACCTACTAGGGCGGCCTTTGTTCCAGCGGGTCCCACAACAGCTCCGCCGCTTAGCTCTTTTTCGGCCCTAACCCAATCGTCGAGATCCTTCCCATGCGCACAGCCGCGCTCAAGATATAGAGCGTAAGCTACATGAGAGATCTGCTCTTTTGATATTTCTTTGCGTTCGACCATAGCACCCTCCTTGGTTGTCGGCACGAGGGGCAAATCTCGCCCCCCGCACATGAAATGTTCAAGACTGCTTGCCGTTTGCTGAGACGCTGATCTTGATCTGCTTGGGCTTAGATCCTTCACGCTTAGCGATATGCAAGGTCAAGACCCCGTTGCGATATTCGGCGCGAATGTTTTCGGAGTTGACGGTATTCGGTAGGGAAAAGCTCCGCGTGAACGAGCCATAGGTGCGTTCAATTCGAAGGTAATTATCCTCGTTGACGCCCTTCTCGAACTTGCGCTCTCCACGGATGGTCAATGTATTGTTTTCAACGCGGACGTCAATGTCCTTGTCTTGGAGATCCGGCAGGTCGGCCTTTACGACCAATTCATTTTCGGTTTCGTAGATGTCTACGGCTGGAGCCCAGGTAGCCAGTTCGGCATGGCCCGAGCGGTCACGAGTAAGGTTGCCTTCGAATAGACGATTGACTTCTTCCTGTAGCGTCAACCCACGAGACTGGTCCCGGCGTGTAATAGTATTCATGGCATCTCCTTGGATGTCTTCCTGTTTGTCTTGGCCAAGAAGTGATTCAGATAACTTCCGTTGCGTTCAGGTGAACTGAAGAATCCTCGGTCTAGAATTACGTTGGCCTCATGTGGAGGTGTTGTCAAGTTAATTACACTACCGTAGAGGAAATAGGGGAATCCTTATGGTGGGCACTACATAAGTCAAGTACAGTGACGGCTTTGGGGTGTGGGACGAATCGTCCGAGGTTTCACGGGCCCCCTTAGCGCCATGAAGACGTTCGGAGCAGAGCGTATATGTCTTGAATGAGTGAAACTGTCTTTAAAGAGGCACGAGCCGTTCACGTTTCTCCTGGCTGACGACTCGACCGTAAGAAGGGACGGTACTCGTTCTTGTGGCTCGGAAGTTCTTGATAGCTCACCGAGGTTAAAGCGTTGGAAAAGGCGGCGCTCGAGCGTCTGGTTAAACGGCTGATAGTGGTACAGCTTGTCAGTTTTCAAATTGTGGGGAGAGTGTCGGAGATCCGCCGTTGCAGAGCTCGCAATATTCATATAGGTGAAAATGCAGAGGCGTGCCGTGACGTAGGCCGGGAGACGGGTACCCAGAACCAATCCGACCACTAAAACGAGATGGTTCCCACAAATGGTTCTCTTGTATTTCAGTGCCGGTTTGAAGCCGTCGCAACTGCGCTCAAGCGGGGGACTCGTTCCCGAAACGGATCAACGACTACCCCGAAGCAACATCATTCCGGACTCTGGTGGTGGGTGTCTGTCTCGTTGAACACACAGCTAACTTTTGGCACTGAAGTCAACTGAAGTCAGCTGACACGTGCATCGTCTATCCCGAGTCTTCTTCCCTACGTTGCCAGCAACCACGCCACCCAGCGATAGCTTCACCGTATCGTGTGGCCCGAACAGACGCCGTAAGCGCGAGCCGTGATTTCAGCGCGGCAAGAGTCGCCTGCGCGGGCCCTTCCCGGGAGAATTCGAGAGCCGACGCTGGACGCCGTGTGCCGTTCAAGACAGATTATCGAATCGCCAATCACCTACAGTGTGAAGGTATCAAAATTGAGGTGAGACATGAAATTCGCCATACCAGCAGTAGCACTACTCTTACTTTTCGGAATCAGCCTTTCAACCTCTGCACGGCAAGAAAAGGGGCAGGAAGAGCATAAGCAGGAAGCTAGACCCGCACAGCAGCAACGGCAAGAGAAACCCGCGGCGCAGCACGCCAGGCCAGCACAGCAACAACAGACACAACGAACCTCGCATGCGCAACCCCAGCACTCAGAGCAAGCGGCGCATACACGGCAGTCACAGACGCATGTTGCGGACCGAACGCAGCAAAACAACGACGGACGGAGCCAGGCACGGGTCCAACCGACCCATGCGGCAACAGGAAACAGAGGGGGATCGGAGCATGGCCGTATTTCCGATGCTCATTACGCGTCCAGTTTTGGCAGCGGGCATAGTTTCCATGTCAACCGAGGGGAATACAACAGTCGGCGCTTCGCCTATGGCGGATACTCGTTTGGGTTCGTCGATCCGTGGCCAACCGGTTGGGGTTACTCTGATGACGTTTACGTCGTGTACAGCGATGGCGGCTACTACATGTACGACCGGGTTCACCCGGGCTTGCGGATTTCAGTCAACATCCTTTAGCGTTTTTTTCAGGGCGGAGTTCGCAGTTCTTCGGTGCGCTGCGAACTCCTCTATCGTCGTCACAGACTCGCCCATAGCCCTTCAGTCTTGAGGGACGGCCCAGAAGTCGGTTTCTTGCCTTCACCCGTGGCAAAATCCCCCTTTCGGTTTTTTGCCCCGCCTTCTGAAGCGCTCTCCGTGCCGTTCTGGTCGAACATTCCATGATTCGGGCGATCTTTCCCCAGGAACGCCCACGGCGCCGCATTTTGGCTAGCTTGACGGCATCGGGCACCTTCTTCGGTCTTCCGAGCCGCTTCCCTTTGCACGCGCGTTCCGTAGCTTTTGGGATCCAGGCGATTGCATTCTTGAACGTCCGCCTCAATCTCGACGTGCTGATGCACACTGCAAAGAGGGAAAGAGTCTCATTCCCCTGCCCGAAATTATAAAGTGCAGCCCAGTCCTCCTAAAAATTTAGTTGACACGAGAGTCGAAGCAATCCTATCCTCCTAATCGTTTAGGTGAAGAAATAGTACAGGCACAAAGATCGGACGCACGCCTCACGCCGCTTGAACTTCGTCGCCACTTGCGCGCGCCTCCGCCAGATACCTTTCTCTTCCCAGAACGTGAAGGCCGCGTTGGCCCGACGGCCCTAGCGGTTAGGAGGTTTATGGCTGGGTGCAATTTCTATGACGGCATCAAAGCTCTAAGCAGCAATGACACCCGTGAGATCCGATGCCGCTCTACAGAGCGAAAAAAACGAAATCGGAGGGATTTGTCTGATGAGACGCTTCTCGTTGATCCTAACCGCACCGGTTATTACTCTGCTTTCAAGTCATCCCGCGTTTGCGCAGGGCACCACGGATCTCCGTGCTTTCAAAAAGCGCTGCACGTCCTGCCACGGCAATCTGAGCGTTGCCCAAGCACCTGACGGTTTGGCGCTTCGGAAGCTGACGCCGGAAGCCGTTCAATGACCAGACGCATGCCGTCCTCCAAGAGACACTTCCACCGCAGGCTGCGATCCTTTGCGGCGCCATCATACGCTATTGGTGTTTGACGGGAGCATTTTTGGCTGTCGCGTCCGGGCGCAGACGGAAAAGGAGCGCCAGCGTGGCGTTGACAAAACAGCGATTCGAAAAGAAGCTTTGCAACGGAAGTCCAGCACTCACATGAAGTTTGGTTAGCGCTAGGAGACCCAGAATGAGTGGAATCACACGGCGTGGATTCGTGAAAGGCGCGGCGCTCGCTCCTTTGGCGCTGACGACGTTGCCCGGCATGGCACAACAGACGGCCGTGGGTGGGGACCGCTTCGATATCGTGGTGGCGGGCGCCGGACACAACAGCCTGGTCACCACGGCCTATTTGGCAAAGGCGGGCTTCCGCTGTGTCATGCTGGAGGGGCGGCCCACGGTGGGCGGCGATGTCCAATCAGCGCAGTTCACCCTGCGCGGATTCATTCATGACACGTGTTCTTCGGCCCATAACGGCATTCAGGACAACCCGCTCATCCGCGACAAGGAGATCCCGCTCGCCGACTACGGCCTCGAGTACATCGTTCCAGACCCCGTTTTCCACATGCCCTTTCTCGACGGCGCGTACATCACCCAGTGGCGCGACCCGGAACGCACTCGCTCGGAGTTCGCAAAAATTAACAAAAAAGACGGCGAGGCCTATTGGCGCATGTGGAAGGAGTCCGAACACATCGATCCCACGGCGAAATTCTGGCAGCGGCGCCTGGCGATGTCGCATTGGGATGTAATCCACATGAATTTCGAGGACGATCATTGCCGCTCGTTCATGCTGGCTTGTCCGTGGTCGCAACAGCCGCCGCAATTCCCCATGACCGGACGCGTGGCTTACGGCGCGTTCAACCAGCAGCGTCACAGCCGTCCACTCCCCAAGGGAGGCTCGGGGAAATTGACCGAGGCCCTGGCGAAATATATCGAAGCGCACAACGGGGTAATCCTCACGAATAAGCCCGTGGCGCGGCTCATCATCGAAAACGGGAAGTGCACGGGCGTCGAGTGTCTCGATGGCAGCAGCTATCGCGCCGAAAAAGCGGTGCTCTCCACGATTCATATCAAGCATCTGGTGGACATGGCACCCAAGGAATTGTGGGGCACGGACTTCATCGACGGCGTGGAAACGTGGACGCCGGAATTTCAGATGATGAGCACGAACTACGCCACCACGGAACCGATCAAGTACCCCACAGCGAATGACATGCTCTCCCCCGTGCACTCGGAATTGCTAGGCAAACCCGAACGGGCGCTGCGCTTCGCTTACGATTACTGCGCCGGCGAGGTGAATTTGGACGAACCGCCGGTGCATATCATCCAGACCTCGGTTGCCGATCCCACTCGCGCGCCCGCCGGAATGCACACGATTAAAGTCGTCGGGTATCACCCTTACGATCTGAAGGAAGGGCCTCATCACTGGGACGAAATCAAGGAACAAGTCGCGGACGCGACTCTCAAATACATCCAGCGCTATTCGCCGAACCTCTCCAGCGACAAAATCATCGAGCGTATCACCCATAGTCCGCTCGATCTCGAACGCATGAATCCGCACAACTGGCACGGCAGTTGCCACGCCGGTGCCTCGGGGCCCGCGCAATCCGGGAACCTGCGGCCAATGCCGGGCTGGGCGAATTACCGGATGCCGATTCCCGGCCTTTATCAAACCGGAGGAACGACGGCGCCCGGCGGCTCCGTCACAGGTCAGCCCGGGCGGAACGCTGCCAAGGTCATGCTTCAGGATCTCGGCACCAGCCTTGAGGAAGTGGTAGCCAAGAAAGAAAAGTCATAGGAGCGCGTTCATCGAAAGGCGCTGTTGCAAGGAAGTGGCCAGATTGCTCAGGAGGTAGGCCCGTGAGAGGGATCGTGAAAATTGCAATCGTAGCGATGAGCGCTGCTTTCTTTGCGGTGCCGTTTGCCGTCGCGCTGAATGCCACAACTCAACAAACGGCCGCTACGCCGGAGGTCAAGCAGGAAGTTCCCGATAATCCGTCTGAACACATACCCCCCGAGCAGCCGATTCCCTACAGCCACAAACTTCATCTCTCGATTGGATTGCAGTGCCCTACCTGCCACACCAATCCCCCGCCGGGAAATTTAATGACGTTTCCGGCCACCAGCACCTGCATGTCCTGCCACGTTTCTGTCGCCAAGAACACGCCTGCGATCCAAAAGCTTGCATCCTATGCGAAATCGAATCAGCCGATCCCCTGGGTGCGCGTCTATAAAGTCCTCCCTGGCGTAAACTGGTCGCATCGCAAACACCTGGACGCTGGTATGAAATGCCAGATGTGCCACGGCCAGGTCGCGCAGATGGAGAGAATGTCGGAAGCGACCAGCGTCACTGCCATGGGCGTCTGCCTCAGATGTCATATGGAGCATGGCGCGCCCACGGTTTGCTCGACGTGCCACTCCTGGCCGCCGGCGAATTGAGAATGCAAGGGATTCCGTTGCAAGGCGGATGGAAAGGGTAAGTGACATGACTCCAATTACGCGGCGTGGATTTGTAAAAGGAGCGGCCTTGGCGCCTCTCGCTCTCAACACTCTCAATTTCCAGACTCAAACCACTGCTTCCGATCGTTGTGATGTCGTCGTTGCCGGAGCGGGCCACAACAGCCTGGTCACCACCGCGTATCTGGCTAAGGCGGGCTTTCGTTGTCTCGTGCTGGAAGGCCGACCAACTTTGGGAGGCGGCGTCAAAACCACGGAATTGACATTGCGCGGATCGGCACGACGTCTGCTCGACAGCGCACAATTCCATCCAGGAAAATCCCATGTTGCGCGATCGTGAAATTGATCTCGCACAATATGGACTCGAATACGTGCTTCCCGATCCCGTCTATCACATGCCGTTTGCCGACGGCAGTTACATCACTCAGTGGCTTGATCTCGACCGCACTTACAGTGAGATAGCCAAGATCTCGAAAAAAGACGCCGCCGCGTACCAGCGCATGTTTCACGAATCGGAGAAGATCGACCCCAGTTCCAAATTTTGGCAGCGCCGCTCCGCCATGTCGGCATGGGACATCATCCGCGACAATTTCGAGGACGATCGGTGCCGCTGTTTCATGATGGGATGCCCGCCGCCCACACAGCCTGTAAACGATCCGCTAACCGGGCGCGGCGCGTATTCCATCTTCGAGCAGCAACGGCGCAGCCGCCCCATTCCGAAAGGCGGCTCGGGAGCGCTCACCGAGGCTCTGGTCAAATTTATTGAAGCGCATGACGGAGTGCTGCTGGTCAATAAACCAGTTACGCGGCTGATCGTTGAAGGCGGCAAATGCACGGGCGTGGAATGCGCGGATGGCAGTTCCTATCGCGCCGATAAAGCCGTGCTCTCCACAATTCACATCAAGCATCTTGTCGACATGGCGCCGCGAGATTTGTGGGGGCAGGATTTCATCGACGGCGTGCAAACTTGGCAGGCAGAAGTCTCCATGTTCGCGACGAACTACGCCACGACCGAGCCGCCAATATTTGCAGTCCAAGGCGGAATGCTACCGTCCACAAACTCGGGAATGATGGCTTCTTCCGAGCGCGGGCTGCAGATCGGTTTTGACCACGCTCGCGGCGTGGCAAATGCCAATGAGGCGCCGCTCGCTGTTCATTGCACCACTGTGGCCGATCCCACCCGCGCGCCTGCAGGAATGCACACGATTAAAGTCATCAGCTGGCATCCGTACAGCTTGAAGGAAGGCCCCCAACATTGGGACGTCATCAAGACAGAAGTCGCGGACGCGCACCTAAATTATCTGCGACGGTTCGCGCGAAATCTTACAGACGACAAGATCCTCGGGCGATTCATCCAGAGCCCTCTCGATCTCGAGCGCATGAACCCGCATAACTGGCACGGTAGCTGTCACGCCGGAGCGCAAAGTCCCGCACAAGCCGGCGCGCTGCGGCCGATGCCCGGATGGTCGGGATACCACATGCCGATTCCGGGTTTGTATCAGACCGGCGCGTGCACCGCTCCCGGAGGGTCGGTAAGCGGCACACCGGGACGCAATGCCGCGGCAGTAATGTTGAAGGATTTTGGGACCAGCCTGGAGGAAGTCGCCAAGAAGGCCTGACGAAAAATCAGGAAGGCATTGGACCCTCTTCTACAGATTTCCACCCGCGAATTTCTCGGGGCCGAGCTCGAAAGGTTACGGGCCGAGTCGGGCATTGACCAACCGTTGAGCCTGCTTTTGATTGACTTGGACAAATTCAAACGACCTGCATGGGCACGAGGCCGGAGACGAAGTTGTAGATCATTTGACGAGGCAATTGGCCTTCCGGCTCAGGAGAACCTCTCCTAAGAATTTAGTTGACAAGCGAGTCGAAGCAATCTTATTGTCCTAATCGTTTAGGAGAACAAGAAATGGTACAGACACAAAGGTCAGACGCACGCCTCACGCCGCTCGAACTTCGAATCATGCAGGTCCTCTGGGAGAACGGTCCGTGTACTGTACAGGCGGTTCAGGAAAACCTTGCCGGTGAGAGGTTGGCCTATACCACTGTGCAGACAATGCTAAATGTCCTGCATCGGAAAGGAAAAGTGAGGAGGACGCTCAAGGGCAAGGCGTACGAGTACCAGGCGTCCCTGACCCAGGAGAAAGCGAATCGCCAGGCCATAGGGGATTTGGTTGATCGCATGTTCGACGGCTCGGTCGAAGAACTGGTGATGAACCTAGTGAAAGCTCGTCAGCTCGATCCAAAGCGGCTGGAAAGACTGAAAGCACTCATCGAGGAGCAGGAGACAGCGGAGCGGGAGAAGCAGGTGAAGAATGATCGACGCAGCTAGTCGCCTCATTGCGACGTATCTCGCGAATGCCCTGTGGGAAGTCCCCGTCGTATTCGGAATTGCCATTGTTTGCTGCTATCTGCTGCGGCGGACTTCGTGGGCCTGCCGGCACCTGCTGTGGATCGGGGCGCTGGTCCTGAGTGCTTTGCTACCATTGTACGCATTGAGGGGGCAAACCGGCGGTAGTGATTCTCAGAGCCCGAGTCAAGCGCAAACCGTACTGGGCTCGAATGCGGGCAATAGCATCGGCGGCACCAGGAGTTCGTTCCACGGGAAGGCGTTCAGCCAACCGATTCCGTTCCATCGAACCGTTATTTGGATCTTGGCTGGCTCATATCTACTCTACGTTCTTTATCGTCTGGCTGGTTTGGGGATGGCGTTGCAGCGCACGGATGGATTGCGCAAGAGTGCCCGCAATCGTCCCGTACCTGACGTCTTAGCGAGAATCGCGGAAGACTGCGCGATGACATGGGCGATTCACAGCGTTTCCGTCTTCTCCTCGGCGGAGACGGGGAGTCCCATGACATTCGGCTTCCGCCGCCCCGTCCTAATCGTGCCGGAGCGAACGCTTGGGAACGTCTCTAAGGAGGATTTCGCCGCAGCGGTCCACCACGAACTTGCGCATATCCGGCGTGGCGACTATCTGCTGAACGTCGTCTGCCACTTCCTGCACTTACCCATCTCGTTTCACCCTCTGGCTACGCTGATGAAGGCAAGGATCGATGAAACTCGAGAAATGGCGTGCGACGAGTTGGCCGCGGAGAGATCGCCCAGTCGTGCGGCGTACGCGCGGTCGTTGCTGAACATCGCCGAATCGATCTGCCCTGCCTCACGCGGAAGATTTGATCAGGCGCTTGGACTGTTCGATACCGACTCCCTCGAAGACCGAGTGTTGAATCTACTGAAACCAACCAAACTTGTCGGAACTGTTTGGAGCAGCGTCTTGGCCGTGGTTGGTTGCGGTTTGATGGTTGGGGGATGTCTTACGATTGCCCCATTTTCGTTCCAATTTGTGCACGCCGGCTTCCGCTCGGACTTCCGAAGCTTCGAGGGGGCCTGGAAAGGACAATTCCAGGGCAAAACCTTCGTAGTGCTGAATCTCAAAGAGCAGGATGGCAAATTGACTGGAATCTGCACGCACGCCATTCGATTCGAGGAAAACTCTCAGGGCGAACTCACACACGTCGATGACCAGAGTAGAGAGGATGAAATTCTTGAGGCGCGCATGTCGGGCTCCAAGCTGCTGCTCACGATTGCGCATGGCAGCGACGAAGAAAAGTGGGCGCGAGCGACAGTAGAACTCACGACGAGGCGGGAAGGTGAATTCCAATTGATGATCCCTGCCTCCAAAGATTCACTCTCAAGGCCGTGGAGGATCACGCGAATCTCTCAAAGTTTCGGCCGTAACGCCCCGTAACGGTTGCCGTACCGACGCCGGCCAAAATCGTACCGAGTTCGTGACTAGTACTGGAGGTGTGTTCATCGGGGCAGGAATGCGGTCTTTCATTGCAGGATCAGTACTGTAAGCACGTTCCGTTTGCTGATCTATGGTCGCTAGAGCGCGTGTGCTGGGGATGCGTGAAGCAGATTGATCATGACAACTTGCAAATCGATATCACAATGGAGGACCAGAAGGCATTCGATATGCCTTGGAAGACAACGCTGTATTACCAGCTCAAGTCGGACTGGAACATCACGGAGCATGTCTGCCCGCACAATACTGCCTTCCTTGGGTTCGAGAAATGGTCAGAATAAAACGCTTCGCAGGATGATGAGCTGATAGGGGACGCGGTGGCCGGCCCTTTTTAGAATCGGTCGGCCAACTTACAGGTCGCTTA
The DNA here is from genome assembly GCA_963718485.1 of uncultured Acidobacteriota bacterium. Lineage (GTDB taxonomy): Bacteria > Acidobacteriota > Terriglobia > Acidiferrales > UBA7541 > Palsa-295. Next base: position 29,516 of record CAVQZU010000094.1, read on the forward strand.
TCGTTCAACCGCTAGGGGTGTGCCGGGACCGAAGGCCGTTCGCGGTTTTCGGGCAAGCAGAGGAAGTGGGCCATTTTCAAACTTGCTGGGACGGTATCTCAGGAGGGAGGAGTGGATATGAAGTCCTTTGAAGTGACAGAACCAAACGGTTTGCCCGGTGTAATGAGGGGGCTGTGCGTCCTGAGTGTGACCTTCGGAATGCTATTCCTGTGTATTCCCCTGTTCTCGCAAGGTACAGCTGGAAAGATTCTGGGAACGGTTACCGATCAAAGTGGAGGCGCCATCGCCGGGGCCACGGTCACGGTCACGGACGTGGATCGCAACGTACCGCGCGTGTTGATGACCGAACAAGCAGGAGCGTACGGCGCTCCCAACCTCCTCCCGGGCAATTACAAAGTACGCGCCGAAGCCAAGGGCTTCAAGACGTTCGAGCGCACTGGAATTGTTTTGGAGGTCAGCGGCGAGATACGTGTCGATGTGACGCTGCAACCCGGCGAAGTCTCCCAGACCATCACCGTTACCGAGGCGGTCCCGATGGTAGAAACCACCAACGCCGAGTTGGGCGCTACCCTACAGAGCACGATCATCCAAGACATCCCTCTCAACGGGCGTAATTTCGAAAACCTCCTGCAGTTGAACCCCGGCGTGACAATGTATCCCGGCGGCGCAGGTTACACGCAGAGCGCCAACGGCCAGCGGCCACACGACAACATATATATGGTGAACGGCATTAACGCGACCGACCCGTGGCTGGGTCAGAGCGTGTTCAACGGGGTCATGGCTTCGGGCGACGCGGGAACCATAATGCCCGTGGACGCCATCGACGAATTCAAGACCGAGTTCAATCCGCGAGCGCAATACGGCTGGAAGCCGGGAGCAATCGTCAACGTCGGCATCAAATCAGGAGCGAACACCGTCCACGGGTCGGCATACGCCTACGGCCGCGACACGGCGTTCGACGCGCGCAACTACTTCAATCTCGCATCGTCACCTACCAACTCGACCGTTAACACCACCAAGCAACCAGTTGGCCTGGAGCAGTTTGGAGCGACGTTTGGTGGCCCGATCAAGAAGGACAAGCTCTTTTACTTCGTCAATTATGAAGGACTGCGATATAGCATTGGGAACGTAAACGCCGTGGCTACGCCGAAGACGGTTTCGACAGGTGATGTTAAGCACAGCCTGCTCGATGCGTGCAGCGCGGCGCTGGGTGCAGGCAAACTCACCCCTCTAAGCTTGTCCCTGGCTGGACTTGCGGTGAGCGGTACACAGTGCGTGGCTGACGCGAGCAAGCTCACAACGGACAAGGGAGCGCTCCAATTTCAGGGCCTGTTCCCTGTCGATACCTCAGGCACGGCATTCACCGACCTAGTGAGCAATAACGGCATCAACGGTGGACTGGGCAAGGTGGACTACCACCCCAACGACAAGAATCAGCTCGAGGGGATGTGGTTCATGAGCCAGGGCGACCTCGTCGCTCCGGATTCTCCTGTCAGTCAGACGTCCGCGGCGTGGATCAGCGCGCAGCATGCGCGGTCGGAAGCCGCCTCCGGCGACTGGACCTACACGCCGAGTTCGACGGTGGTGAACGAGGTCCGGTTCGGCTATGCGCACTATTATCAAACCTACTTTACGCCCGACGCCAACGATAACCCGGCAGACTACAGTTTCAACGGGCAGACATACCAATTCCCGACGGGAATCACGAATCCCTTCTATTTCGGCGCTCCTCGAATCCGGTTCCAGGGTTTCTACTCATACCCAGCGGGCGACGGAATCGGCGGAGCATGGCCAAAGGTCATCGGCCCGGATGAGAGCATTCAACTCACCGATCAAGTGTCCAAAATCAAGGGCGCGCATTCCTTCCGGTTTGGAGCGGAGTATCTGTACAACACCTCAAGCAATAACGAGACAGCCAACGGCAAGTCGCAGCTTCGGTTTGCCTCCTCGTCGAACGGCAACACCGCGCTGGAAAGTTTCTTTGAAGGAGATCTCGCGAGAGCGTTTCTATTCACTGGCGACGCCGAGCGTCACCTGTATAACAACGGATTTTCAGCTTTCCTACAGGATGACTGGCGGGTGACGCACAAATTGACCCTGAACCTCGGCGTCCGGTACGAGCTCAACGGCGTTGTACATGACAGAGACGGCCTGATGGGCAATTTCGATCGCACGATCGGAATCTACCAGACCAACAATCCCTATCACGGAGATCACAACGACTTCGCACCCCGCCTGGGCTTCGCGTGGGACATCTTCGGCGATGGAAAAACCGTGCTGCGCGGCGGAGGGGGCATCTTTTACGAGACGTGGAGCTTTGACGTCATGAACGGCGAGGGCAACTTGCTTGGCTTGCGTACCTTCCCGACGGGGGTACCACTGTTTAACGCGGGCAGCCCCAGCGCCCGGCCCATAAACGGCAGCATCGATACCATCTCCTTAACGTTTAGTGGCGGGGGTTTGGCGCCGATCAATAAAGCCTGGCAGAACTTCGTTCCCGGCTCAACGGTTACGCCAGCCAACAGCCTTTTCTCGGCGGGTTCCAACCCAGCTTGCGGCGATGGTGTGAATAACCCAAATCCAGGGCTCTACGCCGCTGCGCCTTCACCGTGCGAAATCTATGGTGTGAATCCTGACATACGCACCCCCTATGTGGGCGAGTGGAGCCTCGGTCTCCAACGAGCGATCACGAATAACCTGTCACTTGATGTCGGCTATGTGGGAAACCATGGGACAAAGCTGCTTGGGAAACTGAATTACAATCAGCCAGTCTTCGGGGCAGGCTGGACTGCAACCGCAAAAACGAACTGCGTCCTAAGCGCAAACGATGGTTCCCCCGGTTCTCTCAACCCTGCCGGTTCTCCTTTCGACAATTGCTCGGTCGATACTGGAGCCGAGCAAGCTGCGGAGCCCTTCACAGCGCCGTGCGCGGCGTCAGTGGGTGTGAGTGCCGCAGGAGCTACGCCGACCAATGCGCCTGGCGGCCCCTTCAATCCGCACAACTCGTGCTTCTCTTACCTGAGCTACGTCACCATGCTTCAGAACAGCTACGAATCCAATTACAATGGCCTTCAGGTAACCCTAACTGGCCGGAACTATCACGGATTGTCCTTCACGGCGGGTTATACCTATTCGCACGCCCTTGGGTATGCTTCCGACCAGGGTACTGCTGCCGACTTTCCCCTCGTCATCAACAGCTACGGGAACCTAAAACAGCAACTGTATTCCAATACCGACTTCGATATTCGCCATCGGTTCACGGTTTCATTCGACTACGCCCTCCCCGGACGAAAGGGCTACGGGCAGATGCTGGAAGGCTGGTCGGTCAATGCCGTCGTCCTGCTCGCCAGCGGTTTGCCGTGGGGGCTTGCCGATTTGTCGGATGACTTCAGCGGAACGAACTCCATCAACACGGCAGGAGACAGCTTTGGCGAGCAGTGGGACTTCTATGGCAATCGGAAGGACTTTACTCCCGTCCACGGATGGACCGCTACGAACGGCGGGTGGGAAAACGGTGGAGGCGGACTGCCGTTCTCAGGCAGCGACCCATCTGGAGGGATCATGGCGAAGTGCGTGGCAGCAGATAACTCGCACTTCTCGGGTCAGCAACTGCAACTGGCGCTTGCGTCCCTCAACGCAATCGGATGCTATGCCGTCGGTAACTCTGTCCTCCTTCCCCCGCCCTACGGCAACTACGGCAACACGAAGTCCAATATGTTCCGCGATGCTGGCTTCAGGGATGCGGACTTCTCTGTCACCAAGGCGTTCACCTTCAAGGAACGCCTCAAGGTGGAGGGTCGCGTCGAGTTCTTCAACATTTTTAACCACCCCACCTTCTCGAATCCGAGCGGTGGACCTGGCGGCGCAATCGGGAGATCCTTCGGCGCAGCCCTTCGGCGCTGTTTTCCTAACGCCGGACACCTACAGCTCCAATCCGCAGCTCGGTTCGGGCGGCCCACGTGCAATGCAGCTTGGGCTGAAGCTCTCATTTTAGGTAGCGCCCATAAACGAGTTGAGCAACGCGGGGAGAACTATTTTATTCGATTGGCAGGTGAGAAGAAATGTTAGAGACGCGGAATTCGAAGCTAGTGCTACGCTTTTAGAACCAACCGTAAACAACTGGTTGTCCCATCGTTTGTTCGAAGTACAGAGGTAGTGTGCGTCCTGAGTGCGACCATCGGAATGCTTTTGGTCTGCATTCCGCTGCTCTCACAGGGCGATGCGGGCCGCATTTGGTGAACGGTCACGGATCAAAGTGGCGCCGTTATCGCCGGCGCCGCAAATAGTTGAGGTGCATCAGGCTGATACCGTCCTCGAATTGCTTCGTTTCGCGCCGGAAGGTCGCGGCCGCTCGAGCCTTATGCTCGGCAATCTGAATAGAAGCGAGCGTCGCACCATCCATTCGTTGAAAGGCGACGAGGTCGCCGCCGGAATCGGACACCGCTACGTTCATCTTCCAATTCCGCTCCTTCGCCTCTGTCACCGCCGCGTGAATAACCGCCTGGGCGCGGTCGAGTGATATCGGTGGGCCATACGGAGTGTCGAAAGGACTTTGGGCGGGCACAAAATCGAGAGGATTTTTTCTGTGGGCTGCAACGCTTGAATCGCATTGACGGTGCTTCCTGTTTTGTCGTTTGACATAAGTCCTCGTTGAACGGTCGCAATTCCTTGAATTGGTTGCTTTTTTTGACTGTAAATTAACGCAGTGATCTGAACGACGCCGAACTGGATGCATTTGGTTTGTAGAGGTGCGCCGAGGAGATCGCCTCGTTCGTCAACCAGTAGAGCGTGACGTCGTCAATTCAGCTCGCATCTTGTGTCCTCCGCGGCTCGCCCCGCGCTGCCGCGTTATTTTCAGTCTCAGTCGCCGTGATGCGCTAACGATCCGAACGCAAAGAATCCACAAACCCTCGGACAAATCCCGCGACCGCATCCGCTGCTGTGTCGAGGGCAAAATGCCCGCCATCAAGAATGTGCACTTCCGCGTTCGGCACGTCCCGCCGGTATGCTTCCGGCTCCGAAGAATCGAAAGACAGCTCGTACTTGCCCCACAGCACCAAAAGCCGCGGCTGCTTTTCCCGCATCCACGCCTGCCACTTCGGATATGCCTCGACATGCGGCGCATCAACACGGAGCAGAATTCATCCTACGTCCCGACTTCGATGATCTGAGAAACTACATTAGATTTGGGAAGATCCCGTGTTGGGCGTCCTGGATACCCGTAGTGAAGCCGTTTCCGAAACCCGTTCTCTTTGACGACACCAGGCACTTCCGGCAGACAAACGGACACCTTATCACTTTTGACTGGAACTCGACCCGTAAAGGCTTCATGGCTCAGGTAAGTTTGTTCGACACGATCACCTATCACGTAGCCCTCTGCCCGGAGTACGGCGGGCTCTGGCACGACGGATTCCGCACCGGTCATCATTTCAACATCGAAGACAGAGTGATCGAACCGCTCCTTTCGTCTTCTTTCCTCGGGCGTCCGTGATTTGGGAGACTGCTTTTCCGACAAATAACTGTTAACGCCACCGAAGGCTGTATGACGATTTAAATCCAACCCGAGAGCTTGGTGGTTGCGATTCTGGAGTGGCCTACAATGAATACTTTCACGTTTGTGATGAAGGGGATCACGAATCCGGTTGTCATCCGTGCCGCTGAAGACTAACGCACCGGAACCGGATCAATGGGCTTATCTGCCCCCTTTTGCCCCCTCGCGAATTTGTTAAGTCCCGACCAATCAGGAAGATGGTTGGTAGGGGCGGTGGGGATCGAAATCCGCACTGCCAGTATTCTCAAGGACTTACGAAACACTCTGCGGAACAGAAAGAAACGACTTAGCACTCAGGGGAACGCTTAATGCTGCCCTAAAGCTGCCTCGTTTTTCATCCCGCCTTCCGCATCGGCACCAACATTTCTACAACCTTTCCGTGTGCTTCCCGCAAGGCTTGTGGGACTGCCTGCGTGTAGATGTTCATAGTTGTTCGAATGTCGGCGTGACGCAACAGTTCTTGTTGCACCTTTATGTCCACACCGAACGCCCGCAGAAGAGTCGAATACGTGTGACGAAACGTATGCCAGCCGACCCGCCCGATCCCAGCCGCTATTCCCGCAGGAACGAGATAATGTTCCTGTAGGCGTCCAGGCCAGTACGGTCTTCCACTCTCCGGGTTGGCAAAGACCCAATCGGTGTCCTTTGCGTTCGGAGTGGTCCTTGTCTTGTGCTGCTGTAACAGCTCGGCAAGGATCGGATCAACGGGCATCCATTTCTTTGAATACAGGGTTTTCACATCGTCTTCGACTCCAGCGACCCATGAACGCTGGATTTTTACTCGCAGATCATTCCAATCGAAATCTCCCCACTTGAGACCTAGCGTTTCGCTCACTCGAAGCCCGAGACAAGCGGTCACGATGCACATGGTCCGACAGGGTTCGGGCACATGCTCGATGAATCGGCGAAATTCCTCGATGGTAAGCGTTCGAGGTTCGCGCTCGCGCTTGGACGAACCTTTGATGTGAACGAGATTCATGGGGTTGATTTGGAATGGAATCAGCTCCCACCGCATCGCCCAGTTGAACAAAATGTGCATCATGCTACGAACATGCCCTTTGCTCTTCGGGGCAAGGCTAAGGCTCTCAATCCACTTCTCGACCGGTAGAGGCTTCATCTTCGCGAGAGGAACGTCTTTCCAATGCGGCCTGATGTAATTCTTGATCCAGGATTGATACCGGCTCTGGGTCACACGCCGCTTGGGAATTGCCTCTCGGATGTA
>CAVQZU010000095.1:0-15738 GCA_963718485.1 uncultured Acidobacteriota bacterium
CTACATGGACGGCCACACCGAGGTCATCTATTCGGTCTGTTGACGAAACGCAACCCGCTTAGTCGTGAAGGTCGGAAGTCATTTCGAGAGGGAGAGCTCTCAAAGAAGTAGCAACACTCAATTGGGAATCCTACGCGGGTGTGTGGAACATCCACCACGCAACAAGATGAACCCACTCAAACGGTAACACTGAGGTGAGGCCAGATGAATTTGACGGCGGACCGCGATGCTCCCCTAACAAGTCTCTTACAATCCAAACGACCATGGTGATAACCACTAGGGTCCGATCAGTCCGTATCCAAACATTGGAGCCTCCCCGAGTCAAAGCTACCCTTTCCCGGAGAACGTCTGAAATAAGAAGATCGCCGCTGCAGTTGTCACCACGCCGGTTACGACCCAACCGGATATGAGTAGAATCGGATTCAGCGTTTTTCGCTTCATGACGCTGTGGTCGCCGCCAATCAACATCATCATGGTCAACGTAATGGGCGTCGCAAGACCTCCTGCGATCGAACTGATGAACAGCAGCCTGATTGGCGGGATGCCCGCCAGGGCGGCCCCGGTGCCAACGACAAGGACCGCAACTAAGGTCATGTAGAATTTCTTGGCGTGCCAAAACTTCTTATCGATGCCACTACTCCAGCCGAACATTTCGCTCCCTACGTAAGCGCTCGTTGCGCTGACGACCGGGATTGCGATTAGTGCCGATGCCAAGAGGCCTATACCAAAGAGCAGCTTCGCCCAGCGACCCGCAAACGGTGTTAACGCGTTGGCCGCGTCTTGGGCTGTTTGCACAACCTTATGGTGCACCCCAAGGGTTGCACCAGTTGCGATCACTACAAACCAAAAGGTTGCGCCCGCGATAATAGTTCCCAGAGTTGCGTCAACTTGCACCAGACCCAGACGCGAGAGTGGAGTTGTTTCCTCGGACATCTCGATCGTTTGCCACACGTACGCATATGCGGTGAGCGTGGTGCCAAGCAGTGCAATCGCACCCGAGATCATCGGGCCGGTGAATGACAAATGAGGAATCAGCGAATTACGTAAAACATCGCTCCAGTTCGGACGCGCCAGAAACGCCGCGGCGACGTAACTCAGAAAGATGAGCGGCAGATAGACGAGCACCCGCTGGATTTCCTTATAATTACCGAAGATGAGCATGGATCCTGCCAATGCTGCAAGAGGAATAATGAACCACCGATAATTGAGGTTTATCAACAGGGACAGCGCTGCGCCCCCACCTTCAAGGTCGGCCGCCAGAGTTATTAAATTTACGATCAGCACCGACACCAGTGCCAGAAATGCCCAGCCTTTGCCGTAGCGTTTGCGGACAACACTTTCCAAGCCAGTATTCGTTACCAAACCGATTTGCGCGCTGATCGCCTGTACCACCGAAAGCATCGGGATGACGAGCAGCACTAGCCAGCTCAAACCATAGGTGGTGGTCGAACCGATTACCGCAAGCGATGCGACGGTTGTAGGATCGTTGTCGGAAGCTCCAGAAACGATCCCTGGACCGAGCACTTTCCACCAAGATTTAGGGGGATTCTTACCGCTCACGTGCAGATCCTTCATGGCTAGCCGTGGAGGGCAATTTTCACTTCTTTCTCTTGTCGTCTGCCCGCCGACGAATGACTTTAACCTCGAATCAGAACATCTGAAGAGCCAGAGGGCCACGAAGAATAATCTTGCCATGGATGGGCTCTCCATCAGCACGAGTCAAAACATGGGTTAGTCAGAAAGTAATTGAGGAGAGCCGAAACTGCCATTTGATGCCGAGGCCATCCAACCATGCTTCTAGGTCCAGGCCTGCCTGCGTGTTTCGCTGGATTGAGGTCTTCGTCGTGGGAAATCAAAATGAACAAGTGTCTGGAACGGGACAGAGTTCCGCTTTCTTTGTGATTAATCTGATGTTTGCGCAGCGTCCTCCCTCATAGGGAGAGCATCAGCGGACTTAGGAGACACCGACTTCTGGACCTGTTCTCGCGCTCAGAAGCAAGGAGATGAAATCATGCTTGGGATATTCGCCGCAGTTTTGATTGGTCTTTGGTTGCTTGGATTTTTCGCATTTCACATAACCGCCGCTTTCGTTCACATTGCACTTGTTGTAGGCCTGATATTACTTGTTCTGCATTTCGTGAGAGGCAGAACAGCAAGTGTGTAGAACATTGCTCCCGCCGTATCCGATAGGTGCTTATGCTTTGATAGGAGATTCACATTGAAAACGAATCGCTTGAAACATCTTTACGTCGAGGAACTTAAGGATCTGTACAGCGCGGAAACGCAATTGCTGAAGGCCCTTCCTAAGATGGCCAAGGCCTCGTCTTCTACGGAATTGCGCGCGGGTTTTGAAAAACACTTAGACCAAACGAGGGAACACGTTGCGCGACTCGAAGAGATTTTCAATGCCCTCGGAGAAGGCCCGAAGGGCAAGAGATGTAAGAGTATGGCGAGCCTCATCAAGGAAGGCGGCGAATTGATCGAACAAGCTCGCGCGCCCGAAGAATTTGACGCTGGCCTGATCTCAGCCGCTCAGCGGCTGGAACACTATGAAATAGCCGGCTACGGCTGCGTGAGCACGTATGCCAAGCTTCTCGGAGAAAATCGGGCGATGTCGCTATTGAGGCAGACTCTTGTGGATGAAAAAGAGACAGATGAGAAGCTGAGTCAACTGGCAGGCAGCATCAACCTCGAGGCGGCCGACTTCGAGGAAACGGATAGCCAGTCGGGAAAGCCGGTGAAGATGAAGGCCAAGGCGGCCCGAGCCTAGCTATTCGCGTTTATCAGAAGCTCTAAAAGGAGGAGTAGAAATGAACGGACGTTCGCTCACATTACGACGATTGCTCTTGCCCTTTGGTTCGCTGGTTTTTTGCGTATGGATAGGAGGCTCACGATGACCAGAAATCATAAGCTAGGAACGATCCTAACGTTTGTCTCGGGTGTAGGGGTAGGTGCCACAGTTGCTTTACTCTTTGCGCCCACAGCTGGAGAGGAACTGCGGGCCGATATTGCTGAAGGTGTTAGGGATGGGGGCAATCTGGTCCGCAGCGCTGGCAAAGAATTGAAGCAACGGGCGCAAAAAGTCGTTTCATTGGCAAAGAATCACATCGAGGATGCGATTGAGGCCGGCGATAAGGCATACAGCCAAGCGAATAAGGCGTAAGTGCCGATCAAATGAAAACGATACGACATAGAGTGACGATCCTTGCGATGGTTCTGCTTTCCGCTCCGTTGATTTACGGACAGGATCTATCAAAGTATCGGACTTTTTCCTTAGGAATGAGTTTAGCCCAAGCCTCTAAACTGATTGGCACCAATACGAGCGGGCTGAGTCTGATCCACGAGCGCCCGGCAGTTATTCAAGAGATGACGTCCTGGTCGATGAGTTCCTCTCTTCGTTCGTCGGAACAATCGGACCCGGCTCCCGAGATGCTCTTCGGGTTCTACAACGGAGAACTCTACAGGATCGAAGTGAGTTACGATCAGCGCGCTACAGCCGGTCTGACTGAAGAGGACATGGTACGAGCCGCGTCGGCCCTATACGGGAGCGCAACAAAACCTGCCACCGAGGCCAATTCCTCAATGAAAACTTCCAAGGGCTTGAAAGAAAAGGTCATCGCCCGATGGGAGGATTCGCAGAACTCTGTAACCCTCTTCCGTTCCAACAGCCTGGAGTATTTCGGACTCGTTGTGCTCTCCAAACCTGTGTATGCAGAAGCCGAGGCTGCTATCATCGAATCTGCGAAACTGGACAAGGAAGCGGCGCCTCAGACGGAAGCCGACCAGCAAAAAAAAGAATCGGATAGCCGTGAAGTGAAGCGACAGAGCAGCCTGAAAACGTTTCACCTTTAGTATCAGTCAATAACATCTGGGTTACTACACCTCCTTTCAGTGAGCAGTTTTCAAAATCATCTCAGGATCTCTTCGACGGAATTGACAGCGGTACTGACAGGCATGGCCGCATATTTCGCAACTGCGCGAAATGGGAGCCGCGCGTTCCTTGAACGAAATCGAAGCTCAGATCGGCGATAATTGGTTGTCCATGCGGCTGGCAGACCGACGGTCCACAAACCCACAGACAGATTTCAAATGCCGGCAGCGGCGTCGAATCTACAGCGTGCTGACCGCCGCTGCGAAAAGTGATCGTGCCCGAAGTTGGGACAGAGAGAACGGAGGTCCCATCACCGCAGTGATTGAGTTAACCAAGCCCAATGACGTTGTCCGAATGTCCATGTGCCTGGCAGCATCCATGCGGCTGCCCAGGCGGCGCGGCTCTGCCCGAGTGACGGCGTTAGCGGTGACAAGTTTCTTCGATTCGCATGATAATTATGCCTTCCGCGCCGCGATTCGCGCATCAATCGTAACTGATTGTGAATCGCTAATCTGGCGGACAACATTAACGAGCTTCGTTGCGGGTACGCTGACCTTATTCATTCCGATTCGTCGTGCAGCTTTGCTCATATCTCCTGGGAAGTTCCACAGCCCCACGACAATTTCCAGGCCTGGTGATTGTGCTTTCAACGCTTTGTAGAGTGATCGCATATGCGAGACTACAAACGGTGGCAACGCGGAGATACACACAACATCTGGTTTCTCGAATTGTACCTGCTCGATAATTTAAGTGTTCGTTCCAGAACGGACGCAATGGGCGGTGTGGCCTGCACGCTCTAACAATTGCGCCAGCATTATCCCGACAATCTCATCTGCCTCATCTCCGGCCGGAACACACATTATTGCGTAGGGCCCCTGCACTTTTGCTCGCATTGCCTCTTCTGTTTGTATTTGTGCTCCTGCCTCCGCGTTGACTCCGTGGGATTCACATTCCTTACGACGCTCGTACAACTCGTCGATAATCGGCAAATTGTCTTGCTACGATCCAACCGATCGCACCAACGCCTGCGAGAGTTAGAAGAACCACCACAAATGTAGAGAGGGTCCTTCCCACCCGAATACGCTCAAAGAGCTTTACGATCGGGGTCAAGACGAATGCAAACAGCATCGCGAGCGCAAGAGGAACAAAAACCACTCTGGCGAAATAGAGAGCGCCGATAACCACAACCGCGACGACTACCACCAAAAGATGGAACGCATCTCTCGACGGAGAACGGACTGCCATGGATGGAGTCCTTTATACCTCGGAGCGCAATCAACGGCTCTTGGACAAGGCAGAGCACGAGCCCATTTCCGTCTGACGCACCGGTGTAATATGCGAGATCAACTTGCATACGCTTCTCGCCAAGTCCACTATTTCGCCTTTCCCATCTAGCTCAAACTCGATCTGAAAAGTTCCGGACGCTGCATCATCGACTGCGTTCTTGAGGCTAATCAATGGTTTGACTATCTCCCGCGGCAGCGTGAAGGTAATCCAAACGCTGAGCAGGACAACAACCGCGGAAACAGTGCTCAACACCCACTCGGCATGACGAAGAAGCCTTTGAGCATCCTTATGATCATCTTGTATCCGTTGCCAAGTTCGTGCTTCCAATCCTGATGTTAGGTCGAACACCTCGTGGCTCGAACTTTCGATATCGCTGGCGTATCGGCGGAACGTGGGATCGCCCGTCTTCACTGTATTCGCAATCTCAGCGTCGAACGAATCAACCTGGGTGCGAAGCTCGTCGACGAGCTTTGCCCGACTCTTGTTACTATCCTTTTGCACCAAACCATTCAAATCTCTTTCATAATTGCGGACAACGGCCTCAATTCGCTCACGAGGGGCGTTGCCTGACCGCCCCATCGCAGCAACCGCTGCTCCAAATTGCATTTGATAAAGGTGGATCGCTTCCAAAGCTGTTTGCGTCGTGGCTTGTTCTTCCGGTTCAAGGTTATGGATCTTTGCTTAGAATATCCGTCACGTTAGCAACCAAATCGTGATTCGTGTGGACGTATGCTGTATCGCGCAGCAGGGAATAGTTTCGTTCGGCGCGTCGAGCTTCCAGCATTTGAATTGAAGCCTGCTGTGCCAGAGAGGCTGCCGGGGCATCCACATTGACAATACGATCCACGATCCAGCCCATCTGGAAAAGGTAATAAACAGCCAATAAAATGACCGGGGCGAGAACTAATCTCACGATGGCGAAGCTATACAGGACGCGTCGCCGGAGAGAAGTGCCTGAAGTGAAAATCGCGAAGGTCTTCCGTATTCGCAATGGCATGTTACAAGCTCCTCACAGGGGGGTCGAAGAAATCCCATTTCATTCAGACCGTACGCGAGCAGTGACAGATACGCCTCGGGTCCGTTTTCCTTCGGCACCTACGATTCCCAAATGCTAGGCCTGGGCTGAAAACTGTCTTGCGGATCGCCGCCGTACCCCTAGCGTAGACCTACGGCGGGACTGTTCCGAACCGCCGGGCGCCTTTATCGCGAACAAGTCGGCGCGCGACCGTCTTTCAGAAAAGCGATCCAAGGTGAGTGGTTTCCCACCAATTGTGCTTAAGCGCGGAAGGAGAAAGCGTTTCACAAAGGGAGGCTCACGGAACAGCGAATAGGCCGTCAATTCTCGAGTGGGTCGACGGAGCACGAAATACAAAATAAGAATCGCAACAGAGATAACGAATGCAGCGGAAAATATAAACCGTGAAGTATCTGCGGTTGCCAACGCGCGAACTCCGAACCCTAGAAATCCCATCACTAACACGACAATTAGGGATACTAAGGTGTGACATAAGAGCACACTCGCCTTCTTGCTTTTCATCTCTAATCCCCTCCTCCTCGACTCAGAGGGCTCTCACCCTCGAATACGTAAGTCTTTTAGCCGCGGCGTTGTGTCGCGCCGTGTCTTTCTTATACGGTGACGCCCCTGCCTGTAAAGAAGTGGAGATTGGGAAGGACTATGTTCGCGACAAGCACGGTGTGAATCCAAGCACTGGTAAGTGAAATGCGACAAACCCACACAACCAAAGTACGATTAAGACCGTTGCGACCATCCCCAACATGTCTTCATCTCCTGTTTTTACCGCGACACTTCTTGTCGCACTTCGCCGACGTCGAGCTAGGTAAACGTCGTTGCGCAGGGTCCATCATGAGTGACATCAAATGGCGTATCTATCCATTTCGGCACACTCTTGCAGAATCGGCCTGATACGTTTTTAGGCAGTGCGTTAACTAGCCTCCCGTAGTGTTCTTTTCCTTCCGGACAGTCTTCGCCAAAGCTGTAACCATATTCCGCCAATGCAAAAACGACCATTTTCCGGCGTCACCCCCCAAGATTGAGGCTCATCGCCCATCTGGCTACTTGGCCTGCTGATTCGCCATTTAACAGCTTTTTCAGGATCGTCGGTTAACCCACAAATGCAAAACGGGGAACCTGTGAGCAGCTTCCCGTTTGCTTAGTCCGTAGACCGCCAGCGGGAATTGAATTGCAAGCACACCTTTACGAGGGGAACTTGGTCTATTCAGGGAGCAGCCGCCATCGCATACTGAAGCGTCGAGTCGTAATGCCTGACGATGTACTACTGCCACAGACCGAATAGCAACATTACGATCCCAGCGACGAGACAGGGCCAAATCAGAAATTCAGGCCACGGTGACCATGCATGTTTTGATTGAACCTCTCGGTAGTCAGCGGGCAATTCCCAATCACGGGGATGAAAGAAAAGAGGAGCCGTTGCGTATCCAGAGTTCTTCAGCTTGAACTTGATGTAAGCCAACAGAAGCATAAATACGGCAACCAGTCCCAATCCTGACAGCGAAAGCAAATTGTGCCGAACGATGTAGAGGACAATGTTGATGTTTTCTCGCATACGCCTGCTCGGCTGTTGTCATTCAAATTCGACGAGATCGGGATGCTCTCGTTTGTCCTTCGGATGGTGATCCTCACTCAGGATTGTTTTCAACTGGGTCGCCTGCTCGGCTGCAACCCTGAGGCTTTTCTTTAGCTTTCGTTTGTGACTGATGATGTATTCCGCATCGCATTTGTCGCACTCAACGGTTGCGACATCGTGGAAATCCAAAGGGCCCTGCTGCCGCTGCTGGCCAGTTCTAATGGCGACCGCTTTCATGGTGATAATGCTCCTCCCCAAAATGAAGATCCGGGTGACGAAGGCGACAAACCATGGGTGACAACGGTTGTCGCCTTTCACGTCGGAAAAATCTTCCCTCACAGAATTGATTGCAGTGCTTTAGACAACCCGACCCACCACTGCTGCCAAAGTTTTGCCCTTCGGTAATTTGGCATTCTCAGATAACTCTTTCTTCAATCCTTCTTCGGCAATAAGCCAATATTCCGTGGCGGCTAAGTCCTCGCCGCCCTGCAGATAAAGGTGATAAGCCCTTATCGATATCTCGTCGTGCGTCGGATGTGTTTCTGTGTTGCTTGGTGAGTCTCTATTGGTGGGCATCGATTTTCTCCATATTTTCAGGCGTAAGAGTAGTTACACAGGTATACGTTCTGAGAGCCTAAGTTCTTTAGGTTCTTCATTGGAAAGAACTGCGTACCACCGGAAGAAAGTCCACGAAGCGGCAAACGTAGTTTTTACGGATACTGTAAAAGGAAGTCTGTTCTCTATTTAAATTTAAGTCAAGACAATTGCGAGAAACTTAGAGAATCCGAACTCGTGTCGTCCCGAGACACCTTTTCGCCGAATAAATACTCCCGGATACACTGAAACCTTGATTGATCCGTTTCCAAGATGGTGACAGCGTGGCTTCTTAGCCCGCCCCCACAAAGTCCAAGTGTGATTTCGCAAAAAGGAGCGTTATCTATGGCAGAAGCGAGAATGGCGACCTACTCAAACGTGCTTCCAGCAAAGAAGACTGTAATCGGTAGTAAGGTTTTCAATCAGCAAAATGAAGACCTCGGGAAAATCGAAGATTTGGTCATTGATGCCGATGCTGGCCGTATCGCCTATGCAGTATTGTCGTTCGGCGGATTCCTCGGGATGGGAGACAAGTACTTCGCCATCCCCTGGGAGGCGTTCAGATTTAATTTTCCTGACAAACATGCGATTCTGAATGTGGACAAGAAACTGTTGGAGAATGCGCCTGGATTTGATAAAGACGCTTGGCCGAACATGACAGACTCCGCTTGGGGAAACCAAATCTTCAAGCACTATGGTTATAAACCCTACTGGGAAGAGCACAGTCGCTCGTAGCCACAACTAAACCGCCTGTCTTTCACGAACCGCCAATCCCAGCCTGGCGGTCCGACAAGATCGATCAAAACGAAACAAAAGACGAATGGAGAAATCGTATGCGACTAAACTTAAGGCAATGTGTCTGTGTTCTGGTGGTCGTGCTTGGTGTCGGTATCACCGGAGGCACGGTGCGGGCTGCGGCACAAGAGGACCGTCACGTATCACAGGACGACCAGGATTATTCGAAAAACAAGAACTACCAGCAAGGTTTGCGGGAGGGCCGGGATGATCAGGCGCATAACAAGGATCATTCCAAAAAGAGACATTTCAAAAAGGACGAAGACCAGAAAGCATACGAGTCTGGTTACCAACAGGGTCACCAGGGGGATCAACCCGATCATCATCACTGAGACCGAAAAGTGTCGGGCGATTATTAGCTGAGTTAGGGCACGGCGGTATCAGTTCCGCCGTGCCATGCTGGATGGCGACCGAAGGTGCGAGACATGATTCAGAATGCAATTCATCAGAGGGAATTGTCTCAGTCGTTTGCGCAGATGTTGGTGGATCACCCCTGGACGGGATCCTGAATTACTGCCGCACCAAAGTACGTTTCGGAGTCGTGGAAGCCATTAACGGCGACATCAAAACCCTTCTGCGAAGAGGGGCGCGGCTACAACAATCTCGCCTACCTACTACTGAAGGCTCAGCGCATGGCGGTCACGAAGACCGAATTCACCGTTCTTCAGAAAGCAGCCTAAAATGCGGGGCTCGACGAATTCTTGTGCAGAACCGAAATTTCCGGGAAAGCTCAGGAGCAACGGATTGATCAAGGCACTTCACGTCGCGAAGTCCCTGATCGCAGGTGGCTGGTGCATGGGCCATTCGACTTCCCCGACTTCCGGTGGCCTCTCAGATTCTCTATGTCGCGGCCAGTCCTTGTATCCTGGTGGGTCGTTATTCGCTGACCCAGACCGGACGTCGGCACTCATGGCGCCAAGTTATCCCTGAGGAAGCGCGTCATCGCCACCTTGTATTCCTCATCGGCGCGCACTTCCGAGGGATTTTGCGGATGCGTAAAGCCGTGTCCGGCACCGCTGTAGAGGTTGACCTCGAAGTCCACCTTGGCGGCGCGGAACTGCGAGACTACGTCATTGAGCTCCTCCATCGGGGCAACTGGGTCTTCCGCGCCGTGCAGGATAAGGACATGACCCTTGATGTTCTTGGCGGCCTCTCGCGAGAATTTTTGGAACGCGCCGTGGACCGAGACGAAGCCGAGAAGCGGCGCGCCGGTTTCGATGAGCTCGATTCCGACGGTGCCGCCAAAACAGTACCCGACCGAGGCAAGCTTCGTCGGATCGACCATGGGCTGTGCCTTGAGGACATCGAATCCGGCCAAGGCACGCGCACGCATCAATGGACGGTCATTGTTGTAGATCGCGATCAGGTCCGTCATCTCGGGAACCGACTTGGGCACCACGCCCTTGCCGAAAATGTCCTCGGCGAACACCGCATAACCAAGCTTGGCGATCATCTGAGCATCCGCGAGGGTGCCCTCCGAGAAGCCGGACCGATCATGGATCATCAACACACCGGGGCGCCGGCCTTGAAGGGCGTCGTCATAGACGAAATAGCCCGACAGGACCGTGCTGCCCTGCTTGTAGTCGATCCACTGCGTTTTCACAGCAGCTTGCGCCGCAGCGGCCTGCAGGACCACGGCAGCGGCGGCAGCCAGAACGAAAGACGTCAGACGTGCGATTTTCATTGGCTCCTCCCAAATGGGTTTAAACAACTGCTGCATTGTCGCATTTTGGTGGTGATCGGCAAGGCCCGCTTCTGGCAAGTAGGCCAGTTTCAGCACTGAGTCCTTAGCGGGGATTTCTCACAAATCTCTCAAAAGCAACCTGCACATCAGCCGGCCGCCCACACGTGCGCCCGTGGCGGGCACAGGTCTCTTTGTAGAGTTGCGACACCTGTTCCAGGCCGCCGAAATTCATGGTGGCAGCGGCAAGCTCGATGGACAGTTTGGAAAACAGCGTTCCGAGTCTATGGAACCGAAGGCGAGAACAATCCTGCTCAATGGGTAGGCTGGACGTCAAGAAGAAATCCGGCCACAGCAGAAGTGTTTTCTTCTCGACTCTCTTTATAGAACTACTCAGAGTTACCGGACCAGTCATGTTACAGCACAAATCTGCCCTTCTTCGAGACAGCCGCATTGTGGTGATCCCAACTGAATCGAATTCTCAATATTTTCCTCATCCAGCTGGTCAAAGAGCGACATCGCCGCGTTCATCGTTGCGGATACGAATGGGCGTCATCCACCTTCGACAGAAAAATTTTGCCGTCACCAAGTTTCCCGGTTCGAGCTGCGGTCACGGTGACCTGTATGACTTTCTCAACCATGTCGTCAGTAAGGACCATCTCGATCTTGATTTTGGGAATCAGGTCCACCGTGTACTCCCGGCCCCGGTAGACTTCGGTGTGGCCTTTCTGCCGCCCGTGTCCTCGCGCTTCGATCACCGTCATGCCTTCCACGCCAATTTTATGGAGTGCGTCCTTCTCGTCGTTCAGTTTTGATGTTTGAATAATCGCTTCCATTTTTGTCATCGTTATTTTTGTCCGTTCTTTGCCAGCAAGCATGGAACAAGATAACCAAGCGAATTACCTACCTTAGGCTGAAGTTTCGTAGGAGTAGCCTTCTTCCCCATGCTGGGAAAGATCAAGCCCCTGCGATTCATCCTCGTCGGTAACGCGCAGGCCGATCACAATATCCACGAATTTAAGAATAATCAGCGTCCCTGCTATAGCCAGCCCCCATGCAATCGCAACACCTGCCAATTGGTTTAGGATCTGATGGCCATTTCCTTCGATCACTCCCGACGGCAATACTCTTCCGCTCGCGTCCTTAAAGATTGGATTGATCACGCTCGAAGCAAAAACACCGGTAAGAAGCGCGCCGATAGTGCCGCCCGCACCGTGAACGCCGAACGCGTCCAGGGAATCGTCATAGTTGAACCGCGATTTCACGACGGTCACCATTCCAAAACAGAAAGCACCCGCAATGAGGCCGATCGCCAATGCAGACATCGGAGTCACAAATCCGGATGCTGGAGTGATCGCCACGAGACCGGCAACGGCGCCCGAAATCGCCCCCAGCGCGCTCGGTTTCCCCTTGACGATCCATTCCATACCGCCCCATCCAACGACGGCAGATGCCGCGCCGAAGTGCGTCGCGACAAACGCGCTAGTCGCAAGCCCCCCTGCGGCCAGTGCGCTTCCTGCATTGAAGCCAAACCAGCCCACCCAAAGTAAGCAAGCCCCGATGAAACTGATTACAACGCTATGGGGGGGCATGGAATCTTTCGGATAACCCAACCGTTTACCCAGATAAAGAGCGCAAACCAGTGCCGACACTCCTGAGGTGATGTGGACGACGGTTCCCCCCGCGAAGTCGAGGGTCGGGAACCGTCCTCCGAGCGTCGCATTTAGTAATCCGCCCTTACCCCAGACCATATGGGCCATGGGGTCGTAAACCAGCAGCGACCACAGCGTCAAATACAAAAGCATGGCGCTGAATTTCATTCGTTCCGCGAAGGCTCCGGTAATCAGGGCCGGTGTGATGATGGCGAACATTAGCTGGAAAACCATATAAGTCTGAGCCGGAATTGTTGCCGCGTAGTCCGGGTCAGGCTGCAAGCCCACTCGGTGGAGAAAGATGTTCTGAAACCCGCCAATAAAGCTGTAGCCCGAACCGAACGCCAGGCTGTAACCGACAATTGCCCAGAGAACTGTGATTACAGCCATCATGGCAAAGCTCTGCATCATGGTGGCGAGCACATTCTTCTTGCGCACCAAGCCACCGTAAAACAGAGCGAGCCCTGGGCCAGTCATTAGGAGGACCAGCGCAGAACTAGTTAGCATCCAGCTGTTGTCCCCGAACTCTTTGCGCCCGCAACCGCCTGCTCCACGGCCGTGAGGCGGTCAACGTGAATGTCGGGAGCTACTAGAGTGGCCGTGGCGAACGGGTAATCGGAACCTGCCTTTGCAAAAACGGTGAACGGGAGAATGTAGGAAAATATGAGGAAAGCTGCCAAGCATTGAATTAAATTTGGTCTCATGAGACTCTGTCTGTCTCCGTCGGCTGGCCGAAGAAACCTTTCCATCTCTTTCGATGCCACCTCAGGAATCGATTTTGGGAATTGGTTGAATCGACGAACGTGATCCGGCCTCGAACTCACCTGCGAGGCGCATTATACATAGACAATCGTTCGAAACAACCGCCACATTAAGTTGCTGCAAGACATATACATTGTTGGATCTTTATGGATTATTTATGTCGGGCTCTTTCGGCGATCACGAAAGCAGGATTGAGGAACGGCGCAGCGATAACATCGGATGGGTCACGGTAGGGACGACTCGTGCATGTTGTTTCTCAGCGTGCGCGGGTTCTACGACTACGCAGGACCGACTGCTCGCTCGCGATTATCGCGAAGCAGCCGTGATGCCTTCCTCCATCAGGAAAGAGTCGGCGCCCTGATTTGCGTTTTTCGAAGCTCAATAGCCCGGCCCACCGATGCCCCTGTCTACGCTTCAAACGACACCTTGTCCTGCCTCAGCTGGAAATGGAGAAAGCGTTCATCCGTTAAGATAACGGAGCGAACACATGAAGAAGCAACGGAAGCACTACACGCCGGAAGAGAAGGTCGCCATTCTGAGGAGACATTTGGTGGAAGGAGTGCCGATCTCGGATCTGTGTGACGAACAGGGACTCCAGCCGACCGTGTTCTACCGCTGGCAGAAGGAGTTCTTCGAGAACGGAGCGGCGGCTTTCCAGCACAGAGGACGGACCAACCATCAACCCGAACAGGAACGAATCGCGTATCTGGAGAAGAAGATCCAGACGAAGGATGAAGTTTTGGCCGAACTGATGGCGGAGCATGTTGCCCTAAAAAAAAGAGTTGGGGAACTCTGACCGGGGTCTGGGTTCCGCATGATACGCGGGACCAGATCGTGGATTTCGTTCGGCGCTGGTCGGAAAAGACCGAGATCGGCGCCGGGCGGTTCATCCGGTGGCTCGGCATCACGGCCAGCAAGTTCTACGGCTGGCGCGAGCGGTACGGCAAGGTCAATGAGCATAACGGCTGGGTTCCCCGGGACTTTTGGCTGGAGGATTGGGAGAAACAGGCGATCATTGCGTTCCACCTGAAGAATCCGCTGGAAGGCTATCGGCGGCTGACGTTCATGATGCTGGACGCCGACATCGTGGCGGTGAGTCCGGCCAGCGTGTGGCGGGTGTTGAGTCGAGCGGGACTGCTGCGGAAGTGGAACGGGAATCCCTCGAAGAAAGGGACCGGCTTTGAACAACCGCCGCGGCCGCATCAGCATTGGCATATCGATGTTTCCTACCTGAATATTTGCGCGACGTTCTACTACCTATGCAGCATCCTGGACGGCTACAGCCGTTTTCTGGTTCATTGGGATCTGCGGGAGCAGATGACGGAGGCCGACATTGAGATCATTCTGGAACGGGCCAAAGAGCGGTATCCCGGGGTTAAGCCGCGAATAATCTCGGACAACGGACCACAATTCATCGCCAAGGACTTCAAGGAATTCATTCGCATTTCGGGCATGACACACGTCAGGACTTCACCTTATTACCCTCAATCGAAGGACTACGCTTCACACTGCACCTCCTCGATACGTTGCGATACAACTCTGGTTACTGATCGCTGGGATAGTTTGACGCCTTGTGCTTTTCGTGGCGGGTTGGCGCCCGGGTGCTCGTACAGACGATCGTTCTTGTCGTTGTAGGCGTGACCGCGAATCAATCCATGTCGCGGTCATGCTCAAGCCCTGGGCCCATGGCACCCATATCAACAACGAGGGCAATGGAGTAAGGGGTCTTATCACCAGCTGGTCGGCTCGTCCTGAAAGAAAAAGGTCCCGCCGGTCCAGATGCCATCAGTGTGGTTGGCTTGTACCAATAGGTGGTGTAGGGACGCAGACCAGTGAGTTTAACATGATTGTTGTACGTCAAGGAGGTGTTATATGTTACGAAAACTGTCGACCAAGCTTCGAAGTCAAGACAATGGGGAGACAATCCAAATTTGACCGTGGGTCTCGCGATATGATTGTAGGTGTTCCAGCTCACCATCATCCCATCGGGACCCGCATAGGCCGACGAGCTTCGGAGTTGAGCGAGACATTGTAGTTCAAAGCAGCGGTAGGGACTGCAAGTGCAACGAGTGCAACAATGGCATTGACGGCCTTGAAGAAACGCATGTCGAACATTAGGAATGCGCGACAGTAAACGAGTGACAATGCAGCAGTGACTGCGGGCAGATATGTAAGATACAATGGTGATGCATTGAAAGACAACGTGCGGGAGACGATACTTATCTCTTTGCTACTTAGAACAAACGCTCGCAGGATGTGCTACTCGGGTGCAAGTCAACTCATGCACACTGCTGGAGAGCACGTGGGCTGAGGTTGCATTTTACTCGACCGACCGGCGATGGACGGGGGGTAGCGCGTCCTGGGTGAGAAGAGAAGTTGCTACACAGTAGGTACGTAGTGCAGAACTCTATTGCGTGGCGGCGGCGGCGGCGTCAAAAGTGCGTAGAATTCTGGGGTTGAAGGGACGAAGGGACGAGGGGACGAAGGACT
>CAVQZU010000096.1:0-4257 GCA_963718485.1 uncultured Acidobacteriota bacterium
CGTTCCTTGGCATACTTGTATTCGGCGTTCTCTGAAAGATCGCCGTGAGCGCGCGCGACTTTGATTTCCTTGGGCAGCTCGTCGTGCAATTCGTGCTCGAGGGCGGCGATTTCGTCCTTGAGCTTCTGCTTGATTTTTTCAGTAAGGTCAATCATCGGAAGCGTCTAAAAATGGCGGAATCGGGAGCCTGCAATTCCAGCCTGTCCGTTCTCGCCTGTCACACTCTAGCCAATCATTGTAGCGCGGGTTGCATCAAATGCCTGTGAATTATAGAGGATTTGCGCCGCCTGCGGCAATCGGGCAAGAACCCAACGAACCCAACGCCTCGGCAGAGGTTGGGCTGGCCGCAGGATAGAGCTGCGAAGCTCATGGAAATACATGATTTACGATATTCACCCGTGAAACTGGCTGCGGCGCCTTCGTTGACAGTGTCGCGCGGCGGCTGCTAGATTTAGTTGTTTG
Organism: uncultured Acidobacteriota bacterium; assembly: GCA_963718485.1. Taxonomy (GTDB): domain Bacteria; phylum Acidobacteriota; class Terriglobia; order Acidiferrales; family UBA7541; genus Palsa-295. The sequence continues at coordinate 463 of CAVQZU010000096.1, forward strand.
TGTTTATGGGGAAAACTGCGCTGAGACTTCGCGTTCTGACGGTGATGGTGTGGTTGGGGGTGACAGGATTCGTCTCGGGATGCATCTCCACGAGCACGAAGAGAACCGTGCCGCCGGCACAGGCCCCCTCGCGGCTGAAATCGGCGACCAAAGCAGAACTGCTCGAGCAGTACAATCAACTCGCGAGTTCAATCACCGCTCTTAATATGGCTGTAACCATCCAGCTCACGGCGGGATCGACTTACACGGGAGTGATCGAGCAGTATCACGAGATCAACGGATTCATCCTGGCTCAAAAGCCGTCCAAGATTCGCGTGATCGGGCAAGTACCGGTCGTGGGGAAGAACATCTTCGACATGGAAAGCGACGGAGAAACGTTTCACATCTTCATTCCCTCAAAGAATCAGTTCCTCGTGGGACCGGCGGGCCTGGAGAGGCCCTCTTCCAAGCCAATCGAAAACTTGCGACCGCAGCATTTGCTCGACGCGATTTTCTGGCTGCCCATTCTGAGCGGAACGCCGGCGCTTTTTGAGGAAACTGCCGCGGCCCAGGCCGGCTTCTACGTGTTGACGGTGGTTCGCCTTCCCGGTGCGAAGGGCAATGCGGCCGGCTCGGATTCGACGGATTGGGAAATCGATCGCAGGATCTGGTTTGACGGCACCGATTTGAACCTGGTGCGAATCGACACGTTTGAACCCGGCGGCAAGCCCGCGGCGATTACGCGCTATAGCGGTTGGGATGCCTTCGGCGCCGTTCGATACCCAAAACAGATTCTGCTCGATCGACCGCAGAACGATTACCAGCTGCAACTGGCGATTTTGAAAGTGACCGCGAATGAAGAGATTACGCCGGACCGTTTTGAATTGCCACAGCCGCCGGGAACCGAGCTGATTCGGGTGGGCGAACCAGCGCAGGAGAAATAGCCGTGATCCGCTACATGATCCTTCAGAACGTGCTGCACCGTCCAGTGCGTACGCTGATCACGGTGATCGGGATTGCCGTCGAGGTCACGCTCGTGATTCTCGTGGTCGGCCTGACCACCGGCTTGCTGACCGAATCTGCGAAGCGCACTGAGGGAGTCGGCGCCGACGTGATGGTGCAGCCGCCTTCGGCCTCGGTTTTCATGGCCTTCAGTGGGGCTCCCATGCCGATCGCCATCGGGAACAAACTGCAGCAACTGAATTACGTGCAGGCGGTTGCGCCGGTGCTCGTGCAGTTCAATTCGGTCAACGGCCTCGATATTGTCTACGGCATCGATAAGGATAGCTTTCGCGCGGTCTCCGGAGGGTTCGTCTTCCTAAGCGGGCGGGAGCTCGAAGGCGCACACGACATTCTGGTGGACGATATTTACGCGAAGGGAAAAAAGATCCGCGTGGGGCAGACGCTGCATATCCTGGAGACGGATTTCAAAGTGACCGGGATCGTCGAGCACGGTAAAGGCGCGCGACTGTTCGTGATGATGTCGACCCTGCAGGAAATGTCGGGCGCGCACGACAAAGCATCGGTGTTTTTCGTCAAGGCGGACCGCACCGATCACACCGCGGCGGTTTCCGACGAGGTGAAGCAGCTGCTGCCGGGCTATGAAGTGCGGCCGTTGAAGGATTTTATGTCGCTGATGACGTCGTCGAACCTACCCGGCTTGGGCGCGTTCATCAACATCATGATCGCGATCGCGGTGGCGATCGGGTTCCTGGTGATCTTCCTTTCGATGTACACGACGATCATCGAACGCACGCGAGAAATCGGCGTGCTGAAATCGTTGGGCGCCTCCAAGGCCTACATTGTCGAAATGATTCTGAGCGAAACCACCTTGCTGGCCCTGGTGGGAATCCTGGCAGGTGTGGCGCTGAGCTTCCTGCTGCGCTGGATCTTCGTCAGCGTTTTCCCTTCGATGACCATCCTGATCACGCCGCGCTGGATTTTAATTGCCGCCGGAATCGCCATCCTGGGCGGCCTGTTGGGTGCCTCCTACCCCGCCTGGATGGCCAGCCGTAAGGATCCGGTCGAAGCCTTAGCCTATGAATAGAATGCCTTCCCTGGAAAGCATTTCTGCAGCCCCGGGGAGAGCTATCTCAGGACGTCGGCGTCGTTCGAGGAGCCCGATTTCCGCATTTCAAAAAGGAGGCATGGTTGCACGATAAACGCCCCTTACAACGCCAAGGCGGAGCTTTGCCGCAAGCTGCCCGGTAATTAGCGAGCCGAGGCGGCGGAGGACGCTCTCCTGTTGAATTGCTGGAATGTTTCGTCGTATTTGGGTTGGCCCTGCTCGGCTGCATAGCGGAGCGGGTAGACACGCTGCACACAGATTTCGGTCGCTTCTGGCTGGGTGGCGAGAATGTTCATTACTTCGGTGATGTACTCATCGAGTGGCATGGCGTTGGGATCCTTGGCTTGATGAGGGCCCAGCAGCTCGGTGGCCACGTATGGCGGCACCAGCTCGAGCACTTCCACGTGGGTGTCTTTGAGTTGGTAGCGCAGCGACTGCGAATAAGAATGGATGGCTGCTTTGGTGGCGCAGTAGGTGGGCGTCAGGGCAAGGGGCAGGAAAGCCAGGCCGGAGGAAACGGTCACAACCGTCGCGTGATTCTGCCTGCTGAGAACAGGAAGCAGCAGGCCGGTGAGACGGATGGGGGCGAGGAGGTTGGTAGTGACTATGGCCTCGGCGTCGGCAAAGTTCTGTGACGGCTGCTGTACATTTTCGGGCTTCATGATTCCGGCGTTGTTGACCAGAACATTGAGCTGCGGGTATTGGCTGGCGATTTCCGCGGCGAAGAGTTGAATTTCTGCCGCGTCGGCAACGTCGAGGACCGCGGACTGCATGCCGGGGTTGGCGGCCGTGGTAGCGTCGAGCGCGTCCTTGCGGCGGCCTGCCACGATTACCTGGTTCCCGAGTTTGTGAAAAGATTCGGCGAGGGCGCGGCCGATGCCGGAGCCGCCGCCGGTGATGAGGATGGTGTTGCCTGTCATCTTCACGGTGCATCTCCTTCCCCAAAATCCTCGTTCACGGCATCAAAGTTGCCTGCCGCAAGCGAGTGGTCCCGCCCGGGGGCGGCGTAAGTAGAGGTCCACGCCGGCGAGCGATTGTTTTGATGCCCAGGCGGCCTTTATCGGTCTAACTATTTTGAGGCGCATTGCCGTGAGCAGAAGCCGCCGACCTGGATGGTGCAAATCTGGCCGTTCGAGGTGGCCTCGGGGAACTCAGATGGCCACTCTGAAACGAAACTATGACGCGGGAAGACAGCGCCGGGCTATGGCCCCTATGGCCCCAGCGATTCCGCAACCGAGAATTTGATATAGCCTAAATAGAGCTTCCCGTTAGAATTACCCCTTCCTGTGCTCCTGGCAGCAAATTCGCATTCGTTTTTTTACGCTTGACAGTACCATATTCTTGTATACTGTAGTGTATAAGATATAAAGGAGGCTGCTTGCACCGCTCACAGTTCTCCGCTCGGGAACGGCAGCAGCGATCGCGCCTGGCGCAGGTCATCCACGTCGCTCGCTTCCTGCGCGGCACTCTCACCGTTCGCAATGTGCGGTGTGGCAAACCCGGCTGTCATTGCGCCCAGGGAGAACTGCATGCCTGTCTCTATCTGGTCCGGCGCAAGGGCGAGAAATTACGCCAGATGTTCGTGCCTCGCCAATGGGAGCAGCGTGTGCGGCAAGCCGTCGAGAATCAGCAGGAGATGGAAAAGTTGATCGAGGAACTTTCCGACTTAGAGTGGAAGCGCCTGAAGGAGAGAAAGGAGTAAGCCGGTTCTCCGACGACTAATCCGCTACTCGGAGAAGATCTTTGAC
>CAVQZU010000097.1:0-17356 GCA_963718485.1 uncultured Acidobacteriota bacterium
ATTGAGCAGGCATCTCGGGGAAGTATTCCGTCAACTCGCGGCGCAGAAAGTCGAAGATCGAGGAAGAAGGGCATTTGCTGCCAGATCACGTGCATATGTGCTTTCCATTCCACCGAAGTATGCGGTGTCGCGAGTGTCAGATACATCAAAGGCAAGAGCGCGATGCATTGGCCCGCACGTACGGAGAGCGAAAGCAGAATTTCGTAGGGCAGCACTTCTGGGGGCTGGCCGGATATTTCGTGAACACGGTAGGGCGAGATGAAACGGGATACCGGCTTGCCGCAGAACCAAGGAGGAAGATGAATGGCTGGGCATCCGGGTACCCTGCTGATCGTCGCCTCTAGGCGGCCCGCCAGGGGTACGTCGCCGCGCGCCTGGGCCAACTCCACCAGCGCATGGCGAACCTTTCGATGCTCAACCTCAGCAATCTTCCGAAGGATCGGGCCGCCTACGGTTCGCGCCTGGTGGTGCTGGATATTGCCAAAGACACCAAAGTCGAGTACAAACTCGTCACTGTCGAAGAGGCTGATGCCGCCAAGGGCCTGATCTCGACCACTTCTCCGATCGGGCGGGCCTTGCTCGGGAAGAAAGTGGGCGATGAGGTGAAAGTTACGACGCCGGCGGGTTTGCGGGAGTACGAAGTCGTCGAGCTCGTCACGATCTACGATGAGGAATAGCAGATGGCGCTGATTTCATGTTGACGCGCACGCTTGGCCGGTACCTCTCCTGGCCAATTGGCCGTCTCGCCGATCTGCTGGCGGCCACAGGCATTCCTCCCAATGTCATTACCTGGCTAGCTCTCGTCGGAAACCTGTGGGCCGGAATACTGTTCGCGGCGGGGCGATTCGCGGCTGCGGGCGGGATGATGATCCTCGCCGGAGTGTGCGATCTCCTCGACGGGCCCGTTGCGCGCTGCCAAGGGCGCGTCTCGCTTTTTGGCGGGTTCCTGGATTCGATTCTCGATCGCTACGCCGACCTGATTCTCTCGCTCGGCCTGCTCATCTACTACGTGCACGTAAATCGTTTCGCATATGCGTTTCTCGCGGGAGCCGCGGGTGCCGGAGCGGTGATGGTGAGCTATGCGAAGGCGCGCGCCGAATCGCTGGTCCCGGGCCCCGGGGTGGGATTCTGGGAGCGGCCTGAACGGCTCGCGCTGATGATCCTGGGCGCGCTCGTGAACCGCATGCCGCTGGTCCTCTGGATTCTGGCGATCGGTCCGAATATCACCGTGATCCACAATATCGTCCACACCTGGCAGCAAACCGAGCGCGGCAAGCGCTCGCTGGCCGACGCGCAGAGCGCTCTCGGTGTGGCTCCCCCGCGCATTCAACCAGAGCTGCGCCCCGCACCCGAGCCGCGCCACGTGATGACCCGCTCTGCCGGCCGCGGCGCCTGATTTTTTTCGCCTTTGCAACATTACACGAGACCAAAATGGGGAAGAAAATGAGCCGGCAAACGCCGAGGTTAGGGAATGGTACGGCCACCCCTCGGGCGAGCCAAGCGACCGTGCCAGAAGACCGTGAGGTCTCCTGCGCAGAAGAAAAATAAATGAAGTCACCTCACTTGGCGGGGAACCGCCAAGCTCACCTTGGTGGTGGCGTCTTTGCCCATGCCAACCACCCAGCCGCCGGCTGAGCGGGCCCTACGCTTTTGTCTGGTCGGCCACTCTGACGGCGGAAGGCAGTCGAACCAATCGCGCATCCGTCACCGCGGGAAGCGCACGAATCGTTTTCACGACCGATGCGTCGATCTCACCGTCGAGGCCGAGCAGAGCGAGCGCCTCGGCGCCGTGCACGGGAGCGCGGCGGCCCAGGGCGAAAGTGGCGATGTTGACGCCAATATTGCCAAGCGCGGTGCCGATTTTGCCGATTACGCCGGGGACGTCGACATTGCGCGTGAGCAGCAGCGTGCCTTCGAGCGCGGCTTCCAGGCCGATACCGTCAAGCGCGAGGATTCGAGGGGAGCCGTCCTGGCCGACCGTTCCCTCGACCGTTAGCTCGGCGCCGCCGTCGGCAACCGCGGCGACTTCGACCGTATTCGGATAGCCGTGATCGCGCCGGCGTGTGGTTTCCTCCACCACCAGGCCGCGCGTGGCGGCCGCTTCGGCTGCATTCACGAGGTTCACCTGCTCATCGAGAATCGGGTTGAGAATTCCCATAAGCACGGCGCTGCGGATGAGGTGCGTGCCCAATTCAGTGGGCTCGCCGGCATAGCGGATGCGGATGCGGTTGAAACTCGGCGAAGGGGCCGCTTGCGAGACCACCGTTCCCAGGCGCTCGCCCAACTCCAGATAAGGGCGCAGCCTCCGGTATTGCTCCGCTGAAATAGAAGGCATGTTCACGGCGTTGCGGATCAGTCCGTCCTTCAAGTAGTCTTTGATCTGCTGCGCGATGGCCGTGCCGACTTCTTCCTGCGCTTCTTTGGTCGAGCCGGCGATGTGTGGCGTGGCGATCAGATTGGGGAGGCCGAGAAGCGGCGAATCTTTGGGCGGCTCTTTGGCAAATGTGTCGAGTGCTGCGCCCTTCAGCTTGCCCGATTTCAGCGCTTCGGCGAGCGCGCCTTCATCGATCAGTTCGCCGCGGGCGCAGTTCACGATGATGGCGCCCTTTTTCATCATGGCGATGGCTGCGGCGTTGATGATTTTCTCGGTGGAGGGGCTGAGTGCCGTGTGCAGCGACAGGACGTCGCTCTGCTTCATCAAATCCTCAAACGGCACGAGCTGCACATCCACCTCGCGTGCCGCCGCCGGCGCCACGTAAGGATCGTGAGCCAGCACTTTCATTTCGAATGCTCGCGCGCGCCGCGCCACTTCGCTTCCGATGCGGCCGAGACCGAGAAGACCCAGGGTTTTGCCCTTGAGTTCCATGCCGGAAAACGCCGACTTCTCCCATTTGCCGGCGTGTATCGAGGCGTTGGCTTGCGGCACCGACCGTGCCAGCGCGAGCAGTAGAGCAAAGGTTTGCTCGGCCACACTTACAGAGTTGCCGCCCGGCGTGTTCATGACCAGCACACCGTGATGGGTCGCGGCCGTCATGTCCACGTTGTCCACGCCGACCCCGGCGCGGCCGATTACCCGCAATTTACCGGCATTTTTCAGCAGATCCGGCGTCACTTTCGTGGCGCTTCGCACCACCAGCCCATCGGCATCCGCAATTTGTGCTGGCACATCGGCAGCAGCCGGGGTTACGACTTCCCAGCCCGTCTCACGTAATAGCGCAAGTCCGCGTTCACTTATTTTGTCGGCGACCAGAATTTTCATAGGGCCTCAAGGTTATCGGTAGGTTCGTTGGCTGTCAAATCCGGGGGAGCTTTTTGTGAATGCAAACTCCCGGCGTGCTCTGACCCGAACGGGGAGGAAAGGCGAACGCGGCAAGTGTCGGCCGAGCCGCCAGCCTTACCCCATGGGCAGCTTCGCGACCGGCAATTTTCGATGGCCGTGAGTGCGATCGGAATCAAAGGGCCAAGCACCGCCAGGCATGGGCGCCACCGGGAATGGCTGGCTGCTATACTCGATGTATCCAATGGGAGGGGCTATGCCCGAGCTTTCTGCCGCTGTGGCGTCGACGATGGCGTCTTATTACGAGGAGATTCAAGCGAAAGTTCACGAATGGACAGCCGCTCTATCCTCGGACCAAATGTGGCGCAAGCCTTACGCCTATGGGAACAGCGTGGGGCACATTCTTTTGCATCTCACCGGCAACCTAAACTACTACATTGGCGCGCGGATCGCGGGACTGGCTACGTGCGTGACCGCGATCGGGAATTCAACGATACGGTAAAAAGGCCCAAGCAAGAAATTCTGGCGGATTTCGACCGCACGATCGCGATGGTGGTCGCGACCATCCGGAATCAGTCGGAGGAGGATTGGACCTCGCCATATTCCGCCGAGCGTGAGCCCCACTCCAAAGATCGTTTCACCGCCGTTTTCCGGTGCGCGGCGCATGCCTACCACCACGTTGGCCAGATCATCTATTTGAATAAGGAACTGACGCGGCGTCCCGCTGCGCAGAACTAATCGCGCACCAATTCAGGCAGTCTTTGCTTGACACCCGATATGGGGGGGCGTAACTTCTGCCCAACCATGAGCTGGAGACTCGCTTTTCCGGTCTCCCTCCAAGGTGCACCAATGACTACCACTCCAGCCAGTCATTCGGGCATGAGCGCTGCACCCGTATGCCTTTGCGGAACGGCGCAGAGGAATCGGGCGCCGAAGAATTTTGGGCTCCGGGCTGCTGTTCGGCGCGGCCTTCTTTTTCGTTTCCTTGGGTTTCGCACAAAACGCGCCCAAGGTGACGGGGGTGGACCCCACCACCGGCAAAGTGAACGACAGCATTACGGTGTCAGGAGCGAATCTGGCGAAGGATTCTGTGGTCGCGGTATTTCTCTCTGACGACAAGACAGACTTCAAGGCGACGATCGTGAATCAGGCAGCGGACAAGATCGTCATGAAGGTCCCGCAGGTAAAACCCGGGGGCTACAACGTTCCATTCAAGTTGGGAACGGCATTCTGATCGAGCCAGTTCGCTTCACGGTCGAGCAATAACATCGCCTTCCCTGTTCCGCATTCAGCGAATCCTTCTTTCAAGAGGACCTTCGTGTCCCGGCTCAGGAGCAATGACCAGGGGCCAGAAGCTTCGAACGGATGCGAATGACCGCCTGCGACGCAGTTATTTTGAATCCGATGTTGCCCCGGGTCCATCGGCGAGCTTGATCCTGCCGCCTGGCGCGGCGAATGGGTCGCTTTCTCGCACCGTCAAGATGGTTGTGAGGCGGACTACTGAAACCGTGCACCTCCCAAGCCTTCGCTTGCTGCCGCCGGGAACACCATTCGGGACGGAATCCTGCTGGTGGTATGCTCTACGCGAATTCCAGGGCCCTCCCCCGATGGGGAAAATTGAGGCGAAGGAGCTAGGCGAAATGGAACGAAAAAAGGCAACTGATTTTCCACAGGAATTGCTGAACATTTTTGACCGCTACGTTCACGGAGAGATGAATCGCCGGGATTTTCTCGACGCGGCACAGAAGTACGCGGTCGGAGGGACTTACGGCCACGGCGATCTGGGAGAGCTTGCGGCCGAACTATGCATTCGCGCAACAGATAAAGAAGGACGATCCTTCGCTTAAGACCGAGTACCTGCCCGTTCCTTCGCCACAGGGCAACGGAAACATCCGCGGATATTTCGTGCGGCCGGCAAAAATGAGCGGGAAGCTGCCAGCCGTGCTGGTGATTCACGAAAACCGCGGGCTCAATCCTTATATCGAAGACGTGGCGCGACGGCTCGGTGTGGCGAATTTCATCGCCTTCGCTCCGGACGGCCTGACCTCGCTCGGCGGCTATCCCGGCGACGAAGAAAAGGGCGCGGATATGTTCAAGAATGTCGACCCGAAGAAAATGTTCGAAGATTTTGTGGCCTCGGCGGATTGGCTTAAGGCGCGTCCGGAATGCACGGGGAAAATTGGGGTGGTGGGTTTTTGCTTTGGCGGGACCACGGCGAACAATCTGGCGGTGCGGCTCCCTTATTTGAGCGCCGTCGTTCCATTCTATGGGGGGCAACCAAGCGCTGAGGACGCGGCGAAGATCAAGGCGCCGTTGTTGCTGCACTATGGTTCGCTCGATACGAGAATCACCAGCGGATGGCCGGCGTATGAGTCCGCGCTTAAGGCCAATCACATTACCTACACAGGCTATATTTATGAGGGAGCGAATCACGGCTTCCACAACGATACGACGCCGCGCTACGACGAGGCGGCGGCGAAACTCGCCTGGCAGCGGACCATCGACTTCTTCAACAAATACCTGCGAGGCTGAGCCCTAGCTGCTCGCGCATCGTTCCGATTCGCAACTTGGGTTCCGCAGAGAGGGGCGGAGCCGGTCGGCGGGCTGTGGCCTTACTGGGGCGAGGTGCAGTAGGCGCAGCGCTTGGCCCCGATAGGAATCTCGCTCAGGCACTCAGAACACTTTCGCGTGGTGGGGTCGGGAGGCGGTTCTTTTCGTGACCGCGCGATCAGAGCGTTCATGGGGACGACCACGAAAAAGTAGACGGCGCTCGCGATGATCAGGAAGGAAATCGCCGCATTGACAAAGTCGCCGTAGAGAAACTTGCTGCCGTTGATCGTGAAGGTGAGCGCGGAGAAGTCCGGCTGTTTCACCAGGGCGGCGATAAAAGGCGTCATCAGGTCTTTTACGAAACCGGTGACCACCCCTCCGAACGCGGCGCCGATCACGATGCCGACGGCCATATCGACTACGTTGCCTCTGAGAAGGAATTGCTTGAAACCTTTCAGCATTTTTTGTCCCTCACATTTTGCGACAAGCGCCGAGAAGCGCGACGACTTGCGGAAAGGGCGCAGCCAGAGGAAGGCCGCTGCGCGCGGCCTTTGTGCCGTGGCCGAAGTCACGACCCACAAGGGGTTGGGAATCACTAGGTCGGTTTTTCATTTTCAATCCAACTGCCGCGCCAAAGACCGCAGCGCTACACTGTAATCTAAAAACCCCGGGATGGCCCCACCGAGTTCTCGAGATCGAAACCGATATTTCACATTTCACTCCTGACCTGCGTGGGCTAGTCGGCCGCTGGTTTGGCCGGCGGGTTGGCGATCACCAAGTCTGCTATCTTCTGGTAAGTGAGTAGGGGAATAATCTTCCCCCTGGACCGGTTCGGTCTTGGTGCGACGGCCCGCGAGGATCTTCTGCGCGTAGGGGTCGGCAATGTCCGGCAGGGCCTCCAGCGGGCCTTTGGTAGCGGTGTGCAGACCCAGCAGCTTTCCGCAGGCCACGGCCTGTGCGGGCGCCGCCCCGCGCGCTCGGCCGATGGGGAAAGGACCAGAGACGGGGCGCCGGATGCCGCTAGTGAAACCAATCGTTTACGGTTCATCCGGGTTTCTCCCGTTAGATTTTGCGATGGAGTTGTCTTCCTGGCAGGTTTCGCTGCGCCGGGATGTGGTAGTTGGGCTGCGCGTAATTGGGTCTCGAAGGCCTCGCCTAAGGGTACCCAGCATCGGGAGTATTCAGCATTATGGAAAAATTATCAAGGTTGCGACGGGCGCCGCCCCCGGGCGCGGCACGGATATGGCGGCGGGTACTGAGGCGATTATTTCGAGCTGCTTTCCTGGATCCGCCCGGCAAAATCATTGCCGAGTCGCGACGGCTCGCTGGGAGCGACGATGTAGTTTGTGAGAATGCCGATGCCTTCGACTTCCAACTCGACCTGGTCGCCGATTTTCAGGAAGCGGTCCATTTCGAGGCCGCAGCAGCGGCGGTCTCTGCCGGACTCGGGAGCGGTGGCGGTGCCCGAGCCGAAGAACTCGCCGGGGTGCAGCGTTTCGTCTTGCGAAACGTAGGCAATCATGTCTTCGAAACTCCAGTGCATGTGGCGGGTGTGACCCCGGGAGACGTCTTCCCCGTTGATGCGGGCTTTCATCTCTAGATTGTACGGATCGGAGATTTCGTCGGGAGTTACCAGCACCGGGCCGAGGGCGTTGCCGCCGTCGAAATCCTTTCCTTTAGCGGGGCCGAGTCGGCCGGCCATTTCGCGGGCTTGAATGTCACGGGCGGAGAAGTCGTTGAACACGGTGAAGCCGCCAATGTGCTCGTGGGCGGCTGCCTTGGGAATGTCGCGTCCTTTCTTGCCGAGGAAGATTCCGAATTCAAGCTCCCAGTCGAGGCGCTCGGTGTAGGCGGGCATCGGGATGGGGGCGCCGTCGCCGACGACGTTGAAGCGGTTTCCCTTGTAATAGATGGGGCGCTCATACCAGGCCCGGTTCATGCGATAGGCAAGTGTTGCTTTTCTGCCGAAGGTGTCGTCGATCTTTTCATCGAGCGCACCCAGCCAGCGGGGCAGGGAGAATTTGCGGAGGCAGTTGGTGATGTGCTGCTCGAAAACCATGAATTCGCGGATGGATTCGGGGCGCGGTACTGGCGAGAGGAGTTGAATTTCTGTGCGGGCGAGCGCGACGCCATCGGGGCGCTGGGAGACGGCGAAATCAAGGGCCACTTGCGCTGTTTCGCGCGCGGCTGAGCCGCCTTGCAGGAAAGCGAGCAGGCTCTCGAGATGGGGGGCAGGCTGACCGGTGCGAAGTTGTTGCGCGGCTTGGAGACGAATTGCTTTGGTGTCGGAGTCGATCAACGCTCCGATTTCTTGACTCTGCTGGTGGCGGAAGGTGATGAGCCGCACGGTGAGTCGCTCCTGGGTCGCGCGGTGAGGCGCGGAGGAGAAGTCTACAACGGCTGGTTTGGGGAGGGGGGTTGATTTGAACTTTGAACAAGGAATTGCAAATCTAAAACTCCGGGGCGATGCGCTAGCTCCGTCAAGTTCGCCGGCGAGCCCGCCGGGGTTGCCAACACCATCGCGCCAGGCTTCGGGGGGTGGAGCGAATTGTGCGAACCAGGGCGGTGCGGGATAATGGGCGGCCGGTCCGGAGAGAATGAATAATGTCCACGGAAAATGTGGTGCTCATTACGGGGTGCAGCACGGGGTTTGGGCGGGTGACCGCGGAAACATTGGCGCGGAACAAATACCGGGTGTTCGCGGGCATGCGCGACCTGGCGGGCCGCAATGCTGGAAATGCGGGCGAACTGAAGGCGCTGGCCGAACGCGAATCGCTGCCGCTGTGCGTGGTTGAGCTGGATGTAAACGAGAACGCTTCGGTTGACAGGGCGGTCGCGGAAGTGATCGGCGCGGCGGGGCACATCGATGTGCTGGTGAACAATGCCGGGCTTTCGATTCGCGGGCTGGCCGAGGCGGTGACGGTCGAGCAGACGCGACGGATCTTTGAAACCAATGTGTTTGCGGTGCAGCGCATGAATCGCGCCGTGCTGCCGCACATGCGCAAGGGCGGGAGCGGGCTACTCATCCATATCAGCAGCCAGGCGGGGCGCGTGGTGATTCCCGGGTTCGGCATGTATGGCGCAAGCAAATTCGCGCTGGAGGCACTGGTGGAAAGCTATCAGTACGAACTGGCCGGAGAGGGGATTGAGAGCATTTCGGTGCAGCCGGGCGCCTATGCCACGGCTATCTCGCAGAATGCGGATAAAAGCGCGGATGAGGCACGGGCGGCGAGTTATGGCCCTGGCGGGGAAATCCCCAAAACGCTGCTGGCGAATCTGGGGAAGCGCGGGGATCCGCAGGAGGTTGCGGATGTGGTGCTGAAATTGATCGCCATGCCGGCGGGGAAGCGTCCGCTGCGGACCGAAGTGGGAGTTACCGGGGATTTTGTGGCCAGGGTGAACAGATTTACCGACAAAATTCAGGCCGGGCTTTTGAGGGTTTTCGGGCTCTCGGAACTGACAGCCTATAAGCGCACGCATAAGCAGTCCGGGTGACAGCCGAAACCATATTGTGGCGAGCGTTGAGGGTCACAAGGCCAGATGCCGCAGTGAAGACCGCGGCGCTAGCTGTACAGTTCAGGCACAACCGATGGGCATCATGTTGAAACCTCCTGACAAAGCGTCTTTGATCGCGATTCTCGTAGCTGGGGCGTTTTTCATGGAGAATCTCGACGGCACTGTGATTGCGACGGCGCTGCCGCAGATGGGCGTTTCCTTCCACGTCAGCCCTGTGGACCTCAACATGGGGATGACTGCCTACATGCTGATGCTGGCGGTGTTCATTCCGATCAGCGGATGGATCGCGGACCGCTTCGGAGCCCGCACGGTGTTTGCCTGGGCGATTGCAGTGTTTACGGTGTCGTCGATTTTGTGCGGATTGAGCGGCGGTCTGTGGGAGTTTACGGGCGCGCGCATCGTTCAAGGAATTGGCGGGGCGATGATGGTGCCGGTGGGGCGGCTGGTGGTGCTGCGAACGACCGAGAAGCACAATCTGGTGCGGTCGATTGCCTACATCACGTGGCCGGGGCTGGTGGCGCCAATTCTTGGGCCGCCGGTCGGCGGATTTATCACCACGTATGCTTCGTGGCACTGGATCTTCTTTCTCAACGTGCCGCTCGGGGTCCTAGGCATTACGCTTGCGTTACTTTGGATCAGGAATTCGAAAGAAGAGCATCTAAAACCGTTCGACTGGGCTGGGTTTGCGTTGAGCAGTACGGCTTGCACGAGCTTCATGTACGGATTGGAATTGATCGGGCGCGAGCACATCATGTGGCGCAGCACGTCACGGTTTCTGGCCGCGGGCATTTCGCTGGGCGTGCTGGCGGTAGCGCACTTCCGGCGCGCGGCTGCTCCGCTCATCGATCTTGCGACGCTGAAAATCAAGACCTTTGCGATTACCATCTCGGGTGGGTCGCTGTTCCGGATCGCGATCAGCGTCTCGCCTTTTCTGCTGCCGCTGATGTTTCAGGTGGGGTTCGGGCTGAGCGCGTTTCGATCCGGGCTGCTGATGCTGGGGCTGTTTGCGGGGAACCTGGGAATGAAAACGGTGACCACGCCCATGTTGAAGCGCTTCGGATTCCGCAACATTTTAATTGTGAATGGGATTCTGACGGCCTTCCTGATCCTGGCGTGCGCGGCGCTCTCGCCGCAGACGCCGAGGTCCATCATCATCTTTGTGTTGTTCTTGAACGGGCTGTGCCGGTCGATGCAATTCACGAGCTTGAGCACGATCGTTTACGTGGATGTGCCCAAGTCGCAGCTGAGTTCGGCCACCAGCTTTTCGAGCATGATCACGCAGATGTCGATGGGGATGGGCGTGGCGGTGGGGGCAATCGCGCTACGGCTGGCGGCGTTTCTCAAGAGAAATCCCGCGGGAACTCCGACGATCGCCGATTTCCACTTGGCGTTTGTGTTTGTCGCGATACTCACGGCTCTCGCGGTGATCGATTGCTTCACGCTCGAACCAAATGCCGGGGCCTTGGTGAGCGGGCACAGACCCTCGGGCTATGCCGGCGACGCCGCGCTGAAAGCTTGAGTGGTAAGGCTTCGCCCCCCTATTTCAACTCGTCGTAGACGACTTGCACATTGGACTTGAGGCGATCGGGCTGCGGCGCCGTGTAGCCCACGTATTTGGCTGGAATCTTCCAGCTGGCGGCTTCGTCGTCGACGCTTTTGCCGGATTTCTTGGCTTCGCGCATGTCGGTTAGGAATTCACGGTTGAAGTCGATGTATTCCTTCAGGTCGGCGCGGGTCATTTCGGTGCTATGCCCGGTTATGATCACCTCGACATCTTTGACCGTGTCATAGGCTTTTTGCAGCGTGTCGGGGATGGCTACGCCGCTGCCACCGTTATTGGCGTCGAGCAGCGGAATGTTTTTGCCAGAGAAAACGTCGGCGGCGTGGAGGATTCGCAGCGCGGGGAAGAAGACCCAGGCGTCGCCGTTGGTGTGGGCGCGGCCAAAGTAGTACAGCTCGATGCGGTCGTCGCCCTTGCCGATGGTCATGCGGTCTTTGAAAGTGCGCTTGGGCATACCGCGGCCGTCGTGCTCCTTGAAGATATTGGAAGTGGCTGGTGGAAATCCGGATGGCGCGCGCATGCTCTCCATATTCACTTTTGTGTTTTCCTGCGTGACGACATCCACCGTGGCAGGGAATTCCACATTGCCGCTGACGTGGTCGGCGTGGGTGTGGGTATTGATCAGGCGCACGACCGGTTTGTCGGTGAGTTCCTTGATTTTGTCAAGGATAGGCTGGCCCCAGCCGGGATTCTTCGCGTCCACGACGGTGACGCCGTCGGACATGATAAAGACGGCGGTGTTGCCGCCGCCGCCCTTCAGGACAAAGAGATTGTCCTTGAGTTTGGTGACTTGCAGCACTTTGGGCTGATCCAACTGTCTTGCGGCCATTATCGCCGCTACACCTCCCATCAGGAGCATGGCCAGAACGACGGCTCGCCTCATATCATCCCTCCCGGAAAGAAAACGCGCTGAACGAACCAGAATGCACCGGCGAGCATTACTGCCAGCGAGCCTGCAAAAGCCAGCCGCCGGCCAGCCAGTTCGCTGCGCGCGCGCAATGCAATGAGCGCCGACGCTACGACGACGACCACCAGCAGCTGGCCGATTTCGACTCCGGCATTGAAGGAGAACAGCGACCAGCCGAGCGCCTGCGTGGGCAGGTTCAATTCGCGCAAGACGCTCGCGAATCCGAATCCGTGGATGAATCCGAAAGCGAAAGCGATCCAGGCACGCACGTCGCGGCCGCGGCCAACCATCAGGTTGTCGAGGCCCACGTAGAGGATGCTCAGCGCGATGGCCGGCTCGATGATTCGCGCGGGCGGCGTGAATATATTCAGGGCCGCGAGCGAGAGCGTGACGCTGTGCGCAACGGTGAACGCGCTGACGATCAGGAGCAGGCGGCGCATCGAGCCCCCAAGGAGAAGCAGGCCCACCAGGAACAGGAGATGGTCGGGGCCGATAAGAATGTGGTGGATGCCCGCGGGCACGAACTTGCGCATCACCGCAAACGCGCCTTGCGCGCCACCGGCAAAGTATTCGAGTTGGCGATGATTGTTGTCGAGAATCGCCTGCGCGGTGAGTTTTCCAGACTCGTAAAAATTCAGGAACGTCTGGTGCTGCGGATCGTAAGGGAACAGCGCCGCAGTCACGGTAACCGAAGCGGGCCTGCTGGGCATCTGATAGCGCGCCCGGAAGCGAACCGATTGGCGATCCGGCAACGCTTCGGGCGCGGACCAGGAGGGGTCTGCGAGTGGCTGGCCATTGGCGGCAACCTGCAGGCGGCTTTTCAGCAGCCCGAGCATCGCATCGCTTTGCTTAGCGAACACCGAAGCATCCAGCAAAGGCGCGGTTGGATCCGTGCCCAGATCGTGCGCGAGATCGAACATGTGCACCACAACGGTCAGGTCGATCGCGTTCGGGTCGATATGCAGGTCGACGTAGCTGAAAGGGACTGGATGCGCGAGCGCTGCTGCGGCGACACCCAGGAAGGAGGCCAGCGCGAGCAGCGCGGCGGCAAATCCTTTTCGTCCACGCCGTTTCCGGTTGACGTGTTTTGCGCTGATCACATCTTCCCCTGAAATTTCCCGCTTCGCGTTTCCAATTGGCCGAAACAATATACAAATTGGACCTGCCTCGACAAGACTTTCCTTTGCGGGCCCCGGCGTCCATCATTTCGCCCGAGAAACCAAAAGGCAAAGGAGCCGGCTTTGCTCGGCGCGGCTGCGCGGGCCACGCTACCGCGATCCCCGGCACGGGCGGATGGACAATACCGTATGGTTGAAAAATGCCGCGATGAACGCCGCGGCGCTGGCGGTAAAAGCTTAGCGAAGCAGCACGCCCGACGAATTGGCGCGAATTGCGGGTCGAGCGAGCGCCAGCGCAGCGGTTTGGGAACCTCGCCGATCAACTCCCGGGAACCCTGAGGGAGGAAGGTCCAGAAGAAAACAAAGAGATGAGCGGCCCGACACCCAGGCGTCGTTTTTAAACTTTTTGCTCGTTCGCGGCAAATCCATGTGCTAGCATCGGGCGTTCTGCGGGGTTCATCGCGCGCAATCGCCGGGGGCGGCGCTTCGTGATGCTGATCCCAGTGCAATCCGCGAAGTTGTTGTCTGTTTTGTTCCCTTGCGAAATGCCTATCTGGACTGCTTCGGCGCCTACGGCTGCGCCCGGACTCCGCACAAATTCCATGCCTGCAAAGATTTGCCATCCCAAGAATACGAGAGGTGACGCATGAAATCCTACCGGACCGAATGGATCCGCAACCTGGGCATTGTAGGCCACGGCGATACGGGGAAGACCCAGCTCGTATCGGCGTTGCTGTTTACCGCGGGGATGACGCCGCGACTGGGCAAAGTGGCCGAGGGGTCGACGGTGACCGACTGGGATGAAGAAGAAATCGCGCGAAAAATATCGATCAACACGAGCCTGGCCTACGCGGAATGGCTGGCGCCCGGGCAATCGGAAAAAGTGAAGATCAATCTGCTCGACACTCCGGGGTATTCCACTTTCCTGAATGAAACGAAATCCTCGCTGATCGCCGCGGATGCTTCGCTGATCGTGGTCGACGCGGCCGCGGGCGTGCAGGTGGTGACTGAAAAGGTTTGGGACTATGCGACCGAGTACGACCAGCCGCGGGCATTTCTGTTGAACTGGATGGATCGCGACCTCGCGAGCTTCGACCGCGCGCTCGAATCGCTGCAGAATGTGTTTGGGCGCGGCGTGGTGCCGGTCGAACTCCCTATCGGCTCGGAAAGAGGCTTTCGCGGAGTTGTCGATCTCATCACCATGAAGGCGGTGGTGTATACCCCGGATGGGGATGGCAAAGGCAAGATCGACGAAATCCCCGCCGCCCTGGCCGAACCGGCGAAAGCGGCGCACGAAGCGCTGGTGGAGATGGTGGCCGAAGGCGATGATGCGCTGATGCAGGAGTTTTTCGACCAAGGCACTCTGCCGGTTGTGGACCTGAAGAAAGGGCTTCTGGAGGCCGTGCTGGCGAAGCGGATTTTCCCAACTCTGTTGAGTTCGGCGCTGCACAATATCGGCAGCGACGCGATTCTGAATTTTCTGGTAGACATTTTCCCTTCGCCGGCGGCACGCGGAAAAATTGCGGGGCACAAGACGGCCGATCACCAGGGCGAAACGATCGAGCGCAACGTCGCGGACTCAGAGCCGGTGTCGATCAGCGTGTTCAAGACGGTGGCCGATCCGTTTGCAGGGCGGATTACTTATTTCAAGGTACGGTCCGGCTTGTTGAAGAACGACGCGACGCTCACCAACTTCAACCGCAACTCGCAGGAGCGGTTGCAGCACGTGCAGGTGATGGAAGGCAAAACCGCGGCGGAGGTGACCGAACTGCATGCGGGCGATCTGGGCGCGGTGGCCAAGCTGAAAGAAACGACCACTGGCGAGACTCTGGGCGACAAAAACGCGCCGATTTTCTATCCGCCGGCGCGCATACCCGAGCCGTCGATTACCTTCGCCATCGAGCCCAAGACACGGGCCGACGAGGACCGCATCGGGCAGGCCATCCACAAAATCCTGGAGGAAGATCTGGCGCTGCGCTTCACTCGCGATCCGCAGACCAAGGAATTTCTGCTGAGCGGGGCGGGACAGCAGCACATCGAAGTGGTGGTGGCGAAACTGCGCAAGCGCTACCACGTGGAGTTGACCCTCAAGCCGCCCAAGGTTCCGTATCGCGAAACGATTCGAGGGAGGGCAGACGCCGAAGGCAAGCACAAGAAGCAGACCGGAGGGCACGGGCAGTTTGGCGTGTGCCGAATCAAGATGGAGCCGTTGTCGCGCGGTGCGGGCTTCGAGTTCGTCGACGATGTTTTCGGAGGCGCGATTCCGAAGAACTGGATTCCGTCAGTCGAAAAAGGGATTCGCGATTCGGCGGAGCGCGGGTTTCTGGCGGGATTCCCGGTGGTCGATTTCCGGGTGAGTCTGTACGACGGCAAGTATCACGACGTGGATTCCAGCGACATGGCCTTCAAGATCGCGGGATCACTGGCTTTCAAGGAGTGCATGAAGCAGGCGCGGCCGGCGCTGCTCGAGCCGATCATGCACGTCGAGGTGTATGCGCCCGACCAGTATTCGGGGGACCTGATGGGCAACCTGAGCTCGCGGCGGGGGCGCATCAGCGGGAGCGAATCGCGCGCCGGGAGCGTGGTGATCAAGGCGCAGGTGCCCTTCGCTGAAATGCTCAGCTACGCAAATGAATTGATCTCCATGACGCAAGGACGCGGAAGTTACTCGATGGAATTCTCGCACTACGATTTCGTGCCCTCGGAAATCGCGGAGAAAGTGATCGCCGCGCACAAGCCGCATCACGCGGGCGAAGAAGAAGAGGAAGCGGCGCACCATCACACCGCCTAGCAGCAGAGCTTTCGACAAACCCTTTCTCCAAATTGGCCCTTGCCGTTTCGCGCGGAACTGGGCCATTCTGCCCACATGAACAAGGGCTCGAAGAAATCTAGGAAAGCAAAGCAGCTGGGCGATTCGACGCTCGCCATCCACGCCGCCGAAGAAAAGTTCGGCACCGGCGCGCCCGTAGGGACGCCTATTTCGCGCACGGCCAATTTTACATTTGCCAGCACGGAGGAAATGAAGCGCTGGGCCGAGGGCAAAAGCCAGGCCTACATCTACACGCGCTATGGAAATCCGACGCTGGCAATCGCCGAAGGGAAGATTGCGGCGCTCGAAGGAGCGGAAGCGGCTGTGGTGGCGGCCTCGGGTTCGGCGGCGATTTCGAGCACGCTGCTGGCGGTGCTGCGCGCGGGCGACGAGCTGATTTCAACGCGCCAGGTGTATGGCGGCAGCTATCGGCTGATGCGCGACATTTTTCCGCGCTTTGGGATTGTGGTGCGGCACGTCGAGTCCGATCTGGCCGGGATCGAGCGGCTGGTGAATCCGCGGACGAAAGCTCTCTACATCGAGACTCCCACGAATCCTACGCTACGGCTGGTGGACCTGGGTCGAGCCGTCGCGTTTGCGCGGGAATGGGATTTGATTTCGATCGTCGACAACACCTTCGCGAGTCCGGCGCTGCAAAAACCGATCGGGATGGGATTCAACCTGGTGGTGCACAGCGCGACCAAGTATCTGGCCGGGCATTCAGACGTGGTTGCCGGGGCTGCGGCTGGAAGCCGAGCCCTCATTGAGAAGGTGCGGCAGAACATCATCTACTTGGGCGGATCGATGGACCCCGAGGCGGCGTTCCTGCTGATCCGGGGGATCAAGACGCTGGGCGTTCGAATGAAACGCCAGTGCGAGAATGCGATGATCGTCGCAAAATTTCTGGAAAAGCATCCCAAGGTGGCGCGAGTGCACTACCCGGGACTGCCTTCGCACCTGGACCACCGGCTAGCGAGGCGGCAGATGCGCGGATTTGGCGCGATGCTCGCCTTCGACATGAAGGGCGGACTGGGGGCGGCGCGGCGGCTCTGCGACCGGGTGCGCATCTTTCTGCTGGCGGCGAGCCTGGGTGGCGCCGAATCGCTCATGATCCTACCGATCTATACTTCGCACCACAAGATGTCTGCCGAGGAATTGCGCGCAGCCGGGATTGAGCCGGGAACCGTGCGCGTTTCACTGGGACTGGAAGATTCTGGTGACCTGGTCGAGGACCTCAGGCAGGCGCTCGCTTAACTGTGGCTGTGTTCGGCGGGTAGAGATCTCCGCCGGGGGGCATCGGAACCGACAGGCTATGCGAAGCATCGTTGCAACGGGAATGCCTGGCGCTTGGAGTGCTCTTTCTGAGCGTCGGAGTTGATTGCTGGCGGAGATTTCGCCTAGAGGGAAAGGCGCAGGGCCCGGGGCGTTACGCCAGGGCAGGTCACTTCAGAGGTGATGATGGGCTGGGCTCTCCACCCTGTCAAGCCATCTAAGAATGTAACCCTAGCGATGATCGTCGAGACATTTGAAATGTAACCGTAGATTCGTCGTCGCCGTGGCTGTGCGAAAGTGGAAATCGATTTGTGATTTCCAAGCTCGCGGAGCGAGCGTCTTTTGC
>CAVQZU010000098.1:0-6091 GCA_963718485.1 uncultured Acidobacteriota bacterium
ACCGATTGTTGATTTATAACCATTGGTTGAAACGTGGCGCCCTCCCATGGACCCTGGTTGATGTGTTCACAATATTCAACCACCGATTAATTTGCAACCAATGGTTATTATGGGCCTCTAATCGTCAGGTCGCTCATTTGGATGGGCGGCCAAATACGAGGCAAAAGGAGAAAACGAGCATGTATTTAGTCATGGGCATTACTGGAAATGTTGGGGGCGCCACCGCGCGGCATCTGCTGAAGCAAGGCAAACAGGTGCGAGCACTTGTGCGCAATCCCGAGAAAGCGGCGAAGTGGGCAGACCAAGGCGTGGAGTTGGTGGATGGAGACTGGAACGATGCGACAGCCATAGCGGCGGCGCTCAAAGGTGTTGAGGGCGCGTTTGTTATGTTGCCGGCTGTATGGGCACCCTCGCCTGATTACAGAGAAGCAAAGGGCGTGATTGCGAACTATGTCGAGGCGCTGACCAAGGTAGTGCCCCCGCGGGTGGTAGCGCTCTCGTCGATGGGCGCGAATAGAACAAGCGGGGTGGGGAATGTCACGGCCTTATCGCTTTTGGAGCAAGGTTTTCGCAGCCTGCCATCTCCGGTCGCATTTGTGCGCGCAGGTGGTTTTTTCGAAAACTTTCTTTTCGGCTTACAGGCCGCCCAAGGCGGAACACTGCCGGTCTTCTACAATCCTACAAACCGGAAATCGACAATGGTCGCGTCAGACGACATCGGCGCAGAGGTGGCAACGCTTCTGACCGGGCCGGCGTGGTCAAGGCATCGCGTCATCGAGCTGGGCTCGATGGTAAGCGCGGATGAAGTGGCCGGACAATTGGGTGAAGTCCTGAAACTCGACGTAAAAGCCTTTGCAGTCCCGCGTCCAGGGTGGGCGGAAGCGTTCCAGCAGTTCGGCATCCCGAAGGGCCACACTGGACCTGCCGAAGAAATGTTTGAGAGCGTTAACGCGGGATGGATGGACCTCGGAATCACGGGTACGGAGCACGTAGCGGGTACGACGTCCGCCCGCGATGTGTTTGCGGCTGCACAGAACGCCGTCAAGGCGTAAGTCCGAGGCAAGTGGCATCAGCGCCCTGGGGGCGGGGACAGCCAGGTGTGGCCACGGCGGCTTCGTGTTCGACCGGCTGTTCCTGCCTTTGCTGCTCAGCCATGTTTACAAGGACAAGGACGGTCAGGAAGCCACGATTGATCTCTTGTGGTGAAGGGTGCAGAAAGCCCTCGTTTAATGCACGACTCGGAGGCCGTCCCGCCCATACAGCGCGTCGATCCCAGTCGCGTACAAGAGCCGACTTATTGCAGAACGATTTAAACCATTTAAACCGAAAGAGGAGGATCGCTTTTAATATGAAAGCTGAACACACAATCGATAAACCCGCGCGGGCAGGTCGAGCAACTCAAATAGCCGCGATGGTCATAACCGGCCTCGTCGCCTTCATCTGGGTGTACTTCGGAAGGTTATATCTAATTCACGATCCCGACGAATGGAGGATCGCCAATCAGCAGCTGGGATACCCGCTCTATATCATCCCTCTGATTGGCGTGACCCACATCCTTGGTGGCGTGGGCCTTCTGATTCCCAAGGTGCCTCGATTGACTCAATGGGTTTATGCTGGTCTCGCGATCGATCTTTTACTCGCGTTCTATTCACAACTGAATGGCGGTGGCAGTACTTGGGATAAATTTGATCCGATTCTCGTCATGGCGTTCGTCTTTGCTTCGTATGTATTAAGACGCTGCATGCGCGCAAACAGGTGGTCGATATGAAGAACACGCTCTGGCAGTTTTACTTTTTCCATATAGGTGAGCGTTCAGCTAGTTTTACCCACAGGCGCGAATTCGTCCCGATAAGTCGCATTGTGTTTACGAACTTCTGGACAGCGAATGCTCAAATGCCGAGAACAGGGCGGGTCACTCATTGAGTTAAAGTTCATTTTTGACCGCGGCTGCTTCCATGTCTTCGATGAACCCGAGGAGAGCGCGCGTTTTTCCGCGCAGGTCGCGGTGGCGCTCGCGCCTGAAGGCCTGTGGCTGAGCCTCATCGGCTCGACCGAAGGTCCACCACGGGAGGTCGGTCCGCCGCGCCGCTCGGCACGGGAGGTTATTCTGGCCATCGAACCAGCGCTCGAAATTGTCGAACTGCGTAGCGCCGAGTTCCACAGTCACGGTGCCAAAGCGTGGTTCTGCTTGGCGCGCCGGCGGCTTTAGGGCAGTGGCTAGTGCGTCCCAAGTCTTGCCGCCCACGCGTCTATCGAGCTCCTTTGCCGGTCTTTACGGGGTCGGCTTTTGATCCTCGGAGCAATGCACGTGGAGAACGCGAATCCAACCTCACTTCGACAGCTCGTTGAACCCGCGCCCGCTCAGAATCATCGGCACGCACCTTTCCACCCGCGCTGCTCTGGTTTTTGCCTGCTTCCCGCCCAAGATATGAAAGATGTAGGATTTCTTCCGCCCCGGAGTGAGCGATTCGAAACTCGTCTTCAGCAGTGGATCCGCCTTCAGCCTGATCTGCAACTCCTCAGGAATGGGATACTCTGAGGTTCTTTTGAGTTCGACCTTCTTGCCGGACTCCTCCAATTCGATGGCCTCGTAGAGGTAGTCCCTCAAGGTGGACCGTAGCGCCGTGATCTCCGGGAGCGAGGTGAACTTGATCCATCGCCCCGCCTGGGTATGCTCACCGGCCCTCTCGAGGATGTGCTTCGGGTCTTTGAGCAGCGCACCTTTGAAGAACGCAAGCGCGCACGACTCCTTGAGCGGGATGACGATAGCCACGTTCTTCTTCAGGAAGGTGAAGCAGGGCTTGCCCCACTTGAACTCCTCCGTCAGATCGCAGTCGACCGCGATTTTGCGCAGCTTGTCGGTTTCCTTCTGCCACTTCTTCGCGTAGGGGACCTTCATCGTATCAGTCCTTTCCATCGGGGCTGAATAGGACAATCCAATTCTGCCAGAGCGAACCTCACGTGAGAAAGCGGCCTAAGATTCCCGCCAAGAGCGGTCCTAATTGATCCACGGATTGTCGTGACACTTTCTGGATGTGCGCGATAGGGATCAAACCGCCCTTCGGCGATGTATCACTTGCTAAGCTCACTAGAAAATGGTTCGAGGGGAATCCAGATTTCGACCGGTCCGATGGGTGTACCGGCTTCCGAGATGCTGGTAAATCGCTCAAACTCTGGTGCGTTCTTCTCTTGACGTCCGGAGCTAGCCAGCCAATCGCTCAACAACCAGCTCCAGGGGTCGCGG
Source organism: uncultured Acidobacteriota bacterium (assembly GCA_963718485.1). Lineage (GTDB taxonomy): Bacteria > Acidobacteriota > Terriglobia > Acidiferrales > UBA7541 > Palsa-295. The sequence goes on from CAVQZU010000098.1 coordinate 3,245, forward strand.
AGTAGGGCTGTGTCGTTGACAAGAACGACCGCATACTCTCCCGCCTCAAGGGTCAGGGGTTCACCACCGACCACACCTTCTGAGCTTTCATATGCAACGCCGGTGAGATAGTGGATCTTGCGATCGTCAGTGCAAGGCGACGCGCCATAGAACTTTGAGCTGCTCTCAAGCGTGGGATGGGCCAGGCGAAACGCGCGCCACTGCTGCGGGATGCCCTGAGAGGCTTCAGCCTGTGAATCATAGGTTGCCATCGTGCCGATCAGTGACACTTCTTCGATAGTGCGGAAGATAGGATTCGGCCGATCTGCCATGGCGCTAAGGTTAGCATGCGAGACGCTATACGGTTCGGCGAGATAGATCTCGACGAAGAGATCTATCTCGCCGGGAGGGTCGTTCCTCGCCGGGATTGCTTGAACCCGGCGTGGTCGGGCTCCTGCGTCCGATCTTGCTCCTGCCTGAAGAGATTTTGAAACACATGCCGCAGCCGAGGGATGTGCAGTTCCTGCGAATTGCGCCGCTCAGGCTAACTGCAAATCGATCTTCCTTGCATCCGGTTCCATCTTGGCAATACGGAAGCTGCGAATCTGGCCCGCGCCAATAGCGTCGGGCTTTGCGGCGCTGGTACTTGGGCCGCCCTTCCAGTGCGCTTTCAACATCGAGCTCAGTCGAGACAGGTCCACCTTGCCTTCGGCCAGCGGCGCTTCCGCCCCGGGATCCTGGGTGCCGATGCGGCACAGACCCTCGATGCCCTCACCCAGTTCCACCCTCGCTGATCCTTGCGCAACCTCGAGAATGCGGCCAGTGACCACACTACCCACCGGGTGTTCGGCAAGATATTCGTCCACCGTGACCGACGTCCGTTGCTTCATACTGAGCCGCAACTGACGCTTTGCCTTGTCCACTTCGAGCACCTGGACCTTCACTACCTGACCTAAATGCAGCACGTCCTGCGGATGATGAATATGTTTGTCGGCGCTGATCTCGCTGACGTGAACCATGCCCTCAATTCCATCCGCAAGCTGTACGAACGCGCCGAACTTGGTGAAGCTGGTAACCGGTCCTTCGATCGCAGAGCCTGGCGGAAACTTTTTCTCTATTTCCGCCCAGGGATCGCCGAGCGCCTGTTTGAGGCCCAGGGAGAGGCGGCGCTCGCCCATATTCACTCCCAGAACCACCGCTTCCACGGTGTCGCCCGGCTTGAGCACATCGCTCGCCTTCCGTACTTTCTTGGCCCAGGACATCTCCGATAAGTGGATCAGGCCCTCAACGCCAGGCTCAATTTCTACGAAAGCACCAAAATCAGCAACTCGGGTTACGGCGCCGTGCACGCGATCTCCGGCCTTCAGCTTGGCCGCTATCCCATCCCACGGGTGCGGCAAAAGCTGTTTCATACCTACGGAGATTCGCTGTTTTTCGGAATCGACCTTCAGCACTCTGGCTTCGATCTGTTGGCCTACGGAGAGCACGTCCTCCGGCTTATTTATGCGACCCCAGGCGATGTCGCCAACGTGGAGCAAGGCATCCACGCCGCCTATATTTACGAACGCTCCATAGCCGGTGAGGCTACGCACCTCGCCGTGCACCGTTTCGCCTTCTTTGAGCTCACCGTACCGGCGCTCTTTGATAGAACGGTCTTCCTCTTCTGTCAGCACGCGCCGGTCGACCACCACATCTTCTTCGGTCACTTCCAGCTTGATAATGCGACAGCGAATCTGTTGCCCCACGAGCTTTTCTAACTCAGCGGCGTCGCGCGCTCCGCTTCGCGAGGCGGGCATGAAGGCCCGCACACCCACATCCACGGTCAATCCGCCCTTGACAACACCGGTCACCGTGCCGGCAATCGGCGCCTTGTCCGCGAAAGCCCGCTCTAAAGCAGACCAGTCCCGAGGCTGTTCTACCTTGAAGCGTGAAAGCTCATAGTAGCCTTCGGCATTTCGGCCTTTGACCGCCACGAGGAACTTATCGCCAGGCTTTACTTCTTCGTTTGCGCTTTGGAACGGGGCCAACGGTAGAACCCCTTCCGTCTTGTAACCGATGTCAAGGTAGACGGAGTCAGCAGAGACGGCAACGACCGTACTTTCTATCTGTCTGCCGCCGGCCTCTGCCTGGTGCGCATGGCTCTGCTCATACTCTTGAAAGATTGCGTCGAACGATTCGCCGCTTTCCAGTTCCGTATTGTCAGGATGCGGATTGTTGCTGGTTGGCATGTGGACCCAAGCTGATTTTGCTCAGGATACCACCTCATCCTCTGGACGCTCTCGGGGCACGATCATAAGGTGCTTAAGCGCGGTGCCGCGGAGCAGGCTCACGTTCTGTGGCTTACCCGCGCGCTCCGTGGTTAGTAGACGATGCAGATCGTCTATGCCTCCCACCGGTTGGGTCGCAAAGCCTACAATTACGTCTCCTTCCTCCATGCCCGCGTTCGAAGCGGCGCCATCCGGCGCCAATGCCGTGGCCATCACGCCCGTGGGCATGGGCAGCTTGTATTCATAAGCCAGGCGCCGCGGGATGGGCACATTCTGCGCGGCAATCCCAATCGAACTCCGGCGCACCCGGCCGTGCTGCAGAATCTGGGCCACCACGTACTTCGCGGTATCGATCCCGACCGCGAACGACAGGCCCTGGGCGCCAAGAATGGTCGCGGTGTTCACGCCGATCACGCTGCCGTTGGAGTCCAGCAGCGGTCCTCCGGAGTTGCCGGGATTGAGCGGCGCATCGGTCTGGATGATCTCTTCCATCATGCGGCCTGAGGCTGCGCGCATACTGCGGCCCAGCGCACTCACCACGCCCGCTGTCACCGAGAACTGAAAGCCGAACGGATTGCCCACGGCAATCGCGATCTGCCCA
>CAVQZU010000099.1:0-36751 GCA_963718485.1 uncultured Acidobacteriota bacterium
GTTCTCGCCATTTGAGCTTCGCTGCCCAGAAGTAAGGGACGATTTGTACATTTAGGGCTTCGGATGAGTGAGGGCCGGACCCCGGTGGGCGTCCGCGACGTGCCTGTAAAAACTGCCCGCCGAGCGTGTTCTTCATATCGACCACCTGTTTCGCGCATGCAGCGTCTCAATACATACGAAGCAAAGACGAACGCCATGACGAGAATCGGATCAAATTTATCCCAAGTACTGCCACCGCCATTCAGTTGTGAGTAGAACGCGAGTAAAAGAGTGATCGCGAAACCCGCATAAATCCACTCGGTCAATCGAGGCACATTAGGAATCAGAAGGCCCACTCCACCAAGGATGTGGGTTACGCCAATCAAAGGGATGATATAGAGTGGGTATCCGAGCTGCTGGTTGACGATCCTCCATTCGACCGGATCGTGAATTAGATACAACCTTCCGAAGTACATCCACATGAAGGCGACAAGGATGGTTGTTACCATTCCTGCTATTTGAGTTGCTCGACCTGCCCGCCCGGATTTATCTATTGTTTGTTCAGTTTTCATAGTAAAAAGAATCCTCTTCTTGCAGTCCCGATGGGATGGCCTTTCGCCTGCGCGGAACCGGACGGTCAGCCGTCCGGTCCGCCCGTTTGCGCCCAAACAAGAACTTTCATGTTTGGGCTCAATTCGTCTCGATGAGAGAGGTGTTTGATCCTCGCGGAGGCCTTGCTATGTGGTCGTCACTGTCACGGCCTGACGCACATACCGGCTGCTTTCCAGTTGCTGCACCATGAAGGCTGCCAGATCGGCCCGCCCGATCTTGTGCGCCTTCTCGCCGCCCTCCGTGCTCAGCACCCTGGCAACGCCGGTCTTCTCGCCGTCGGTCAACATCGGCGGCCGCACGAGTGTCCAGTCCAAGTTGCTGCCTTCGATCTCGGCCTCCATGCCCGCCTTGTCTACCAGCAGACCGCGCAGAAACGTCCTCATGAGCAGGTGCTCGTTGAAAAATCCGGCGTTCTTGACGCTCTCGCCCGCACCAACCACCGAAATCTTCAGCAATCGCCGCACGCCATTGCGCCGCATCGCGTCCACAATATTGTGTGCCGCGCTCGTTTCCATCGTCGTCACTTTCCACGGCGTCTTGCCGCCCAGCGCGTCGATCACCGCGTCCTGTCCGGCGACCGCAACGTCGACCGCGGCCGCGTTCAGCACGTCGCCCGCAACAACTCTGACATTCGCCTTCTTGTACTGCGCGGCACCGCGCACGAAAGCCGTCACCTTATGCCCGGCCGCCAGCGCCTCATTTACCAGCGCTTCTCCGCTCTTGCCCGCTGCTCCAATCACTAGAACTTTCATCGCATTCTCCTTTGCCTCGTATTTGGCCGCCTATCCAAATGAGCGACCTGACTATTAGAGGCTATTAAAACCATTGGTTGCAAAATAATCAGTGGTTACAGAACCAATGGTTATAAACTAACAATCGGTCGCAATAATCGTCAAAAGGGACTAAGCTATTGAAGTGACATCCACATCACCAAGTCGCCGGGTAGAGCGCAAGGAGAGATTGCGGCGCGAAATCCTTGCGGCTGCCAGCAAAATGTTTGCCGATCGGGGCTACGAAGCCGTGACGCTTCGCGCGATCGCTAAAGAGATCGGCTATACGCACGCCGTGATTTATCAGCATTTCCCCGACAAATGGCATATTCTTGCCGAGCTGAGCAGCGAGACGATCGGGCAGTTGATTCAGAACTTCGACGCGATTGCCGCTAAGCACCCTAAACCGAAAGAGCGTCTTTTTGCGACTTCACGTGGCTTGATTCAGTTCTGCACTGCCCATCCACAGCAGTTCCGCAACGTCTTCTTCGGGCCGGAGAACCGCAACGGCATCCGCGCTGGACAATATATCAACGATATTGGGACGCCTTTGTTCCAACGTTTCGTGCAGCTCTTTTTCGATGTTGCCAAGGATGAAGGATTGCCAAGTAGGGATGACATAGTGGTAGCCCACACCTGGTGGTACACGATCCTTGGCCTCGCCACACTCATGGTCATCCAAGGGGTTGTGCCTGACTTGCCTGACCAGACTCTCCTGGTGGAGCAAACGATCGCCACGCTTTGGGCGGGCGTTAAGGCTGTTCCGCGATTGCCAAAGAGCGCAATCACTAAGCGATCCGGCCGAACCCGTGCCTCAAAGCAATAGCAATAACAGCTCTATCTACTTAGGAGTCGTTGGAGGTATGCCCGTGGCGTACCAGGGTGTCAACCGTTTTTCCAATGCCGTAGCCCTTCTGGTGTCCGGGAGAGTTCTCGTTTTACGCCAAATCGCCGATGCACTCATCGAAACCGGATTTGTAACGGGAAGTCGGCTAGTAGAAAGTGATCTCGTCACTTGGCCTCGATTCTGCCGGATACGCGCAATCCGGAAACCAGTGTGCAATTCTTCGGATTCTTGCTAGGAAATGCCCATTGTGTGTCCTGGCTAGACCACCTGGGGCGGACCCAGGTGGTCGGCCTCAGAGTTCCCACAGTTGACTGCCTTGAGGGTCAATCACTTGCAAGCTTCGATGGGAGAGCAAATCGGTACTGTAGACGAATTTGTAGCTGAAAAAGCCTCCTCCTCTACAAGTTTCAACGAATCTCAACAACTACTGGTTATCGCTGTGCTGAATCTAAAGGATTTCCGAAGGGTAAAGCACCTGGTCCCGAACCAGATTCCAAAGGTTATTGGAATCGATTGAAATACGTGGTTCGTAACTTATTCAGTAATTTCGTCCATTGCGGCATATATTGAAAGCGATTGAAAGCTGTTGAAGTCGAGTGCTTTCACAGCTACAAAATCGTCTACAGTCGCGACGAGGATTCTGGAATTGTGGCATTGCTAATCAGTTTCCAACACATTGATATGAGATCCACGTCGCTTCCTGTTCCCGTAAACGTTACGCTACTACAAATTAATCGCCTTCACTCCATTTTGCTTGATTTGTCTTGTCGTTCTCTACGCAACCAAATGTCGTAGAACTCGTGATGCAAGTGATTCCCGTTAACGTTGCTGTGCCCGACGAAAGGGTGATCGAGCCATACACAATCTGTGCACCGGTCACTGCTGCCGCTGAGCACGTACTACTAGTCCCACAACTCTGAACCTTTGGATGCCTGAGTGTCGATGTGCGACCGGAGTGGTGCTACTAAACTCCCCAGCGGCGCCGTGCCTGTGGCAATAGTCGATGTGACCTGTGAAGTTGTGGTAGTCGCTTTGAAGGTTTTAGAGACGAAGTTATAGATCTAAGCAACTAGTCATCGCCAGTATTCCAATATAATTGGAGAGTGAAGTGGGAGCGCCAAAGGAAATCCCAACGCTTGAGGGCGCACCATTGCTGGCGTCTTGACCAATATAGGCATCATTTGCGTCAGCAATAGGGCGGTAGCCAGATGTTGCTAGAGTCTTGAATATGTTCGAGTCATTGAGCGTAATGATATGGAAGGGATTGGTAAATACATCGCCATCGGCCCGTTCCTCGAATATAAGCCGACCCTTTGCCGGCGTTATCGGTGGGCCATTGCCGCCAAGTCCGTCGCTTTGTCCAAGTCGTGCCTGGTAATTGCCGTTCCCGTTTGTGGCGAGGCATGTGGTGAAGACTGAATTAAAATTATTGGCGGTACACTGTAGCGCTGCGAACGTGGGTACCCGCTCTAAATACGTTGCAACTGGACTAGTAATTTGCTGATCGCTTATGACTTCGCCTTGGAAAGCGGTGCTCGCGTCGTGGTTTAGAGTGCCGTTCACCACCCCTCCGGGCCAGAACCAAACTCCCAAGTGATACTGCTGGTCAGGGTAGGAGTAAGCGCTTCCTGTACCTTGAGTATCGGTGTAGGTGCAAATGCCATTAGAACAGCTTCCCGATAATCCAGTAGCCAAAGAAGTGGCATTCCCAGAGTAAGGCGCAGCTGCACCCGGCGTGGTATAGGCCGGTGGTTAGCAAAACGTCATACGTAATCGTGCCTGAGTTGGAACTCGCTCCCGCTCCTGTCACTTGGGGCCAATAAATTGCTATGTTTCCGGTGCCGTTGGTCTTCGCATATCCGGCGAGCAGTATGGGTCCGTAACCAAAATTCGAAGATCGCGGGACGATCCAGTAGTTGCGTTCGTTTGACCCCGTGTTTGCGAACAGGGGTATTGCCCCGGGACTGTTTGCTTGAGTCCCTCCGTGCAAATACAGATTTGACCAAGGTGCAATCCCCCGCTTGCGCTCGGAGAGACCCCGGATAGAACGGATTTGTGCAGGAACCGACCTCAAAGTAGCTATTCGTTATAAACTCGTTCTGCAGCCCCGCCTCATAGCGGATGCCGTACTGGCGATAACTTTGGATTACGCTGTCAGCACGGCATGAGTTTCCGCTGAGTATCTAAAATGCCGTTTCCGGAACACTGAAAAGAGAGCTCGGATTTGTCCACATAGATAACACTGGCGTTTCCACCATCGGCGCGGCCAAGATGTATGCCCCGCAAAAATTCGCGTCGCATCGAGTGCCTCCTGAATCGGTATGCAGGTGCATCAAGGAGGCGTTTTGATCATATCAACGACGATGAAAAAATCGAAGTAATTGCTGCCGTTTGGTGACTGCGGGAAGATGTTTCAATTACCGAGCCTCGGCATTATCCTCAACGGCCGCATCTTCCGAGCGGTCCAACCGAACGCTGATGAGGACGAGAGGTTGGAGGCAGTGAAATTTGCCGTATACGTAGTTGAATTCGGTACCGAGGCGATTGTTCAGCCGACCGTGATACAGCAGATTTCCTCGATTAGAGTAAAACTCCCGCCCATATGATCGCATCCACATTGAAGTTGTGGTTTGATGCCGTGGTCACAGTAAGCACATTTGACGATATCGCCACAGTGGTGATGCGCTCCGTCCACGTTTACGCCCGCAGCAAACACTCAGGCCTTTTAAGCGCACATCGTTGTAGTCAGTGGAAGAGCCTTATCCCGAGAAAGAAACAGCGGCTTCGCGTATTGCACTTCACCATTGCGCCATAGCCGTCTACCTCGATTTTATTCTTGTCGACGAAAACAGGCGCATATATTTGCGTTTCCGTTGGAATTAGCGCCAGTGGCCGGAATAATTACCCTAGAATTAGGTGTCCCTCATCGTTGATCGCTTCCTGTATCCGCAGATGCAGAACTGAATGGTGTAACCTGACGAGTGCGAGTTCGCCGGAGTGAAGATGACGAACCGGTGCTTACGCCCGACGAGCATGTTCCGCCCGTAACCGTCATGGCCTCGGCATTCCCGTTCCGGCCACATCAGACCGATAAGGAGCATTCGTATTGTTCGACATATCCATGCCTAGCGGACAGGGAGTTAATGTGACTGTAGCTTGCACCCCTCCTGACAAAGATGATGGACTCGTTGGGATTCAGTCCAGTTGTATGAAGGAGTTAGGTATCGAATTCCAGCGTAATTATTGGCGCTAAAACTCGTGTTTACAGGTTGCCCGATATTTTGACTGGAAGTGGGGTTCGTCACGACCGTCTGCGAATCGCAATACACCGCGAACAGGCGATCAACACGAACGCAAGCAGATGGCTCTTCTTCATTGTTCCTCTTGACTTCGTGAAATACAAACGTTTGACGAATATACAGTAAACCAGGATTCACCGTCCCAAAAAAATAGCGCGTGTTACGAAATACGGAACAAACAAGAACACGGGACTTATCCGTAAGGCAAACCAACAACATATTAACCAATCTGCTTATGTAAGGCGAATCAGATCTTGCGAACTTTATGACGTCCCGTTCGGCGGAGATGACGGTTTTGAAGGTTGCGGGACCTATTTCCAATCTTCACCAGGCGCGGATGATGTATTACTAAGGAAGAAAAGGCTCTTTGAACTGCATTATGCGGCGAGAGCCGGTTCTCCAGGTCAGCATTCGAATCGACAAGAAATAACCTTTAATCATCAGCGCCATAACCGCCGACTAAATATCCGCGTCACGACGAGCACGGGTGTGGGCCGTTGGTGCAGTCCTAAAGTGGGTAGGAGTAATATCCCGACGATCCTATTGGTTCCCAGCCATCATGTAACGAATCCCCGAAGGAAGCAGGTGGTCGGGCGACAATCCATTTTGCACCCGTTCTTCGGAAGGCGTCGTAGACCTTTACATGTTCTTCGTTCGATTGCAGCCAAAAAGTCTCGTCGTCAGGCGACATGATTTCGGCCACGATCCGCAGGTTCGCAAAATGAGCCCAATAAGAGTAATTGCCGTTTCCGATCACTCCAATTGGCGACCGTGGCGGCAGCTTCAATTGGTGCGCCATAGTCATCTGCTCCGACACGGAGTCCGGGCATCCGTTTACGACCTTCTTTGCAGTGTTGCTAGCGATAGAAATGAGCATGGCAACCGCTATTCCTAAGACGCAGAGGCCGCCAATCCGTCCAGAATCAGGGCTCGAAGGTAGTCTGAAAGCGAGGAACACCGAAATCCAGATAAACACGATAAATGCGCCAACAAACCGCGTTTCAAAATGCACGAGCATGTAGATGATGATTACGGAAAGAGAAACGGCTATTAGCTCCCAATGCTTCGCCAATCTTTCCGGAAAACCTCGTAAGCTCCAAAGTAACAAGAACACAAAACCTCCAGTAAGGCCTGGCTGGCTGGCGAGAAGTAAATCGAGCACCGGTGGAATATGATGCCCAAACGTAATCAACTGCAACCGGAGATTAAAGACGGATCGTCGCCCCTCATTCCAGTATGAGGGATCGTAGGACGGAGGGTAGGTTCCTCCTACTGGGCCATTGAATTCGTATACCGGAGGATTCAGATCGATTCGGCGTGTCGGATGTTTCGGTAACCCGGTCCCGACAGGATTTCCCTGCCAATTAATCACACGTCCACCAGGGCTTACCATCGAGGAGTAGTTCAGCAGTCCAGAATCGCCGAACGTGAATCGACCTCGGGGCAGGGACAAGGCCAAGATCAGCGGAGCTACTGTGACGCCAAATGCAAATATTGCGAACAGGTTCAATCTCCATCGCCTAATCTTGGCAATCGATATTGCTAGGAAAACAAGGCCTACGGGAAACATAATTGCCTTCGCCCAATATCCCGCACCAAGGGTTACTCCAAATTCCATCAGTTGGAGTGGCCTGGAATCCTGCCGTAAACGCAACAACATAGCGGCAGCCAAATAGACGAAGGCAGTCACGAGCAGGTCCGGGCCAATCATGAAAACAGGAACCATTATTAACGATGACCATAAAAACAGACAATATCCAACCACCCGTATACCCCACTGGGGGATTAATGCGGCATTCCCTCCGTCCGCTTCTTCCGCTTCAAGGGTGACCGCATTGAGCAACGAATTTAGAAAGAAACGAAACGAAAAGAATGAGAGTACGAGAATGACAGTCCCTTCTAAGTGAGCCAGTAATAGCTCTCTCTCAGGAGACAGATGAAAACGGAACAATGGAGCTAGGAAGACTGAATTCAGTGTACCCCAGTATCCATTCGCCACAGCTGACCAATGTCCGTTAGCTATTTCGCGCCCTATATCAAGGTAATCCATGCTGTCGGGATTCAGCTCATCACGGCACGCCAACACCTGAGTGAACCCGAAGCAAAGCGTCAATGCTAAGAAAATTTGGTCAATGCGCTTTTGTCGAAGGTTATTTTCCATTCGAGACCTCCGCTGTTGTCATACCGAAACCGCACAAACGATATAGAATCAGCCTGGTAGCACAACAGTGTTGCCCCCATGCGTCTGTGGCTGCGGGCATCGGAACGTAAATATTAGTCTCCAGCCGCGAAGTATGAGAGTCGTACCCGGAGAGGTGAATGGCAAAGTTCTCGCAATCTGAGTGCAGGCTTTTCAACGAGATAATATGACGCGCTGCCGATTAACACTGGGAAGGCCCCCCAGTACCACGGTTCAATATTGGGCGTAAACGAGAACAATTGCTGCCAGAGGTAAATGCTGTAGCTCACGCGCCCTAGCCACGCGACCGCACCGACGTTTAATATTCGAGGCGGGTTGCGTATTACATGCAGTGTAATCCCTGCAATTGAGAAATAGAGCAGCGGCCATAGCAGGAAAAGTGCTGCTAGCGTGTGCCATTTGGTGTCTGCGATGAAACATGGAATTAGTGCCACTGCCGTAACCATTAGACAGAAATACCGCAGTCTAATTGCGGGTATTCTTTCGGAAAATATTGCTAGCAAGCAGCCAATGCCTAAGTTGTCCGCCACCGCGGGAAAAGTATTAGACACTCCGGGGACTCTCAATAGATATGCCAAAACGCTATAGCAGGGCGCTAATAGAACAACAGCAATGAGGATGTGGATTCTCCGGGCGTACCATTTTTTGAGAACACCGGGCCACAGCAGATAGAACTGCTCTTCCACTCCGAGCGACCACAGGTGTCCCAAAAACCACGGTCTCACGGGGTCGAAATTCGCGATGTAAAGTACCGATGTCGCGATGTCATACCAACGCAATTGTGACCAGTAAAGTGTGAATACAAAAGTCATGTAAACGATCGCAGCCGGAAAGATGCGAAACGCCCGACGAAAGTAGAAACGCGACAAATCTATAGTGGCCGCTTTCGCGCGTTCTTGAAGCAACAGTGAAGTGATGAGGTAACCGGATATGATGAAAAAAAATCGGACTCCTAGCGCAGCATAAGACAACGCGATAACGCATTTCCAGTGTTCGTAGGACAAGTGACCGAAGACGACCAGGATAATGGAGAGCGCGCGCAATCCATCCAAAGAAGGGATACGATTCACAGCACAATACTACCCTTCCTAAATTTCAAGATTCGAGTAGCGAACTAGAGTCTCTGGTTTTACGTAGCACAGATTGCGAAGGGCGATGAATGATTCCCGCGTCGCGGCGAATCTGAACTCTCCTAAAATAAAGCTGTTCTGGCGGAACTCCCCTAATCACTAGAGTTGCTTGGGTAGGCTGTTCTAAGCTTTCGGATTTGAAGCTTATTTAAAGGGGGTTATCAGATGATCTGCGGCATTTGGTTGTTGTTGAAGGTGTTGCGGTGCTTTATTGTCACAGTGTAAACGGTAGTGGATGTTTGATGCTTAGGACAGCTACATTTCCATCTTCACCACGCCGACTGCGAATAATTTCTCAACAAAAGCGTTCCGTAGTTGCGGCCTGTCGAACCTAAATCATGGTTCCAGGAATTTTCCTCCGTAGCTTTGTGGTTGCGGATATGAAACGGTGATGCTTTCGGCACCACCGGCTCTCGATGTGGTCAACCCCCTTCCCGCGCTGTCGTAGGTATGCGATTCCAGGACTTTGTTGTTGTTGTCGAGGACCGCGGAGATGTATCCGTTGCTGTCGTATTGAAATGAAACAGTCGTCAAATCCGGCTTGGTCACTTTGGTTAAGCGACCCATCGGATCATAGGTGTATGATAGTGAGACTCCGAAATCCGAAGAGACGCCCGTTACCAAAAAGCTGCCCGGACTTGCATAAGTGAAATACAGGTGCCGCGAAGCTGAATCGCTTACTGTAGCCAAGCGGTATGAAGCGTCATAGCTCAAAGTCGTGGTGTTCCCATTCCGGTCGGTGATCGAGAGCAGTTTCCCGGTCGTCAGGTCGAACGCTCGCTGTTCGCCATTTTCGAAGGCCAACGTCCAATTGATCGGGCCCTGCGTCAGAGTCGCGGTCCTATTAGCCGGTCCTACTACGGAGTAAAGTCTGCCACCGGTGAATCCAAACGACCAGAGACCACCATCCGCTCGCAAATAGTTCATAAAACCATCGGCACCCGGAAACACGCTCTCCTCAAAGTTGGATGTCCATCTCAAGCCGAACATGCCTAATGGCGCCGAGCCCTCGAATGAAATGCTGTTCCATGTTCGGGAAAAAATCAGTCCTCCGCCCAGACCTGGGTTGCTGATATCTGTCTCGACAATGTAGGTATCTCCTGTGGCTGGGTCGATCGGACCTCCGGCATCAGCGCAACACGCGCGGCGCTTCGGACTCGGAGCACACTCAGTATTCCTGACCCAGCATGCCGTGAAGCTTTCGGACACACCGTTACATCCACACTGAGCTGTCATAGGAATATAAGTATCACCGGTCTGGACATTCCACGGGCTGTAGCACTTGCCTGGATTTGGAAGCGATACACAGGATTGGGCTTCAACAATCCGTGCTGCAAGTATTGACACACACACCAGCCACAGCATGCATATGCGGTTGAGCTTTGCGATTTGGTATGAATTCATGACTTCACCTCCATGAACATCGTCGGTCAACAAATATCATTTCTCGAATGCCGGCAGTATTCCACTTAGCGCGCACGGTTCGAAACAGGAAAGAACTTGGCTGAGAGTAGTCCCAGGGCCAATACAGTCGGCATGAGCTCTTAACTCTCAAAGTGGTGGTCAATTCCCGGATTGCTGTCGCTGATACTGTCTTTCCCGTCCTTCGCAAAATGCGCGAAGAAGAGGCAACCAATCGCGAGCAGGACGCCAGATGTCAGCAAGATGAAAGCCGGGCCATTCTCGCAGCAAGCGATCGTGCCCCCAACTTAGATGCTCACTTCCCATGATCCAAGTCCCTACAGAGCACGCTTGTTGCTGCGTCACCTCTTATGCTTTCATGCGCTTACAGCCTTGCCTACAGTCTCGATCCCCGCTTGCCGTTCGAACGTTGCAAAGAAAACGGGCACTTCTAACTTGTAGCGAAATGCGGAACAGCCCGCGACGAACTCTTTAATCACCACGCTTCGCTGCGCACTGCATCGATTCGAATTACTGAGGATCCATCGAACTGAAGATCGATCCTCTCATAGACCTCCATGGTTTTAGGTAACGGTGTAACTTTAGTAGCACGCTTTTGCTCCTCAGGTTTCAATGAGCGCGTGTACGTTGATTCATAAACAAAGTGGGTGCCTTTTATTCGATAAGGCCGCCCTAATATCTGTACAACGCGTCGTCGATCCATTCCTAGTCTGAGTCCGCTACCCGTCGAAAGTGATTTCGATACTTTTCGGGATACAGTGCACTGAGTGGCCCGCTGCTCCGACGTTTGAAATAGTCGGAATTCAATAGGCTCAGTCCAATTTTCGAATTCCAGAGTCGTCGGGTGGTTGCCAGGCGAAACATAGCACATTACGCTATTTTCGGGATCTTTGGCTGGCATCTCTGAGGCTGGTCCAATTTTCCGCTTGATATCTTCAATGGAGCTGTCGCCAAGTGTGATGCCAAGAATCTGAAAGTTACTCAGATCGATTGTTCGTACCCTATGCGGAGCACTGGCGACGAAAATGACGCTTGCCAGTACCGACGCGACGACGACTGCAGCACGACGCGGATGGAGATAAGTCGAGAGCCGGGTATGATTGTTCATGGAATGACGTGTAGCGGGCCTCCGCCGCATGTCTTGAGTTTTCTTCTGCTGTTTATATCAGGTAGCACGATGCATCCATTAGAAGCCAAACCTGGATGATTGCTGCTGTCCGCGTGGATAAGAAATGAATCTGGTAGGCGACCAGCCGGTATCACTACATCTTCTGGGGTCAAATGGAACTCTGGATTGCCCTTTGGGCCTGTGAAACCAGGGCCTATGAGCCACCATCCAGGAGGAATGGGTCCTCCCGTACCAGGTTGATTACCAGGTACATCGGTTGCTGTTGGATCATTCACGTACGGCGGATAGCCAGAATAGCCGTAGGTATCGATGCGGGGAGAGGCGCCGGTCGGACCGTAGCATACAAAGTGTCCCGTCGAGATGGTGTAAACGCATGAACACTTTAAACCAGTAGGGTCGATGAATATCAGCGGTGAATTGAAAACATACTTGTAGAAATTGGCATCGCCTCCATCAAACTGGATTGGGTCTTGACTGACAAACCGACCGATTCCGGGATCGTAATAGCGCGCACGATAATACCGGAGGCCGGTCTCCGGATCAAAATCACGCCCTGTGTATTGAAATGGGTTGAATATTACGCCGGACGACGCTGTAAGTTTTCCGAATGAGTCATAAGCGTATGTATTCGCGACCTCACCTGCGGCATTGCTCAGAGAAGTTGTCGATAATAAATCATCCAACTCATAGAAGCTTGCCGCTCCATTCCGTATCATTGCGAGTTGCTGGTCTACTCCGTTTCCCGTATACTGCGCCACCCCATTCCCGCTACCATCTACTTCTTCAATGATATTTTGGCCTTGATACAGATAACCCGTGATTTCGTTCGATCCGCTTTTCTGAATTCTTCTGCCGAATGGATCGTATCTAAAGGTTGTTGTCCCGACCGCTGGGTTGACCACCTCTGTCAGTCGGTTCTCAACATCCCATGTATATGTCTTACCGCTCGGATCAGTCACCATGTTTCCATTGTTATCGTATGTGTAATTGCCGAGTGAACTGGTGCTCAGTTCGTTCGATGAATTGTACTGGTAAGAAGGCACGCCCAAAGATGAGAGCCTATTCCCCACCGCGTCGTAGCTGTAGCTCTCAGTGGTACCCCCGCCTTGCGTAACTTGCGTGAGTTCATATAGGGGGTCGTAGATGTAATTCGAGGTGGTGCCGTTCAGGTAATTGGTTTTGCTGGTGCGATTTCCGGCGGCGTCGTAACTGTAGCTGGCACCATCCAGAACATTGGTTCCCGCCTGGTGCAGCACACCCAAAAGATGCGAAACGGAATCATAGCTGTAGCTGGTGTTCACGCCATTTGGCCGTGTCAGCGATGTCCTCCGGCTCAGACCATCGTAGCCAAAGCTGAATGACCCAGCCCAAGAATTCGCCAGACCGCTCAGGCGGTTCAGTGTGTCGTACCCGTAAGTCGTGATGCTGCCATCCGGCGCAATCAGCGATTTGCGATTCGAAGCGGCATCGTAGGTGTAGGAAGTGGTAAAGGTCTGATTGGGCAGGAACGAATACTGCGTGCCGGTTCCGATCAGCCGGCCCATGTTGTCGTAGGCGAATCCATAAACACCCGTGGGATCGTTCACCTGACTCACCTTACTCGCCAAATCATAAACATAATCGACGCTGGTCGAATCCGCATAACTTTTCTGCGTCAGTCGGTTCAGCGCATCGTACACGTACTGGATGGTCTGGTTCTTGCGGTCGGTCTTCGAGGTCAGATTACCAACGGCATCGTAGCCATAAGTCTCATAGAGCGTCGACGGAAACGTAGTCTGGATGAGCCAGCCACGCGCGTTGTACGTGAGATTCGTGGTGTGGTTGTTGGCGTCTGTGATCGAGCTCAGATTGTCTTCTGTGTCGTAGGCGTAGTACGTGGTGTTGTTGGCCTGGTCGGTGACCGCGGTCAGGCGGTCGGCGTCATCGTAGGTGTACGTGGTGCTCTTCTGGTTCTGGTCGGTTACCGAGGTGCGACGGCCGCGATAGTCGTATCCGAAGCTGACCGAGCTGCCATCGGGATAGGTGATCCCGGTAAGCCGGTTCATAATGTCATAGGCGAAAGTGGTCGGATGACCCGCACCGTTGACGGGATCGATTACTGCTGTTCGGTTTCCGCGGGCGTCGTACTGGTAGCTGGTGCTGTGGTTTTGCGCGTCGGTGATAGAGGCAATCAATCCCGTGGTGGTGTAGGTAAGCGTCGTCGGATTGCTGAGCGCATCGGTGATGCTGGTGAGCTCGCCCTTGCTGTCGTAGCCGAAGTGGGTGACGCTGGCAGGCGTGCTCCCGTTTGGCGCAGGATTGGTGACGGTAAGCAAGTTCCCGGTCGCGTCATAAGTGTTTGTGGTGACATTGCCGAGCGGATCGGTCGCGGCTAGGACTTCACCAAAACTGTTGTAGGTGTAGGAAATCGTGACTGGCGAACTCGGATTCAACTGCTGGGAAACCGACGCCACGTCATTGTTTGAGGTGTAGGTGTAGCTGGTGATGCGGCCGAGATCATCGGTATGCGAGGTGACGTTGCCGTTGATATCGGTGGATTCGAGAATGTTGCCTCGCACGGTGCAGGTGCTGCATCCCGATCCCGTCGAGCTTGCCAGTCCCCAAGCGCCACCGTTGATGCCGAAATTGTACGTGGTCTGGTTGCCGAGCGAATCGGTCAGCAGCGTTGGCGAAGTCACATAGAAGGACGGTCCGAAGCCGGTAAGGCCGGCAACGGTAACGGAAATCGGTCCGGTGGCGATTCCTTGAGGGGCCAGAGCCTGGATCTCGGTGTCGCTCCAACTGATGATCTGCGCGGGAACGGTGTCGTAAAACTTGACCGTGCTCGTGCTCATCGTCGCGCCAAAGCCGCTGCCTGTGATGGTGATCGGCCATGCGCCAGCCTGCCCGTTGTTGGGGGAAATGTCTGAGACAGTGGGTGCCTGCTCGACGGTAAAGTTCAACCCGTTGCTCGTGGCACCGCCGATGACAATTGTGACGGGTCCAGTAGTCGCGTTATCCGGCACGTACGCGCTGAAACCACTCGGCGAGATAATTGGTATTCCATTACCGTTCGGTACGATCTGACCGGCAACTCCATTGAAGAAGATTTGCGTGGTAGCGCCGGAAACTTGCAGATTAGAGCCGCTGATCTTGATCACCGCACCGGGAGCTCCCGCCGGAGGAGACATGCTTCCGAGTGCAGGACCGGTAACCGTGAACACTACGTTCGAGTTACTGGTGATGCCGCCCTCAACCACAGTAATGGGGCCACGAGTGACATTGGTTGGTGGAACCGCAGTTATCGCGCCATCTGCCCAGCCTAGGATGCTAGCAGCAGGAACGCCGTTAAAGTAAACCATGCTGCTCCCCTGCGAGCTGCCGAACTCCGCGCCAGATACGACTACATTCCCTCCGGCAACTCCCGAGCTCGGCGTCAACGAAGTCACGGTTGGATATGGAATCACGCTGAAAGGTGTGGTTGCTCCCGAGTATCCATTTACTTGGACCGAAACGTTTCCAGTACCAACGGGCGCAGAAGCGGGCACTGTAACCGTTACCGAGGATTCGTTCGCGTTTGCAGCATTGACAGTAACAAGACTACCCGCCTGGTTCGAGAAGGTGACGGCAATCGAATCGTAAGAATCTCCGAGGTTGGTTCCCGTGATCGTAATTGAAGTTCCGGGCGCAGCAGAGGCTGGCGACACGCCTGTGACTGTCACCGTATTGAGAACCGTAAAATTCAAGGCGTTACTCGCTGTTCCGCCCACGGTGACCACCAGCGGCCCACTGGTCGCCCCTGAAGGCACGCTGGTTGCGATTTGAGTGTCGGTCCAGCTCGAAATCGAAGCAGGAACACCGTTAAACGTGACAATGCTCGATCCTTGGGACGAACCAAAGTAAGTTCCATCGATATAAACGTTGGTGCCGATGTTGCCCCCATTTCCGTTGAACAGAGACTCTATGGTCGGTGGCAGGCCAGCGGAGACATCTGCGGTCCTGAAATAATCCTGGCTCGCACCAGGATTCTGCAGACTTTGCCCTTCAAGATCGGTAATTCCCGCCATGAGATTGACTATGTACACTGTCGAGGCATCGAGGGGAGAAGCGGGTGTGAAGGTTGCGCTCTGGTTATCGGCAGAGACTGCAATTGAGCCGGCGATCGGAATATCCGTGCTGGATGGATAAACCTGGAAGTCAGAATTTGTCAGCGTCAAAGGATTCAGCGCTTTACTGAACTGAACCTGAATGACTGTGTTGATATTCACTCCCGTAGCACCACCACTCGGAGACACGCTCGTTACCTTCGGCACGCTCAAATCGGCCCCCGTTTGGGTTGTAAAGGTCACACTTACGGGAGTGGCTTGAGCATTTCCACTCACATCTTGCAGGCCGCTGATCGTAAGCGAATAGGTGGTGCTCGGGGACAACGGGGCAGTGGGAATCAATTTTAGAGTCTGATTCCCATTCATTAGAGTCTTCGTTACCGTTGCAGGAACTCCAGCCTCGCTGAGAACTATCCCGCTCAAGTCCGCCGCATTAACGGGCTCGTTGAATTGGACCATTAATTGGACATTAGTGGGAACAGCCGTCGCCCCGCTAACTGGGACGGTCTGCGTAACCTGGGGCGCATTCGCGCTCGGGCCGGCTCCGGTCGTGAAAATAAAATTGCCAGACCCCGCCTGATTGCCTGATAAGTCGGTGATTCCTGGACCCCAGGACAAACCATAACGCCAGTTCGGTTGCAACGCACTATTCGGAAGAAAAGTGACATTCTCACCATCGGGACTCATCGAATAAGTACCAAGCAGATTCTGACCCGTTGAAACGTCTGAAATATTAAAACCGATCGAGTTGCCGAGCGCGGTGGGATCAACCGGCTCACTGAACTGCAAACTAAGAGCTGCGTTCGTGGGGACGGCCCCGGCGCCTTGGGATGGATTGCTCGCGACCAAGGTCGGTGGTGTTATATCGGGACCTATGCCCGTCGTGAAGGTTGTGGTTTGCGCCGCTACTGCGTTCCCCGAGGAGTCGGACGCCGCTGATCGTGATGTTCATAACAGTTGAGTCCGGCAGAGGGGCATGTGGCACGATTAGTACATTTTGATTGCTGTTGCTAAAGGTAATGGAGTCCGGCACAAAATCTGTTCCGTTGGCAAGAAGTTGCAGAGTGTTGGCGTTAACGGTAAGCGGATTGACAGGTTTACTGAACACAACGCGTACATAAGCATTGTCGCCTACATTCGACCGACCGTTCGGAGGCGAGACAGATAAGACGGTTGGTGCAGTTGTGTCCGGTCCCGTGCCAGTCGTGTATTGGAGCTGCACGCCTCCGCGACTCAAGCCCGTTCGCCCCCGTCAGACTTGTATTCAGAAAACACTGAATAAATGCATTTGGAGTGAGCGGGAAACGGGGAACCACTTGCAGCAGTGAGCCGTCTCCTTGTGGGACCAGTGCGGTTTGGATCCACTAGGAGTTTTGATAACACTGTACAGAGGTGTCAGTCAGTTTGGCCGAGTCTAAAGGCTCATTAAACTGCAGATCGATTACCGCGTTTGTTGCAACAGGATTCGACCCGGAGACCGGGTTGGTGGCAGTCAATTGAGGAGCCACATTGGTTGTGTCTATCGCAGTAGTGAAGGACCCTTGATATGCGTTCAGCGTATTGCCGTCCAGATTTAGGGCGGTGGAGTTCACAGATACCTGCGTTGTGGTACCCGCCAAAAGAGAGGTTGTAGGGGTGAAAACGGCTACTTGTCCATTTTCTGAAATTTGCGTCGTGCCATTTACGGCGGTCCCGTTCTGCGAGATTTGGAATCGCATTTTGAACGCTCGACGGGCTCATGGCATCGTTGAAATAGATCACGATGTTGTTGTTGATTGGAACTCCGGTCGCTCCATTTCCGGGCCTTTGGCTGAAAACCTGTGGATGCGTTATGTCCGTGACACCGGTCGTGAACTGGCTTTGGAAGTTCACCAGTGCATTGCCGTAAAGATCGGTTATTCCACTAATTGCGACAACGCCCACGGTGCTCCCGCCGGGTAGACCGTGTGCATTAAGAGTCACGACGCGGTTGTCTGGAGACAAGCTAGTAGTGAATCCTAAGAGGGCGCCATTTGACGATCAGCGCAAGATTGTCCGAAGTAACCGTATTTGGATTTAGTGATTTTGAAAATGTAAGAACCACTGTGCTATTGGGTGCAATTGAACCTGCACCATCGTTTCGGCACGACAATCGCGACCGTCGGCTGAGTGCCATCGCTACCCGCTCCAGTAACGAAATTACTGGAGAATGAAGTTGCGATACGAGCGCCTGATAGGTCCGCCACACCGTTACTGACGACCTGTACCACGACGGTCGAATTAGCTGGAATCGGAGAAAGCGGAACAAAAGTTAGGACTTTCCCGCTGGAATCAAGCGAGCTGCCGGACAAGATCCGCCAATTCCATTTACCGATATCGGAACGCTGGAATAGTTGACGGTCGAAAGATCTATGGGTTCGTTAAATGTGAGCGCCACGGAAGCACCTGTTGATACTGCGGTGGCTCCGTTGACGGGCGTGATCGCGCTAACTGACAGCGCTAAAGCGAATGCCACGCCATTGCTGCTGAGACCACTCAAAGTGACCACAACGTTTCCGGTTGTCGCTCCGGAAGGGACGGGGACTACGATTGAAGTCGGAGTCGCAGTCGTGGGCGTCGCGACGACGCCGTTAAAAGTGACAGTACTCCCGACTCCAGTTGTACCCATATTGCTGCCAGAAATAGTCACGACGGAGCCGATACCGCCTGAGTTCGGGGACACTGATGAGAGTATCGGAGGCTGCACGGTCGTGTAGGCGATCCCGTTGCTCTCTGCGGCGTTGCCGTTCTGCATCTTCAGCGTCCCGGCAATCACATTTGCTGGAACCGTCAGCACGATCTGGGTGTCGCTCCAACTCGTCACCGAGGTCGTTTCCTGGCCGCCGAAAAATACCGCCCCATACTGGTCCTTCGACGCCCCAAACCCTGACCCCGTAAGTGTGACCTGCATCCCGGTTGCAATGCTCGTCGGTGAAATGCTCGTCAGAACCGGAGGCACGATGGTGTAGGCGATCCCGTCGCTCTCTGCGGCGTTGCCGTTCTGCATCTTCAGCGTCCCGGCAATCACATTTGCTGGAACCGTCAGTACGATCTGGGTATCGCTCCAGCTCGTCACCGAGGTCGTTTCCTGGCTGCCGAAAAACACCGCCCGGATACTGGTCCTTCGACGCCCCAAACCCTGACCCCTGTAAGTGTGACCTGCATCCCGGTTGCGATGCTTGTCGGTGAAATGCTCGTCAGAACCGGAGGCACGATGGTGTAGGCGATCCCGTTGCTCTCTGCGGCGTTGCCGTTCTGCATCTTCAGCGTCCCGGCAATCACATTTGCTGGAACCGTCAGTACGATCTGGGTATCGCTCCAACTCGTCACCGAGGTCGTTTCTGGCCGCCCAAAAACACCGCCCAATACCGGTCCTTCGACGCCCCAAACCCTGACCCCGTAAGTGTGACCTGCATCCCGGTTGCAATGCTCGTCGGTGAAATGCTCGTCAGAACCGGAGGCACGATGGTGTAGGCAATCCCGTTGCTCTCTGCGGCGTTGCCGTTCTGCATCTTCAGCGTCCCGGCAATCACATTTGCTGGAACCGTCAGCACGATCTGGGTGTCGCTCCAACTCGTCACCGAGGTCGTTTCCTGGCCGCCGAATATTGCCCCATACTGGTCCTTCGACGCCCCAAATCCTGACCCCGTAAGTGTGACCTGCATCCCGGTTGCAATGCTCGTCGGTGAAATGCTCGTCAGAACCGGAGGCACGATGGTGTAGGCAATCCCGTTGCTCTCTGCGGCGTTGCCGTTCTGCATCTTCAGCGTCCCGGCAATCACATTTGCTGGAACCGTCAGCACGATCTGGGTGTCGCTCCAAACTCGTCACCGAGGTCGTTTCTGGCTGCCGAAAAATACCGCCCAGACCGGTCCTTCGACGCCCCAAACCCTGACCCCGTAAGTGTGACCTGCATCCCGGTTGCAATGCTCGTCGGTGAAATGTTGGTAAGGGTAGGGACGCCTGGTACAACACCGCGCACGGAACAATAACAATGAGGAGGCAGCACAGAGCGACAAACAGGTTTACGCGCATTGCAATCCTTTCCCAACATCTTTCAATATGGGGAAGCGAAGGAAGATCCAGATGAGAGGTAATAACGGCGTCGCTGAGAACGCGAGGGCCCGAACTACCAAGAGGCAAGTAAACTGGGTACCAGTCGAAGCGAATACAGCTCTGTCTGAAGAGGGGCGCGCGTCGTCTGAGTACGGCATCGATCACTCGAAAGCGCAAGTCTGTTTTCGTGTACAGACCTACGCATCTGCTGTGCTCGGGCCAGATTCCGGACCAACTTTTCAAGCTGGCCCCCCATCAGGGGAACCTGACACGGTTTTTGTGAATATTATCTCTGGCTGAGAATCTTAGCGTGCGAATTTGGAAATCCGCTCACCGTGCCCCGCCAAACTAACCAACGTGCATACCTAGTTGCAGCAACTTATCTAAGGACTAAAGAAAAGTCAATACAGATTTTGAAGATTATTAAAAAATTGTGGCAAGCAGAATATTGACTGTCGCGACGGACGATTAAAATCGCGGCAAATGGACTGATCTTGCGCTTGCCCCCCAACCCTACAGGAGATTTAACTAATAGGGCAATAGGATCACGAATGCCGGGGAGGTCCCCCTCGGCGCTGCTCCGAGAATCTGCGTTGCAAATCGGATACTAGGCACGTTTTTTATCAAGTGCGCCTGTCGGTTCAAGTTTCCGCCAATCTGCATTGACAAACATTGCTGGCATTTTTCATCATCTTGAACCGTCGCATTAGTATTCAGCCGTGTTCTGGGAACAGAAAGTGAAGTTGTATGGGCGATCCTCATTTATAAAGATGTTATGACAGCACGACTAATGACAAAAGCCTTGATTCCTACTGCTGTCGCCGCGTGTGCTGGGCAATTGATATGGTTCGGGTCGAAGGCAATCAGGCAGATCGATTACGACGGAATGGCCTACGCAGGAGTCGCAGAACAGATTAGGCTCTGGCATTTTCGGGATTGTCTAAATGCCTTCCGTAGTCCATTGGTTTCGTGGCTCATCGCCATCGTGCCGCGAATGACTCCATTTCACGCTGGTAAATTCATCACAATCTCGACATTTATGTTGAGTCTAGTCATTCTTTACCTCCTGACATTTCATCTCTGGCACTCGCATATGGTCGCTGCGACAGCGACATTGTTAATGCTATTGGCGCGAGGGGTGACCTTCTTTGCTGTCGCATTTGTCACTCCGGATTTCTTGCTTGTCTTTCTAGTACTTTCCTATTTCCTAGTTGTGTTACGTTCTCTGCGCGAGGAGCAGAATCGATGGTGGGTCGTCGGCTTTGTGCACGGCGTAGCCTTTCTCGCGAAAGCCGTTGCGCTTCCCTGGCTGGCTGTGTGTACACTTACGGCTACTGCATTCTCGCCCGGAAACTGGAAGACCAAATTCGGTAGGCTAGCCTCAGCATCGGTCTTTCCCATATTGGCCGCAATTTTGTGGGGTTCGGCTCTCCACGCCAGATATGAGGTATTTACCCTTGGCTCGCAATTCAAGGCAAATCTGCTGCAGTGGGACTTGCGGGGAGTTGCTCCGCAAGAACCATCTCGGTACAAAGTTCTTTCGGATGTAGCCGAACACATGAACGGATTCGCGGATGATCCAATGCCCCCGGGATCATGGGAATGGTCATACCGACCCAGCATGTCCATCCTCATCCCTCGCATTCTTGCTGCAGAGTCGCGAAACCTTCCCAAAGCCGCGAAAGACCTGGCCATTATGTCCACACCTGGAGTACTGCTTGCAGTTTTTGCCGTCATCCTTGCTCTCCATAAAAACCGTGGAAGCGCCGAATGGATATTGGCAATCACTATTGCGTTGGGTTCGGTCGCTCTCGTACTAGCATATTCAATGCTAGTTATTGACACCCGTTATCTGTTCCCACTTATCGCGTTGTGGTTCGCAGTCGGAGCCAGAGCCCTCTGGCCTGATTGGGAATTCGATGATTCACGCCTGAGAAAGTGGTGTCTCACTTTGACAATTGCAGGGATCAGCTTTTCGTTACTGTACTGGTCTTCCCCATTCCGAACGCAAACTCGCGATTGGCAAGTGGTCTGCCGCGAAGCCGGAGACTCGCTGCGACTCCATAAAGTTGCCACCACTGTAAGTATCGGCTCCGGCCCATTTCCTGAGCACGGCGTGGGATGGGAAGCGGGATACACATCGAGCTACTTTGGAAGAGCTAGACTTTTAGCCGCGTCGGAATCTTCGCCACAGGATTTGGCCGCTTTGGAGCAAGACATGATGCAGGCTCTACCAGACGCGGTATTGGTGTGGGACATCAGCCAACAGGTCCGGGTGTCTATTTTGCAGTCGTTTCGCATTCAATACTCTGATTCGGAGGCGATCATCGACCCTCAATTGGGAGAAGTGGGCATCATCCTTTATCGCAATAGTCATAGACATCCAGATATTAGAGGTTCATCTAATGACGACCGAGCAGTGGCAATGCCAACCATGACGCAGGTGCTCATGAAGTAGGACGGATTTTCATAGCAAGATCATGGAGTTTGCGCATAAACTCCGACCATTCGGGATATTCCACCATAAGACTCCCGTAGGCTTTGCCAATAAACCGAGACTCTTCCCTGCTCCGTCGATGCCGAGCGCGTCGGCCGCAAGCGGACGAGCTAGGTAGAGACTGCAGTCAACGCTTGCAAGTCATACCCAACAAGCCTATACAACCTGTTCCTAATAGAGCGATAGTAGACGGTTCGGGAACCACGTCCCTCGCGCTCACCAGAGCTCAGAGTTCCGTTTGTGTTTGTCGCAATAGATTACAGGAACGCCGTGCGTATGAACATCCACGGTGTACAACGGTGATGAACAATCTGGGGAGTCGCCGCAAAAGGTAAGAAGTCCGTTTACTGCTACGCTAAGCCTATTGCTGGTGAAGTCGAGCGAACCTAGAACGTCTCCTCCAATAAACGCCCTGAAAGCACAATGTCAGAATTGAACTTCGTACATGCAGCATTTGCGCAGGTGAGAGAAACGACGTCTATCCCCGTGAAAAGGAGAGATAGGTCGGTTGGGCCTCATTCCCGGAGCTTGAAAAAAATTCACTTCACCGCCTGACGGAGTAAAAAAAGCATTGAGCAAGACCGCCTGATAACCTGGTGGCGTATCGAGACTCGTAGCGAATGCGGCATGTACTGCAAACGAGACAATTAGAATCCAGCAATAGGCGTTTCATTCCAGCCACCTTTCTCTTTCCGGGCTTGAAATATGTACCTGCCCAAACCGATTGTCAAATACTGTTATGTCCCGATGTGCAAAGGATTTCACATGCCGCTCTCTGTGTTACGCTTTGCGAGCGACCCGAAGTTCGTGCCAAAGTCCTCAAACAATTCGGATATCTTTAGCAGTCGTTCCCCGGCTTGCAGCCAGTCGCTGTCAACGCTGAACTTAAGGCTTGTTGGGTTCGGATATTCCATATTTCGAAAGACCCGAACGGCCGTTATTGAGGCGTTGTCCTCGTCCATGAGACCGAGAATTGCCATTCGTTTTCGCTCGGGTTTAGGGATGTCGATGAACCAGCGTGGTTGATCGGGGTACGCGCGGTCGGCTGGAACCTGGCCATGACAACTGAAATCAATAATCCTGTTTTGCGAACTCGTAGCACAGGACGAAATCGTTTTGTCGCGCGCACTTCCTCGAGCTGCCCAGCAAAGCAATCGAGAAACTGCTGGATAAGCAAGCGACGCACGATCATTCCTCGCAGCCGTGCGGTCGCCTGAGCTATCAGACGCTGGAGTGTTGTATCCGAGCAAAGCGTAAACATTCATAAGCCCACCGAATCTGCTCCGATACACTTCCGCAGAAGGGCACAAGCGAGATTCTTGGATAACCTTGCAGGTGAGTTTTGCCCTTTTCTGCAGAGACGGATTGAAGGCGTTCGAGTAACTGTTCGTTGGAGAGGCGGTAGCTCACATTCGCAAGGCGTTTACGAGCACGTTCGAAGAGTTCGGCGCTGACGAGGGGCCGAAACGCATTGGGGCAGACTGCCCATTGCTCGGGTGCAACTTTCTTCGTCGGTCCTGATAGGTAAGCCCTGCCCCGTTTCCTTACGTGCGTTCCCATGTATTGCGGGCGCTCCAGGGCATGTGTAATGGTGCTTGCACACCATTTTCCACCTTGTACAAACGGAATCCGTTCGCGGTTGAGACGTTCTGCGATTTTAGTCAAGCTGCGGTTTTCATCCGCGTATTCGCGAAAAATGCGCTGAATTACGAGGACTTCCTTTTTCGGGCCGGGAACAAGGATGACCCGCTCGGCGGCAATGTCTCTTTTCGTTCACCATCAGCTAAGAGTTGCTTGGGCCTTCCATGTACGTCGAGCAACATCCTTCGCATCCCGTAAGGTGGAGGTGACCCGGCTTTGTAACCCATCCTTGTAAGCCTCATTAGTCCGGCTTTCACTTTTACCGAAAGCTTTCTGCCGCATTCTAGGGCCATCGTGCGTTTGACGGCCTTCACGATCAATCCCGAGATGCTGTCGTCGTTTGCAAAAATTTCGGCGCAGTAATGAACCGGAACACCAGATGACTTGCAGAGATATTCATAGTGGGCTGCTTCATCGACATCTTGGAAACGCCCCCAACGGCTCACGTCATAGACGAGACTTCGAGCAAATACTGGACGTTTTAAAGCGGGCTGACAAATACGACAACCTCTTGGGTATGTTCACAAGTCTCCTTAAAGCTCTCGGGAACCGCATCTAGTTCGCTTCGGAGAACGTTTGGATTAACCAAAATACCGGCAGTACATCTCGTCCCAGCGCTTTCATCATTTATATTTGCGTTTGGCGCTCCAGAAGGGTTTTCAACTCTGAGAGAGAAGCTCGCAACTGGAATGAAAAGATAATTGGCCACAAAGACCAAAATCCTTGGGCTTTGCATTATGTTCATGCAGCTGTTTCTGCATGGTGGCTTGCAGAATATAGTGGCTGGTACATGGAGAATCAGACAGGCTCTCCGCTTACCGGTGTAAACCTAGACGAAGGTCGGTTCATTTCGATTCAATTCAGCTTCCCCACTTCAATTTGTTATTCATTCTGTGCAACAAACTAACCTTGTTCTATAGAAAGCAGAACGAGAACCAAGCAGTTCACAGATGCCCTTAAAGATGGTGCCTTTGACTTCATGCTCTCCCTTTCAGCCGATGTGAAATCTGCCGAATGGCTAGATCCCGCCAGGCATGGTCTCCGGCAGTGGTTGCAGCGCGACTCTCCCTCCCGCCTTTTACCCAATTCGGTACCTTTTTCGAATTACTTTCAGGTAGTGCTGATGGAGCAGCTGGAATCCTTCAGTATATGCAACTGAACGAGTAGACGACATAAACATGAACCAGTCATAGGGGTGATCCAGCTTGATGTCCAGCAGCGCGTCACCCTCGAAGCTGAGCTTGAAGGGCTCCTTGTTCAGAGTTCCCTGGCCGCGCAGTTGAAACGGCTCGGAGTCATCGGCGGCATGGCCGGCGCCGTTCTCCGTGGCGCCTACCGTGCCATGGAACGTGAGTTTTCGAATGGCGTCGTCTATCGCAAGCTCCCCGCCCTGCAGTGCAAAGTGGCGCAACGGCGGCAGCCGCGTGGGCTTCTGGCGCGTCGAGGCGGCTTGTTCGGGATTGCCGAGTTCCCAGTTGGCGCGGCCTTTCTCGTCACGCCGCAGCGCCACTTGCGGATGGTCCAGCTCCAGCGTCTGCAGTACCAAACGGCCGATGAAGAGGTCGGACAGCACCAGCGCGACATGCAGGCGTGGCAGCACCAGCATGTTGCCGCCGCCTGCCCAGTCGGGATTGCCAATTGTCAGGTTCTCTACATCGACGCTGGGGGTGGAGGAAAACAAATGAACCCGCAGCGGACCGCCGATGCTCACCTGGCGCTCCAGGCGGTGCGACAGCATGCGACTCAACGGCCCGCGCGCAGCGTTCCAGTCAATCAGTCCCAGACTCACGGATCAGGACCAGCAGCACGATAAGGATGCCGCCGCTCCAGCGTACCACCGCGGCATACGATTGAAAAAGTCCATTTTTTTTTGCGCCAGGCGGAGCGCGGCTACCCGCGATGCTGCGACATTAGGCGCCAGGGCGCGGGGCTACAGTCGGAATCGTCCGATTCTGCCGGGGCTGGCGCCGTACAAAAGTGCGGTTAACCCTCCGGTTCCACGCGCTTCCAGATCTGCGATCGCCCAAACAGGGAAATCCCGAAGTAGCCGCGCATGATCAGCTTTCTGCCGTCATCGATCAGGCGGAACTTGCAGCCATAGATCCAGCCGGTGTCCGGGTCCAGGATATCTCCGCCGACGTACTCATCGCCCTGCTGCCGCATATTGCGTATCAGTACCAGGCCGATGATCGGTTGATTCCTGCGTTCATCAGGGCAGCGGGTGCATTTTCGCGAGCGATCGTCGGACGGGGAGCTGGGCTCGATGCGGCCAAAAAAAAGGCCGTGGTCCTCGTAGATCCTGATCAGGCCCAGCGGCTCGCCGGTCTTGCCATCAATCGGCTGCCACCAGCCGCTAACCGACGACAGGTCCGTCCCAGCGGCCGCGCCTGCGGTGCACAGCGCTGCCAGGGCGATATACACCAGCCGCCGGAAATGGGATAGGAGGGCGCTGGTAGCTGCGGTCCGCATGAATTGCAATGCTCGGTTGAATGGCCGGGCATGATAGGGCGCCTCGGTGTCGCGATTATAGCTGCCGCCGTCGCCAGTGCTGTCAGCGGGCGCCGATAAAGTGCCGGTGCGCAGCCCTCTCAGCCGGTCACGAACAGATCCGGGGCGAGCGCACCGGAGCCTGGCACGGTGCGATAGCCTTCAAAGTCGCTCACGCCGGCCGCCCGCAGCACGTCCTCGTCGATGCAGTGCCGGCCGGTGAACTCGCGGCTGTTGCTGGTGAGAATGACGTGGGCGGCATCGGCGACGATTTCCGGTGTCCGGCTGCGAGCGATTGCAGTATCGCCGCCGAGCAGGTTGCGAACCGCAGCAGTGGCAATGATGGTCCGGGGCCACAGTGTGTTGAACGCGATTCCGTCGGCACGAAACTCCTCCGCCATCGCCATGGCGTAGATGCTCATCGAGTACTTGGACAGCGCGTAGGCCGGATAGGGCGCGAACCAGGCCGGCACCAGCCGCAGCGGTGGCGACAGCATCAATACGTGCGGGTTCAGCGCGCGCCGCAGGTGCGGGATGCAGGCCCGCGACAGCATGAAGGTGCCGCGCCCATTGATCTGGTGCATCAGGTCGTAGCGCTTGGCATCGGTCTGCAGCGTCGGCGTGAGGCTGATGGCGCTGGCGTTATTGATGCAGACATCGACGCCGCCAAATACCTCGACGCTCCTCGCTACCGCCGCTTCAATCTGCTGCTCGAAACGAATATCGCACTCCAGTGCCAGCGCCTGTCCTCCGGCCCGCTCGCACCTGGTCGGCGGCGGTGTGGATGGTTCCCGGCAGCTTCGGGTGCGGTGTGCTGGTCTTGGCGGCGATCGCGATATTGGCGCCGTCCCTGGCAGCACGCAGTGCGATCGCCAGCCCGATGCCGCGCGAGGCGCCGGAGATGAAAAGGGTCTTGCCCGCTAAGCTCGTCATGATGGCTCCTGTCAGCGCCGCAGCGTACGCGCTAGCATCGTCGGGCCAGGCACGGTGCGCAATGATGCGCGATGCCGACTACGGTGAGGGTCGAGAACATGAACATATGCCCGCAGGTGCGGATCGAGACGGCTTCCGGCCTGCTGGCCATCACGCTGGCGCGGCCCGAAAAGAAGAATGCGCTCACAAAGCAGATGTACCAGGCGCTGGTACGGGCTCTGGAGCAGGCCAGTGCCGACCCGTCGGTACACGTGGTAGTGCTGGACGCCGAGGGTCCCGATTTCTGCGCCGGCAATGACATCGCCGATTTTGCCGCGCACGCGAGCGCCGGGCAGGCGCTGGAGAGCTCCGACGTATTCCAGTTCGTACGCGCGTTGGCAGTGTTCGACAAGCCGCTGGTGGCGGCGGTCCGGGGCCGTGCGGTCGGCATTGGCACCACGATGCTGCTGCATTGCGATCTGGTCTACGTTGCCGACGATGCGCGATTCTCGACGCCGTTCGTCGATCTGGCGCTGGTGCCGGAAGCCGCATCCAGCCTGTTATTGCCGGCGCGTATCGGCCATGTGCGTGCCTTCGCGCTGTTTGCCCTCGGGGAATCACTCGACGGCGCGGACGCACTCGCCTGTGGGCTGGCCAATGCGGCGTTGCCAGCAGATCAGGTTTCCCCGCGCGCGCTTGCCGCCGCGCAGAGACTGGCCGCCAAGCCGGCGCTGGCGCTGCAGGCAACCAAAAAACTGATGCGCGACCATGAGCGCATGCTGACGGTGATCGGGTCGGAAGCGCGCGAGTTCGCGCAGCGGCTGGTGAGCGCGGAGGCGCAGGCGATTTTTCAGGCGTTCATGTCACGGCGCGGTCGCGGGCTGTAGCACCTGCAACTTCGCTGTCAGGCTCAACGGCAGCGCGCCTTGCCGGCCGCCCTGGAAATGCCGATTTCGGCGAAGCTCACGGCGAACTGGCCGCTGGTGGTCATCTCAAATGGCGCTGCAACGTGCGACAGATCCGCACCCTGAGCGCGCAGACAGGCCAGCGGAATTGACAGCGTCTGCCATTGCCCGAGCGGCGCCGCGGCAAACTGCGCCGTCATGTCGAGCGCGGCTCCGCCCTGGTCCCACACAGAGCCCAAACGAGCGGGCGGCGCAGTGGAACCGGCAGGGACGCGTGTCCCATACGGCGCCTCGCAGCTCATGCCGATGCGCACCGGCTGTTGCGGCCGCGATTCCACCCGGTAGCGCGCCACCAGTGCCGCGCCCTCACGCGCCAGTGCACGCAGGTCGGCCGCCCGGCCGCCGATGGAGAACACACCTGGTGATCGTCCCGACCAGCTTGCGCGCACCACCGGGGCCTCGAGTTGCACCGTGAGCGCACCACCCGGGCTCGACTGCGTCGCCGTCGTCAGGCGAACACCGGCGGTGGCATCGTTCAGGTAAATGGACCACGGCGCGGTGACGTGACCGGCATGGAATAGCGTGTCACGTGTCAGCAGCTGCAGCGGAATGCGCGGATCCTCGGACAGTCGCCGCAGCTGCGATGGCTGCGTGAGGGACAAACCAAAGCCGCGTGCAAACAGCGCGCCCTCGACACTGCCGGATGCGGTGAACATCACCGGCATGGCGGTGCGCCGGCCAGGAGAAGGCCAGGCGACCGGTGAAGTCACGCTGGCCTGAGCCAGCGGTCGGTTTGAACAGCAGATCGGCGATGCCCGCGCCTTCGCTGCCCGGCAGCCACGCCGCCACGAAGGCATCCGACAGGTTGAGCTCACGGTTGACCCACAGCGGGCGGCCGGAGATGAACACACTGACCACCGGTATGCCGGCGGCCTTCAGGCGGCGCAGGATCTTCAGGTGGCTGCGATCGTGCGGCGAGAATTCCAGTGTCTCCCGATCGCCCTCGAACTCGGCATACGGGGTCTCGCCATAGACCACGATTGCGGCCGTCGGCCGCTGGCTGAAGCTGCCATCCGGGCTTAAAATCGCGGTGCCGCCGGCCGCTTCCACCGCGGCCTTGATGCCGCCGAAGATCGAAGTCGCGCCGGGGAAATCGGCATTGCTGTTGTGATCGCCCTGCCAGTCGATGGTCCAGCCGCCGCATTGAATCCCGATGTCGTCGGCCGCGGCTCCCGCGACCAGAATGCGCGCGTGCGCGTCCAGCGGCAGCAGTTGCCCGTTGTTCTTCAGCAGTACCAGCGATTTTCGCACCGCCTCGCGCGCAATGGCGCGGTGCGCGGCGCTGCCGAGCGTGTCGAAATGGCCGGCGCCGGGCCGATCCTTCGGAGCCGGCTTCTCGAACAGGCCGCGCCATCGCCTTGACGCGCAGGATGCGGCGCACGGCATCGTCGACCGCGGCTGCGGAATCGGCCCGAGCTGCACCTCATCCAGGAGGTTGGCGTACAGCTCGCGCCAGCTGTCGGGAGCCATGTACATGTCGACGCCGGCCGCAGCATGGTCGGGGCAATCGAACTTGGTGCAGCCCGGGATTTCCTCCTGGGCGTCCCAGTCCCCGACCACGAAACCGGGAAACTGCCAGCGCTCCTTGAGCACGTCGGTCAGCAAGCAGTGGTTGGCGTGCATCTTCATGCCCTGCCAGCTGTTGTAGGAGGCCATGACGGTCAGTGCTCCGGCCTCGATCGCTGCCGGGTAGCCTGCAGCGTGCACCTCGCGCAGCTGCGCTCGTCCGCCAGATTGTTGAACTGGTCGCGTCCGCCGATGGTTCCGCCGTCGCCGACAAAATGCTTGATCGTGGCCAGCACACGGGCCGGGACCCATGAACTCCGCGCTGCCGGCGGCACCCTGCAGACCCCGTTACCATGGCGCGCGCATAGCGCGCGACCAGCGCCGGGTCTTCGGAATAGCTCTCGTAGGAGCGGCCCCAGCGCACATCGCGCACCACGGCGATGGTTGGCGCGAAGGTCCAGTCGATACCGGTGGCGGCCACTTCCTCGGCCGTTGCCTGCCCGATGCGCTCGATCAACCCCGCGTCATGTGCGGCACCCAGCCCCACGTTGTGCGGGAAAACCGTCGCTCCGCGAACACGGCTGTGGCCGTGAACGGCATCGATGCCGAACAGGATTGGTATCGGCGCATGCGCCGGCGGGGCGTCGGCTACCGATGCACGATAGAACGCATCCACCAGGTCCAGCCAGTGCGCAGCGCTGGTGCGCACGTCGTCTGCGGGCGCTGCATTGCCGCCCGCCAGGATGGAGCCGAGCTTGTAGGTGTGCAGGTCCTCGGGTTTGATCGAGCCGATATCGGCTTGCACCAGCTGGCCGATTTTTTCCTCGAGGCTCATGTGCTCCAGCAGCTGGTCAACGAACTGTTCGAGTTTTGGATCCGCTGCGACCGCCGGGGCGGCTGCCGGCCACTCGAGCGGATGGATCAGCGCGCTTGCATCCGCCGCCCAGGCCGCGCCGGCGCACAATGCCGCCGCCGCGCCCAGCAGCAAGCGCGCGAGGCAATGCGGCGCATTCCAGCTCAGCAGGTTCCGGCGTAGCAGGTTCCAGGTCAGCAGGTTCGGGGGTAGCAGGTTCCAGGTCAGGAGGTTCCGGCGTGTCCGAATCGAAATGTCCCGTATCATCATTTTCCGCCTTGTGAGCCCATCATTATCTTGGCCGGCGCAACGTTCCAGCCGCGCAGCGAGATCGCCGCGCACCTGCTGCCTGCGGCCGGACATTGCGCCGTGATCGTCCTCGATTCACCCGGCAGCAGGCTCACATAGTTGTCGCTGTAGAACGCCGGCAACACGCGATCGCCGGCCGCGTCGAGCAGCGTCACCTTGGCCAGTAGCGCGGGCGCGCGGCCGTTGTTCTTCAGCGTGATGTCGATGATGGTGCCGCCCGCATCAGCGTGTGAGCGCTCGCCCAGGGCCATCGGCTGCTGCGCCAGCGCGCTCAACCGCATGAGGTCGCCGTCTGCGCGTGCCTGCCAGTAGAAATTATCCGACACCACCGCATTGTGACTGTCGGTGAGTTTCAATACCCGAGAGCACCACGCCCTCTCGCGCCAGCAGCGGCGCCAGGCTGAGCGGCTCGAGCGTGGTGGTGGCGTTGGCCGCGGCGTCCACTCGATCGACGCGCTCGAGCAGCAGACGGTTGTCCAGCGACAGCACGCGGCTGTGGAGACGCAGTGAACCATGCGGCTGGCGCGTGGTGTTGACCACTGCGAGCCTGAAGTCGGGCAGATTCATCTGCGCATGCAGTGGTTCGCAGGCTTTGGCGACAGCGTAATACGCCGCTGGCGTGTCATAGTCGGAGCTGTAGATCTGCCACTCGTTGCTCGGCCACGCCGGATGTGTCATCCACAGCAGCCGGCCGCTGTTCCGCGTCCAAAGATGGGCCTGGAAACCTTCGAAGATGGCGCGATAGTGACATAATTCATCAGCTGCGCCTTGCGCTCGAAGTCGGCAAGATCGTTGGCCGCACCAAAGCTGGTCGCGAGCGCATGCATGAACGAGGCGGTGTCACCGTTGCCGCCGAAATGCCAGTCGTGATAGGCGTAGGTATCCCCGATCGGCCACAGATCGGCCGCCGGAATCGAGGCCCGCAGCGCGTCGATCGACGATAGCGACGGGGTGCCGACCTCGACCGCGAAACCCTGCGCCAGCTGCGTGAAATAGCCTTCCGGTGGCCGATAGTTGTAGGGACCGCTGTCCTGCAGGTTGATGCGGTTGGAGCTGCCGGTGTAGTAGCGCGTGCCGTCCAGCTGCGCCACCAGGTCCGCCAGTCCTTCATTGAGCACCGGCTGCGGAACGCCTTCATTGCGCCCGAACCAGACCGCGATCGATGGGTGATTCCTGTAGCGGCGGATCACATCGCGGGCGTTGTCGAGGAACAGCTGCGGATCCTGGATTTCGACCTGAAAGTCCTGGGTCGATTCCCAGAAGTCATTCAGCACCAGCAGCCCGTACTCATCCGCCAGATCGAAGAACACGTCCTCGGTATTCTGACCGAGCCAGTTGCGGATGATGTTCAGATGCGCGTCCCGGTGCAGCCTGAAGTACGGCTCGAGCCGCTCCCGGGCGATGCGTTTCAGCAGGTCGTCCATGCCCCAGCTGCCGCCGCGCGCGGCGATCGCGACGCCGTTGACGCGGATCACCAGATACGGCGTCAGTGATGTGGTGTCAACGGCGCGCACCGCGGGCGAGTTCTCGCCGGCCACAGTCAGCGATTCCGCCCAGCCATTGGCGGTGCGCTTGATCGCTTCGTGCCGCACGTCGATCAGCCGCTCATGACGCTCGCTGCCGATGGTGGGATCGACTTCGACGCGGCGCAGTTGGCCGCTGTGATCGAACAGCGACAGCTCGTAAGTGATTTCGCGGATACCGAAGCGCAGCTGTTTTGAGTTGGATAGCGACACCGTCGGTAGAGATGCCGAGCCTGAGGTGATACAGCTCGGGCGCGCCATAGCCGTTTGGCCACCACAGGCGCGGATGCGGCAGCCGCAGCTGCGGGAACTCGCTCGGATCGAGAGCGCAGTTCCGTCACTCCCGGGCTCGAGCAGCACGTCCTTTTGCAACTGCACGCCCTCGAAGCTGGCATCGACGCGCGCGTGCGTGACGCTGGCAGTGCGATTGTCGATCGGGATCCGCAGGATGATATCTGCGCGAATCGATGCGTGGCAGCGCCAGCTTGGTGATGACTGCGGATCGAGAAGGCGAAGGGCTCCGCCGGCAGTCAGCTCGACGTTCTGCCAGATGCCGCTGTTACGGTCGCGGATGGCGGGAATCCAGTCCCAGCCCTCGGTGGCAACGAACGTAGGGCCGTCGATGGCCAGGTTGCCGCCGTTCTCACCCGGGCCGGCGGCCACCGATTGCTCGTGCGGAATACCCGGATGCGGTGGAGGGGATATGCGCACCGCCAGCACGTTGCGCGCACCGATGTGCACCGGTGCCGTCACGTCGAAGCTTCCGCGAATGAAAGCCCCGCGGATGGCGCCAAGGCGCAGGCCGTTGAGCCACACCTCGGCCGCATAGTTGATGCCGTTGAACGTCAGGCTCAACTGGCGGTTGGCGAGCGATGCGGGCAGCTACGAATTCGCTGCGATACCAGTAATCCTGGCGATTCAGCGACTCGGGGATGGCGAGATTGTTCAGTCCGTAGGCCGGATCCGGATACACGCCGTTGGCGATCAGCGAAGTCAGTACGGTGCCGGGTACTACGGCGATGTACCAGTCGCGCTCGTGAAATGCCAGGCTCGATATCTGCTCCGGCGTGGCGTCCACCAGCGGCGCCGGCGCCAGGTGTCATCCCGATCGACCAGCGCTCGGCTCCGTCGGGCTGCAGCGCCGGTGAGATCGCCAGGGTCGGCGAGCGCACCGGAGGCGGAGAACGGCGCATTGCCATGCGGCAGGGTCCAGGCGGGTTGCGGCTGCTGCAGGCCGCGCCAGCCTTTTCCTGCCACGGCCAGCCCACACCGACCTGATGAAAATATACCAGCTGAAAATCGGGCCGCTGGGCTGCCAGGCGGCCGACGCCGGCGGCATCCAGGGCGCCAGCCTGCAGCAGGAACCAGGCGAGCGAGCCGCCGAAGTGGCGCTGGCCGGTCAGATCGGCCACGCTCTCGGGCGCCAGGCGAAACATCGGTGCCACCGCGCCGGTGACGGCTTCGCGTGCCGCGACCTCGCTGCCATCGAGGTACAGCCGCGCGCGGTGCCCGTCGTACGTTGCAGCCACCGCATGCCATGCGCCCGGCGTCAGCTCATGCGTCGCCCGCAGCGACACATCGACGCCAGCTGCAGCACGCTCGCCATGCTGCAGCATCAGGCAACGGCAACCGTCCGGCGCGGTATCTCCCAGCGCCGCCACGATCACGGGCGTATCGCTCGAGCGGTCGGGTCGCAGCCAGCCGCTCATCGACCATGCGGCACCGGCAGGCAGCACTGGCGAGTCGGGCGACAACGGGTTCGAGAGCCCGATGCCGCCGGCCAGAAACGTGACGTTGTAGGGACCGAAGTTGGCGAATGGCCCGGCGGGAGCCGCCAGCGGGGTTTGCGCGTGCACCACAGCTGCTGCCAGCAGCAGCGCGACGGCGCTGCATTTGCCGACGCGATACCAGCTACGCGGATGTGCCCACGCATTCACCATCCACCCCCATAGTGCCCCGGCCTGTTTACACGACAATAAACCAATTTGTTTGATTTATGGAAGAGGCTCGCTCAGTCTCGGCGCGGCCGATCACTGAGCAACAGTGCAACAACGGAGACGCAGCATGCTGACGCGTTCGCAACTGCTGGGTCATCATCGTGGCAAGCCTGGCGGGCCTGCTGTTCGGTTTCGACACTGCCGTGATCTCGGGTGTGACGCGGGATCTGCGCGTCACCTTTTTTTCACTGTCGCCGGCCGGGCTCGGCATCGCGGTGTCAACCGCGCTGTGGGGCACGCTGTTTGGCGCGCTGACGATTGGGTAAGCTTGGGGATCGGATCGGTTCGCGCGAAGCACTGAAATTCATCGGGGCGGCTGTACCTGCTCGCAGCGCTGGGCTGTGCGCTGGCGTGGAGCCTGCCGTCGTTTCTGGTTTCCCGCTTTCTCATCGGCGTCGCCATCGGCGGTTCCTCGGTGCTGGCACCGGTCTATATCGCCGAGGCCTCGCCCGCGGAGCGGCGCGGTGCGCTGGTGGGCCTGTTCCAGATCAACATTGTGTTGGCATCCTGGTCGCCTACACCAGCAATTTCATCGTAGCGCAGCTGGTCGGCGGCGCGCACCTGTGGCGCTGGAAACTGGCGATAGCCGCAGTTCCGGCACTGGTATTTCTGCTGCTGCTATTTTTCATCCCGCAAAGTCCGCGATGGCTGATCCATCGCGGGCGGCTGGCCGAGTGCCGCCGCGAGTCTCAGGCGCCTCGGCAGTGGCGATCCGGCCGCCGCCATCGAGCATATCCGTGCGGCTGAATCGACCGCGCTCGACACGCAGTCCCGCTCTGTCATGGCGGGTGCACGGCCGGCTGATCGTGCTCGCGATCGGCATGGGAATGTTCAACCAGCTGTCGGGTATCAACGCCATCCTCTACTACCTGGGCGACATCTTCGGCGCCGCGGGTTTCAGCTCGCTGTCGGCAAACCTGCAGTCGATCGCGATCGGTGCCACCAATCTGCTGGCCACCATTGTCGCCATGACGCTGATCGATCGCACCGGCCAAGCGCCTGCTGCTGATCGGATCGGTCGGCGCGGCGCTGGCGCAGGGCGGTGTCGCTGCGATCATGGCCTTCGAATAGCGGGCGCGCGCTGCTGTTGCCGCTGCTGATCTTGTTCATCGCATCGTTTGCGATTTCCCAGGGGGCGGTGATCTGGGTCTACCTGAGCGAGATCTTTCCCCACTCCGGTGCGGGCGCGCGGACAGCCTCGGCAGCGCAACGCACTGGATCATGAATGCGCTGATTTCAGCCGCATTCCCGGCAATTGGCGCCTGTCGGTATCCATTCCATTCATGTTCTTCAGTCTGATGATGGTGCTGCAGTTCGTGCTGGTGCTGTGGTTTCTGCCCGAGACCAAGGGCGTGGCGCTGGAGCAGATGGCGGCCACCATGCGGCCATCGGCGCTGCTGCCGATTGATGCAGCGCGCCGATCGCGCTGTTGCGTTCGACACACGGCAAGCCGGTCGCCTGCAATCCGGGGGCTGTCGGCCAGGGTAAGTGAGCGCTAACTAGAAATCTTAAATAAAATCAAAATACTTTCGCGGTAACATGTTGATTTATTGATCATACACTGGGCATACGCGCTCTCTCTGGCCATTTAGATTCAATCTCGAATAATGCAAATAGAAATAAATAATCGTTGACAGCCACGCTAGCGCGACTGTAGCTTTCCGGCCGGGATAGTTCGCGCCGCTGCCGGATGGCGAATGAATTTCCAACCGCTGGCGCGGTGCATGGAACAAGAACGCAGGTCGCAATCAGTTGGGGGGTAGAGCACATGTCTCATCGCAGGGAAAAGCGCGCCCGGCGCGTATCCAGAGCGGCCAATGCCGCACTCATGACCGCCGTATCGCTGGAAGCGCTGTGTTTCGCGGCACCCAGATACGCACAGGCGCAAACGGCGCCCGCGGCCACGGCGCCGCAGGACAACCTGGAAGAAATCATCGTCACCGGCTATCGGGCTTCGCTCGAGACCGCGCTGAAGAACAAGCGCGATAACAATCTGCCGATCGAGTCGGTCGCGCCGGAAGACATCGGCAAGATGCCGGACCAGAACGTCGCCGAATCGCTGCAGCGTCTGCCGGGGGTCCAGATCGATCGTGCCGGCGGCGAAGGCACCGCGGTGCTGATCGACGGACTGCGCCAGAACCTGACCACCCTCAACGGCGACCTGTTCCTCACCGGCCGCGAGTTCTACGTATCAGGCGAAGGTTCGGGTGGCGGCGCCGGCGGCAACAGCCAGTACGGCTCCCTCGAAGGCATTCCCAGCGAGAACATCAGCGGTATCGACGTCTACAAGAACCCCCAGGCCTCGATGACCGAGGGCGGCATCGGCGGCACCATCGACCTCAAGACGCGCGACCCGCTGGCGCAGCCGCTGGGGCTATCGGGCGGTGGTAACGTCCGCTATTCCATCAATGAGCCGGAGGGGACGGGCAAGGGGAGACCGGACGCTACGCTGGTGGGTTCCTACAAGTTCAACGACAGATTCGCCGTCACTGGCAGTTTCTCCTACGACGAGGA
>CAVQZU010000100.1:0-28738 GCA_963718485.1 uncultured Acidobacteriota bacterium
CCAGCGCAGCGGCAGGCTGTCAACGTCCTGAATCAGGCGGGAATACGTGATGATGGGGCACAAAATTGGGCACAGTCGCAAATGCCACGCGAACGACAGCTCCCTAACTGATAGTAAAGTTTGGCTCCCCGGGCTAGATTCGAACTAGCAACCCTTCGGTTAACAGCTGTGGGGTGGCTAATCCCAAATGCCTTATCGTCCGTTGCTTACCGGGATGCTGTTCTAAAATCTGCCCCTCAGTTGGGCTACTTGGGCTACAAATCTGCCTATCAAGAAATGACGGCCTTTTACAGGCGCATCGGCTTCCGGATCGCCACCCCGCTCTCTTCCCTGACGGTGTCCTTGAATTGATTCGCGAGCGGTTAACGCATACGCTTACGTGGTGACCCAGCCTGAAAACCAGCGATAGAGAGTAGCCAGAGGTCAACATGCAAGGCCCGATATCAAATCTTGACGAACCGCTTTCGGCTTCATACGGCTATCCCGAAGAGTGGGCCGAATTTTCCAAAAGCCATCAAGAGTTCTTGAAGCGATTTAAGAATATAGAAGCGGCTATCGATATTGCATTCCAAAGAATCCACCACACGACGCAGCCGCTCGAAAAGACGATCTACTTTCAAGGCCGTTTAATCGTCGAAGACTTCCTGGAAATCCTGCTTCTGTGTGGCAATGGCTACGGAATCGGCGCACAAAAACTGGTTCGTGGGATGTACGAACGAGCGGTGAGCGCTAGATATTTGATGGACCATCCCGAGGAAGTTGACAACTTTTTGGATTTCCACCGTGTCGCCGACTACAAATTCCTAACAGCTACCGAGCAAAGCATGGGGCGAGACGTGTTCTCCTCCGAACAGGCTGAGAAAATTAGAAATGACTATGAGTCTGTGAAAGGTCAATTCACGGTTACGGATTGCAAGAAATGCGGAACATCTCGGATGAACCACACATGGAGCAAGGTGGACATCGTCAGCATGGCCCGGATGACCAAGAACCTTTGGCCGTTCATTCTGCCGGGGTACTACATGCCGATGAGGGAGGCACACAGCACCGTGGGCGCTATTTTCTCTCGATTAGCCCCTCAAGCAGCAGCGAAGGAAGAAAGTTTGATATTTGATGGCGAGTTGCAGCGCGACCGAGCGCATACAGCTTTGTTTACCGCACACATGATTTTGCTTGATGCCCTTGAGCTACAGCGAGAGTTCTTCAAGATCGATGAGCTTACTTCGATCATGCAAACGTGTATCGCCGACTACACCGAAATGTGGAAGGGCGATAAGCCAGCAGGTGTTCCGAAAGGAGAAACATGAGGGCGTTCAAAGTACCTCGATATTCAACCAGAACTACAAACGCCACGTTCTGCAGATTGAACGAATCCGCCGCCCACTTCCCAAAGGTTTTGTCGATTGGCCTGATTTTGAGATTAGGATACTCCTTCGAGAGCCGTTCCTTCACGCTGTGAGCTTCTGGCGAAATTACGAACAAACTCCCATCGCTCGATTGCTCCAACGCCTCAAGGACGCGATGGTACGAGACACGGCCGTATGGATTAAAATTATGGCCGACAGCGACGAGACTGAAGCACATCCTTTTCTGTGTGTTCCGTGAAAACCAAGCAACTTATTGCAGGTGCAGCCGGGGATTGCAATGTTGGCGAGTGGCCATTTCATAGGAGGAGCAGGGTCTGCTTTTTGCTTCGATGCGTCATTGGCCGTAATTGGTGTAGCGTCTTGCCCGATCCATTCCGAGCCGGATCGCCTTGATAAATTATCTTTTCTGACACGATCCCAATTCATTTTACCCGCCATCAAAGCTCCCTTTCACCGTTCGATTCGGACCTGAGTAGCACGCCTCGGGCCTCGTCGTTCAATTTGCTGCGTAAATCCCTTGCCCTTGGCCCGAATAGGAATCGAATACGTGCTGATAAACCGCTTCGCACTTCTGTTCGTAGAGTGCTGGAGTATAGGTTCTCGGAAGCCGATCGAGTACCGTCTCAACTGTATAGCGAACTGCAGCCCGCGTGGTCTGCCGCTTCTTCCAATCAAGAATGAGCTTCTCTCGCTTCAATGATGTAAGCAAATCTTTAGCGACCTTTTTCACTTCCCGTTCTTCTGCGTTGGTTAGCTTCATGTCCGGCTTCGTCAGGAGATCGAAGATGGCCAATTCTTCTTCGGTAAGCTGCTCTGAGATTCCGCGCTTCTCTTCCTCTGACAGGCGTTTTGTGAACGCCATCAATCGGTCGAACAGTGTTTCGAGATTCGAGGCACCTGCGTTGTATTCGTCGATCATCTTTTGAAATTCTTCCAAGAAGTTCATGCGAGTGCGGTTGAGCCGGACCATCCTAACCAGCTTCTGAGCGACTTGTCCTCGTAGTTTCTGTACTTCAATCGGCTTTCTGCCTTTTTCAAACCTCTGTTTCAGTGCCTCGAAATCAATCTGGCTTAGGTCAACATAGTTATGTTCCGTCGCGGACGGACGGATCACATAGCCTTCGGTCGAAACGGACTTATCGAGAAGCTCATCCACCTGCTCCATCACCTCGGAAATGTCGGCGGGCGGGATTTCATTGCGAATCTTCTCAACAATAACGGAGATCACTTTTCGGATCGGGCCGAACTCATTGGCCGCCGGATCAGGGAGAAGAGACTTAAAGAGCTTCTCAACGTGTCCCGCCGATTCCATAAATCTACGTCGGGTCCCGTCATCGATGACAAACATCGCCACTGCATCGTCTTTCAGTTTCTCTCTCTCGAATCCGGTAGTATCGTTGATCGCCTCTAAGTCCACACCTCGATCTCGGCAAAACACTGTTGTTTCTTGGATTGCTTGGCGCAACAGCTTGACGAGTTCAAGTTTGTCTGTTATTGGCAGGTCGTCTGGCTTGGCCCCGCCCTTAGTGGTTCCGTAGATCGCTAGCGCCTTCTGAAGATTTCGGAAGATTCCGACATAATCCACGATCAAGCCGTTTTGCTTCTCCCTCCAAACGCGGTTTGCCCGTGCGATGGTCTGCATGAGCGTATGGTTCCTC
Source organism: uncultured Acidobacteriota bacterium (assembly GCA_963718485.1). Taxonomy (GTDB): domain Bacteria; phylum Acidobacteriota; class Terriglobia; order Acidiferrales; family UBA7541; genus Palsa-295. The sequence continues at coordinate 3,026 of CAVQZU010000100.1, forward strand.
ATGGGTTTGTCGAGATAGATTGTTGAGCAAGAAGGCACATCGAAACCTGTAATCCACATTGCACAAACAAACACGATCCGCAGGGGATCATCGGATTTCTTGAATTTCGTCTCAAGGTCTTCTTTGACCATCCGTTTGCGATGAACTGCGATGTCTAATCCCTTTTTCTTGAACTCCTCGATTTCATTCTGCGACTGCGAGACCACAACGGCCATGTCGGTTTCTTGAAAGTATCTGAGCCTTCTCTCCAGATCGGGTTTTACTCCCGGATCGGCGGCATTCAGTTCTCCCAGCATCCGGCCAATGGCGGCTTTCCAGTGCTTCTGAACCTTGTCGTACATGCGGACTGTGGTGGCTTTATCAATCGAGATGACCATCGCCTTCGCCAGAACACCTCGTCCCATGAAGTGGGCAACGATATCTTTCGCTATCCGCTCCAAGCGTTCGTCCCGCGTGATGAGTTGATATTCTCTGCCGAAATCCCGTTCCAATTTGCGCTGCTGATCCTCGTCGAGTTCAGAGTTGTCAATGATCTCAGCCATATCCTCGGTGAGATTCGGATTCGTAAGCTGAAGCTCGGGGATGCGATTCTCGTAATAAAGGGGAACAGTGTTCCCGTCATCAATCGACTGCTTGAAGTTGTAAATCGAGACGTAATCGCCGAAGACCTGTTTCGTCCGTTCTTCCCCTGCCATCAGCGGAGTTCCTGTAAAACCGATGAAAGCAGCACTCGGCAGAGCGTTCCGCATGTTCAAGGCGAACTGGTCGTACTGGCTACGGTGGGCCTCATCCGTAATGACGATGATGTCTGACCTATCCGACAGCTTGGGATAGGTCTCGCCCTCTTCGGTACGGAACTTTTGAATCAGCGTGAAGAGGTAACGGTGATCTTCTTTGTTCAGGAGCATCTTCAGGTGTTCTGCGCTTTGTGCTCGGACACTCTTCTCGTCCTCAAGCACTGCTCCCGTCGAAGCAAAGTTCCGGTAAATTTGCCCGTCGAGATCGTCTCGGTCTGTGATGATTACGAAAGTCCAATTACCCGGTATCTTTCGCAAGACTTTCTGCGAAAAGAAGGCCATCGAGAAGCTCTTGCCCGAACCCTGCGTATGCCAGAACACACCGAGCTTGCCTTGGTTCTTCTTGATTTGCTCCGTTGCTTCAATCGCTCGATTGACGCCGAGGAACTGATGGTTTTTTGCAAGCAGCTTGGTGGTTTCGCCCTCGGCTTCGCTATACAAAATGAAGTTCTCAACCAGATCGAGCAAGCGTGACGGTTCGCAGACACCTCGAATCATCGTCTCAAGGCTGACAAGTCCTTCTTCCCCTTCATCATTGATCTTTTTCCACTCGGAAAAGTGCTCCCAACCAGCCGTGATGCTACCGATGCGACTCTTCGACCCATTCGACAGGATAATGAAAGCGTTGTGCCAGAAGGTTTGCGGAACTGTTGTGCGGTAGTCGGAAAGGTTGTACTTGAAAGCGTTTTCGAGCGATCTGTGAGAAGCCTTGAGTTCGATGAAGACCAGCGGCAGACCATTCACAAAGCCAACAAGGTCCGCTCGTTTCCGTCCGTAGTCGCCCGAAATCCAAAACTGCGAAGCGAGGAAAAAGTCGTTGTGCCTCGGCTCGTCCCAATCGACTACGCGAACAACCTCAATGGCCTCTTGACCATCATCTCGGCGCGTTGGAACTTTGATCCCATCTCTCATGAGCTTATAAATCTCTTGGTTGGCTCGGACAGGACTAAGGACACTTCGATCTTTAGTCAGTTCGTCAACTGCAATGTCGATGGCTACCGGCGTGGTGTCGGGATTCAACTTCAAGAGTGACGAACGGAGTCTTCGTTCAAGAACGACTTGCTCGGACGTTTCTCGTCCAAGGAACGAGTTAGCGCCAAAGGTTTCGCGATAACAATCCGCAGGTTCCCATCCAAGTTCTTTGAACAGCTCGATGGCATGGGCTTCGAGTCTGCCTTCGGAATCTGGATCGAGCGCGATCATGCCGTGGGTGAGGCAGCCTGAGTTTCGATTTGTTCAACGCTGACTTCACCGGATACGAGTTTGGGGAGGAGCAGATCGCGCGTCCGACGGAGATTGAAGTTCTTCAATTGAAGTACTTCCTTCTCATCCATCAAAGGTTCAACCAGTGCCGAAAAGCGTGTTTGTAGTGAAGACGGTGGCACTATGATCGGAATAGATGTTAAAACCTGAGCGTTTGCTTGCGGCTGGGCCGCACCGCCAAGATTAGCCGTGATGAAGCGTTTGTACTCGTCGGACTCCACTAAGAGACCGTAAATGTGGCTACTGTTTTCGGATGCAATACGAAGACGAACCAGATACGAAGCAAATACGCATTCAGGATGCCTTTTGTTTAACCTTTTCGCGTACCCGGTGGTCGCCCCTGTCCGAGCAATAACAATGTCCCCCGCTAGTAGCTTGTACTTGTCAGGAACTTTTTCAGGGAAATCCAGATAAGGCACTGACGGCCAATCGATTGACTCTGGCACGATGTCGGTTATCCGCAAAAATCTCGGACCAATCGGCTCGCTACTTGCACTGCTGGTGTAGCCGTAATCGATTGAAGCGCACACATCTCTGAGAATTCCGAGATGCCACCCATCTGGAATCAATCCCAGCGCTGATTTCACCACCTTAACCTTTTCTTGGCCGGGAAAGCGGAAAGTGACGAACCACTCCCGGTAGAGCATCTGCGCCATCTGCTCTAGAATCTTGATGCGTCGGGTATTGTTTTCGATCAGGTCGTCGTAGGCGGAAAGGATGGTGGCAATGCGATCTTGGGATCGGCGCGACGGCAGATTAACCTCAAAACTAGGCAGTGCGGTGAGTGGGATTCGATCAACGGTCGCACCGGATAGCGTATTCTTGCTAATCGTCCGTCGCCAATCGTCACTAAAAAAATAGAAGAAAAGGAATCTTGGATTGACTTTCTTCTCGTCGGGGCGAATGAGAGCCAATCGTCTGCCCAAACATCCCCTAAATCCTTCAGGAATGATCGCGTAGCGATTCAGCGTGGCTTCATACGTGAACACAATGTCCCCCGGTTGAGGAACGACTCGCTTAGTCCAAGAAGCAAAGTCTTCCTCGGCAATCTGACGCACTTCAGATAAATCCAGCTTCCCATCCGGGGTGATATTGCCAATGCCGAGAAACACCGGACCCTCGTCACTGGGCTTTGGGGTAGCATGTGGGCCGTCATACAACCCTAGGTAGAGTGAATCAATTCTGACTCGTTGTTGCGTCATTCGGTGGCTTCCAACAAAATCGCAACATTGTCCGAGATACGTTCCTCTAAATTCCGAGCCTCAGCGTTCAACGTCTCTAACTCTTCATTGAGTTCTTCCAGTCGCTCCTTAAACTCGAACTCCTCTGGCGCCTTTTCGGTGACGCCAACGTATCGCCCGGGATTTAGACTCCAGCCTTGAGCCTCGATCTCATCCAGCGCGGCAACTTTGCAGAGACCTAGCACGTCGCCATACTTGCCTTTTGGGAACTTTTCCTTTAGCACGACTCCGCTGCCAGCCTCATCCTCTGGCTCCTCGCCCCGATAAAGCCGAACGATATTGGAGATGAACTCAATCTGTTGCGGCGTGAACTCCCGGTGGGCCCGGTCGATCTGCGTAAAGATGTGCCGTGCGTCAATAAACAAAACCTTGTTCTTGCGGTCAGCCTTCAGTTTGCCCTTATCGAAGAACAACAGCGTACCGGGCAGTGTGACAGTGTAGAAGAAGTTCGATCCGACCGACACTATAACGTCTACGGCTCCAGACTTCAGAAGTTCCCGGCGAATTTCCAATTCCGAACCTCTGGCATCTCCCGCCGAGTTCGCCATCACGAATCCCGCTCGCCCTGTTGCATTCAGCGCGCTATAGAAAATCTGAATCCAGAGGTAATTCGCGTTATCGGCCTTGGGCAATGCAAATGGATATCGTGGATCATTCTTGATCCTCTCCTTATCTACTTTGTCCACATTGAAAGGTGGATTGGCCATCACGAAATCGAATTTTTCGGTGCTCTTATGAGGGTCTTCGTAATAGGTGTTAGACTGCCTGATGTCGCCCGAAAGACCATGAACAGCAAGGTTCATCTTGCAGAGTCGAATCGTCTCCGCGACCTTTTCTTGACCGTAAATCGAGATTTCATTGACGTTCTTCTTGTGGTGCTCAACGAATCCGGCGGACTGCACGAACATGCCCCAGAGCCACAAGCTGGATCAAAGATTCGTCCGTGAAAGGGTTCGATGATCTCCACGATCAGCTTGACGATGCTGATTGGCGTGAAGAACTCGCCGCCCTTCTGGCCCTCAGCCATCGCAAACTTGCCGAGAAAGTACTCGTAAATCTTCCCGAAAGCATCCCCTTCGATGATGGGGATCGCCGAGAAGTTCTTGAGTAGGGAGACCAACAGGCCCTTTTCCAAAGCGTTGTATGTTTTGGGAAGAACATCCTTGAGATCTTCGTTCTCGGCCTCGATGGCCTTCATCGCCTCGTTGATGGCCTTGCCGATGTCGGCTCCCTCGGGAAGGTTCAAGAGGCTCGCAAACCGGGCTTTTTCCGGGATGAAGAGGACTCCCTTGGCTTGATAATCAGTCTTCCCGATTTTCCGCCGTCCACTCCCTGCGCTCAGAGTCTTCTCCGCTTCCGCGAACTTCTGATCGGCATACCGCAGCTCTTCAGAGGAGTCTAGGCGAATAGCGCAAATGTTCTCACAACGTTCTGTCCAGCCTTTTTGTTCCTTTCAAAAAACTGGTGATTTCTGAAAGCCGGAAACCGGGATTCACGGTGCCGGAGAATCAGTCATTTGCAGCCAGCATCCGAGTAGGGGATTTTTGAAAGCTTGCGAGCAGCCTGAAACACCGTTCCGACGCTTACACCCAGTTCAGCCGCGATCTGCGGCCATGAACGCCCGGAAGCCCGCAGAACGGCAATTCTCGCGGCATCCACACTCACCCGTGGCCGTCCGAGCCTCTTTCCCTTCGACCGTGCGGCTGCGATCCCAGATTTGACGCGATCCCGAATCAGTTCCCGCTCGAACTCCGCAATGCTGGCGAATATGCCGAACACGAGCCGACCATTCGGAGTGCTTGTATCGACGCCCTCATGCAGCGAAATGAACTCAATCCCGAGCGACCGGAACTCTTCAAGCGCATTCACAAGTTGGCGCAGACTTCGGGCAAATCTGTCATACCGATAGACCACAACCGCATCGACGTGCCTCTTTCGGCATTCCGCAAGAAGCACATCTAACTGTGGCCTATTCTGCTTGGCGCCCGAGAACCCGGCGTCCACGTATTCGCCCGCGACATCCCACCCTCGACGCTTGCAATATTCCCTCAGCTCTCTTGTCTGCATGTGCGGGTCTTGCCCGTTGTTCGTTGAAACTCTCGCATAGATGGCGGCTCGCATTTTTCGTTGCCTCCTGTGGCGATGATGTTGCGTGACCCATTTTAGGTGGAGCAATGCCTGGCCTCTCTCACTCAGCCCGAACGCCTATTCGTCATTTCGCCCTTGAACGGGACAGCCGACGCCACAATCAGAATCTCGCGTGCTTTATCCGTCTCGCTCATCCGCTCCAGCGTCGGGCGGTCTAGTCTTTCCAGAAACAGAATCCACTCCCGCGCAGTGCCAACGACCGTCAAATCTCCGCCTTTATTGATGAACGCGATCATCGTTTCCTCCAATGCGTTTTCGTTAGAAACTCCACCTACAAATGGGTCCCACGGTCAAATCGCCAGCAATTCCGTCTCAAGGCACATCAGAGCATCCCGGATGTTGTTGGATGACTCTTTCACGATGCGGGCGAAATTAGGGGCCGATGCGCCATTCGCTTCGGATTGCCAAATAGCCTCAAGCAATCGTGTTGCCTTGCTCGCCAAGCCGTAGCTGGAAAACTCGATCTGCCGTGTACGCGAGAGAAAACGTGCTTCAAGGCCATCGGTTGAATTGCATGTAAAGACGAAAATGGTCCGAGGCGGAAAAGCAGTGGCATCCAGCTTCGACAAAAAGTGTAATTGCGCGGCATTCGACATTCGGTCAGCTTCGTCAACCAACACGATGTGGAACCCGCCCGAAACCGGAACATACCAGCATTGGCGGATGACATCCTCGACGTTGGCGACGTTGCATTGTTGCATGGGATGTGGTGAACCTCCGCCCGGATGCGTCTCGGCCAGCGCGAGAGCCATCTGGTTTTTCCCGTTCCGGGTGGCCCGATAAAGAGCCACGCGGATGGATACGGATTAGCCGCAAATTTAGCTAGAATCCGCTTCGGCTTGTCGAGGCCAACGAAATCAGCGATAGCGCGAGGGCGATACTTCTCTGACAGCGGCATCGGGAATGGAAGCGTTGTGCTCATTGGGCTTCCCTCCCTTCCGCTTGAGTTTTGCCGAGAATGTAATCGGCGGCTTTCTGTGCGTGCGATGCGGCGGAGATTATCAGCCGGGAATCAGATTTGAGCCTGTTAATCCACGATTGCAGATAGCTAGTGGAGTTAGCGAGAGTTGTGTGCGAAATACCCGCCATTCCCGCCAGCATCGCGGCACCCATCTCCGCGATGAGTTCTTCTTTGCTGTAGGACTCCGAGCCGAATTGGTGATCGGTGGAGTTTTCCTCGAAACGATTCAGACGCGATTTGTGGCCGGTCGAGTGCGTGAGTTCGTGAAACAGCGTGCTGTAGTACGCCTCGGGCGATTCAAAGCAATTGCGCGATGGCATTCCGACCATGTCCGCCGATGGTCGGTAAAACGCTTGCGAATGCTGCTCGATTCGCGGCGGATTTGGCATCCAATCCGCGATGGATTCGCATTCGGCTAGCGGTTGGACGGGTTTGTGATTGTCGCCGTGGAGCGATTTCAATCCCGCGAACTGCTCGATGTTGAACACGCGATAGTAGCGGAGCAATGCGGAAGTCTTGTTCTCTGTTTCTCCTGTGTCGCGGTTCTCCCCTGCATATTCACTAAACTTCCAGAACGAAACGAGCGTGCTTTTCTCGCCCTGTCGAACGTGTGCGTCGAGTTGCTTCGCTTGATTGAACGTCAACCAGAATGGCGAGCCATATCCCCGAGTCGCCAGCAAGAACACATTCAACCCGCGATAAGGTTTCTTCGAGATCAGGTTTCGCGGAATCGACGTAGTCCACGGTTTACGCCAGGGTGCAACGCCTTGCTCCAATTGCTTCAAAACGCTTTCGGTGATGATCTCAGGAACCGTTGGCATCGGATTGGCCTCCGATCCCTTAGAAAACCGCGCTGGCATAGGCATTCACTTCGCGCGCGTCTATGTCTAGCGAATCGAGCGGATTAGGTTTTTCCGGTGGAGTCGGGGCTTCCGTAAATCGAAAAACGATTTCTGCATGGATTTGCGCCGGCCAGATTTTTAAAATCAGAAATTGGTCAGCTGTAGGTCGCAATGGAAGACCGAAGCTGGTCTATGTCCGATAATCCGGCTACAAGGGGAGTTGCGGAGTTTCAGGCGTTGAAATAATCGGTGGCTACATTTCGACGTGTATGATAACGAAGGTAATGTTTACATTTCGCGCGTCGTATCATCGTGTAGACCCCGTCATAAGACACGTGAAACTGACTCCGAACCCGAATAGAGCAGCCTGCCGCTCCTGTTTGTCTTTGCCTCGGTCACCAGTCATGGGCATCTCACCGCTCGCGTAAGGTACGAGGCCTCCCCATAGAGATTTTACTCGGTTGAACGCGGGGCGCCATATTTACCGATTTGATTATCACCGTCCAAGCCTCTGCCCGCAAATAAATCGTTGACACGCTTTTATTTAGCCTCGGCCTCTCCCTTCCGGCACTTCTGCATACTCCGACAAACAGGAGGAGAACCTAGGGGTAAGGAAAAACCGGGAAACAGAGCGTAGTGGATGGAGACGCTATCGCTGGGAGAGCGTGGCCACTGTTCTAATCCAAATTTCTAAAGCCAGCATGATAAAGAAGCCGATAAAAAAGAACGTACCTGAAACGGCCACGTGCCCCAGACGGAGGATGACACCTCTCATCATTCCGACAGCACCGGCTATGATGAATGCCAGGGAAATCAAAGATGCGTATCGCAAAGGGTACTTTCGCAGCGGCCAAAAAGGCTGGCGCCACGAATACGGTTGCGACCACTCGATCCCTTGCTGAAAACGAATTATCGTCAACCATGCAAATAGGGCGGCTGCGAAAATGATAGCGATCAGAAAGCACGCAGGCCAATCGATATTGGATTTTTCAGCGGGAATTGCTATTACCGCTCCAATGTTAGCCGCCACAATTAACAACCTCGCTACAACCCACTTGAAGTACGGTTCGTATTTCATCGGAAATATGGCTTCACTCCACATAATGTTCTCAGACTGGCATGCTTACAACCTTCCGCCTGCACACCTTGTGAACCCTGATTTTTTGCGGCGTCGTAGTTCCTTGGCTGTAGGGCAGCCGTGAATCACTTCCCGCCGCAACCGCATGTTGATCCGTAGATTGTCGCTCCGAGACCAACAGCCGCTCCCTCGGGACCTCCCACAGTCGGTACAGTTATTCCGTCGGTTCCCACAGAAGCACCATACGGCGTGTGCTGAAGACCGGCGCTAATGTTCCACCAAGATTCCGGGCCCTCATGAGCCTCCCCTTCGACTAGCGGTCCGAGACCGATCTCGCCGCTCGCTTGGATTCCATAGTTGATGCTATGTTCGTGGCAACCCCTATCAAAGACGTCGAGGTCCATAGCAAAGCCCTCTCCCACCCCAGCATAAAAGCCACCGTTCCACTGACCGTTGAACAAACCAGTTCCACCATTGTTCCCCATTGTGAATATGCCTCCCGGGCCTACGCCGAACGTTATCGTCACCTGCCAGGTACCAAGCCTATCGACGGCGTTGGCAGGATTATTCGCGACGTAGCGATAGAAGTTCACGCCAGCCGGAAATCCCACTGGGTCCTCAGCAATGAACCTTCCGGCCGTCGAATCGTAGTACCTGGCCCGCTAGTAGTAGAGACCCGTTTCAGTGTCAAACTCGCGACCGGTGTAACGGAAGGCATTTGTCAGCGAACCAGACGAGTTTGTGGTGTTACCGAACGAATCGTAACGGTAGGTCTGCGCGAGGGAGCCTGAGGTATTGCTCAGTGACGTTGCCGACCCGAGACCATCTGCTTCGTAATAATCCGTAGCTGTTCCTTGTTGAATAGCCAAAACCTCGTCCATGTTCTGCCCCTGCGTATAGCGTGCAACCGTACTGCTCGAAGCATTTACCGTCTGGGCCAGATTGTCCCCATCGTAGACGAAGATGCTGGTAGCATTGGGGGATTGTTTGTAGATACGTCGTCCAAAGGGGTCATATTTGAAGCTCTTGGGGCGTATCAACCGTCAGATCACGCCTTGTCCACAAAATAGCTTTTCTGGCGCTTCCACCAAAGGCCACAATAAACCCCAACTATTGCGTTTCCGACAACAATGAAAGCCGACGCGGCCCACCGACTGGGTGGGGGTTCTTTTAGTGTGGAAATCAAAGACAATACGATTGTTTGCGAGCAAAAGAACGCCAAAAGAACCCATCCAAATTTCCACGCGATCCGCAATCGCCGGTGTAGGCCGTAAAACTCAGCCGCGAAAACCAAGCCATACACAACTGACAGGAGCCAACCGAAACGTTGATGCGTAACGTTCACGGTTATTCCATAGCGGGACAAATTCACTAAATGCATGCCAGGAGCCAAAGCCAAAAACGACAGCAAGCTACACAGAAGGAACACAAACTTTAGAATACGAAGTCCAGTGAATGAGGGCTCATCTTCGGGAGAATTCATAATTTCCTTACTACCATTCGATTTTTGCTCCTACTACCTACACCCGCACGCCGAGGACGGAAAATACGATGTCCCACCAGCTCCCAGAAATCCACCCGCTCCACCGCCGAGCGCTCCGTGTGGTGGTTCAGTGGGCTTACTTGGATCCCATGTGACGCTTCCTGCTGGACTATAACCAGTGATGCTCGACGAACCCTCGCCGTTGACATCAATTTCACTGCTCGCAGAGAGGCCGAAGCCACCCTTCTCAACACCAACATCCCCCTCACCTCTCAGCCCGCCGACAAACCCCGGTGAGTGGCAACCCGAGGGGGAAGGATCGAAGCTCACGAACCCTCCTATTCCGAATCCTCCATAGAACCCAAAATTCCACTGGCCGTTGTTGTATCCAAAGGTTACGAGAACGCCTCCTCCATAACCACCTCCGATTTCAGCTTGCCATAGTCCAGTAGGATCGACTTGAACAACAGGATCATTCATAACAAAAGTATAAAAATCCACCGACGGCAGTACGGATCGCGCAACAATTCCGGCTCTAAATCTCAATGGGTCTTCGCTCAGAAACCGGCCGGCTCCGGGATCATAGTATCTGGCACGGTAGAAATAGAGACCCGTTTCGGTGTCGAACTCGCGCGCCGTGTATCGGAAGAAATTAGTCAAGGAACCCGAGGAATTTGTAGTGTTTCCGAATGAGTCGTAGGTGTAGCTCTGGGCGACCGAGCCGTTCGAAGCTGTCAGCGAAGTGACCGAGCCGACGCCATCCTGCTCATAATAATCGGTCGCGGTACCCCGCTGCATAGCAAGCGGCTCGTCAATGTCTTGACCTCGAGTGTAACTAGCTACGGTGCTGCCCGTTGCGTTCACTGTTTCGATCAGGCTGTCCCCGTCATAGGCGACGATGCTGGTAGCGTTGGGCGAGATTTTCTCGATGTGCCGTCCGAAGGGATCGGATTTTCATAAGCTGCTGATTTCCCGATGGTTCCCATACAGCAACCAAAGTTGCTTTGAAGCACCCAACATGGGCTGGCTGTCCCCCCACTCCCGGTGCGCTGCACCGCTCTGATGCTTTGGGAGTTAGAGCCAGAAGAGACCAAATATGAAAACCGCAATACCCAAGACAATGCAGGGCCCGAGCAGATAGACCGGCCATGGTGACCAGCCATGTTTGGCGCGAACTTTGAGATATTGGACAGGGGTGTCCCAACCATTCTGACTCAATGGTTTCCCGAAGAAACCATACGAGGTTTTGTAGCCAGCCCTAATCATTTTCAGCTGAATGTGGATAAACAACACGCCGGCGCCACCGATGAGCAAGAGCCCCGCGATCACGGCCGGGTCGTGCTGCGCCATGTAGATGATCGGTTGAAAGCCGTTCTCTTGCATGCATCTGCCTCCACTTCAGAGGGTTCCACTAGCTTCGTTTTTTGCGCCCGTCCGAAGCTAGTTACTGCATGAACAGCCGGAACCGGGGAGCGAAACCGGGTTCGTTATAGTGTTCGTGCCATACTGCGAAAACCCTAGGCCGGTGCCGTACCCAGCAGTGATGTTAAGCGTCCAGATACCATTGCTAGGGGAATAGGCAAAGCTGATGCCGAGTCCCAGAACTGCGTATTCAGTGTTGTTGAAAGGACCTGACACCTCACTGATCGAATTTGCATTCGTAAAGACGAATCCGGGGCCCGCTCCGGCCGAAAGTCCCCCCGTTTGGTTGTTCTGGTAGTTTCTACAGAGACCGTGCGAACCTGCGAAGCCACCGTAACTAAGGTAGCTACCATTGCCACTGGGGTCTGGAAAGAACAAGCCTCCAACCGACACGGAACCACCGGCGGCCGCCGGCGAAGCGCCTCCAAAACCACCCACATTCAAAGTAGCGCCCACACCGATGAGTCCTCTCGGATCTCTGAAATTGGGGACGGAGTTCCATACGTATCGATATAAGTTTTGATCAAGCCCCAAAAACCTTATCCGATCCTCGTTGATGAACCTTCCGGTCGCTTGGTCTAGATAGCGCGCCCTGTCGTAGTAAAGATTGCTTTCCGTGTCGAACTCGCGGGCCGTGTAGCGGAAGAAATTTGTCACCGAACCTGACGAGTTCGTGGTGTTTCCGAATGAATCATAAGTATAGCTTTGAGCGATGGTACCTGTGGAGCTGCTCAGCGATGTAATTGAACCAAGGCCGTCCTGCTCGTAGTAGTCCGTTGTGGTGCCCCGTTGCATGGCCAGTGGCTCGTCGATATTTGGCCCTTGCGTGTAGCGAGCCACCGTGCTCCCGGTCGCGTTTACCGTCTCGACCAGGTTGTCGCCGTCGTAGACGAAAATGCCGGTGGCATTGGGCGAGATTTTCTCGATGCGTCTGCCGAAGGGATTGTATTTGAAGCTAACCGTCCCTCCAGAGCCAGGTAGCGTAACGCTCGTCATCCGATTCTCATAGTCCCATGCGTAGTCCGTTGTCGCGCTTGAAACGCTTTTGCTTGTCGTATTGCCATTGTAGTCGTACGTAAAACTCGCGCTCGAGTTGCCCGTCAACTCATTCGAGGAGTTGTTGGTATACGACGACACCCCGAGCGAACTCAGCCTGTTTCCAACTGAATCGTACGTGTAGCTTTCCGTCGTGGTTCCACCTTGCGTAGCCTGCAAAAGCTGGTAAGTATAGTCGTAGCCGTAGTTCGTCGTCACGCTCGCCAGTTGATCCGTCTTTGCCGTCCGATTCCCCGCAGAATCAACCGTGTATGACGCTCCGTCAATGGTACTGCCGGACAGTTGGTGCAGCGCCGAAAGAAGATGCGACAAATTGTCGTAACTGTAATTCGTTGTAACTCCGTTGGGTCGGGTCATCTGCGTGCGACGGCTCAATGCGTCGTAGCTGAATCCGAACGAGCCTGCCCATGAGTTCGTGAGGTTGCTTAGACGATTCAACGTATCGAAACTATATGTGCTGGTGCTGCTGTCAGGAGCGGTAAAGCCCGTCCGGTTGGAATTGGCGTCGTATGAATAAGCATTGGTGAACGTCGTGCCCGACAGGAACGAGTACTGCGTCGTCGTCCCGGTTAATCGTCCCATATTGTCATATGATAATCCGTACGTGCCTGTTGGATCGCTGAGCTGGGTAATCTTGCCAATCAGGTCGTACGTATACGCAACGCTTGTCGAATCCGGATAAGTTTTCTGAGTTAGACGGTTCAGAGCATCATAGACGTACTGAATCGTCTGGCTTTTGCGGTCTGTCTTGCTGATGAGATTATTGTCGTTATCATAGCCGTAGCTTTCGGTAAGGCTTGACGGAAATGTCGTTTGCGTCACCCGCCCGAGTGCGTCATAAGTGAACGAAGTCGTGTGACCACTCGCGTCTTCAATGCTCGTGAGGTTATTTTCCGTATCATAAGAGTAATGGGTGACGTGGCTTAACGCGTCGGTGGTGCTTGTCAAGCGATCGGCGTCGTCGTACGCAAAGGTGGTTGTCTTTCCATTTTGGTCGGTGGTGGAAGTACGACGTCCGCGATAGTCGTACGTAAAGGTGGTTGTGGAATTATCGGGGTAGGTGATTGTCGTCAGCCGGTCGCCTGAATCGTAAGCAAAAGTCGTTTGGTGTGATAGCGCATCTGTAATACTTGTGCGGTTTCCGTGTGGATCGTATCCATAGGTGGTTACGTGACTCTGTGGATCGGTGATCGTGTAAATGAGCCCCGCCGATGTGTAGGCGATCGTCGTGGCCCTTCCCAGCGGATCGGTGATCTGCGTCAGCTCCCCTAAGGAATTATAGGCAAAGTTTGCGACGCTTGCGGCCGCTCCGCCCCCTGGCGCAGGGGCCGTTACCGACGTCAAATTTCCGTGTGCATCGTAGGTGTAGCTCGTCACATGCCCGAGCGGATCGGTCATCGTCACGACCTCGCCGAAGTTGTTGTACGTATAGGTGGTCGTTGGGTTCGAGCCTCCCACGGCAGGTTGTGCGACGGAGGTCACGTCGCCGTTCGAGTCATAGGCATAAGACGTGACATTTCCGCGCGGATCGGTCGCGGCGGTGACGTTGCCATAGTTGTCAAACGCATTCGCGGTTGATCCGCGAACCGTGCAGCTCGCGCATCCCGTCCCGGATGAGTCGAGCAGGGACCATTTTCCGCCTACCATTGCTGCTGTATAGCTCGACGTGTGGCTGAGTGAATCGGTAAGCTGAACGGTCGAGTTAATTTCGTAGGTCGGCCCATACGCAGTTTCTCCGGCGACCTCAACGCTGACTGACCCGGTTGTGGCTCCGCTTGGCACAATTGCCGTAATCGATGTGTTGCTCCAGCTGGCTATCGTGGCTTGAGCCGAGCCGAAGCTGGCTGTGCTAGTGCTCTGCGAGGAGCCAAACCCTGTACCGGTAATGGTCACAGAAGCTCCCGCCGCTCCCGCCCCCGGTGAAATTGTCGTAACTGAGAGCGTGCTCAGTATCGTGAACGAGACGCTGTTGCTCATTATTCCGGTCTCGGTAACCGTAAGCGAACCACTGGTCGTGCCGTCTGACACGATAATTGTGATGCTCGTGTCGCTCCAGGAGGTGGCATTGGCTACCGTTCCGTTGATCTTCACTTGTCCTGGAATGGTTCCGAACCCTGTCCCTGCAATTGTTACCCGCCCAAACAGTGAAGATGCGGGCGGCGTAACGCTGCTGATAACGGGGTTAACAATGGTTAGGATTGGATTCGCGACACTCTGGATGGAATTCACGGTGACGGCAACAGCCCCTGTGGTGGCCCCACTAGGAATGGCAGCGACGATTTGGCCAGTGCTCCAACTCGATACGGATGTTGCCGCAACGCCGTTGAAGGTAACCGTGCTGCTTCCCTGAGTTGCGCCGAAGTTCGATCCCACTACCGTGACGGCCGTGCTGGTTGTTCCCAATTCCGGGGATAAGCCGGTGATAAGAGGCGTAGTTCCATCGACGACGGAGACGTTATCAAAGGTCGCGCTCGCTAACGAACTGTTTCCGCTATTTGTGAACAGACCGATTTCGGTGTTCTGCGCCATCGTGAACGTCTGCGTGGTCCCAATTTGCGTCCATGTGCTTCCATCGGGGGAATAATACGCGGAGAACGTGCTGCCGCTGCGGACCAGTTTGACCCAGTAAGGCAGACTAACCGACACCTGCCCCTGGCTGTTGAAATTCCCCCCCGTAGTAGTCCGATCGTTGAAATCTAGATATCCGTTAAAGCACACGCATGCTTCGATTGGCTCGGAATTCTGCGTCTCGCGAATGACCAGCCCCGCCTGCGCGAATTCTCCCGTCACACTGACGAGCCGTGCCGTGATCGTGCCGTCTCCCGTAAGGGGTTGATACACAAAGTGCAATGCGTCAGCCTCGCCGCTGCTGATGCCCGTTCCCGAGCCGTTCACCGTGAAGGTTCCACTCGCATAGGTGGCGCTGCCTGGGTTCGTTATCGGGCCAATGTCTTGATCGAGCCACGGAGTCAGCAGCGGCTGGCTCGTCACGGTAATCGACGCGGGATTGCTATCGTTCATATCCGGTGCCACTGCGACAACGAGAGTCCCCGATGACGCCCCGGTGGGGATCGTGATGATGATTGAGGTATCGCTCCAATAGCCTGTTGTTACTGAACTCCCGTTCAACAGTACGACGCTGTTTCCTTCCGTTGTTCCGAAACCGGATCCGGAAAGCATTACCTGGCTGCCTACGGATGCGGTCGTCGCCGAAATACTGCTGATCACCGGCGCGGGAGTGCTTGCGGAAGTGATTGAGACGTTGTCAAACGTAGCCGTAGTTAGCGTGCTATTGCCGCTGGCGGCGTAAAGGCCGATGTACACATCTTGCGCCATCGTGATCGTCTGGGCACTCCCGACCTGCACCCAGTAAAAACCATTCACCGAAGTGTACGCGGTGAATGAATCTCCGCTTCGGACCAACCTCATCCAGTACGGGAGGCTGGGTACGTT
Source organism: uncultured Acidobacteriota bacterium (assembly GCA_963718485.1). Classification (GTDB taxonomy): domain Bacteria; phylum Acidobacteriota; class Terriglobia; order Acidiferrales; family UBA7541; genus Palsa-295. Next base: position 18,770 of record CAVQZU010000100.1, read on the forward strand.
CACTTGCCCCTGGCTCGACACGTTCCCGCCACTACTTGTTAGGTCCTCAAAATATATGTTGTAACTATTTCCGCTAAAGCATAGGCAGGCTTCAGTTGCCTGCGCATCCTGGGTCTCAAGAATCACGACTCCCGCCTGCGCAAACTCTCCGGTTGCGCTCATCAGCCGTGCAGTAATCGTTCCGTCTCCCGACAGCGGTTGATACACAAAGTGCAAGGCGTCAGCTTCACTGCTATTGATGCCCGGTCCCGAACCGTTCACCGTAAATGTTCCACTGGCGTAAGTCGTGCTGCCTGCCGTGTTGATCGACCCGATGTCTTCGTCCAGCCAAGAATTGGGGAGCGGCTGGCTCGTCACCGTAAAGAACACCGGATTACTGCTGTTCAGGCTCGGCGCGACTGTAACAACCACGTTTCCTGAAGTAGCTCCGGTTGGAATCGAAATGATAATAGCCGCGTCGCCCCAAGCTTCGACCGTCACTCGGGCACCATTGAGAGTAACCTCGCTCCCACCTTGGGGCGTGCCGAATCCCGAACCCGCAATCAATACTTGCGCTCCTGCCGCTCCCGTCGTTGCCGACAAGCTGCTGATTGCCGGCGCTGGCGCTGCGGTCGAGCTGATCGACAGATTATCGAACGTCGCGGTTGCGAGGACCGAGTTGTTTTGGCTGCTCACCGCCAAGCCGATGTACACGTTCTGAGCCATCGTGATGGTTTGGCTTGTGCCGATCTGAACCCAGTACCGGCCATCGCGGGACGCATAAGCGCTGAAGGTATTTCCGCTGCGGACTAACTTCACCCAATAGGGAGGGCTGCCGGAAGAGCTCCCTTCGTTAGAAACGTTCGCTCCCGTGCTAGCGCGCTCGCTGAACTCCATATTGGAGTTATAGTCGTAATAATAGGCAAACGCGGACGCCGCACCGGCATCAAGGGTTTCGCGAACCATTACGCCGGCTTGTCCGAATCCTGAGCTCGTCAGACTCACTATGCGGGCTATAATCGTTCCGTCACCCGATAAGGATTGCGAGACAAACCGCATCCCGTCGGAGGTCCCCTGAATGCCTGATCCCGAACCGCTCACTGTGAATGTTCCGTTCGAGTAGGTCGAGCTGCCGGCTGTTCCCACCGAGCCCAGGTCGCCACCAGTCCAGTTCGTGGGCAAAGGTGTGACGGCGAAGGACGCATTATTTGATGTTTGTCCACTTACGCTCACGCTCAATGGCCCGGACGTTGCTCCGGATGGAACGACCACAACTATCGCCGTGTCGCTCCAGCTCGCAGCTGATAGGTTCGCGCCATTGAACGATACGGTGCTGCTGCCCTGAGTCGCCCCGAAATTCACGCCCGATATCACGACTGGGAGCCCTACCGGACCCGAAGTCGGCGACAAACTGAATATCCCAGGCGCCGAACTCACGGTGAAACTAGAGCTGTTGCTGGCAGTGCCCGATACAGTGACGACAAAGCTCCCGGCCGACGCAGTAGCTGGGACCTGGGCAACGATACTCGTCGCACTCCAACTTATTGGGGTCACCGCGGTGCCATCAAATGCAACCGTGCTGCTGCCTTGGGATGAACCGAAATTTGCACCGCTGATGGTTACCTGGATACCGGCCGGCCCAGAGGACGGAGACAAACTGGAGATGACGGGAGAAGTTGTTCCTCCCCGCCGGACGGCGAGCTGACGCTGACGAAGGTGGAAGGACTGCTTTGGTTGTTATATTCCGTCGCAACCCAATCGCCTGAGCGGGCAATATTAGAAATGCGCACCTCATCAACGACGCCGTTTAGATAATCACCCACGCCGCCGGCATAGTAACCACTGCCTATGCTCAGGTTCCCGGTTTGCGCAGCGATCGACCCGCTGCGAGAATTGGTGCCCGAAAGCGACCCGTTGATATAAAGTGAGATGGTAGAACCGTTATAGGTTCCGACAACGTAATACCACGTGCCAGCCGAGACTCCAGTTGAAGAATACACGCCCGAGGAACAGTCGGAATTATTAGTAGGAAAAAGAATTCCCAAGACGTTCGACCCTCGGGAGCAGCCGTCCCCTCCATTAACCACCTTTTGGAAATAGAATGCCGCATTACCGCCGCCCCACGAGGACGTGTCCTGCCCCAGGATGTCCTGCCAGCCGTTCAAACTAGAAAAATTCACCCAGGCGGAAGCCGTTACCGCCGTTGTCAAACCGTATTGCTTGTTCACCGTAATGTCGTTACTTCCGTTAAAGCTAGCTGCACCATCCATCTGTCCTGTAGCCGCTGAGGGTGAATTGCTCAACGTGCCATTGCCGTCATTGCTGGTCGAATCGTTGGCAGTCAGCGTCGTTCCATTCGGAAGATGCCAGACTCCTTGATAACTGCTGTCCCATACGCCGTTCTTGTTTGACTGGTCTGTGGTTACCGAGGAGTTTCCATAAAACATGTAGAACACGGTGTCCGAGGTGTGTGAGACGGTTGGAATCTGGACCCAGTAGATGACTGCACCTGTGGTCGGATTGTAGCTTTCCTGCTCGAAAGGAAGAACGGTCACACCCGTGGCATCAGATGTGAAGATGATATCGTAACCGTTAGAACTGGTTACGCTGCCACCATTGGCCGTCGTAGCTAAATCAGAATATGTTGCGGAAAGCAGAACGGGGAAATTCGTCTGGTCCGTGTTGGGAACCTTCGTATGATCAATCGTGATTGTCCGGCGGTAATTGTACGGATTATCCCAGGTCTGAGCGCGGGTTGACAGCTGAAGGCCGAACCAACACAAAGCTATGACGCTGCCAAGAAGAACCGTCCTCAGACTGACGCGCATACCGCAGGCCTCCCCGTAGCTGGCACCCGGTGGAACAGGGCGCCTGCTCTGTCTTCGGATAACTCGACGAATAATTAATTCGGATAAGTAATCGTTATGGCATCGACGCCGTTGGCGCGCGCTGACGTTAACCCTCGGCCACTGCTGTCATAGGTGTGGGATTCAAGGGTTTTTCCGTTCTGATCTTCTACCAGGGAAATCAGTGAATTGCTGTCATATTGAAAGGAAATTGTGGTTCCGTCAGTTTTTGTATACTGAATCAATCTTCCCTGCGTGTCGTAGGAATAGGAGAGAGACAGGCTCACGTCGGACGTAACAGACGTTACGACAGAGCCGGATCCGGTTCCGTACGAGAAATATAAGTGCCGCGACACGGGATCGGTTACCGTGACGAGCCGCCCAGGGTATCGTAGGACAATTGGGTGGTGTTCCCGTTCCGGTCGATAACATCGATGAGCTTCCCGCTCGCGTTGTCAAAGAGCCGTTGTTCACCGTTCTGGAAGGTAATTGTCCAATACGAGCTTCCCTGGCTGAGAATGGCCGATGCGTTCGCGGGTGCAGCAACCTTATACAATGCGTAGCCACCGCCGCCGGTCAGATATCCGAAAGACCAAAAGCTTCCATCCCCACGGCCGTATTTCATGTAGTTGTCGCTGCCCAGAAAAACGCGCTCTTCGAAATTAGAACGCCAGTTGGGCCCGAACATGCCGATCTGCAAGGCCGACTGCGTGGACGGCCACATGCTGTTCCAAGTTCGCTGGAGCCCTATACCTCCGCCCAATCCGGGAAGGCTCACGTCAGTTTCGACGATATAAGTATTGCCGCTCACTAGCGATATGGGACCACCTGCATGAGGAGGTGGCGCCGAACCTCCCCCTCCTCCTGCCCCACCTGCTCCTCCTGCTCCTCCTGACCCTCCCGCTCCTCCCGCCCCTCCTGCCGCTCCTGCTCCCGAACAGCCGCCAGGAGGCACACCGCCCGGACCACCAGGACCTCCACCCGGACCGCCGGGGCCACCGCCGTGACCGCCACCACCCGGGCCGCCGCCGCAGCCAGTTTCTCCTGCAGCTCCCGGGGGAGCACAGACGTAGGTCGTTATCTGACAGTCTGAAAGGATGGACAAGAACGTCAGCTCGCTCACGCAGTTATGCTGGCCGGGAATAACACGATCATTGCAGGCGGCACAGTACTGAATATGGGCGACGCAATTCGGGTTGATTTGCGCCGAGGCGTTTGGGGTTGAAGCACAAACTACGATTGAAAGCAAACACACCGATAACGCAGCGGTCCTAAGCACGAAGAACCTCGCTTTCTCAGACGGCGAAATTGACAATATGCGTCGATGTGGGAGAGTTTATACGTTTATGTATATTAGAATGTCAAGTTAATATATAATTATTTTATCCAAGGTGCCATAACTCTGTCTGAATGTTTGCAAGGTAAGCCCGAGAGTCTATCGCTCGACCGACAGCGACCGGGGGAGCATCTCTCCATTGCTTGCAAAAGAAAGCAAATCGCCTTCGGATTCAAAACGACAACAGTAGGAATTCGTGGTGAATTCAGATCCCTTAATGCGAATAAGCAAGAAATCGTGACGTTGGATACTTCTGACTGATCTCTTCCTTTTTCCTCCGCCCGGCCAGTAATTTCTTAGGCACTTCGCTCACCTTCCAACAGCAATTCGGTGAAAATAAAGGTTGAGGAACTTATGAACTGCTCGAGATGCGGGGCGAAGTCGGCGGGTGCGGCGTTTTGCCGATCGTGTGGTGCGCCCATTATAGGATTTTCGATAAATCGCTCGTACGCTCAACAGTCAGCGCCGCCAGGGACGCTCGGAGAATTGAAGGGCGCGGGCTTCTGGCGCCGTGCGGCTGCGGCCGGCATCGATATACTCGTTCTCGGTGTGCCGCTTGCGGTGATGGTTTCGTTTCTTTCCGTGTGGCAACAAACCTGGCCCGAATTCCTGAAGCTGCATCCCGGCCAGACGCCGGCAGAAATGTCGGCTGCCTTCGGCCATAACTTTCTCGTGGAAGTCTTTGCGTTCTTCCTCTTCAGTTCCTGGCTTTACTTTGCTTCGATGGAGAGCTCCAGTTGGCAGGCGACGCTCGGGAAAAGGATGTTGGCGATCCGCGTAACAGACCGGGAAGGGAGGCGAGTAACCTTTTGGCGCGCGAGCCTTCGCTTCGTCGGAGGCCGTCTGCTTTTTCACGTGCCGGTATACGGATTACCGTACTTCACGATTGATTGCGTCTGTGCAGGGCTGACGCGGCTTAAGCAGGCGGTTCACGACATGATAGCGGGCTGCCTTGTCATCCGAAGCGATGAATTTTAGGCAGTTCGTCGTTAACGCCGTGCCCATGCCCTGCGTCAACGCGGTTTGATGGTCGGAATGGCGACCGCTCCGCCGCCCATCGTAAAGACATCCATGCCTTAACTCACAGATGACCGCGTACTTGGCTGGGATGGTCGGAATTCCGACCAACGTCAAGAATAGGGTTCGTGAGGATCGCATACCCCTCTAATATCGCGACGCATTTGCCTCTCGAAACACTCTATGTTTGAAACGATCTTCGTGCCCTGGGCAGCACATAGACACCGTTTGGCACCACTTCTTCGAGAGCGCGAAGAGTTCTTGACGCACCTTCAACGCCGGGGAACGGGAAGAACCATCCTGAGCGTCTATGCTGCCACCCTGAATCAAATCGTGAGGTTTCTAAAGTTGAAGAGACTTCGGCGTGTGCGCGTCACCGAAATTGAATTCGCGGCGCGCCACTGGGCTAACTACAGGGGCAAACATCGCTGTCATCCCGCTGGCCCGTGGTCAGAGCCATATTTCGTCTGGCTAGCCAAGCGATGGCTGAAGTTCCACGGAAAGCTGGTATTTCATTCTCGGAAACTCCCTTTTGGAAAAGAGCTGAGTGAGTATGTCGCGTCCATGCGTTCGGAGGGCAGGATTGCATCTGCCTCGGTGCAATCCCGCATCGGTTACGCACGCCGTTTTCTCTGTTGGTTCGGCCGACAACAGCCCCGCCGGCAGCTGTCGGAAATCACTCTAAAGGACGTGGATCAGTATCTTGCTGCGATGTCGAGTCGATGGAGCAGCGTTTCGCTGTCAAGTTGCGCGGCGAATTTGAGACCGCTCTTTCGCTACGCGGAGAGGCAGGGATGGTGCTGCGAAGGAATTGCGCACGGTATCAAGGGGCCACCGATCAGCAGCGCCTCCTTTGCCCCTGAAGGCCCGAGGTGGAAGGACGTATTACGACTATTGCGCACGACGGATGGGACCACGCCCGTCGCCATTCGTGCCAAGGCCATTCTCTTGCTTCTGTCGTTCTACGGACTTCGCCGCAGTGAAATCCTTCAACTGAGGCTGAGCGATTTGGATTGGCGAAATGGGGTCATGACCGTGCGTCGATCTAAGGGCGGGGGGCTCCAACAGTTTCCACTCCGCCGTGATGTATCGCAGGGCGTCTTCCGATACATCCGCCAGTCAAGACCACGGAGTTCCTATGAGCACGTTTTCGTGAGCTTTCAACCACCCTTTGGCCCCATCTGCGCAACGAGCATCAATGAGATTGTGAGTTCGGGGATGAAGCGGCTGGACATCCGCGTCAGGCGCGGGGGACCACATTCGCTCCGCCACGCCTGTGCGACGGAATTGCTGAGGCGCGGAGTTTCTCTTGGGGATATCGCTGATTTCCTTGGACACCGGACCTGTCAATGCGTGCGAATCTACGCGAAATACGATCTGCGGTCGCTACGCAAGGTCTCCGATCTTAATCTTAGCGACTCGCTATGAAGGTTTCTGAAGCAATCGGAACATATGTGGCGATGAAACGGGTGATGCGCATCTCCTACAAGTGGGGGGCAGAAGTGCTGCACGCCTTCTCCCGCCACGTGGGTGACATTTCACTCGGCGTGGTGGCCGAGGGAGAGGTATCGGCCTTCCTCGAAAAATCCGCATCGTCGGACAGGGCCTGGCTCCTCCGCTATCGAATTTTAAGAGCATTCTTTGACTACTGGATCGCCAGGAACGAGCTGGCCGCGCGACCTCTTCCGCCGTCCCGCCACGCCAGTGCCAGTCGAACAACTATCCCGTACATCTACTCAGTTTCGGAACTGAGGAAACTACTAGACGCAACTTCCATGAGGCGAAGAGCCACGCCTCGTGAATTCAGTTCGCTCACCTTGCGCATGCTGATCCTCTTCCTGTATGGGACCGGAGCGCGCATAAACGAGACGCTTGCCCTGACTCAACAAGACATCAATTTCAGGAGCCGGACGATCACATTTCGTCGGCCGCCGCCGGCTACGGGAAGAACGATCCCGATTGGCCTGCATTTGTGTAGAAGCTTGCGAGAATACACCGGCTCCTTCGCTTGCCACGATGATCGTAAAGCGCTCTTCGCCCGGAGAGATGGGGAACCCGTTCGGGCGATTGATTTGACGGTGAGCTTCCAAAGGCTTCGGCGCCAAGCTGGAATCACTCGTCCCGGAGGCAATCGTCATCAACCCCAGATTCGAGATTTGAGGCGGACATTCGCGGTGCATTGTATGCGTGCACGGCTTCGAGAAGGAAAGGATTTGCGGACTCTGCTTCCGCTCCTCGGAGCATATCTTGGACACGCGAGCCTGACTTCGACTGAAGCCTATTTGGCGGTGACACCGGAACGCTTTTTAATGCAGCTGTCGCGCTTAAATTCATGCCGCTTAAGCTGAATGAGCCCACCGGACAAGTTCGAGCACGGCACATGTCTGATAATCGGGCACTTGCAAATTTTCTGGTTTAGTCGTCATTCCACCTTTTGCCATTTCTGGGGTGTCCGGCAACCGGTCCCAGGTATTTGTAGTCGCGCCCCACATACCTATATTTCCCGGTTCCCACATGGAGAAATACACGCCATTTCGGAAGGCGAGCACCTTTGTTGGTACGGTCATAACAATAGTCGGAAGGAATAACGCTATCGCGCTCCCAAGCCCCGCGTGATAGGACCTCTTTAATGATGGCTTCGCGCCGGATCGGCTCTTCTCCATTCAGTTTCTGCAATCTCTGCCCTGCTCTATCAATGGCATCGGGTAAACCGCCCAGTTCAGAAGACCGTGTGGCGATGACTTTAGAGGTAGCGGTCGTCTTGGAGTTCTTAGCTGCTCCGTGGGGACGCCCCTTCCTCTTCGAAATCCGTTCGGATACCATACGTTCGGCTCGCGTTTTATCGCTCGACATATATTTCCATACACTGAAATCGAATAAGATCCGACTCACACCAAGCATATCAGCTACCTTGTTTATGACCTGTTGGGCTTCTGCATAAGCATCCACCTCAACCTCTGCTGCTTCGAGAATCTGGTTTAAGTGCCGATCCACCGCACTCGTTTCAATCCCAACAAGCATTTTGAAGTAGTCAGCCGTCTTGTGACCGATTCCTCTCAATCGCTTTAGTCTCGCAGTATTTTCTGGTTTGATTAGCCAATCGCGAAGTTGTAGCTCGGTATCCACGCCTTCTGCAACGAAGAATTGGGCCACAGAAAGAATTCTGGCAACTTTTTCGGGGTGCTCCCATCTGATCACGGGCTTAGTGCCTACGGTCTGGAGTAATTTTAGGAAGGTGCGTGTCGTTTTAGCTGTCGGATATTTCTGGCGGATCCAATCGACGCGTGGTCGAACAGTTGTCTTCCACGTTAGTCCCGACTGCAAGATTGCGTCCGTAATCGCAGCTCCCATGTGGTCATAACGGCCGTAGTCAACCGAGCCCTCTATCGCAAAATCCTCCAGGTTTGTCACGAAGGCCACAAGCTTTCGCGCTTTTTCTTCCAAAGTCATCCGTCGCCCTCGCAATTACGCACTCCCCTATTTTTTCTTGGAAGCCCTGCATTCCTCTGTGCTTCCAAATTAACGATTTGCCGCTCCAACGTGTCAATCTTTTCACACAATTGCTGCAAACTTGGCACAACCAAGGAACCTGAAGACCATCCGCCTGGAACACAACAACACCTGGGCCTCAGTCCTTTTGCGTCCGTTCTGGCGTTCGATATTATTCGGTAGCTGATGGCTTCGTCACGAGCACCTTGTGGACATCGGCGAGATTCTGGTTCTGTTCGGCGAAGAAATCAATATAACGATCGTGGCTGAAGAAAGCATTGACGTAACCGATCTCTGTCAAAACATAGCCGCCCCACGCAATCCCACGACTATCAACCCATAAATACCCATAGGCGCAAAGTTCTGAGCCTCAGTCTTGCAGCGTTGCGGACCAAACTTCATGGATGGCGGAAACGACAGCGTCTGGTCGCTTGAACGGAATCATGTGACCACTATCTGCGACAATAATCTGCTTGCCGTGTGTGGAAAGATGCATTTCCTTCGCCTGTAGAACATTAATCCACAGGTTGTTTTGCTTTTCCATCTGCTCTTTCGTTAGCAGAGGGTCCGGGGGATAGGGCTTACCAGCGGTCAGCACGACGAGCGGTCGGTCTCCCAAATTTCCCGCCTCACGAACCTGAGCGATACTCTCTGCAAAGGCTTTGCTCTCAGACGCGACGGCGTTTTGGAATTTCTCTTGTTGTCGAAGATACAGAAGTTCCTGCCGGAATAGCTTCGGGAAGTCCCGCGTAGACTGGAGAACTCCGTAACTCGGAGTACCCCACCCGGTCGCCACCTGTAGGCGCTGAATCCCGAGGTGAATACGAAGAGGCATCAGAACTTGATTCACTCTTGCGTTCCATCGGTCATTCCTCTCCTCTCGCTCCACCACCGTGAGCGGCAGCATTTCATTAATGCGTTTCTCTTCATCCTCATGAGCGCCGTCAACAAGCACTACTCCTAAAACGTCTTTTGGGTAGAGGTGGGTGAACACCCGAACATTCAATCCGCCGAAGGAATGTCCGACCACAACGTATGGTCCCGCCTCGCCAGCGGCGTTCAGAACCGCCTTTAATTCCTTGGCAATCTGCACGCTGGTGCGGGGTTCCGGTCCCGCATCGCTCCAGCCGTAACCTGCTCGGTCATACGAGCAAACGCGGGCAAACTTAGCGACCTGCCCCTGAACTTCGCTCCAGCCAACAGCCGGAACTCCTATGCCGCTATCCAGGATCACCTCCGAGTTTCCCGCTGCCTTGCGGTCGCCCTGGCAATCAATGTTCAATTTCACTTGTCCCGCTTGCA
>CAVQZU010000101.1:0-95510 GCA_963718485.1 uncultured Acidobacteriota bacterium
GGAATATCGATCCCCTCAGACCGCGGCTCGAAACGGCGAGAAAGATTCACACGGGCAGGAGTTTGGCCGGTTGGTAGAAAGTAGGGTTGATTCGTGGCCTAGCAGGGGCCATACTCAAACTTCGGGAGATGTCCAGATGGGCTCTTCGCTGATCCAGGAACATCCACTCAACTCTCAGGAGCCGCCAATCGCAACGCCGGAATTGCAACGCGAAAGCGATCGGCTGAAGATGCTCCTAGACATGACGAATGCGCTAGTCTCGAATTTGGAGTGTCGCGACCTGCTTCGCGCGATCTCGGCGACCATTCGGCAGGAGATGCACGGCGACGTCGTCGGGGTGTGGCTGCCAGATTCCGAGCAGGTCCAATTGCGCCAACTCGCTATGGACTTCCCCGAAAGCAAGGGGTTCGTGACCGAGGATTTGGTGAACCCTGTCGAGGGATCCATTCTGGGCGGGGTATTCAAGACCGGCAAGCCTGTGGTCATAGGAACAAGAGCGGATTACACGAGTGACCAGGGAGCTTCCGCGGGTCGTTTAGAAGCCATTGAGTCAGGCGTGGTACTGCCCCTGATCAGCCGAAATCGAACGCTCGGCGTTCTGACACTCGCCAGCCGAGTCGAGAACTCGTTCAGCTCGGAAGATGTTGATTTCCTGATGCGAGCGGCGGGGCAGGTGGCAATTGCGATCGAGAATGCGCTGGCCTATCAAGAGATCGCCGAATTAAAGGACAAGCTCGCACAGGAAAAACTCTACTTGGAGGAAGAGATTCGCAGCGAGGCGGACTTCGAGGGGATCGTCGGACAAAGTTCGGCTCTCCGGCAGGTGTTGCAACTGGTCGAAACGGTGGCCACGAGTGGTTCGACCGTTCTGCTGCTGGGTGAGACCGGTACTGGAAAGGAGCTGATCGCTCGGGCGATTCATGATCGCAGCCGCCGCAAAGATCGGACCCTCGTCAAGCTCAACTGCGCGGCGATCCCTACGGGTTTGTTGGAGAGTGAGTTATTCGGGCACGAGCGGGGCGCCTTTACGGGCGCGGTCACTCAGAAGATCGGCCGTCTCGAACTCGCAGATCAAGGCACGTTGTTTCTGGACGAAGTCGGAGACATACCCCTGGAACTCCAACCCAAACTCCTGCGCGTTTTACAGGATGGAGAATTCGAACGCCTGGGAAGCACGCGACCAAGAAAGTCGACGTTCGGCTGGTGGCTGCAACAAACCGTGACCTGAATCTGATGATCGAAGAGAGGCAATTTCGAAGTGACCTCTACTATCGGCTGAATGTTTTTCCCATCCGCGTTCCTCCCTTGCGCGAGCGCCCGGAAGACATTCCCCTGCTGGTGCGGTACTTCAGCCAGAAGTACGCGCGCCATATGCAGAAGCAAATCGAAAACATTCCTGCGGCGGCCATGCGCAAGCTGACGCGTTGGCATTGGCCCGGAAACGTTCGGGAACTTCAGAACCTTGTGGAACGTGCTGTGAACTTGACGCGCAGCAGCACGTTAGCGATCTCGGTACCCGAATTGGCAAACAGAAGCGCAAACTTGGCTTCAACAAGACCCAGCGACTCCGATAAACAAGAGAGGATTGTGCGGTTTCTGAAAGAAGCCAAGGGACGCGTCGGTGGCCCGAACGGCGCCGCGGCCCGCCTGGGTCTTAAACGAACCACCCTGATCACGCGGATGAAAAAGATGGGTATCGATGCGCGGAAGATGTCGTAAGTCTTAAACCTGGAACGTTTCCAAAGTCCAGATTTTCTGGTTCGTGAATCACCAACTCATACCGCTTGCCGATTCGAGACGCGAATTCTTGGCGCGTCGAATTTGAACTATGCAACGTTTGGGCGCAAATCTCTTTTGAAGAAGGAATCTGCGCAGATCAGTAAAGCCCCATTCTCGGTAAGGCGTTCGAGACTGCCACTTACATCCCGAAGTCCAGTAATCCTAAATCTGATTGCAGTAAACCACAAAATATTGATGAGTTGAAATTCCGAAAGAGGTGGGGCTTTTCACGAAAGAGAAGTGCCTAATCGATTGCCTCAATCAAGTTGCCGCCCGGCATGACAAGTATTTAACGTAAGTGAAGGTCGGGCGTGAGGGCAAAACCGCCGCTGCGTATCTCTATTCTAGAGTTTCGAGCCGCGCGGATGCTTTTCGAAAGGAGCGCCAATGATTGCGAATACTCCGCAATGGCCTCAGCAATCGTCCGGCTGTGCACGAACTGTCCTTCTTTGTGGCACTCGATCAACTCCCCGCCTCGCTTAAGATCTTCAAGCGGTGGGAAATCGTCGCCGGCTTAACTCCGCGCCAGATCGCCAGATCTCTGCAAGGGATGTTATCTTTCGCAGCGATCGCCTCGAATATCCGCAACCGCGTTTCATCCCCTAGCGCCTTTGATATGTTCGCGATCCGCTTCGTATCCATTGCCATGACCAGGGTATCGGTCTTGTCTCTCCCGCCAGTTTCTTGAGCCCGCCGAGGTTCACATCCGAGGACAGTTTACTTATCCAGAAATCACACATAAAAACTGCAGGCGTCATGGCCAGATCATATTCGCGTTTAATCTGGTCCTCCGGTTCTAACTTGCGGTTCGACATGCGGCGAGTCCTGTTTGCTTAGCGCACTTCGACGAGGACGAGTGACACGTCGTCGGTCGGCGGGCCTGCGCCCCAGGCCCTGACGCGATTGAGAATGCCCTGCTTCATTTCGCTGAACGGCAAGAGCGCCGTCTCGCGAACGAAGCTCCGCACTCCTTCCACTTTGAGCATTTCGCCACCCGAATCGAAAATGTCGGTGAGGCCATCTGTGTACAGCACGATGCGATCTCCGGGCTGGAGTTCTACGAGAAGCGTCGGGTCCACATCCACCGCGTCAGGCAGTGTGCCGAGAATCGTGCTGCGGGACGGGAGCAGGCGAGGTTCGGCTCCGGGTTGAACAATCATCGCGGGCGGATGTCCAGCTCCCGCGAACTCCATGGTCCGGGCGCCGCGGTCAATTCGGGCCGCCACCAATGTGAAGAAAAATCCTTGCCCGCCAATATGCCGAATCACAAGAGAGTTCAAGCGACGGAGCACCGCAGCGAGCGGCGCCCGATTACTCAGCTGCGCTATGGTTTCCGAGTAGATGCGGTTGGCGACGAGCGCCGAGCTGATGCCGTGACCAGAGACATCGCAGACCAGCAGATTGAGTTGTTCTTCTTTAAATACCTCTACCAAGCCGAAATCGCCGCCGATCATGTGCGCCGGTTGGTAGAACGTGTCGACACGCAAAGCTCCCCAAAGGAAGGGCTCGGGTGCCAGGCTCTGCTGTACTCGGGCCGCCAGCGTTAGGTCTTGCTCGATCTCTCGCTGGTGCTCTTTGAGCCGCGCGTTCGCTGCACGGAGCTTCTGTTCGGTGTGTTTCTGTTCCGAAATATCGGTCAACGTCGCGATCGCGAAACGTCCTCCTCCATGCCCTTCCAGTGCACGCACACTGATCACCACGGGCAATCGCCCGCCGCCCTTGGTGGGCAGCAAGAACTCTTCGCGGCTCCGCCCAATCTCCAGGGCCTTCTGGTAAAACGCATCGGCGAGAGCGAATTCTTCGGCTCGATCATACAAATGACGAGCATCGCTGCCGATGATTTCACCGCGGGGAATGCCGGTCATTTCCTCGAAGACCGCGTTCACAAAGAGAATGCGACCAGGATCATCTGCGATGACAACACCGTCATTCAGTGTTTCGAGAATGGGCTCCATCTGTTGGAGCCATTGCGGCCTTACGTTGTCCACAAAATCTCTCTTTTCCCTGACCTCATGTGCGCCTACCTGCTCCCTACTAGTTCGACTTACCTCCGAGGCGATCAACTACGTGCTTGATGTACACATCGCTAGCAACAAATTTCGCGCCTTGGTTTGCCATATACCGCAACATTCGTTCCCCACGCCGGTCGATGAATGTCACTTCGTCGAGGTTCACGATGCACCTTCGCCGGGGGGCTGTGCGACGTGCCTTCTTCCAGCTCGTCTTCAGTTCATTGAGCCACGGAGCGACCAGACGACCCTCCAGGGTCCAGCGCTCTTCGGTCGCCGTGTTGGTGATCGTGATCTTCAGCATTCCTTGTTTCTCCTCTGCACTTGAACAATGCAAATGCAGGACCAGACGAGTGGATCTGTGCCAAATGCGGGGAATCTCTAAGTGACTGAAGCAACAAACGATTTCAGGGAAGAGCAAATCGAGAAGGCAGACAGCGACAAGATTCAAGTGTCGTAGAAGCTTGACACTTGTCGAGGGAGGTGTCGAAAGCTCCGACACTGTCTCAAGCGATCGCTTCCTCGCAACGCCAAGTCCTTTTGTCTCCAATCTATTGCCGCGGTCTCGGCTAGAGCGCGTCTTTGGCAGGTGTAGTGCCCTATGCCCTAGTGCGGCAGGACACCACATGAGCTTGTTACGGTCGGAGTATGTGGCGTGAACAATCCATCGAGTTCGGGAAATGAGTGCCTGCGAACTCACAAGAGTGCTTCCGGCCTCGATATTGAGGCCTGGATGCCGAGTGAAATGAAGGCCATCGCGCCGCTGGTCGATCGACTGATGCGGCTGGTCGAGAGGTCGGGTTGCGTTCGCGGCGAGGAGCTCCACGTAGAACTGGCATTCCGGGAGGCTCTGACCAACGCGGTCGTTCACGGCAACCGTCTCAACTCTGCCAAGTTGGTTCAGGTTCGTTGTCGCTGCGAAATGGGAACGGGAGTCTACATGGTCGTCAAGGACCAGGGGCAGGGATTCGACCCGGATACCGTTGCTGATCCCCTTGCCGCCGAAAATCTCGAAGCCGAGCACGGGCGCGGCATGCTCCTAATGAAGTTCTGGATGGACGAGGTCTTCTTCAAGCAGGGAGGCACCGAGGTCCACATGCGGAAGAGTCCCCGCAGTGCGCCAAAAGGAGGGGCCGCGGAGTAGCAGCAAATCGGAGAGTCGCGATTCCGCAAATATCACTGGCTCTCTCTGTCTCCGACATCAGCAAGCAGATGCGTCCGATACGGACGCGCAGGAGAGAAATGTGCTGAGGATCAGTATCACCGAAGCCCCAACGGAAACGCGATGGATTCTTCAAGGCCACCTGTCTGGGCCTTGGGCTAGCGAGCTGAGTGCGATTTGGAGGACCTCAACCCGGACCGGCAAAGGGCGTACGTGCCTAGTGGACCTCCGTGATGTCACGTTCATCGACAAAAACGCCGGAGATCTCTTGCGCACCATGTCAAGAGAGGGTGCCGAATTCATAGCCGACGGCCTCTACATCAAACAAGTGCTTGAGGGACTTAAAATCAGCCGCAAGCGCGGGCTGTCGGGAATGATCGCCTATATTTTTGCGACTTTCTCGCTCAGCGTTTTGATTTCCGGCCCCTCAACCCGAATGAGCTCGGGAGTCGGAAAGATCAACGCCAAATACAACGCTCGGACAATTGTGAACTCAGACAGCCGGACGCGCGCGCCCAGCTCACCAACTCCACCGTTTAAGGGAAAGGGGGATCACAACTATGGCCGCCGACTTACAAAAGGGGATCGCTGACAACCAAGTGGCATTCGCTCCTTTCAACAAACTTGCGGACACAGAAGACGTGGTGCTCGTGGCAGCCGCCCAGAGCGGAAGCAGTCACGCTTTTGAAGTACTGGTCGAACGTCACGCGCCGAGGATTCTACGCGTTGCGCAGCGGGTGACCGGTAATCGAGAGGACGCGGAAGATATCGTTCAGCAAAGCTTCCAAAAAGCATTTGTGCATCTGCAGAAGTTCGAAGGCAGATCATCGTTTTCCACCTGGTTGACGCGGATAGCGATCAACCAAGCGCTCATGAGCCTACGCACAAAACGTCGCGCGAAGGCGGTATTGATCGACGAGTTAAACACAGGTGCAGAATCCGCACTTGCGCTCCAGATCCCTGATTCAGGTCAGAGTCCGGAACGCACCTATTCACAGCGAGAACGGGAGCGGGATCTTTCATTTGCCATGAATCAGTTGACGCCAGGAACTCGGACAGCAATCCAGCTCCGCGAACTTGACGAGCGATCAATCAAAGAGAGCGCCCAAATGATGGGGGTGTCCGTTGCCGCTGCGAAGTCACGAGTGCTCCGCGGGCGACGGAAGTTGCGCAAGACACTCCTGACGGGACAGCACTTGAGTGCGGAAGGACTGCTGAAGCCAGCTTCGTCGTTGGAAAGCAAAGTGATAGCGCATGAGTGACGCGGTCATGGTCAGCGCGGATCAGGCGGTTTGGCGCCCCGCAGTCAATCCTTGGCTGATTGCTGTGACTGTCTCGCTGGCAGCGTTCATGGAAGTGCTGGACACCGCAATCGCGAATGTCGCTTTACCGCATATCGCCGGTAATCTTGGCGCGAGCAACGATCAGAGCACCTGGGTGCTCACATCGTATCTGGTTGCCAATGCGATCGTTCTTCCGATCACCGGATGGTTGGTGAGTTTGTTCGGGCGCAAGCGCTTCTTCATGACCTGTATGGGTATCTTTACGGTCAGCTCTCTGTTCTGTGGAATCGCCCCCAGCCTCGGGTTTCTTTTACTGTCCCGTGTACTCCAGGGTGCCGGAGGGGGAGGACTGCAACCGATGGCACAAGCGATTCTGGCGGACACCTTCCCGCCACAGAAACGCGGCTTGGCATTTTCTATCTATGGCATTACGGCAGTCTGCGCTCCCGCGATTGGGCCGACGCTGGGTGGTTGGCTTACCGATAATTTCTCCTGGAGATGGATTTTTCTGATCAATCTCCCTATAGGTCTTCTGGCACTTGCGCTCGTATCTCGACTGGTCGAGGATCCGCCCTACCTGATTCGGCGTAAAAGAGCCGGGATGAAGCTCGACTACATCGGATTTTCGTTGCTCGCTCTGGGAGTCGGTGCTTTGCAAATTATGCTGGACAAGGGACAAGAGGATGACTGGTTTGGCTCGGGTTTCATCACGACGTTGGCCATTGTCGCGGGCACATGCCTGACGGCTCTAATCATCTATGAGTGGTCGCACAACGACCCGATCGTCGATGTTCGTCTTTTCAAAAACGCGAACTTTGCCACCGCGAACATGATGATGTTTATGGTTGGCGCCGTTTCCTTCTCGGCAACCGTCCTAATGCCGCAATTCCTACAGACATTGATGGGCTATACGGCTCAGTCGGCAGGGATGGTTCTTTCTGTGTCGGCCTTATTGCTTTTGATTGAGTTACCGCTCGTCGGTCGTCTGATTGGGTTATTCCAGTCGCGTTACCTCATCGCGTTCGGCTGGGTCACTCTGGCGATCGCCATGTACATTTCCACGCAAGAGCTGGACCTATTGATCAGCTTTCGCTCCGCCACGTTGCTACGTATCGGCCAGTATTTACCAGTGGGTTTTGTTTTTGTGCCCGCTACGACGGCTGCCTACATCGGGATTGGAGAGGACAAGAGCAACGCTGTCGCTGGCCTGGTGAACTTCACACGGAATATCGGGAGCAGTGTCGGAACATCGGTTGTGACAACGATGATTGTACGGCGCTCACAATTGCACCAGGCGAGTTTGGTCGCGAGTACGAATATGGGGAATGCGAAGTTTCGAGATGCAATGAGTGGCCTGGTTCAGCAATTGACCCATGCCGGATTGAGCCTTCAGGGGGCACATAGCCAGGCGCTCGCCCGAATCTACGCGGCTGTTCAGGCGCAGGCGGCCGCCCTAGCGTATATCGACACCTATGGGATGCTCGGTATTGCAGCCGTCATTATGTTTTTCTTGTCTTTCGTTTTGAAGAGAAATGACCCGAACGCCAAGGGCGGATCCGTGTCGGCACACTAACACAGCGACTCAAGAATGCCTTGGTGTCTGGTAGCGATGAAGAGGTAGCTATTTACTTGCTTTCCCGACATAGGGAAGAAGCAACCGGGCAGTTATCGGCGGCAACAATATCGGGATCATACGCCAGACAGAGCATTGAAGGAACGCTAGTCAATCTGGTCGCTTCCTTGAAAGACAAAACTTCGCTCGCTGCAGGTATTAACCGTCCATCGCGTAGTTCACAGCGTAACCCGAGAAACTCGGGATCCCTCAGAAGTCCAATGCCTTGCGCCTCCCAGTGCAATCGCTCCGTGACAAGGTGACCAAATTCCTGGAGTAGTGGTGATCCAACTGTCGTAGACACTCGACACTTGTCGAGAGAAGTGTCGATAGCTCCGACACTCTCAACAGGGATCGCGGTCTCACAGACCAAAGCTCTTCTGTTTCAATCAGTTGCCGCAGTCTCGGTTGGCACGAGTCTTTGGCGGGCGCAGTGCACTATTCGCGAGTGTGGAAGGAGACCCATGCTGGAAGAACGCAGAGAAGGCCTTGGTGCAACAAATGGATTTCAGAGATACGCCATGAATAGGCCTCTTAGACGCAATCTCGCAATAGGAGCGGTTTGTGTGATCGTCATCGCTCTGATCGTTGGAGTCCTGCGCCCGAAACACGCGTCAGGCGCAGGAACGGGAGCGCCTCCGGATGTCTTGGTGGCGCAGGTCGAACAGAAGGATATTCCGATTTATGGCGAGTGGATAGGTACGCTCGCTGGCCAAGTGAATGCCAACGTTCAGGCACAGGTCACAGGCTATCTGCTTAGCCGGAACTACCAGGAAGGGTCGTTCGTAAAGAAGGGTCAGTTGCTCTTTGAGATCGATCCACGACCCTTTCAGGCGGTCCTCGACCAAGCCGAAGGACAGTTGGCTCAGGCCACCGCGCAGCTCGATAACGGTGAAGCTAATCAACGCCGCACCCAGCTGGATGTGGACCGCTACACTCCACTAGCGAAGGAGCAGGCGGCGAGCCAGCAGGACCTCGACAATGCCAACCAGAATAACCTCGCAGCGAAAGCTACGGTGGCTACGAACACGGCCCAAATTAAGACCGCCGAAGCCGCCGTCGAAACGGCAAATCTTAATCTCGGCTTTACGCAAATCACTTCGCCTATCGACGGCATCGCCGATGTTGCCAGGGCGCAGGTAGGCGATCTGGTCAGTTCGAACAGCGGAGCGCTGACTACCGTTTCGACGCTCGACCCCATAAGGGACTACTTCACCGTCAGCGAACAGGATTACATCCAATTGCAGAAGCAGTTTCCTAGCTCGGGCCAGCAACTCTGGAAACTGCAGCTCATCCTCGCTGACGGGACAATCTATCCACACGAAGGCGTTTTCCTGTTCGCGGGCCGGGCAGTCGATCAAAATACGGGAGCGATTCAACTGGCAGCTCTGTTTCCCAATCCCGGCAACGTTCTTCGTCCCGGGCAGTACGGCAAAGTCCGCGCCATAGTCCGCATGCAGAAGGGCGCCCTATTGGTTCCCCAGCCTGCTGTCACAGAGCTTCAAGGCAGCTATCAGGTTGAGGTGGTCGGGAAGGACGACAAGATCGCCATTCGCCCCGTCGAAGTCGGGGACCGCATTGGCACCCAATGGATTATTCAAGGCGGATTGAAACCCGGGGACCGCGTTGTGGCCGAGGGCGTACAAGCGGTGCGTCCCGGAACACAAGTAAACCCGAAGCCGTACACAGCGGATCGCACGACGACCGAGGGAAGGTAAGAAACATGTCCAAATTCTTCATCAACCGTCCGATTGTGGCGATGGTCATCGCTATCCTTACGGTGATTGTAGGTGGTGTCACTCTCGCGAGCTTGCCCATAGCGCAGTTTCCGAACATTGTTCCACCGGAAATTCAGCTGCAAGCCTCGTATGTCGGGGCCGACGCGGAGACCCTGGAGCAATCCGTCGCCACGCCCATCGAACAGCAGATCAACGGCGTGGACAACATGGACTACATGTATTCCCTCAACGCCACGGCGAACTCGCAAACCACGATGATCGTGGACTTCGATGTGAAGACGGACCCCAACACCGATCTCATCCTCGCACAGTCGCGCGAAAACCTTGCCTCCGGGCAACTTCCGCCTGACGTCAACAGCTACGGGGTCACCATCAGGAAGTCGGTGACAGCCCCGCTCATGCTGGTCGCCCTATTTTCTCCGAACGGAACTTTCGATACAAAGTTCCTCGCCAACTACGCCTATATCAACCTCAACGATCCCATCGCCCGCTTGTACGGCGTTGGCCAGACGCAGGTTTTCGGCGCCGGGCAGTATGCGATGCGGCTGTGGGTGAAGCCCGACCAATTGGCGAAGCTGGGCATCACGGTCACTGACATCGTGAACGCTGTCCAGGCGCAAAATACGGTTAATCCTGCTGGTCAAGTCGGAGGCGAGCCAGCTCCGGACAATCAACAATTCACCTATTCCGTGCTTGCTCAAGGCCGTCTGAGCTCGCCGGAACAATTCGAAAACGTGATAGTGCGCGAGGCTCCGAACGGCGGAATTGTTCGAGTGAAAGACGTGGCCCGCGTTGAGCTCGGCGCGCAGGATTACAGCGTGGTCAGCCGCTTGAGTGGCAAACCCGCCATTGTTGTCCCCGTCTACCAGTTGCCCGGGTCCAATGCGGTCCAAACGGCCGCAGGCGTTCGGAAGCTGATGGCCGAGATGAAGCAGCGCTTCCCGCAAGATATGGATTACGCCATTTCTCTTGACCAGACCAACGCAGTTACCGAAGGCATGAAAGAGATCATTCAAACTCTTTTGATCGCTATCGTGCTGGTCATACTTGTGGTCTACATCTTCCTGCAAGACTGGCGCGCTACTCTGATTCCGCTGCTGGCTGTGCCCGTCTCCTTGGTGGGGGCATTTGTTTTCTTTCCGCTGTTCGGATTCTCAATCAATACGCTTTCGCTGTTCGGATTGGTGCTGGCTGTCGGCTTGGTAGTGGACGATGCCATTGTTGTCGTCGAAGGCGTACAACGCCACATCGAGGAGGGTTTTGCGCCCAAGGACGCAGCTCAGAAAGCAATGCAGGAACTCTCGGGCCCAGTCATCGGTATCGCGCTGGTTCTTTCGTCAGTATTTGTGCCCACGGCCTTCATCCCGGGCATCACCGGACGACTGTACCAGCAGTTTGCCGTGACCATCGCGATCTCCGTGATTCTTTCGGCGTTTAACGCACTTACGCTAAGCCCGGCGCTGGCCTCTCTCCTGCTCCGGCCAAAGAGGGCCAGCGAGGGCCCACTCCGAAAATTCTTCGACTGGTTCAATCGCATTTTCGGGCGCGCCACCGACGGGTACGTTCGCTTATCGGGCGGACTCATTCACAAAGGTGTTCTTTCGCTGGCATTGCTCGCGGCCTGCGGACTTGCCGGAGCTTTCTTTGGCAGCCGGCTGCCATCAAGCTTTCTGCCCGATGAAGACCAGGGATACATCTACGTCAACATGCAACTTCCAAATGCGGCTTCGCTGGAGCGCACTAGCGCAGCGTCGAAACAGGTTGAAGATATACTGGCCCATACTCCAGGTGTGCAATACACCACCAGCATTGTTGGCTTCAGTTTGCTCAGCTTTGTACGGACCAGTTACAACGCCTTCTATTTCGTCACTCTTAAGCCATGGAGCGACCGCACCACGAGGGCGGAACAATTCCAAGAGATCAAGACGCGCCTGAACCAACAACTCAGCAAGCTTCCAGAAGGAACCGTGTTCAGTTTCTCGCCGCCGGCGATTCCTGGAGTAGGCACTTCGGGCGGTTTTCAGTTTGTGCTGGAAGACCGTGCAGGACGAGACGTCCCGTTTCTGGCAGGCAACCTCGATAAGTTTCTGGCGGCCGCTCGCAAGCGCCCCGAAATTGGCTCGATCGCCAGCACTTTTCTGCCCAGCGTCCCCCAACAGTTCGTCGAAGTCGATCGAGACAAAGTGCTCAAACAAGGGGTGGCAGTCAGCGATGTGTACAGGACAATCCAGGGTTTCATGGGAGGCCTGTTCATCAACTACTTTAATGAATTCGGCCGTACGTGGCAGGTCTACGTGGAGGCCGAAGCGCCTTACCGGTCGAGTATGCAGGATCTCGGGCAGTTTTATGTGCGCAACGGCCAGGGCCAGATGGTACCGCTTTCGGCGCTCGTGAAATTTGAATCGCACTCCGGCCCCGAATTCACGATGCGCTACAACGAGTATCGCTCAGCGCAGATCAACGGGAGTGCGGCGCCAGGTTACAGCTCAGACCAGGCGACGGCGGCTCTGGAAGATGTTTTCAAGCAGACCATGCCCCGCGAAATGGGCTTCGATTACATGGGCATGTCCTATCAAGAGCAGCAGGCACGGCAAGGGATTCCCGCTTGGGTGATTTTCGCCTTCTCGTTATTGTTCGTGTTCCTGATCCTGGCGGCACTCTATGAAAGCTGGTCATTACCTTTCAGCGTGTTGCTCAGCACGCCGGTCGCGGTATTCGGCGCCTTCGGCGTTCTATGGCTGCGCCGTGCCGTGCTCAGTGCTTTTTATCCCGCTTACATGGTTCAGATCGAGAACGACGTGTATTCGCAAATCGGCCTGGTGATGCTGATCGGCCTGGCCGCCAAGAATGCGATTCTGATCGTCGAGTTTGCCAAAGAACAGTATGAAAAAGGTAAGCCTCTTGTGGATGCGGCGCTCGAAGGCGCCAGGCTTCGCTTGCGGCCGATCCTGATGACCTCTTTCGCGTTCATTCTCGGTTGCGTGCCGCTATGGATTGCGACCGGCGCCGGTTCGGTAGCCCGCCAGATCATGGGTACCGCGGTGATCGGCGGCATGCTGGCCGCGAGCGTAATCGGAATTTTTCTTATTCCAGCGATATTTTATCTGGTCGAAAAATGGTCAGGCGCTGGCAAGGAGCACGCTCCTGCTGCAGCGACAGCAACTCCCGCGCCGGCGCCGGGAGATTGACGTGGGCGACCACACGCATGAGCGATCGAGACGCAGAACGGAGCGATTCATGAAGAAGCTGCGACCATTGATTTCCGTTGTCTTGGCATCGAGTCTCATTGGAGGGTGTGCGGTAGGGCCAAACTATCGGCGCCCCGCCGTTCCAACGCCCCCCGAATACCGCGATCTTAGCGGAAACCCTGAGGCTCAAGCCCGAACAGCTTCCTTCGCGGACCTCCCGTGGTGGCAAGTCTTCGAGGACCCGCAACTCCAAGATCTGATCCGCACCGCCCTGAAACAGAATTACGACATGCAGCTAGCGACGGAGCGTATCAACGCCGAGCGTGCCCAGCTTGCGATAGTGCGCTCCAATCTTTTCCCGCAAGCACAAGGCGACGCCAATTTCACCGGTGGCAAGGAAAAGAGTTTTCAATCGAAATCAAATTTCCTGGCCCTTACGGCAGATGCGGCCTTTCAGTTCGACTTTTTCGGCAAGCTGCGAAGAGAAAACGAAGCGGCGCGCGCCCAACTCCTGGCCTCTGAGGATGCGCAGCGTACGGTGATGCTCACGCTCGTCAGCGATGTGGCGAGTGACTACTTCACGCTTTTGCAGCTTGATCTCGAACTCCAAATTACGCGCGACACCGTAAACACACAGGGAGATTCCGTCAAACTGACTTCATTCAGACTTGACCACGGCGTCGCCACAAAACTGGATGTGCTGCAGGCCCAGCAAGTGCTGGACACGGCGAATGCGCAGATCCCGGATCTCGAGAGGCAGATTGGCCAGGAGGAAGATGCCATCAGCATTCTGATTGGCGATTACCCGCAGGGAGTGCGGCGCGGGCAACCGCTCGCGGAACAGCCATTTCCCCCTGATGTGCCGCCGGGACTGCCTTCCTCGCTGCTCGAGCGACGGCCCGATATTCGCGAAGCCGAGCAAATGCTCGTTGCAGCCAATGCTGAAATTGGCGTCGCCAAAGCTGAGTTCTTTCCGCAAATTTCGCTGACCGGCTCGGGCGGCGGCTCATTTGGGCGCAGCAGTGTTTTCACTAGCATGATGAGCTCTCAAACGGGCATCTGGTCATACGGTGTTCAGGTCACACAGCCCATTTTCGCTGGCGGTGCACTGCGTGGGAACCTGCATTTAGCCGAATCGCAGCACGAGCAAGCTTTGATCGCTTACAAGCAGGCCATTCAGCATGCCTTCGGCGATGTGTCCGATGCTCTGATCGCATATCAGAAATATCATGACGTGCGAGCTCGCCAGGATCAGGCCGTGACAGATCTGGAAGAGTCAGTCCGTCTCTCCATCATGCGCTACCAGGGTGGCACAACGACTTATCTCGAAGTGCTGGACGGGCAAAGGTCGCTCTTCGACGCGGAACTCACTTTGGCGACGGCGCGAGGCAATGAGTATCAGAGCCTCGTGCAACTCTACCGGGCGCTGGGAGGCGGTTGGCAGTAGACATGGAGCCTGCTGAGCGTTTTGCCCGCTGGACGTCCGACAGGGCGAGACGCAAATCAAATGTGACTACTCCCTACTATATAGTTCGACCGACTTGCGTCTGAGGCGAAGTCCAGACACGCACCCCAAAGACCTCATCTCGGAAAGGCTTTCTCCGATCATTCGTTCGATGGTTTTTCCCCGGAGTTTCGCCCCTGTAATCGCTTGCTGGGCTGAGCTGTAACCGCAGAATGATTCCCCAATGCAGCCACTGACATATTTTTCTCTTTTGGGGTTTTATCTAGTTTCACCCGGGTGATAGCCTGTTTCAGCGGTTGCAATTGGGATTGTCTTCTCGGGCTTTTCCAGAAACTTTTCGACCGCTAGGATCACCCTCTGTTGTTCTGAGAACAAGGCGAAGTGGCCGGCATCCGGAATCACCGCGAGCTCGGCATTGGGGATCAGCTTGAAGGTCTCGACGGCGTGCTCAAGGCGGACAAAGTCGTGATCTCCGACTGCGATGAGAACCGGCACTTTGATGGAAGCCAACTCTTCGTTCGAAAATCCTTCCCATTGAATGCTCGACACCTTGCTCCAGAACTTGGGCCAGTATTCAGGATGGGGAGCCACTTTCTTGTAGGTGTCTCTCTGAAATCGGAAGCCTCGGGAGTCAGGGTTAGGCGCGACGCTAAAACGCAGCATTTCCATATTCAGGGCAATCTGCGAAGGGCCAAATGTTGCTCCGTAGTTCGCCACGCGCCTGACAAGCTCGGGATGGCGAAGTGCGAGCATAGTCGCTATGACCCCGCCGTAGCTTTCGCCGAAGAAGTCGGCCTTATAGATTCCCAGATATTTCAACAAGGCGACCACGTCGTTGGCGTTTTGCTCTAGTGTAATTGGACGCTCCGGGATGTCCGCCGTGCGACCATGCCCTTGGAAATCGACCGTAATGACCGAATGGCGTTGAACCAGCGCAGGAAACGACTTCAACCCGGCGAATCCAAAGGCAGGTGGAAGGTAAACGAGTGGCTCGCCGGTTCCCTCGATTTCGTAATACATCTTCAGACCGTTGACCAACGCGTATCCGCGGGGTTCGGCTGTCTTACCGTTGAATGAGTTCATAAATTATTTTTCCTTGCGCGAGGCATTTCCAAATTGCTCAGGGAAAATATCTAAAAAGTGGTTCCAACCTTTTTCATGTCCTCTTCCAGCCTCCGTATCGGGAATGCCGGAATGCACGAGGGTCATGAGCGTGTCTTCGCCCTGTCCCTTGAAGGTTAGAGTAACCATCGTCTCCTCACCCAAGGTGCTTCGTGACATCCATGTATGCTGAATTCGGTTTGGTCGCTCCATTTCTGTAAATCGCCCGTAATGGGAATTCCCCCTAATGAGCCAATAAAAGAAACCGTCCACTTGTGGATTTAAGAGCAGCTTGTCAGCCATGTTCCACGGATTGCCGGGGATCTTTGGATTTAGCCAGCCATCAAATACCTCAGCCGGAGAAGCAGGGATTTTTCTTTCAAACTTGAATTCAAGGGTCTTCTTGGAGTTCTCCATCACTTTTTCTCCTTCTTCCTTTTGTTCTTAAAATATTGCTCAAACTGATCGAGGCGTTCGTTCCAGAACCGCTCGTACTCGTGCACCCATCCCGCTACCTCGCGAAGTGGTTCACCTCGAAAGGAGATCAGGACCTCACGGCCCTGCTTTTGGCGCTCAATGAGTCCCGCTCGTTCAAGCACTTTCAGGTGCTTGGTCGTGGCATTTAAAGCCGTGTCGAATGGCTTTGCGATATCCAGGAATCGGGCAGGTCCGTTGGCAAGCTGCCCAATGATCGCTCGCCGAGTGGGGTGAGAAATGGCGGTCAGCACATCTGTCAGTTGATCCATGCCCACATTACACCATAAGGTGTAACGTTATGCAAGCGGTTTCGGCCGCAAGCATGGAAATCCCGAAACAATTCCTGTGGGGACTGGGACTTGAAGGATTCCAGAAGCGCGCCGCAGTAGAACTTCAATCGAGCGGCGTTACGGAACTCGATGCGGTGCTCGGTGGTGGTTTCCCCCGCGGGTCACTCGTCGAACTCTGCGGCCCTGCTTGCTTCGGGCTGACGAGCCTCGCTTTCTCCTTGCTCGCACAGGCCACGGAACGGCAAGAGGTCTGCGCGTTCGTCGATTGGTTCCAATTCTCTCGACCCGATGTCGATGGCGTCAGCGGGAGTGGACCTGACGCGTCTCTTGTGGGTGCGTCGCGGAGACGGTGAGAGCGCACTCCCACGATCCGACTCCCTACCCCGTTCCAGACCTGGGCACCGTTCCCTGCCGCCAATCGGTTTAAGTTTCCGATCAGGACCCGACCAAGCGCGGGTCCATTGCCGTCGCTCTAAGTCTAGTAGCAACAATGTTGACACGCTAAGAATATTAAGGGATCATGTTGATACAAAGTAGTTACAAGGAGATCATGCGACATGAGGGCCGTGGTTAAGAAATGGGGAAACAGCGCTTCGGTGCGGATTCCGGTTGCCGTTTTGCAGGCGGCTCATTTGGATATTGATGAGCCCGTTGACGTGCGCGAGGAATCGGGACGCATTGTGATCGAACCAGTGAGGCGCAAGGAATATGATTTGGCCGAACTTGTGAAGGGGATCACTCGCGAGAATCTTCATGCGGAAGTCGCTTTCGGCGGTCCTGTTGGCAAAGAGGTAGAGTAAATGGCACGGACCTATGTGCCAGACGCTGGCGACATCGTTTGGATCCGTTTCAGTCCGCAAGCGGGACACGAGCAAGCCGGACACCGGCCAGCGGTTGTGCTAAGCCCAGCCGCCTACAACGCGAAGACGCGTCGGATGGTCTGCTGCCCTATGACGACACAGATCAAGAACTATCCGTTTGAGGTGCTTGTTACCGGCGGCAGTCCGAGCGCGGTGCTGGCGGATCAGGTGAAGAGTCTCGATTGGCGGAAGAGACGGGCTAGGCGCAAAGGGACAATATCGCTGGCGGAGCTGGCAGAAGTGCGGGCCAAAATCCGCGCGCTGATAGGTTAAATGTCAGGTTCGCTTTTCTTGTCGCTAGGTACAGGTTAGGTACAACTGAAAGAGGGGAAATAACGCTCCTTGTCCCATAAGCGACGCCAAAACAATGCGTTATAGGATCGACCTGATTGGTTCGGGACCAGGAGGTCGATGGTTCAAGTCCATTCGCCCCGACCAATCAGCAACTTACAGAATGCGGAGGTCCATTGAGCGCCTAGTGCAAGATGGAGGTGCTAGAGGGACAGACGAAGGTTCTCGCAGCGCGCTTCGCTCCTCGCTCTACAAAAAAGGACTGCAGTCGTGACAATGTCACCTGAAATCCAAGAGATCGTCATAATCACAGGTGCGTCTAGCGGCATTGCATTATTGGTGTGAATCGCCGCGCCACCAGCGTCCGGAAAAGATGATAGCCCCGGCGACAAGCCAGCCGATGGCGTAAGAAGGCTGCGCGCCCCACCGCAAAACGGTGGAATGCATCAGGCCCAGCCAGGAAAAGATTGCCGCCACTAAACACCAGCTGGCAGCGCGGCCCAGATTCCGGTCAATTACTTCCGTAAGCAGGGCTGAAACAACTAGAACGAGAAACAGGAACCCGCTCCCTAAGCCTTTCAGCGATGCCCAATACACAGAGCTATTGAGCGCATTCTGCACGGCCGGATTATCCGCGGACAAATGCAACGCCGGAAGCGCCGAACTCAAGGCTGCGTAGACGATGGCGCCGGCCGGCAAGATAAAGCTCAGCAGAAGTACGGTGACGTATTTGCGGTCTACGCGCCTCAAGGTCGCCGTGCCGACGCCGATGGCGACGTAGGCGATCATGGCCGCCAGAATTGGCCACGGAAATAGCTGCACGATGAAAACGGTAAGTCCGCTGATCACCACCATAAGAAAAATCACCGGAGTCCAGAAGGCATAGCTGACGCGGGCTCCTATGGCTTTGTAGGGCGGGTGAAGCGCGTACAGAATGGGTGTAACGACGCTGCCTGCCAGGCCGCACACGAGAGTGCCGATCCCGTCGCACAGAAGGACGCTGCGGACGTCGTAGTTGTCTCCGGCGGCAGTCGATCCTTCCACGGCGGCAATGTCCTGCAACACATGATAGAAGGCCATAGGAGCAATCACGGACATGTAGGGCAAAGCGAGCCGCATGGCTTGCAACGCCGCGAGCGAACCGGCAAAGGGAGCCTGAAATTTCAACCCGTGCCATACCGGATGCACGTAGCCGATACCCAGCCCGATCGCGAGGGGAACGATCCAGGCCGCAAGGAATGGCGGTATTCGCCACTTCGTGATGGGAACGTTTCCGAGCACGCAGACCGCGACGATTACAAGCGCCACAAGGCCAACGATGGGCTGATCGAACAATCGTTGAAGTAACGCCAATCCAAGATAGCTGTACATGGCCGCGCCAAACACAGCCATTGACGCGGGCACCGGGATAACACGGCGAATGGCTTCGGCGAAAGGAACAGCCGCCAGCTTGAACAGGCCTGTCCAAATAACCGCTGCAGCGCCCACCGCCCATGCGCGGTTGATGTCGTGCGACTGCACGTAAACCGGCAGCATGATCGTAAGCGTGTAAGCGAGAATGGCCGGAACGTTATTGCCATAAGCGTGCGCGGCCACATCCTGGCGACTCTCGCGCTCGCGCAAGCGGAGGCTAAGCCAGGTAAGACCTAGCGAGCCAACAAACAATCCCAAAGCGTAACCGGGGAGAAAATGCGTGACTCCAAAATCGAGCGAAACACCCAGGGGGAGCAATAGAAACACTGGGATCACCATCTGCGCCAGGTTGAAACCCAGTTGGGCGATGATCACGTCGATATCGCCGCGTTCCGGCACGAGCCAACGAGTCATTCGGTTGCGGCGTCCTTACTTCGAGCTTTTTCCTTCGGCAGGGCTTTTCGCGCAGAACCAAATAGAGGGAGAGAGAAAATAAGGTATCGCCGGGTGCTGAGACCACCACCTACCGGACAGTCGACCCTCCGCGAGCCCCAGCGATCATGATTTCAAAAAGTTCAAGGTTCTTTGCCAGGCGAGTTTGGATGCTTCCGCATCATAATCGGCCGTCCCTTGATAGAAAGAGCTTCGCTGTGTTTTTGGGTATACGTAATATGTGAATTTGTGCCCCAGGGCTTTCTCGGTCAAGATAGCGTTGCCGGTCACCCGAAAATCATATTGAGCGTAATTTGCTAACGTCGGTGATTTTATTCTATCGAGTCCTTCGGTGGGAGCAGCGCCGCAATAGACAACGACTTTGTAAACAGGTGCTTCCTCAGCGACCCGGAAGGCTCTCCAACCGCCCCAGCCAAATCCGAGGATCGAAATTTTGTGTGGATCCACATCGGAAAGTTTTGACAGATACTCATAACCAGCGGAGACGTCCTCGACGGTTAGGATCGGCGACAGTCTAGTTAGAATGCGTGCTCTCTGCTCCGGTGGTACTTTGTCGCTCCCTCCTTCGCGGGATAGTAGATCCGGCGCGAGAACAACGAAACCTTCACTCGCGAGTTTTTGTATCGAGTCGCGGAGATCTTCACTCATTCCGGCCAGATCGTGCACCACGACAATAGCCGGTTGAGGACCGCTGCCGTTTGGTCTCGCCATGAGCGCCGAAATGGTGGCACCGCCCGATTGATACTGCACCGTTTGAATATCTTTGTTCGTCTTCTGTGGACTCGATTTGGCACGCGCCGCCTGTGACGGCTGCGAAAAAAGCACAAGGATGAGAGCCGCGAGTATCGCCCGCCACGGTCCGACGTGCTTCAACAGCACTCCCTGTAATGGCATCGAAATCATATTTTTCGTCCCCTTTCACATACCCGCCGGTTTCGTGCGGCTTACCGGACCGGGCGGCGTTGAAGCGGTGTCAGAAAATCAGTTTCAAGGAAAGTTGGACCTGCCGGTTGGGTAAACTACCGACGACGTTCGTGTTGCCGGCAGCATCTGGAGGCGCTTCGTTGGAGCCAGCGCCTCCTGAACTTGGGTCTGATGCCGCGAAAACTGTGTTGTTGGGCATACCAAAATTCGGGATGATTCAGCACATTGAACATCTCCGCTCGGAACTGAAGTTTTCCAGCTTCACCAAGGAAGGGCAGCGACGTATCCTTATTAACTGACAGATCCCAGGTGCGCAGATTTGGCCCTCGCAAGTCGTCGCGCGGCTCATCTCCCAGGTACCCGAAGTAACAATCCGGATTATAGTGAACCGTGTCTCCATACAGGGTTCCAACACCTGCTCCGGGATTCGAACCATTGCAAGGTGCGGTGGCTTTGGGGCCAACCAGAGTAAACATGTGCGGGTTAAACCACCCGTTTGGGTCTCCCAGAATGGCGGCATGGCGATTGTAGATGACCGCGGCCGGATCAACTGCTTTCGCAGCCGCTGAGATTCGCCGCCGTCACAACATTGGGGCGCTCGCCCTGATCAGCACCAAAGACTCCGCTGTTCGACAGTAAGCCCACCGTGTTCACGTTGAACGGGTATCCTGATTGGACTGAAATGATGCTGCCCACCCACCAGCCATTCGCCAGCTTGGCCAACGCCCCGGAAGATTTGATCGTTGGGAAGTGATACAGAAAGTTGACGCGGAAGTCGTTCGGCAAGTCAAAGCAGGAAGGCCCTTTATCGAAATTTGCGTTAAATGGGTTGATCCCCGTGGCGCTACCCGAGGCCGAGAAACAGTCAAATACATACTGCTGCCCCTGCGCCGTATCCAGGCTCCGTGAGTGGGTGTATGCAGTCTGGAGTTCGAGCCCGTGATAGGTCCTCATGGTAATTCCGACTTGAAGCGCGTTGTACCAAGAGTTCGAGCCCGTGGTGACCATGGTTGCGGACCCGAAGTTCGGATTGAATCGGCCCTGTGGCGTGTTCGGGTCGGTGCCCCAAAACGGCTGTCCAGGAAAGGAATTGGTGGGATCGGTGACCGGTCGGTTCGGATTTTGTTCGTTGATTCGGAATAAGTTAATTCCCCGTGAACCGACATAAGAAACGGTCAGCGCCATGTTCGCAGGCAGCTGGCGCTCGACGCTCAGATTATATTGGAGCACGTGAGGCTGCTTTGAATAGTAGTCGAGAGTATGAATGAGTTGAAACTGTCCGGGAATATTTGTGGGGAAAGGGATGCTGAATGCCGGCGTGCCCGGTCCAACGGGAACATTGACATAGGACGAAAGAGGCGGCAGAGCGTAATTGTATTGGGAAATAGCCGTACCTATATTTCCTACGTCGAAATACTCACCAAAGCCGCCCCGGACCGCCGTAGTTCCGTTCCCGAATACGTCGTACGCAAAGCCTACTCTGGGGCTGACATTTTTGTAGGAATTGTTCTGCAAGATCGGATGCTGCACGGCAACTAACGGATCCGACTGTATATTCAGATGCGTATACTGCCGACCTTTCAGTTCCCAGGGACTTGTGTTGAATTCATAGCGCAAGCCGACATTGAGCGTTAATCGGGATGAGACTCGGAAATCATCCTGCGCGTACAGACCAACGGTATTGAAAATAAAATCTACGTTCGTCTGCGGAGTCGTAAAGTCCGCATCCCACAGAGCAGGAGTTCCGTTGAGCAGGTCTGAAAATGAATTCCAGATTGTCTCGCCAGCGCGGTTTCCGGAAGGCGCGCCTTGATCGGCAACATTGAAGCGGTTGAACAGGATCCCAAGTTTTAGGGCGTGGCGTCCTTTCGTATAAAAGACGTCGTCGCTAAACGTGTAGATGTTCTGTACGTGTCCCGCGCTGTTCCCGGCCGTTGGTCCAAAGTTGGTACCGCCAATGATCATTGCGCCGGTCGGTAACGGTTTGCCGCCGACGCTCACAAACGAGTAACCGGGACAGTCTAAAGTCGGGCAGTCGGAGGGTCCGGCGATAACGTAATTACCGCCGTTACTCGCTGTACGACTGAACGATATCCGTGCCGTATTTACGAGGTCGGCCTTAAATATGTGGGTCTCAGAAAGCGTGATGAAATTGTTACGGCCACTGGACAAGACATTGTATTCCGGGAACTTCGAGTTGTTGGTGGCGTCGAAGGAATCAATCGTATAGCGCGCAAAAAAGGAATCGGCCGCCGATATGTTTTGGTCGTAGCGAATCTGACCGAAGTCCTCCCCATCCCGGTTGGAATACGGGAAAGGAATATATTGGTGCGTGCCATGGTTTGGATATGGAAATAGGCTCGCGAGTTTTTGCATCGAGGCAGCTACACTACCGTTCGGATTGCTTGGCGTGACTGCGCAAGGATTATTGGTAAGGAGTAGCTGCTTGCTTGCGTTATAGCAGTTTTGTGACAATACGTTCACGGTCGCCGAAGGTGTAACGATTTCCCGAATCCCCTCATACACACCGTAAACGAACGCTTTGTCCCGCCTGATTGGACCGCCGAATGCGCCGCCAAAGTTGTTTCTCTTGTGTGGTGGCTTAGTTGTACTGAAATAATTGTTGGCATCCAATTTGTCATTTCTCAGATAATCGAACGCGTCCCCGTGAAATTCATTGGTCCCGGATCGGCTGACCATTACAATCTGACTCCCCATCGTCAAGCCATACTCTGCACCGAACATATCGGTCACAACTCGGTACTCTCGAATACCGTCCACACCGAGCGTATTGCCACCCGCTGAAGCAGAAGTAGCTCCCTGATAATTATTGAGGCGCGCGCCATCAAGGGTGATGTTGTTCGATCGAACCGGGGCTCCGTTACTGCTAATCCACGTACCCGTCGTCGTGGAGTTGATACTGCCGGCTAGAGCCGCATGCGATACACCGGGCTGAAGAAGAGTCAGGTCAATATAGTTCCTCCCATTTAAAGGGAGGTCCGAGATCCTCTGCTCATCCACCGTTCCGCCCAATGTGGAGTTCGTCGTGTCAACCTGTGGGCCCTCCGCCTGAACAACTACTTGCTGGCTTTGAACGCCGACCTGCAGGGTGAAATTCACAACTGCCTCTTGCGAAACCGTTAGAGTGACACCTTCCCGGCGGTCCACCTGAAAGCCTTGTTTTTCGACTGCAATTGCATATGGACCGACTGGCAAGGAGGGAAAACGGAATGTTCCGTCGTCACCGGTCGACACGGTCCGACCAAGTCCGGTTTCCATATTTTTAACGGTGACGGTTGCGCCAGGCACTGCTGCATGCGAAGCATCTTGCACCGTTCCCAGAATTATGCCGGTCGGGGCCTGCGCTGAGCTTGTTATCGCCAGGAGCAATAGAACGATACACATTCCGACCGCGTGATGCCTTCGCAACAACCTGTGCTCGGCATTATTAAAAGTTCTCATGGTTTAGGACTCCTAAAGTTGTGTGCTTTGCTGGCGCGATTGGCCTTGGGTGCAAAACGTGCTGACGATCACTAGATTGAAGGTCTTCGAAGCGATGGCGGAACAAGGGTCACAGAACAGAGACTCATTTGATGGCAATTGAATGCATGCGCGCGAGCATTTTGGAAAACGATCCACCGATTCCTCCTGTTGCACATAGCCACGATCGCGTCGGTCCAAACTTATCCCCGAACTCCAGTAATGCTCCGGCCTACCTATACAGCGCTCTGGAAAGACATTTGTTCGGAATACGGCTCCCCAAAATGGACGCATCATATGCAAGGAGCTCTCATTGATCCAATGCATTTATCTGATATTGAAGTATGTCTTGTGCGCATACTCGAGGCGGGGCCGTGCCCATCACGAGCACAACGAGTTTATGCGGGGTCGATGATCGAGTGTTCCGCGAACATTCGTCGAAGCCACTGATGTGCAGGGTCGCTATCCATCCGTCGATGCCAAACCAACGAATAATCAAAGGTCGCCAGTTTTGTTATTTCGGCCGGAGGCTGCAGCATTTTTGTCTCGGAGGTTAATGACAGCTTGCGCGCAAGTCGTCTCGGTATGGTGAATATCAGATCGGAGTGCTCCAGCAGCGCGGCGGCAGTAGCAAAGTAGGGGACGACCAGCTGCATTTTCCGTTCGAGACCGTGCTCTCGCAGGGCGCGATCGATAAATTCCTGAGTCTTTACAGTTAACGTAACCGCGGCGTGGGGATAGAACGCATAGGCTTTGAGGGTCATTCTTCTTTTCGTTAGCGGGTGATCTTTGCGCACTAAACACATTAGCCGTTCGCGAAAAAGTACTTGCGTCCGCAGACTGCTTGGCGCGACATTGCCCCACAATGCCAAATCTAGCGTGTTCGCCTCGAGTCGGTGGAAAACAGCATCGTCCCACGGAACAACTTGAAGACTGATTTGCGGAGCGACCTTCGTGATTTGGCCAACCACATGCGGGAAAGCTACGATAGCCGCGTAATCGGTGGCGGCTATCGTGAAGGCATCCGTGACGCTCGCGGGATCGAAAGCGTCAACTCGCAGAATGTCTTCTATGCGCCGCAGGATGTGGTCGAATTCGTGGTAAAGACGCACGGCCCGGTGAGTCGGTTCGTATCCCTGTCGGGTTCGGATCAGGAGTTCATCCTGGAACATTTCCTGAAGGCGATCCAGTTTACGGCTCATTGCAGGTTGACTTAGGTTCGCGCGTTGCGCGGCACGAGATACGCTGCGCTCCTCTACCAGGGCCAGAAGCATCGTGAGCAGGTTCAGGTCGGACTGTTGAATATGCGTATAGCGCATATCGGCATATTATATAAATGCATTGACAGTATGGAAGGCTTTTATTGTAGCCTTGGGACGTTTCAGGTCAGCTGACAAGCGCCCAAACTTTCAAAGGGGCAAGCAATGCGATTGATTTGTGTAGCAGTGATTTCTTTCATGGCTGTGCCGCTTCTTGCCCAAGGACAGCAGTCGGGAACGAAACTCACCGATCAGCAAAAAGCTGGTCGCCGGCTTTTCCAACAGCGCTGCGCGATATGCCACACCCCGCCCACGGTGAACTCAAAGACCTACGGACCTGCTTTGTACAAAGATATCGTGGAAGGAAATGAAGACACGGTTCGAGAGTTCATCACCAACGGGCAGCCGAACCAAATGCCTGGTTTTCGTTATGGACTGTCTTCGCCTGAGATCGACGACATCGTGGAGTATCTGAAGGTAGCTCCCAAGCCCACAGAAGCGAAAAAGAACGAAGGATCGAACCGGTCGACGATCGATTAACCGGCGACTGATTAGCCGGCCATCGTGATTGACTGACTAGTTAGGAGGAGTAATGTCGAACACTTTTGCCTGGAGAATGACCGCAGTGGCTGCCGTTTTTCTCGCAGTGCTGGTAATCTCTTGGCGCCGGTTAAGCATTAGCGATGCGGCTGAGAACGCGGCCATACTGACGGGAACCCTCACTTCGAACTCCGGCAACAAAATGGAGGGAGTGACCGTTTCAGCGCAGAAGGATGGCGAGAGCATCGTCACCACGGTCTTCACGGACGAGCAGGGGAATTACTATTTTCCTGCCGGTATGGCAAACGGGACTTATCACGTCTGGGCGCAAGCGGAAGGTTATGAGACAGGCAAGTCCGACACCGTCGTCGGAGCGAGCATCGGCCATCAAGACTTCCAGCTAAAATCTGCCAAAGATTTCAGTAAGCAACTCACCGGTGCGGAATATGTTGAGGCTCTGCCAGCTGACACTCCTCAACACAAGAAGATGAAGGACGTGTTTTACGGAAATTGCACTGGATGCCACGAAGCCAGCTATGTTTTACAGAACCGATTCGATGCCGCTGGTTGGGAGTCGGTAATCAATTTGATGGGCAAAGTTCGAAATGGTGATGGAGAGTTTGGCGGCCAAGATCAATCACCGTGGCCAGTGATGACATACTACAAAAAGGATTTAGCTGCTTACTTGGGTGAAGTGAGGGGCGAAAAGTCCACCCTGAACATTCACCCGCGGCCGCGGCCTACTGGGGATGCGGCCAGAGCTGTGATCACCGAATATCGGATACCGATCGCGGACTCGGATGTGTACAACCAGAATGATGGCTATGCCACCAACGATGGGAGCGATTGGTCACTCGGCACCCCCTCCAGCTTGAATGGTGTTCGTGGCGCGCATGATTCACAGATGGATTTGAATGGCAACATCTGGTTCACCTATGCCATTGCCAGTTACGTGCGATCGCTGGGGATGGTTGATGCCGAAACGGGCAAGGTCACGAATGTGAAGGTTCCCGGCCCAGGAGGGCTGGCAGCCTTCACGCACGGGTTGGCGATGGACCAGAAAGGAAATCTCTGGTTCACCGTTGCCGGCGCCACCGAAGCCCCGAATGGTATCGGAAGCTTTGGAAGTATCAATCCTTCCACCATGAAGGTCAGCATCTATCCGCCTTCGAAAGGTATGGCCGGCGTCGGCGGTGGAATTGACGTAGATCTCAATGGAAATGTGTGGGCCTCGACCAATCGGGGCGCGCTTCGATTTGATCCGAAAACGCAGCAGTTCACGGAGTTCAAATCTCTCACTCCGATGGCCCTCGGTTCTGGGAGTTCGTACGGGATTGCTGCCGATCACGACGGCAATGGCTGGTGGACCCAGATCAATATCGATTTGTTGGGGAAATCGTACATCAACACGGGGGAAAGCTCGGAAATAAAACTACCGCCCATCCCCAACCGCATGGGCGAGCAACTGACGGATGAGGATCGCCAGATGTATCAACTCGCCGGTGTGGAAGCAACCGATATGACCTTTCCTTGGGCGCAAGGACCCCGACGCCTGGGCGCCGATAAAAATGGCGATTCCGTTTACGTTTGCAATTATTGGGGCGGCGACATGGCGAAATACGACATTCACACCTTGAAACCGACTTTTTATCCATACCCAACTCCCCAATCGGCCCCTTATGATGCGGTCGTCGACAAAAGCCACATGGTGTGGGTCAGCCTGACTCAAGCTGACGCCGTGGCGCGTTTCGATCCAAAAACGGCGCAGTGGACAGAATTTCCGTTGCCCACGCACGGTGTTGAGCTACGCCACCTTTCTATTTCTGAGATAACCGGCTCAACCCAGGTCGTGCTTGCGTACTGGAGATCCGGAAAGGTCGCGCGCATTCAACTTCGAACCAAAGAGGATTTGCAGGTCTTGAAACAACAAAGTCTGGAACAAGTCGCCCGCGCGAAATGAGAGATCTTGGGCGGCGCAGGTTTGCAGGTAATCAGCAAACTCGGTCGTACTCGAATTTCTATCCATCAAGGTAACAGCGGGCCACGGCGGATTATTCCATTGAGGGAATCATTCGTGAGGGGTTATGAACTACAGAATTTTGCGTAGCGTTTATTGCGCGCTGATCGTTGCAGTGGTCGGGGCAGGCGTCCTGGTGGGGCTCAATGTTGCGAAAGGAGAGAGCAAAGGAAGCACCGATCTATCGGGACTGGCCAGCGCGAGTGGTTCGGTCACGTCCTCCTCGGCGTTCAAAGCTGCCAAAGTTTACTTTCGGAACCCGGTTAAGCGAATGCTTTACATGGTCTATACCAGCGAAGGGAAGTTTCAAGCGCTGAACCTGATGCCGGGAAATTATGAAGTGTCGGTCGAGGCCAAGGGTCTGGCATCCGACATACAGAAGATTGAGCTGAAGGCGGGTGGTAAGGCCACGGTAAATCTTAGCCTTCATGCGGCCGCTCAGGATTCGGGGACGGTGCAGACTCTGCGATACGACGATATTTATCCGAAAGGTACGGAGGGTCGGAAGATCGTCGAGAGGCTTTGCGTTCGGTGTCACGGCCCCAATTTCCTTCCCTCGCGCCAGTGGGACGCGGATCAGTGGAATGCCGCCATCGATTTCATGTCCGGGAATGGCAATCCGCAGGGCGCGCAGATTCAGCCTGCTGATTTGACCAAGGAGCAGCGTGAAGTACTTGTGAAGTTTCTGACTGAAAATTTTGGTCCGAACAGCCAGCCCCGGGCCGTGAAATTCCAAACAGAAATGTCTGTGGACGAAACCAAGATCAGCAAAGCCGAGTACATCGAATATTACCTTCCGCTCGACGCGCCGGGCGAAGGCACGAACTCACCCGAGTACTCTTCAGCTCCTCGCGGTCCTTTTGGCAAACGGCGGGTCGATCAGGACATCGTATTTGACCAAACGGGTGATCTTTGGGTAACTGACCGTGGTATTCCGAATCGTATCGCTCGCCTGGATCCCCGCACGGGCGATTACCAGGATTTTATCGTGCCAGCCCCGACAAAGGGCATTCATGACTTCATGATAGACGATCAGGGGATGATCTGGGTTCCGGAGGAGAGTGGCCCCAATGTCGACGTTTTCAATACCAAGACCCTCAAGTGGGTGGCCGCATATCCAATGGATCCCGATCATGTGATTCCGGGTATGAAGAATGCGCAGTCCTTGGTGATTGACTCGAAACACAACGTGTATATGAATTTTATCGTTGGAAACGGCATGTCTCGCCTTGACTGGCAGACCAAAAAAACAAGCGTCACCGTTCTGCCTACGCCGAACAGTTTTCCCTATGGAGTGGTGAAGGACAGTAGAGACAACGTATGGATCGCCGAGTTCCACGGAAGCAAGATCACCAAGCTCGATGCGGAAACGCAGAAGTATACCGAGTTTACGCCGCCCACATACCCCGCGCTCATTCGACGCCTTACGGTGGACTCTACAGGGAACGTCTGGTTTGGCCTGTTTAGCGCCGGAAAATTGGAGCGACTCGATCCGAAGACCGGCAAGATAACAGAGTGGGCCGTTCCCTTCGAGAATTCCCAGCCTTACGACGAAAAGCAAGCTCCCGGGACCGGCAAGATGTGGTTCAGCGACGGCGGTCAAGGTGGAGCGTTGATACTCTTTGATCCGGACGATGTTGCTTTCACCATCTTCCCCGCACCGCAGCGCACAGACATGCCCATGATCCGGACCGGGAAGGATGGATCCATCTGGTATTCACCACGTTCCGCCAAAAACGCTGGAATCGGCGTCCTATATCCTGACGTCACAAAGATGACCACTCTAGCTGGCTACGGTCTGAATGACTAAACAGCGTGCCACAACTCCGTAAAGGGATAAACCAGAGAAAGTAGTAGAGACCGGAGCGTTTAAGCAAAGCGTAGTCGTGGGGGCTCCTCCCTTCCTACACTTTCTGCGGAACAAGCCTACGATGGCTGTTCGTCAACTCCTTCCGTGAGAAGGCCGGTGACCGTGAAGACGATTTTGTTTTTCCTTCTTTACAGCGAGTCTTTGTCTTTAGCCGGCCGCCTCTGACGCATCCTTCGCTCCGCACTCGTGGTTGAGCGGTGAATCGCTCAGTGCCGGTTGGGCGTGCCCGTTTCAGCAGGTGCTGCTACCTGACTATTACAGCCAACTTCCGTGCGACGGCCACCAGCGCGCGCTTCTTTTCTTGCCCCCGCGCTCGAGCCTGAAGCCCGGCCGCCTGCATGCCCGTCACGGCCGCGTTTCCGTTCTTCAGGAAAAGAGTGTCCCGGGGGATTTGGTGAAAGAGTGGATTGGCCATTCCAGCTTGCGGACCACGTCCCGCTACGCGCATTCGACCCGAATTTCGTGAGCGTGTGGTGGCGGAAGTAGCCTTACTTGGACCCAAGTAGACCCAATTCCGAGGAGAGCAACGCTGCTTAACTAGTTGAAAAGAAATGGTTGGGGCGCGTGGATTTAAACCACCGGCCTCCTGGTTCCGAACCAGGGAAGACTCAGAACCTAAGTCGCTGTCCTGGCGTCACTTATGATTTGTCGGGCCAGCCTTCGATAACCTTTCAAGCTCGCGTTGCACCGTTCCCGAACCCAAGCCAATGCGTCCGATGACCTCTTTTTGCAAGAATCGCCTATCGGGCTGGCCAAAGAAAAGGCGTAACACAGCTTGCCGGGTCTGCTCGTGCTTCACCAATGGCGCTGGCGGTTTTTGCATTTCAGACTATGAACGATCCGCTAGAATCTCCGAACGTGAGGTTGAAGAGATACGATTACTTGCCGAAAAGCTAAAGGTGGACTTCGACACATGGATCTTGAGGGCTCATCCCCACCTGAAACCCTGAATCCGAGCTACAGTTGTCTCGACGGTGCGAAGGGCGAGGAAATTGAACGCTGGTGATGGCGCTTGGACGTGATTTCTGCTCGAGGCATGAATTGAACCTGTGAGGAAAGTTGTCGATGAGGAGATCGCCATCCCCGAACCACTTTGGACGGCAGCCCTCGAGTTACAAGGGCAGGTTGAACAAAAAGTAGAAGCTGAGGTAGAGATTAATGAGCAGCGGCAAGCCTTTTCATCGCGGTGAACAGACCGCTGAAAGAATGCCCGAGAACTGGCGCGCTCCGAGCGCAGCCCGATGGCAAGGTGCTTATCACCGATGGGCCATACCAAGGAGCACATAGGCGGTTTTTCGATAGGGCAAGCCGCTGACATGGACGAGACACCGACGTGGACACGTAAGGGCGCCGTCGTCCGCCGGGCGTCCGGCGAGGTGCGCCCGTGTTTTCGGTCGAACACCCCATCGGAATAGTGTTTACCGCGCCTGCCGCAGGCGCGCAAAAGCCCATATCCAAGGAGACCGTATGAGAAAGATCAGGATCATCGAACACATCTCGCTGGACGGGGTGATTCAGGCTCCCGGCGGACCGAAGGAAGACCCCGGCTACCCCTACGGCGGATGGGCTGCGCCGCATGGCGATCCCGAAGCGGGAGCGGCCATCGTCGCGGCTCACGGCGACGATTTCGATCTGCTGCTGGGCCGCCGAACCTACGATATCTGGAGCGGCTTTTGGCCGACCGCACCGAAAAGCCCGATGGCGGAGGCGATAAACGGAGCGACGAAATACATCGCGACCCACAGGGCGGACAGTCTTGCATGGGGGCCGGCTGAGGGCCTCGGATCGGACCTCGTCGCGGGCGTTCGCCGCGTCAAGGCGACGGACGGACCGCACCTGATCGTCTGGGGTAGCTCGACGTTGACACCAGTGCTGGCCGAACACGACCTTGCAGATGAAATCTTGCTGCTCGTCTTCCCGGTTCTGCTAGGCACAGGCAAACGGATCTTTGCGGATGGAACGCCGCCACGCGAGTTCAAGCTCGCCAGCTCGAAGGCTGTGTCCTCGGGCGTCATCATCAGCGCCTACAAGCCGAACGGTCCTTTGCGGACCGGCACAATGGGCGGCTAGGCGTGAGCCGACGTCAGGGACCTCGGGTAAAAGGGGAGGACAGCAAATGAGAAAGCTAATCTTCGCGATCAACACTACTCTGGACGGCTGCGTCGACCACACCAAACAACTTGTCGATGAAGAAAAACTGGAATATTTTACTCACCTCACGCGAGAGGTTGACCTGCAGGTCTTTGGGCGTAAAACCTACCAATTGATGGTTCCCTATTGGCCTGAAGTCCTCAAAAACCAGTCTGAGACAAAAGCAAATACCGAATTTGCTCGGGCATTTGACTCCATCAACAAAATTGTCTTTTCACGAACATTAGACGGCGCTGAAGATAAAAATACGAGAATTGTTCGTACGAATCTTCGCGACGAAATACTTGAATTGAAACAAGAGCGAGGCAAAAATATTTTGGTCGGTGGCGTAGATATCCCTTCACAACTGATGCAGCTTGGCCTGATTGATGAATATCGTTTTGTCGTTGGGCCAACGATCGCAGGAGAAGGGAGGCGGTTGTTGGAAGGCGTTAGCTTGGCGGAAAAATTACAGTTAAAACTGGTTGAGTCGAAGTTTTTTCAATCGGGAGGCGTTGCGCTTCATTACTTGAAACAGTGAAAGAGGAATCTGCAACAGCCGCGCTGCTGGCCACCATCAAGGGGAGACGAACCATGAAATACATTTATCGATTCGTATCGGCGCTACTGCTGGCCGGTTCAGTCAGTGAGCGACTTGAAACTCGCACCGTTTCACCTGTTGGCTACAGAGGGACAGGTTCATGTTCAGCGCGATCACGTGTGGCACATGGAAAAGCTGGCAGAGGTTTGCAAAGCCAGCGATGGTCTCTTGCTCGCAACGTCTTACCGACAGGTTGATGTGACCGACACAGCGAGCGTCGAAGAAGCCACTCAGTGGTGGGAAGAGCTGACCGGACGCGGTGGCGAGGGCATGGTCGTAAAGCCGCTGGACTTCATTGTGCGCGGACGACGCGGGTTGACGCAGCCCGCGGTCAAATGCCGCGGCCCTGAATACCTGAGAATTATCTATGGGCCTGAATATTTGCTGCCCGAGAACTTGGAGCGTCTGCGCGGTCGGTCAGTTTCCACCAAGCGTTCCTTGGCACTTCGTGAATTCGCCCTTGGCATCGAAGCCTTGGAGCGATTCGGTCGCCAAGAACCGCTTCGGCGCGTCCACGAATGCATCTTCGGTGTCCTCGCCCTTGAGAGCGAGCCGGTCGATCCTCGCTTGATAGCGGTTTTTATCCCTAAGTCCTTATAATTATTTAGCTTAGTGCGGGTTCGTTTTGGACTGGTAACGAAAGTAAAAGCCTATATAGTTTCGTTAGATAATTTCTAACGAAACGATGGTTTTGTGATGGCGACACCAACCAAACCGAACAGCCGCCTCGGCACTTATGTCGTCAAGACCTTCAAGGACGAGTCCTTCAAGGCCTATGTGCCACCGCCATTACCGCCAGACCCACCGCTGGCCCTCCAGCCGCTCTTGCCCTTGCTTGAGCAGGCAAATCAGGCTCTCGGGCGCCTGGACGGACTCGCGTCCATTCTGCCCGATCCCTCGCTCTTCATTTACCTCTACGTTCGGAAGGAAGCCGGTCCTCTCTTCGCAGATCGAGGGCACACAGTCCTCGTTTTCTGACCTGATGCTATTTGAAAGCGCCGAAGCCCCCAGTGTCCCGTTGGAAGACGTCCAGGAAGTTTCAAATTATGTGGCCGCGATGAATCATGGACTTCGCCGGCTCCGGGGGGATTTTCCGCTCTCTCTGAGGTTGATACGAGAAATTCACAAGATTCTCTTGTCCA
The DNA here is from genome assembly GCA_963718485.1 of uncultured Acidobacteriota bacterium. Classification (GTDB taxonomy): domain Bacteria; phylum Acidobacteriota; class Terriglobia; order Acidiferrales; family UBA7541; genus Palsa-295. The sequence continues at coordinate 33,086 of CAVQZU010000101.1, forward strand.
AGGGACGAGGAAGTCAGAAGCGTCCGAGTGAATTCCGTGAAAGCCAAAACTGGATCGGAGGCACACGGCCCGGGAACGCAGCATTTGTTCCGCCGCCCCCTGAGAAAATGATGGAATGCTTGGATGCATTCGAAAAGTTTCTGCATCGCGAGCACGAAGACTTGCCCATATTAGTGAAGGCGGCGCTTGTTCATGTGCAATTCGAAACCATTCATCCATTTCTGGACGGAAATGGGAGATTGGGCCGATTGCTGATTACATTTCTGTTGTGTGTCGCTGGCGCAATCCGTGAGCCCATTCTTTACCTCAGTCTCTATTTCAAGACGAACAGGCAGAAATACTATGAATTGCTCGACCGTGTGCGTAGTCACGGAGATTGGGAGACCTGGCTGGAATTCTTTCTAACAGGAGTGAAAGAGACCGCTCAACAGGCGGGTGATACTTCGCGGGAGATACTTACCATCATCGAACAAGATCGCCGCAAGATCGACGAGCTTGGCCGGCCGGCTGCCTCGGTTTTGCGCGTCCACCAGCACCTTCAGCGAAAGCCCATCATCACAATCCCCGCTACAGCGGAGCAGCTCTCCCTGTCGGCTCCCACTGTGGCCAAGGCATTGCAGTACATGGTCAAGCTCGGCATGGTTCGTGAGACCACTGGCAAGCAGCGACATCGGCTCTTCACGTATCATCGCTATCTGGAAATTCTCAACCGAGGCACCGAACTGCGAACAGCAAGCCGTTGACGCCTCTCTTGTAGATTAGGCCGCGAAATATGGTCAACCGACACTACGACAAGCTGTGACACATTACCGAGACAAGCTATGACAGCCGCTGTGACCGAGGCCCAGTTACAATCAATTCCAGTCGGAAAATGAGCGCAGCTTTCGAGAGATACATCGGGATCGACTATTCCGGCGCAGAAACCTGCGAGTCCAGCCTCAAGGGCCTCCGTGTCTATGCGGCGGACCATTCGAACGATCCGCGCGAAGTCGCGCCGCCTCCCAGCCCCCGCAAAAACTGGACGCGCAAAAGAATTGCCCACTGGCTCGTCGAAAGCCTCAGCGAGTCATCCGTCACGTTGGTGGGCATTGACCACGGTTTTTCGTTCCCGCTGAAATATTTCGAGAAGTACAAACTGCTCCGCGAGTGGCAATCCTTCCTGGACGATTTTCAGAAGCATTGGCCCACCGATGAAGACAACACGTACGTAGATTTCGTTCGTGAAGGCGAATGTGGAAATGGTGCGGCACGCTGCGGTGATTCTCACTGGAGACGGATCACGGAAGTGCGCGCGGGCGCGAAATCGGTATTTCATTTCGACGTGCCGGGGTCGGTGGCCAAATCTACCCATGCTGGCATTCCGTGGTTGCGTTTTCTCCGCATGCACGCGAGAGATCGAGTCCATTTCTGGCCGTTCGACGGCTGGAAGGTGCCACCGGGCAGATCGGCAGTCGTGGAAATTTATCCGGCGTTATGGAGTCACAGTCTCCCGCGTGATGGCCGAGATTCCCATCAGCAAGACGCCTATGCCGCTGCAGAATGGCTGCGCCGAAACGACCTGCACAGCAGCCTAGAACGGTTTTACACGCCAAGTCTGACGCCGCATGAAAGAGAAGTGGCCGAGATCGAAGGCTGGATTCTGGGAATCGCCTGAACGCTAGCTATTCCGCCTTGCTGACGCCGAACCAAATCAAAGAACTCGGACAGCCGCTTCGCGGGCGAGCGCTGCTACGCCACGGCGAGTTCAAGTCCATCTTCGGTGACCGGTGAGGCCGCAAATTCGATGTGCAACACACGGCGGGCCATTTCTGATCGCGATTTCGAGGACGCATGAACGATTAGTGGACGCGTTATTTGGGCTACAAATTTTGAAGGCAACAGCGGCATAATGAGTAACCCAATGAAAATAAGGGAGAAAATGGTCGGGGCGAGTGGATTTGAACAACGACCTCCTGGTCCCGAACTATGAGTAGCAACTCCATAAACGCATTCTCTCGCGTCGCTTACGGGACGAGAAGCATTATTTCCCCTCTCTTAGTTGTACCTTGTACCTGGCTGCTGAAGGCGGAGGAGGTGGTCCTGGAATGTGCAGGATGGTGCTCGGGTTCCGTCAACTTGATTCAGAGTAGTAGCCAAATCATGCCTTCACGGTTTGGCGTCGCACTTTGACGGAACTGCCTATTGCAACGGATTGGTAAAGCGCAATCCGGAGAACCGCGCGAAGTCGCGGTCCGTTGTATGCAGAATGCCGCCGTACTCAGTCGTCAACGCGGCGAGTTGCGCGTCTGTCACGAGAGGACCCCGGGCTTGGCCATCGAGCAAAAGTTGACGCAGCAAGATCCAATGTTGATCACCAGGAGCCAACAAGCGAACGTTCGGCTGCTCCAGCCATTGATCAACAAGCTCAGTCGCCTCTTGGGGCGTGAATCGCTTGCCAGGAAGCCTTGGGTTCGTCACAACCCTCAGGAAGGCGGCGACCGTCTGCCAAGGCAATCCGATCGGTTCTCCGCTCGAGAAAATCTGCTCAATCCAGGCACGCGCCTTAGCATGATGCTCCGAACTCGTGTCGTACGCGTATAAAAGTATATTTGCGTCGAGGACAATCACTTGTGCGTTGTACCTTCTATCGCCTCGATTAAGTCCTCCACGTTGTCGTAGCTCAACCCTGGAGGCAAACCCAATTCCCTTGGATGAACCGAGAACGGCTTTCGATCCGGCTTCCCGGAGCCCATCAAACCCAGCCGTAGAAAGTGGTTCACCGCCGCCTTCAGGGAAGCGCCAGATCGGCGAATCTCGCGGCGAAGCAACTTGGCGACATCCTCGTCAAGTGAAAGAGTGGTTCGCACACACTGATGATCACAAAGCAGACATCATGATGTCAAGCTCGATCACTCGTGTGACCAAACGAAATGCATGCAGTTTTGTGCCCCAGGCTGTGGCTGTGGACGACCGGGTTGCGGGAAATTGAGATCCTCGATGACACTCTGAAGCGTAGCGTGTTGATGGCAGGTGCGCGCTATTCTCTTTCGGTGCCGCCGCTCTGCCATGCCAGGCCAGCTTGGACGTCATCGATCAGAAATCGCACGCCTTGGTTATCAGAAGGATTTAGCCACAGCACACGGTCAAAAATATTCTCGGCTTCCTCGAACCGGCCCAGCCGCCAAAGGCACAGTCCAAATCCATTCAGGCAGCGGAGAAATGGCCGGTTGTCGATCCACCCCCACGGAAGCAGACCATCGAAGCTTTCGCCGAAGGACAATTCGCCGATCCTAAACCCCACTTCGTAGTGGCGAATCGCTATCTCGGGCCTGCGATCGAAAGCAATGTTCCCAAGATGTGCATGAGCATCCAGGCAGCGAAGATCGGCCCGACAGAGATCCATCAGGATATTGTTTGCGCCTTTTATATCGCCGCTGTCCTTCCGGTCGTTGGATTCGATGATGGGGTCGGAAAACGGATCCTCCGCGTCCGCTCCCGGCAACACCTGTTCCATCTCAAATTCCGGACGCGGTCCCCACGCGATGAGTGGTTTGGCCCATTCTTCGATTGGCTCGCCCTCTTCGCCCCAGTAGTGCTCGGACGGGTCCCACATGCCCCTCTCTTCCAGTTTGAGCGGGGCAAGGCCCAGCGCCTGCACGTCGAGCCGCGTAGACTCAATTTCGCCGGAAAGGTAAGGATTGCGCGCGTAGCTCCATTGTTTGCGTGGCCGGACGACCGCGATCTCACCGGGAACAACATCCCACAAGCGACCTCTACGAAGTATGACTGTGTGGGCACTTCCACGCAGACGGCAGCGCGCGGTCTTCTGCTTCAGCGAAAGTACGATCAGCTCAACCGGACCAGCCAGGTTGATCGCCACAACGGTACCATCGGTTCGTTCCCTGCCAATTTCATCAGGGGAGACCGGATCGTGTTGTTTCGCTGTTCTCAACAAGCATCTCTCCCGTGCCGCTCGCCCCATCGCGTCTTCGCGCGCGCTAAGAACAGAGGTCGTTCGCTGCGTTTCGAGCCGCCAGCCAACGCCTGAAATCCACTGATGAAACCGGTCTTGCGGTAATGCGATGCCCAAACCCAGCGGACAGTTCGCTCCCATTCGGTCGCCAATTCTGCCCGCTGATAGCAGTCTCGGGCCCGCTCGAAATTTGAGAGCGCGGCATTGTAGTATTTGCTCTTCTTGGCGTCAACGATGCGCATGCCCTGGGCACGCCAAAGCCGCGCGGCAAGTCCCGGATGATTCTTCTCCAACCGCTTCGCGGCGAGCTCGGTGGCAAAGTGGCTCACCTTTTCGAGAGCCTCGTCCGAAGACCTGCGCACCAGGTCCGCCAACCGCTCCATTTCCTCCGTTTCGGTGAATAGTTCGAGCGGCGAGTGCAGGTTCGCTCCACCCGCTGCGTTCAGAACCTTCTCGTGCCACGCCGTGCGCTCCGTCGTCGGCACCATCGGCAAGGGTGTCGCCTTCCAGCGTGCGTAACTCAAGAAATCCGTGGATAAATCCCTCGGTGTGTACCATATCCCCGCCCGCAGTTGAAGTGATGCTTGTCTGGTTTGGTGTGTACGAGGGCACACCACGCTGTTTTAGTGTCTTGAACCTGCGGGTACAACTGAGGCAAGTCTATTCTGTTCAGACGCAACAGATTGCACTCACATGGGGCCAATTTAGAGCCTAAGTCTTTTGTTGTCAGATAACGATGGCCGGCTATGAGATTGCCATAACGGATGACGGTCGAGCACACATAACCGTCACCCACAACGAACCCTTTCGCTGCACTGAGTTTTGTGATTGAAAATGAAAGTTAAACATCGCCACGCACGGTTCTACTCGATCCTGGAGGTCGGAACGCTGGTTGTCATTACGTTGCTTTATTTTTTGGTTTACCGGCCTAAAGAAAAACTCGATGCGGAGTGGAACCACTCAAACGACCGAGGACAAGCCGCCCTTGATAAGGGGAATTTTGCTGAGGCGCAAAAGGATTTTCAATTTTCCGTGGAATTTGCCCAGAAGCACAACAAGGATGAGCTCAATATTGCTGGCGTTCGGGACCGCTTGGCTGATGCCGAACGCGGCCTGGAGAATTACGAAGAGGCTCTCCGCCTCGACGAGCGCGCTCAACCCGTTTTCGAGAAATATCAAAACTCGATGGGAAGGCCGGTACGCGGATTTTCTCGCTAAGTTCGCGGCGACCTACCAACAAGTCGGACGTTACGACGAGGCCGAAGATCGATACAAGCAGGCCTTGCTGTTGCAAGAAAAAGCGTTTGGTTCCTGGGCTTTGCAGTTGGTCCCTACATTGAATGCGATGGCCTATTTTTACTATGACCGAAATCACGATGAAATCGCGGAACCGTTGGCCAAGAGAAGCATAGCGATCTGTCGATCTAGCCTGGGTCCGAAAGACCCCAGCACGGCTTGGGCGTTATCCATGCTGAGTCTTGTGGATGACGGTGAGGGAAAATTCGCAGAAGCGGAAGGACTTGCGCGTGAGGCTATCCCGATTCTTGAGAGCTCGTCAGGCCTCCAAAGTTACGACCTCCAAACTGGTCGCCGTGTTCGGCTGGTTTAACCCAAAGGTGTCCTTGGCATACTGCAGATTGCGGATAGCGAGCGGGAGAGACTCCGAATATCTCGCCGCGTCATTGAGGTCTTGAATCTGATGGTGCGCTTCCTGCCATTCAGTCTCCTGAGCCGGCAATGGTGACGCCGCCAAACCGCATAGCGCGATCCTGAGCAGGATCCTACTTCCTGGGAACGTCGGCATCCCGGTTCGTTTCATCGCAAAATCGCTTCGGTCATGTTCCGTGTGGCACAGACGCGTCATTGAGGCTCCTGCGGGGCAAGACTTGCCACGGGGCTATCTGGCCAAATCCGTTCGTCGACCGCAATGGGCGTCAAGTACGGGGCTGCCAGTCAGTTAACTAAACAGATATCGCCGATTGGGATCCTGGTTCGCTTGTCTAATCAGTGGCGTTAGGGCAGAAAGATCGACTCCAACCTTTGATTAGTCCTAGTGCTGATGTATCGGAAGCGCGCATCAACAGGAAAGTCAGGAGGGGAGCAAGGCGCTCTGCGCGCTTTCGATACAGCCATTGAAGGAAGCTGTCCGCAGTTGCGGCAGACGCGGGCGCTATAAGGTGGAGCGAGCGTCTTGGGGCCGAGAGGGCCGCGCAGAACCCAACGACCGGCGTCGCGTCATTGGTAAGCCCCAAGGCTCTGTCCGTTTCACCGCGGGCGGGGCTTCACCTCCCATCTGACCGGCTCACCATTGCCCCCATGGCGAAGATCTTCACACTACTCAGGATCCCCGTCGAAGAATATTTTCCAGGCGGAAGAATCACCGCCAGCGGGCCACCTGAAAGGGCCGGCAGATTGCGCGTTACTGATACACTTCGGTGCGAGGATTTTCGAATGACTACTTTATTAAACCGGCTTTCAAAACTTTTCGCGGTTTTCGGGGCAGGAGCTTTACTTGCCCTTGCTGGATGCCGCGAGAAACCAAAGCAATTCGAGAACGTTACCGCAAACAACGGAGTACGAGAATTCACAGACTTTTCTACAAAAATTCTACCATCGCAGCGGGATACGGTCGCGCCCGACGGCTCGGATGTGAGGCTTCTTCTAGGCGTGAAGGAAGGTGGGATGATACATTTCGAGCTTGCTCCCAATAGGATATCGAAAGCCGTCACTCATCGCACCGTGGAGGAAATCTGGTACTTCGTGGCAGGCCGCGGTCAGGTGTGGCGAAAACAGAACGGGCACGCCGCCGTTGTTGATGTCTACCCGGGCGTGTCACTCACGATTCCTTTAGGTACGCAATTCCAGTTTCGGTCATTTGGCTCCGAGCCGCTTGCTGCCATCGCTGTGACAATGCCACCGTGGCCCGGGGACGGCGAAGGGATCATTGTGAAGGGCGAGTGGGAGCCGTCGCAACCCTGAGGCTTTATGTTTTCCTCGCCGATGTTTTTGCGGTGCAGCGCGTTACAATTCCAATCAATGGAGCGGGTTGTGCCTGAGTGGTCGCGTTCGCCGCAAACGCAAGCGGCTCCCCTCAATCCTTTATCGCGCCAAGAGCACCACGCCCAATCTTTGCCGTGCCGGAAACGCGTCCGATAAAGCTCTGACGTTTATCGAGCATTAGCTTTAAAATACCGTACAACAGAGCCGAGGGTACCAATGCCGACGGGCTTATACGGGACGGGCATTCGGACGTCTTCTTTTCTGATTTTCGCCTCCCTCGCCCTATGGTTCCCGGCCTCGCGGGCACAAGCAGAGCCTGCACCGGAAAAACGCAAGCAAATCGAAGTTGCAGTCACGAAATTCATGGCGGCGAATCGCCCGCCTGGTGTCTCCGTCGCGGTTGTCGAAGACGAGAAAGAGCAATGGCCAGCCGGATTCGGAATGGCCGACATCGAGAATTCAATTCCCACGGCAGGCACGCTTTATCGGTTAGCGTCCATATCTAAGCCGATTACAGCCACCGCAGCCATGTTGCTCTATGAGCGCGGCAAGCTTGACCTCGACGCACCAGTCCAGAAGTATTGCCCAGCGTTTCCCGGTAAAGAATGGCCGATCAGCACCCGCCAGCTACTTGGACACCTCGGAGGAATCCATCACTATCGATCGCAGTCGCTTGAGGACCCAGAGGTGATTAGCACGAGACACTTCGACGACCCCATTGCGGGAGGGCTGGGTTTCTTCAAAGATGACCCACTGGTTGCTAAGCCGGGCACAAAGTTCAGCTACTCGACGCACGGCTATACCCTGGTTGGCTGCATCATCGAAGGTGCTTCACAGCAGAAATAAGTGGACTTTGTCCAAGATAATCTGTTGCGGCCCGCTGGCATCACTCACACCCGGATCGACGACCGCTTGGCAATCGTGCCCTACCGAACTCGGTTCTATAGCAAAGACGCGTCTGGAGCGGTGGTCAATGCCGAGCCCGTGGATGTGAGCTTCAAGGTTCCCGGCGATGGTTGGCTGTCCTCGGCCGAAGACATGGCGAAGTTTGAAGTGGCCATGCTAAACGACCGTTTGGTGGCACGCAGCACTCGGAACCTCATGTGGACTCGCCAGAAAACTTACGACGGGGAAGACACGAACTACGGACTCGGCTGGGAACTCGGCAGCGGTTTTGGACCCACAATAAGCCACGGCGGAGGCGAGTGGGGAACGAGCACCTTCATAATGATGGCTACCGAGCAGCACGCCGGAGTAGTCGTGTTGATCAATCTCAATGGTGGCAACGCCTCTGATCTCGCTCCGGAACTGATGAAGATCACCCTTGGAGTAGGATCACCGCGAAAACAGTGAGGTACGGGGATTGACGACCCTCAATGGCGAAACTCCTTCGCTTGCTGTCAGTCGGGACGAAAAGCTATCCTGACCTCATGAATCATGAGCTTTGGACAGTAGTTGATCGTTACATAGCTGATAATCTCGTGCCCTCCGATTCCGCGCTGGACGAGACTTTACGGGCAAACGTAGTAGCGGGGCTTCCAGCGCACGATGTCGCTTCCAACCAAGGCAAGCTGCTCCATCTGCTGGCTCGGATTCAGGGCGCAAAGAGAATTCTTGAGATCGGAACGCTGGGCGGTTACAGCACTATCTGGTTCGCAAGGGCACTTCCACGTGATGGAAGGATTGTTACGCTTGAAATTGATCCTAAGCACGCTGAAGTGGCCTCAGCAAACATCGGTCGAGCCGGACTCAGTTCCATGGTTGATCTGAGAGGCGGGCCTGCCTTGCGATCACTCTCCGAATTGCATACGGAAGGTGCTGTGTTTGATTTGATCTTTATCGACGCTGACAAATCCAATAACGCCGCCTACCTCAAGTGGGCTCTTCGTCTCTCACGTCTAGGTACGATAATAATTGCCGACAATGTGGTCCGTGACGGCGCAGTAGTTGATCCCAACAATTCCGATACAGGTGTTCAAGGCGTTCGCCGCTTCTTTGAAGTCCTAGCGGCAGAACCGCGCCTAGATGCGACCGCTATACAAACCGTTGGCAGCAAGGGATACGATGGATTCGCTTTGGCTTTGGTCATGAGGGAAGCGTAGCTCGAGTAGCCAACCATGCAGAACATTAGGGCAACTAAAGTGCCGAAGGACGATACCAAGCCTGTGAAAAAGGAGACTCGCGCATGAATCGAAAACTGAATATCGGGCTCTCGCTTGCCGCGGGTCTGCTCGGGGGAATTCTTTCGCATTACGTCGCACCAAAAACAGTTCTGGCACAGTCCCAAGCTATTCCACCGAAGGAGATCAGCGCACAAAGTTTTACCCTCGTGAACGATAAAGGCATTCCGTTCGGAATGTTTGGTTTTGACAGGAATGGAAACGCAACTATCCGATTGTTCAATCAATCGGGCAAAGTAATCTGGAGCTCGAACGGCTTCGGTGGGCGTGCACTAGCTACGGGGACTTCAAACTAACAACTTGAAGGAAGCGGCCCGCGGTTGCGGCAGACGCGAGTCCGCCAAGAAGGCGTAATCGAACACGTGGCTTCCGCCTTGCGTCGGCATCCACCACTCGGGTCAAGCCGCCTGCGCTTCAGTGTGGGCGGTTTTATTCAAGGGAAGTATGGTCCACCGATCACATCCGCGTAGGCGCGTGGCGATGGCTACGGCTTCCTTTGTTGTAAAATGGTGTGCGGGAGGTGGCAACCATGAAACGCCACATTTCCCCGATAGTGATCATTCCGCTTGTTGCGGCGTTCTGTTTCACCCCTCTGAAAACTCCTCGCCTGATGCAGGCTGTCTTCGCGCCCATGTCTCAGCACCCACAGCAGGATCGGGCTAAAGAGATACCGGAATCGTGTCCTGTTACGAAGCCTCCGGCCCATGCCTTCGTACCGCCGTCGCCCTATCCCAGCGATACCGGCCCTGATGGTTTTTGGCTTGGTGCTGAAAAACTGTGGACCTTGCTGCCTACGGATGGCACATGGAAAGGCTTGCCGCACTACAGACCTACCGACACAGCTTTCAGGAACAAGCTCTTTTGGTGGCACGAAGGCTATGACTGGCATCGTGATACCCAACCGATGCTCAAGGTAACCGGGAAACGCTTAGACTCTCCCGCTCCACCTCTCAGAACGGACGAACATGCCAATGCTGGTTGGAAGGGTGATTCAAACCACCCTTTCATCGTGGTCGGAATTGACATTCCTACGCCCGGGTGCTGGAAAATAACCGGGAACTTTAAAGATGCAGAGCTGAGCTACGTCATCTGGGTTGTCCAATAGCCCTTCACATTCTCATCTGTTTCCGCAAGCTGATCTTGTTTCTCGGAAACGTGGGGATACTAAGACGGGTATTTGTCTGAACGACGAGCTTGTGGATGAACCCGAGATGACTTTGATTGAGGAGGCAGAGCATGCGTCGCTTTCTTGCAAGCCAGCACTTTCTAATGGTGTACTCGGGCGTGCTTACGGCGGTCCTTGTTGTCACTTGGTTGACCGGTTTGGGCCCACGTTAGTCACGACAGAAATTCAAGCAGATTGACGTGGAGCGCATTAACGTCGTCGAACCCGATGGCACCTTGCGCATGGCTATCTCCAACAGGTCTCTCGCTCCTGGAATCATCATTAAAGGGAAGGAACATCCCCATCCAGACCGCAAGACAGCGGCCGTGATCTTCTATAACGACGAGGGCACGGAGAACGGCGGACTCAGTTTCGGCGGCGAGAGGAGCAAGGACGGCACAGAGAGCAGCTCTGGACATCTCAGCTTCGACCGCTACGAACAGGACCAGGTATTCACGATCACGAGCACGGCAAAGTTATTGGCGAGTTCCCGCCAGCAAGGAGAACGAAGTGATGACACCATCGCACTGGACCAGCAAAGCTACCATTTGAACGGCATCAGCGCGGCTCGAAATTCCAGCCACAACAATTGCAATAGGACGGGGGCCGAAAATCACGCGACATCCGGCCCTCCTTCTTGAAGTCTTTTTCAGCGTCTCCTCCCATAGCCGGCAGCATCAATAGTTGTTCGACACAGAAGCTCCCCAAAATTTCTCCGCTCACTCTGATCCGCCAGCGCGACCGCTTCGATCAATCATTTCTTCCGGCTTGGATCCTCGTTCGGATTGACGTAGTTGAATTGTAGAGGAGCTGCGCCGTGGACCTGCACGACAGTTTCTCCGCTGGCCATCGCGTAGTGATGCATGTCGGGATCAAGATAGGCAAAACTGCCAGCCGGGAAAGCTCCCAACTTGCTTTCATCAAAGCGATCTCCCATTCCGACCTTGAAGGTCCCCGAGATGACCGTGACGTTTTCCCGTTGAGGATGCCAATGGGGCGCAATGCGATATCCGTCAGGCATCTTCAAGCGCACGGTGTAATCACCACTTGAAGCACCGGGGTTGCCCTCGAGCACTGCGAGTTGCGCACCTGATGCCACGAAGGCGGGTGCGGGGCCGTAGGGAACGGTATCAGGCGTGAATGTGTGTTTTTCAGAAGAAGCGGGCCGGGCACAAATCGCAAACAGCAAACTCGCGCCGCACAACAATCCGGCAAACATTTTCATAAGGTACACGTTTCGTTTCATCGTTCTACCTCCGCAGTAGGATATTCAACGGAGAGGATATTCCTCTAGCAATAGACTTGTTTCAATTTATTCTGGATAATTTTTTCCTATCTTTTGTATATCGTCGTAACTTACTCAATCTTAGAGGATAATCCACGCAAGGGAGCACTATGCGAAGGGCCAGTCGAGCAGTTGGCGAAATCGAGCTGGATCTTGGGCGCTACGAACTGCGCCGCCATGGACGACGCGTGAAGCTCGAGAAAAAGCCCATGGACCTATTGATATTCCTGGTCGCCCGTCGAGAACAGTTGGTTTCGCGAAAGGAAATTGTAACGAAACTGTGGCGATCGGATCTTTTCATCGATACCGAGCCAAACATCAATAACATTGTGCGAAAAATTCGCACCGCATTGGGCGACAACTCAGCGAAGCCGCGCTTCCTCGAGACCGTTGTGGGGCAAGGGTACCGATTTATCGGCCCAGTGCGCGTCATCGATGCCCGCTTTCAGCAGTCCGATTTCGAACAAAGTCCATCTGGCGAGATCGGCTACACCCGTTCTCCGGAGTGGGGTGATCGCGCTTCGCTTGCCGTGTTACCGCTGCTTCTTCTGGGGAATGTATCCGATGAGCAAGGTGCGAGCCTGGGGTTTGCAGACGGCCTTGTTTCGCGCCTCGGAAATCTGCAAGGCGTGGACGTTTTACCGACTTCGGCAGTGCTAACCGTACCGGTCGAAATGGGAACTTCGGACATTGCATCTCGCCTGGGTGTCCGCTTTGTGGTCCGAGGCGCTATTCGGGATTCGAAAGGGCAACAGCAATTTTCGCTCGAAATGTTTGACACTCGTTTGCGGCGCACTTGCTTTGTGCGAAAGTGCGATTTCGACGTGAGCCGCCTATTCGATCTGGAAGACGAGACTGCTAAGCAAATCGCGGGCGCATTGAACAGAACGTTGGTTCTACCAGCGCCCAAAAGTCCGCTGCGGCATAGCAAAGATCCAGTAGCCTATTCAGAATTCATGCACGGTTACCGGCTGAGTTCGTCCGGCGACGCGGCTCTTCTGGACGAAGCGGCCCGGCACCTGAGCACTGCGGTCAATAGAGATCCGGGTTTCTCACTCGCCCATGCAATTCTTTCGTTTGTTTGCGCAACGCGCCATTTCGAGTTCGACCCAGCCAGCGTATGGTTGGAGAAGGCCGAGTTTCACTGCCGCCGCGCACTTGAATTGGATTCGGATTTGCCCGAAGGACATGTGGCCAAAGCCTTTCTGCTGTGGGGGCCATCTAAAAACTTCCAGCATTTGGAGGCCATCGCTGAACTGCGGCGGGCGCTCGCGCTGCAGAACAATTTGCCTCATGCTTATAATCGCCTTGGCACAATCTTAGCGCACGTCGGCCTACTTGATCACGCCCGTGAAATGTATGAGAGAGGACGGTCGTTCCAGCCCAGAAAAGCTGTCAGTCACAGCATTGTTCAGGTCCATATCTGGAGTCGCGAGTATGATCTGGCACGAAAAGAGATCAAAGCATGGCGAGCTGAGAGTCCAAGCAACAAGTATCCCGTCTATTTTGCTCCTCAGCCTCCCATGATGGCCGGGGATTGGAAAGAGGCGAAACTCCTGCTCGATGAAGCGATGCAACTCCTACCTGAAGATCCACTCATCATCAGTCTGCTCGGCCTCTTTTATGCCCTGACTGGCAAACCCGAACGTGCGCTCAAGTACCTCACTAAGGCCTGTGCCAGCCCAAAATCCTTTGGACACGCCCACCACACCTATTATCAGGTCGCCTGTATTCTCAGCGCATTAGGGCGGCCGAGCGAGGCGTTTGAATGGCTCGAGCGAAGCGTCAGCACTGGATTTGCGTGCTGGCCATTCTTCATGAAAGATTCCTGCCTCCAGAATCTGCGTACACTGCCAGAGTTTGAAGTCTTGGTGAGCTCGTTGCAAGCCAAGTATCCGAACCAGCTGGGATTGCTTTAGCAACCGCTTGGCACGCGAACAGCCAGGCAAATGCGCGAGGAACTTGGCGTTCAATGGTATACGCTTTGCAAAGCGCCGGCAGGGTTTTAGTGCAGGGGTATTTCATGACGCGGAGTCTACCTATCGAAGCCCCAGAGTCAAGAGATGCGCGGAACCCTATGAAGTCCGTGTTGCTGCGCGTCTCAGGTGACCCGTTACAATGCTCACATATTATCCACTTAAAAACGTTCGTTAAATGTTAATATGTGGACCTTGTTAGAGTCTTTAGCTGAGGGGACAGAATGCGAGCGTTTCTCGTCGCCATCATCGTTGTAGCTGCGGTCGCGCCGGTATTCGCACAGAACCTTTCCGTGAGGGTAGTCAATCGTGAGGATAACGAAACAGATTACACATACGTCGTGCCAGGGTACTCGTCCTCGAATGCGGACACGAATGTGAATTGCTACGGGGAAAGCAATAACGTCAACTGTAATGCGTCGACCCGAACGACCGGTTACAGCACGCTCGCCCAGCAGGTTTCGTATCATGTACGTGGAGCAACGTTTTCTCTTCAATTGCCGGATGGTCGAGTGGCGGTCGTGAACTGTGAAAGCAAATTCGCGGAACACATGGCAGGACCAGCGGGAAATCACCGGAGTTGCCGCATGCCGCTGGTGGACGACATCGAGGTTGAGTTTGATGGCAACAAGGCAAAGTTGAAGTGGCCCGTGAGCATCGACGGGAAGAAGATGGCGTCGGAGACATACAAGATTTTAGGTGTGCTGGGAAAGTGAAGAATTTACGGCTTGGTGCATGTTCCATCGCTGTATCGCCAGCAACGCACACCGCCGTGATGAGAGCAGGCACCCCTGCCTGTTGCCGAGCTAGTCGTACTGTCGTTACACACTGCACCGATCCTATACCGATCGCTCTGGGCCTGTGGCCCGCTAATAGCTAACAGGAAGGTAAGAGCTATTGCGGCAAGCGGGATGCGTTTTGAAAATCGTTTGCAGGGCTTGGGCACGTTGGTAATCACCTAACGGAGACACCTTCACGAAAGTCCTTGAAGGAATTGCTCCCCTGTGAATTTCTCGTAAGAACAGTAAAGCTGATCTGCAGTCCAACCCGTCACTTCCCCAAGATAGGCGCAAGCGTGTGTCCGTGCCGCTTGGTCCGATAGATCAATTCACCAAACCAGAAGCCAAGCGGAAACTTCGAGATTTGCTGGAACAATCGGGCGTGAATACCGAAGCCCATTTGCTCAAAGCAATTGGAACAAGTCAAACGTTCTCGCAAGAGGCCGCCTGGTGGAGGGAGAATAAACTTTCGCTCCACAAACCGTCTTGTCAGGAAACAATGGGCAGCCACGTAGACAAGTATCTGCTACCTCGATTTGGCGACCTTCCAATCGATGCTGTCGATGAACGACGGGTGCAAGTGTTCATTGCGGATCTCAACCGCACGAGACTCGCGCCTAAGTCCATTCGCAACATTTTGGGGGTCCTGAAACTTATCCTCGGAAAGAAACGCTGGAAGGATTGGAATCTCGCCCTTCCAGAAATCCCCGAACGGGAGCAACGTTACTTTACCGAAGACGAGATGCGGAAAATTATCAATTCCGTCGAGGGGCAGTGGCATGCTGTCTTCGCAACGATGGCAGGAACAGGTCTTCGCTGTGGCGAAGTGTTCGGGCTACACGTCGAGGATCTCGATTTGGTGTTCTGCCGTATCCATGTTCGGCGAAGCGTTTGGCGCGGACAGGAAGTCACTGTTAAAACCAAGAGCGGAAATAGAACCGTGGACATTGAACCTGCTTTGGCTGAAATACTGCGCCGACACTTAGGCAGTAGGAAAGCTGGACGGGTTTTTCAGACCAAGAATGGAACCCATTTTCTAAAGACAACGTCCGGCGAAAACTGGTGTCCATTCTAGATAAGTTCGGTCTGAAGCGAGGAGGTCTCCACGCCTTCCGCCACGGCAGGGTTTCCGTCCTTCAGGAAAACGGTGTTCCTGGGGATTTGGTGAAACAGTGGATTGGGCATTCCAGCTTGCGGACAACATCCCGTTACACGCACATTCGACCTGAATTTCGTGAACGGGTAGCGGCAGAAGTGGGGCTATTTAAGCCGATGTTGGACCCAATGGACCCAATTCCGGTGAAGAGCAGTGCTGTGTAACTAGTTGAAAAGATTGGTCGGGGCGAGTGGATTTGAACCACCGGCCTCCTGGTCCCGAACCAGGAAACGATCAAACCTAAGTCGCTGTCCTGGCGTCATTTACGGCCTTTCGGGCCGCTCTCAACTAGACAAGTTTGGACAAGTATCTCAGCGGGAGAGTACGAAGCGGATCAGCTTCTTTACAAAGGAAACGTGTCATTACTTCGCTCTTGAGATGACCGGCGTTCGACTGAAATTGCTGACGCCTCGATTAATGAAACCCGCGGTAATTGAATTAAGCCTGGGACAAAACAGGCCCTGCGCTGGTACACCGTTTTTTAGGAGCAAGTGCTCTTCACTGGACGTGCTCAACCAGCGGGCACCGTGGAGAATCACACCCAGCCCACTGGGAAGAAAGCCGGTGGAGCTATTCTAGGACTTACGATGAAACACGAGACGCTACTTTCTCGCCCTTCACTGCGTCCGAAGAACGACAATCCTAGCGACTGTCCCGTTCAACCGATCCCGCGTTGAATATCCACATCCACTGACCTATACTCATCGTTAGCGTTTTCAAGCCGGAGCTACTTCCCAGGAAAACCGATGCGTGCGGCGCGGATACTATTCGTCGATGACCACGAAGCTGTCAGACGCGGCCTCCGTCTATTGTTGGCGACGCGTCAGGATTGTATGGTATGTGGTGGAGTTGTAGACGGGATCGACGCCATCGAAAAAGCGAAAGCCTTGCGACCGGATCTTGTGTTCATGGATATTTCTATGCCTCGGATGGATGGAGTCGAGGCAACCAGGATTATTCGAAAAGAGGTTCCCGAGTCGGAAGTCATTATTGTCAGCCAGAATGATCCGGCGATAATCTGCCGGCAAGCGACAATCGATTCCTGCGGCTATGTTGCCAAGGCAAATCTCGATCGAGATTTGCTCCCAGCCATTGACAGAGCGGTTCGCCGGCGGAGCACGGGGACTGCTTCGATGCCAACTCTGCGTCCCGTTGTTTCAGAGCCTGCCTGACACTAATGGAAATGTGCTCCGCCTGAACGGAGGTGAGAACATGACCGAGTCTGGGTTATTTCAAGAGGGCGATGGCGCGAAAACGTCCTTTCCACGTGGCGCGGTATCTCTCGAATCGATCCTTTGCACAGAGGAATTGCATCGTCGCCCCTCCCGCCCGCCCGATTACGCTAAGGAGAACAGCGCGCTCGTGGCCTTGGCTAATATGCTGGCCGACTCGCCACGCACCATTCTTCAGACATTGGCCGACACGATTCTCGATGTCTGCCAGGCTGACTCAGCTGGCATCAGTTTGTTAACGAAAGATGATGGCGGAAAAAGATTCTACTGGCCGGCAATCGCCGGCAGATGGAAGCCGCATATCGGCGGAGGGACGCCCCGCGATTTCGGACCTTGTGGAGACGTACTCGATCGCAACTCCCCATTGCTATTCAGGCACATCGAACGCCGTTACACTTATTTTCAACCGGTCAATCCTCCGGTCGAAGAAGCCCTGCTGGTTCCCTTTTATATGGAAGGCAAAGCGGTTGGCACGATCTGGGCCATCGCCCACGACACTAGCCGGAAGTTCGACGCGGAAGATGAGCGCCTCATGAACTCCTTGGGCAAATTTGCTTCCTCGGCGTATCAAATTCTGGCGTCGCTCGAGGCGGTGAAATTCGAGGGAACCGAGCGCGAAAAGGCGGAGGCCGCGATGCGGCGCAGCGACGCTATGCTCCGTGACTTCGTCGAAACCGCCACCGTTGCGCTGCATTGGGTCGATTCGGACGGAATCATCCTTTGGGCTAACCAGGCGGAACTGGACTTGCTTGGCTATTCACGCGAGGAGTATATCGGTCACCACATCGCCGAGTTCCACGTTGACCAGGCCGTGATTGGCGACATCGCCGGCCGCTTGACGCGTGGCGAAACTTTGAAAGAGTATGAGGCTCGTCTGCGATGCAAGGACGGCTCGATTCGTCACGTAATGATCAACTCCAGCGGGTTGTTCGAGGATGGGAAGTTCATTCACACACGCTGCTTCACGCGCGACATTACGAAGCGAAAACGTGCCGAGGACCAAGTGCGCCAAAACGAGCGTCGCCTTCGGGAGGTAATCAACGCACTCCCTGCCGCTATTTACACGACTGACGCCGAAGGCCACCTCACGCACTTCAACCCGGCGGCCGTCGAATTGTCCGGACGCGTGCCGGAACTAGGGACTGACAGATGGTGTGTGACCTGGAAGTTATTGCGGCCCGATGGAACACAACTCCCACATGACGAGTGTCCCATGGCTGTCGCGCTCAAGGAGGGTCGAGCCGTAGACGGGAGCGAAATCATCGCCGAACGGCCCGACGGCAAGCGCATCTGGTTCATTCCGTATCCGAGGCCGCTGCACGATGCCGAAGGCAGGATATCGGGCGGCGTCAACATGCTGATCGACATCACCGAACGAAAAAAGGCCGAGGAGGCATCGGGTTTGCTGGCCGCTATCGTGGATTCGTCGGACGATGCGATCATCAGCAAAACTCTCGACGGCGCAATCACGAGCTGGAATAAAGCTGCGGAACGAATGTTCGGCTACTCCGTCCGGGAAGCCATAGGCCAACACATCACTCTGATTATTCCACCCGACCGCCGCGGTGAAGAAACCGAGATTCTTAGGCGCCTCAAACGCGGCGAGCGAATCGATCATTACGAGACTATCCGAGTGCGCAAGGATGGCACCCAGCTTGATATTTCCCTCACGATTTCGCCCGTAAAGGACGCCGCAGGGCGAATCGCCGGGGCGTCAAAGGTGGCGCGGGATATTACCAGCCAAAAGCAGAATGAGCGAGCATTACGGGAAAGCGAGGAACGGTTCCGCCTACTATCCTGCCATCTGGAGGAGCAAGTACAAGTCCGGACGGCAGAGATCGCTCAGCAAAACACAGAAGTGCTGAAGCAGGCGGAGGTTCTTCGCGAACTCTCGCGGCAGTTGATGCGCGCGCAGGACGAGGAAAGGCGCCGTGTGGCCCGAGAGCTTCACGACAGCGCGGGACAAATGCTAGCTTCGCTCGGAATGGATTTGGCGACAATTATCCAGCTGGGCAAGCAAAGCTCTCCCCAGCTCATTGGCGCTGCAGAAGACGGGCAGCGAACGGTTCGGCAATTAACACAAGAAATAAGGACGGTGTCTTATCTCTTGCATCCTCCGCTGTTGGATGAGACCGGGCTACCTGAAGCACTTCGGTTGTACGTCAAGGGCTTAGGAGACCGTAGCGGCTTGGACGTTTCGCTGACGATTCCTCCTGACTTCGGGAGACTGCCTGATGAGATTGAGTTGATAATCTTTCGCCTTGTCCAGGAATGCTTGACGAACATACATCGCCACTCCGGGAGCAAGGTAGCGGTCGTGCGCCTGTCTCGCGAAGCCGACGGTGTTTCCTTGGAGGTCCAAGATGAAGGTGCAGGCATATCAGCCCAAAAGTTAAGCGAGATTCGAGACCAGGGTTCAGGCGTCGGAATTATGGGAATGCGGGAGCGTGTCCGCCAAGTTGGCGGCCAGTTTAGTATTGAGTCGAAAGGCATCGGTACAACAGTTTTATTTCGTTTTCCCATCCCGACGCAAGCGACTTTAATGCGATCAGACTTCGTTCGAAGGGCTCAGACCGCCGGGTAACGCTCGCTGGATAGAAGAGCGGATCGGCGATTCTATGAAAATCCTGATTGCCGATGACAACGAACAGCTTCGACGCGGTATCAAGCAGCTTCTATCGCTTGAGAAAAATTGGGAGGTGTGTGGCGAAGCCGTAAATGGCACGGAGGCTCTAAAGAAGGCACGGGAACTCCTGCCGGATCTCATCCTCCTCGACATAAGCATGCCTGGTATAAGTGGATTGAAGGCAGCGCGTCTGCTCCTAGATGCGCTACCCAAGGTTAAGATCATAATGATCAGTCAACATGACCCGATTCTGCTCCAAGGAGCCATCGATGCAGGTGCGCACGCTTGCGTGGACAAGAGTCTTCTTGGTACGGACTTACTGCCAGCTATCAAGAGCGTCGAAGTCTCCTTGCGAACTCATGGGGAACTTGGTTCGATTATCCGGAGGTTCCGGCGTTTGAAGTAGCATCCTTGCTTTTGCCGTCCTTTGCGCGTTCACGATTTGGACGAGTACAGGGCTTCTGAGCCATTCGCGAAACCAATTCCGCCGCTGCCGTACGATGAGTGTCCGCGGCGGGCATCGCCTTAGTATTGGCGTCAGCCCGATGCGCGGGTTGCATTCCGGCTCTCTATATCAGAACCATGTTGTTTCACCATCTTGTTGTAGATTCCCATCAAAAGGAATGGTGCCGCCCATTGTCCGACAAAGAGAGACCAGTGTTTCTTTCCGGAAATATTAAGCACGGCGGACACAGCCATCGCACCCAACGCCGCTCCCAGATAACCAGTCGATGGAATTTTTGAGGTCTGTGATTCAATTCTCGCAGTAACGTTGTCTTCTCGTGCACCTCGGGATCTGTAATCGCCTGACTGCCCGCCCTTCGTTCTCTCGGCCGCCATTTGCCCACCACTACTTTCAAGGTCACTCATGCTCTTCTCCTTTGTTGTCAGATTGGCCTCAGCCCCCGCATTGTGCATGAGGTGCTCAATGCTGCATATCGGGCGAAGCAGGTAATATGGGCACAGCCACAGGGTACAAAGCGAGACACAAGAGACCGACAACTACGGTGGCTTCCTTATTTAAACGGTTGGCTTCGTTTTCTCCCCAGTCACACAACAGTCGTCCTCCTCGATTTCCCTCCAGCTGCTGATAGTGCGTCGCTGAAACAACTACCACAACTGCACCTAAGGAACCTCTGAACAAGCACTGGTTCTGAAACTTCGAGTGAGCAGCAGCGAGCAATTCAAATGACGGCAGTGATTTTGTCGCGATGCCCAGGACTGGATTCGGCCCCCAACGAGTTCGAGAGTCACCACAGCATCCTTGGCGGCCTACGTCACGATCGCGTTCCGTAGTTTCTTACGAACCATAAACAGGTTCACCAGCGCGCAGGTGGCAAACAGGCAGTTGGCGTTCTTCAGCAGTCCTCGGTAGCGCACTTTCGCGAAGCCGAACTTCAATTTCATAACCCCAAACACGTGCTCGACCTTGGAGCGTACCCGAGGCTTGGTCCGGTTCTTCGCCCGCTCCACTTCATCGATTTGGTTTTTATACCGATAGCGTCGCTGCGTACAGCCCTGCGCCAACGGCGCACATTGCTGAATCACCTCGCTCTGCCCGCGATACGCCCGGTCTCCCGAAACCTTCGTCTCTTCTCCGTGCAACAACTCCGGCAGCACCGTGGCATCTGCGACGTTGGCCGGCGTCACTACCGCCGTGTGAATCAGCTTCGTCTTGCTGTCCACGCCCACTTGTGCCTTCATCCCCAAGTACCACTGCTTTCCCTTCCTGGTCTGGTGCATTTCCGGATCGCGCTTCTGCTCCCGGTTCTTGGTCGAGCGGGGTGCATGAATGATCGTCGCCTCGACGATCGTACCCATTGTAATTCGTACCCCTTTGCCTTCCAGATGCCGGTTCACCGCCTCCCGCATCTCCCCGCCCAGCCCATGCTCTTCCAGCAAATGGCGGAACTTGCTGATCGTCGTCTCATCCGGCACCGGCTCCCGCCCCAAGTCGATGTCCACAAAGTCGCGCATCACCACCGAGTCGTAGAGCGCCTCCACCGGCGGCCGCCCGTTACCCGTCTTTGGATAGTACGGCTCGATCAGCGTGCATAACTTATTCCACGGCACCACCTGCTCCATCTCTTGCAGGAACTCCGCCCGTCTGGTCTTTTTGCCGTAGCGCTCAAATCCGTTGGCCTTCGCCAATGTCCTCTGCTTCATGTTCGACACAATCTCCAACAGCTCCCCACACTTTATTTATTACGGAGAACAATTGGAGGACTTATTCAGAGGTTCCCTAAGTGAGTTTTCGCAACGATCCCATGAAACTCATTCCGTGAACGTCTCTCATGGTGACCACACATGACTGTTACCAGCGTGGCTTCGGACGGGAGTTACACGGGCTTTAGGAAGGCGTCAAGGACGAGGTGAGAGAACATGGTATCGACAAGAACTCAACTGAAGACGGCCACCCGACTGTTACAAGCCTAAAGAGCGCAAGCACACGTGTGCGAGAACTAAGGCGGGGCCTGATGACGGTGCCAGCAGCACCAACTGCTTGGATTTGAACTGCGCTCCCATTTCGCGGGACTTAGTTGCTCACAACGGGTCGAGTAAAGGAACTTACCTTGAAGGGTACTTCTTTCCAGGTATGGCCCGCGGGTTGTCCGACACCTTAGTTTCACGTTGGAGGTTGCCTTCTATGGTAAGCCCAGTCCAAGCTAGACCGTCCTCACCACAGTTCGCAGGTGTTCCTGTTTCCCAGGAGCCGTATAGATCTGTAATTTCTTGGAGTGCGGTCATTGGCGGCGCGTTTGTAGCAGCTGCAATGTCGCTTCTTCTCCTCACTTTAGGCACTGGAATAGGTTTATCCGCGATTTCGCCGTGGTCGTACAGAGGCGCATCCTCCTCGGCTGTAAGCGCGGGGGCGATCTTGTGGCTCATCATCGTTCAGATTCTCGCTTCCGCACTGGGCGGCTATCTCGCGGGCCGGACACGCACGAAGTGGGCCGATGTTCATACCCATGAAGTGTATTTCAGAGATACTGCGCACGGCTTCCTCGTTTGGTGCGTCGGGCTTGTCATAACAGCCGCTTTTCTAGCTTCCGCAGCCGCAGCCGTAGTTGGCTCGGGGATCGGTATGGCGGGAGCCAGTGCGCCCGAGGCAGAAATCGGTCCGAATGCATACTTCGTCGATTCTTTGTTCCGTTCGGACCGCCAGACAGCTGAGCGCGTTGACGGGTCGATGGACGCCGAGGCTGAACTCATTTTTGCCAGAGCAATTCGAGAGCGGGATATGCCCACAGCCGACCGCATGTACCTCGCTCAACTCGTGTCAGCGAGAACCGGATTAACCCAAACAGACGCCCAAAGACGAGTGTCGGACCTTTTCGAGCAAGCACGACAGGCCGCCGACAATGCCCGCAGAGCGGCAGCCCATTCGCTCTATTGGGCGTTTCTCGCCCTCTTGATCGGAGCATTTTGCGCTACTTATGCTACAACAATTGGCGGCCGGCAACGTGATCGCGTAACCGCTGCCACCGCTTGAAACTGAAAATTGAGGTGACGTATGCGCTCCATTTTGCTTCTTCTCTTGGGCGTGCCAATCCCAATTATTATCTTGATCGGACTCTTCAGTCACTTTTGATTTGTGCGTGATTTCAGCTCCGACTCCGACTCAACGGCGAATCTCAGTTGTGGGAGCACGTGCTCATAGCTTTCGCCAGCAGACCGTTGTGAGCCAATATCTGACCTCCGCGCCCACGAAGTACGGAAAAGTACCGCAATGGCATACTCCAAATCTGTGACATTCTAGTTCGTCGAACATTGTCATTGTCAAAGAAGCGACCCCTCCTATCACTTAACAGTGCGAGAGCCATTTGGGCGATGGCTCACGACAGGGGAGTCCAATCGACCGGAAGAGGCCGGTTCATTCCCCGCTCGTCGTCCGGCCGACACTCGTTTTCATAGCTGTGGCGAGGAACAGACTAGAATGGCTCCACAGGATCCCTTGTTGCAGGCGCCTGGGCACTTCGTTTCGCGTACGAGCAGGGGGCGTGGCAATCTCGGGAAGGAGCCTGACGTAGACCCATAAATGGTTCTTTGCGGCGTTGACTCACTTCACCTAACCCGAGCTCAGCGTGGATCGTCCAACACCTTCGAGAATCATAATGGGGAGCAGCCGACCTCCTACACGGTCGCGATAGCATCTCGTCCCATCTTAGATAATTCCAAATAAAGCTTACACCCGAGAGCTACTTAAAATCTGTCGAGGTATTCTCTTTGGCAACTGTAGACTTCGCACCAGCGACAATGGAAGTCGCATCCTAAAAAAGTTAATCAGCGAGGACTAAATGAAACCAAATATAAAATCACCGCATGAAATAATTGATCCAGTCAGAGCAGAGCAAGAACTCAACCTAGTCAGATATAGACGGGCGCTTGCCCGACGAACTTTTCTAAAGAACGTTGGACTTGCCGGGGCGGGCATTGCGGCGGGAGCAATGATCGAAGGCTGTTCGAACGACTCCAATACGAATGCTCAGAACGTGACGATCCCTCAAACGGATGTTTTGAACTTCGCACTGAACCTGGAGTACCTGGAAGCCGAGTTTTACAGTCGTGCAGTTGCGGGGAGTTTTCTAAGTTCTTCCGTGACTGGCGCTGCCAGTACAGCGACAGGCGGTGCGAAAGTGACTTTCACGGATTCGCGAGTAGCCGATATCGCCGCGGAAATCAATTCCGATGAGAGCCTGCATGTCAAATTTCTCCGTAGCGCCTTGGGCGCTTCGGCGGTGGCGGAGCCGGTGATTAATCTCAATGCGCTTGGAATTGGATTTGCTTCTCAGTCGCAGTTTCTCACTCTGGCGCGAGCATTTGAAGACACCGGTGTCAGTGCCTATGCCGGTGCCGCCACTCTACTGACCGGAAATAATCTTCAGGCCGCCGCGCAAATTCTGGCAACCGAGGCGTATCACGCGGGTAATCTGCGGCTGGAGGTTGTCCAAAACAGTGTCACCGTCACGGCGTTGGACTCGCAGGACGTCATTCCGACTGAGCAGCATTTCTTCCCTGTGGATGCGAACGCTCTTGCCATCAAGCGCACAACCTCGCAGGTGCTAGCAATCGTCTATGCGAACGCTGCGGCAGGAACCAAAAGCGGCGGATTTTTTCCGAACGGCGTTAACGGCAATATCAATACTGTCTAGGTACAAGTTGTTCCGACCCACCGGACGCGAATTAAGCAACTAGGGCTAGGCATTGTTTGCCTGCCCGCAAACTATAGTAGACAGGAGATCCAAATGAAACGTTCTCTCTATCTGTTGGCTTTAGCTTCAATCTTTGCACCGAATATTGCGGCGCAGGCACTTGACCATATAAATGTTGGGGTCTACGGAAACTTTTTCCGCCTCAGCGACAGCGACATCAACTTGGGAGGAATAGGCGCACGACTTTCGGTTCACGTTTTCCCTCTCGTAATGCTAGAAGCAGAATCGGGCTATAACTTCGAATCGGCTTTCTCACAGGGTTTCAACGACTCCAACGGTACCCTAACTGTTTCTCGTTCGCACCTCCGCTCGCTCGATGGGCTCTTTGGACCCAGACTGAATGTTCCCTTCGGCCCAGTTCATTTGTTTGTGACAGCCAAAGGTGGATTTATTAATTTCAATATCAACTCCAATCCCGCAGTAACAATTGATACTGCCTCGAGCACTTTTAGAGGGCTAAATGGAACCAATGCGTTTGGAGTCTTTTATCCGGGAGGCGGTGCAGAGGTGTTCTGGGGACCACTCGGCATACGGGCCGATGTGGGCGACGAAGTGTTCTACAACAACGGTGCTCACAACAATCTGAGAGTCTCAGTAGGTCCTGTAATTAGGTTTTAGGGCGGCACAATGGCGTTCATACACTTGATATCTAAGATTGTTAGATTGCGAAAAGCCAATAGTGGGCTCGCCCCCATCCTTCTACTGGTGTTGGTGGGCACGCCGTGTTTGCACGCCGAATCTCTCGATTCAACCATTCTCGGTATGTTTCCCAAGGATGTTGGTGAGATTGGCTACGCCGATCTGAGCCAAGCTCGTCGGTTTCCCTGGTTTCCCCAATTCGAATCGCAATTGGTACCTGTCTCGCTGTTTGGGTTCGAGCAGTTCCTAGAGGCAACTCAGGTACGGAGTTCACCTTCCATTGACGCGGTCGCGTGGGGAAGGGTCTCTGCCGTTTCTGGCTTTTCAGCCCGCGAAGATGGGCAATTTGTGGTTGTAGCCATAGGCGAATTCGATGACGGTGCGATCCAATCTTTTCTGGACGCCAGAAAGGTCCCGGCGCTGCAGGTTGAAGACTATAAGATTTATGCATCGGCAATAGGCGAGGGCTCGACTGAAATATTCTTCGCTCTAGTCGATGGACAAACAATCGCTTTTGGGCCTTTGGAGCCGTTGAAACGCATTCTTAGGATTCGCGGAGGTGAAGAAGAGAGTCTCGTCGAGAATGAGAAAATGATGACATTGATTGACCAAGCCAATGGCGATGGTGTTTTTTGGGGCGTGCTTACCTCCGGGCAGGCGGGGCGGGCCATCAACCAATTGGTTCCTGAAGCCGCGAGTTTTCCGC
This sequence comes from uncultured Acidobacteriota bacterium, assembly GCA_963718485.1. Lineage (GTDB taxonomy): Bacteria > Acidobacteriota > Terriglobia > Acidiferrales > UBA7541 > Palsa-295. Next base: position 58,995 of record CAVQZU010000101.1, read on the forward strand.
AATCCCGAGATCTGATCGCCAAAATGCATGAGGTTCTAATTACCGTCAGCGTGTCGAGCAATATTGAAATTGATTTTCAGTTCGCTTCAGCGTCCTCCAACGATGCGAACCTGCTTTCGCAATTGTTGGAGGTTGGAGTCTTGTATCGCCGCTACGAATCCGGCAAATCAAACCCGGAGTTGACTAACATTCTTGACGGTCTGCGCATATCGGCGAACGGAGACCGCTTGGAGCTCTCCCTATATTTAACCGACGAACAAGTCGTTAACCTAATTGAGCACAATACCTTTACGCCCTCGATGTAAACGAAAGTCACTCCGAAAGAGCGACTGAAGCAAGGCTGAGCATACGTCTCGAGCGCTATGATCGTCCCTGGGGCCCGACCTATTTTTGGGACGGTCCGCTATATGAGCTCTGAAAACCCTACCCGCAACTTCAATGTCCGTGGGTACGTCCGGGAATATAGCTCTTCATATGAAGGCGTGACGCTTGGGAAATGATTCTAAATTGATTCTTCTGACGAGCGCGACGGGTTACGTCGGCGGGCGCTTGCTTCACGGGCTCGAAGCCGCTGGGCATCGCGTGCGTTGCCTGTCACGGCATCCCGAAGCTCAAGTGAACGTGTGGCGTATACAACGGGGATCGTAAGGGGTGATGTCGTCGGCGCGGAATCCCTTGCACCCAGCATGGCCAGCGTGCACACCGCTTATTACCTCGTGCATTCGATGGCTTCGGCAAACTCGTTTGAAGAGAAGGGATCGTCCTGCGGCGCGTGCGTTCGCACTTGCGGCGCACGATGCCCGTCAACGTGGGCTAAAACGATGGATGATTCCAGTGCCGGTGCTCTCTCCGCGGCTGTCGAGCCCGTGGCTGGGCCTTGCTGACGTCGGTCTATGCGCGTGTCGGCCGCGAGCTAGTGGATAGCCTGCGCAACGAAACGATTGTCGGAGATCGATCCGCCAATGACTGTTCTCAATTCGACCGCTTGGGTCCCGCGAAGCTCTGAAACGAGCACTTGCCAATGAGGATCGAGAGTTTGCCGAGATGCTCGATGAACTTCACCAGCCATTCGTTATAGAGCGCGTCCAGCGCTTGGTGTTGGGCTGCGTCCCGGCCGGAACCCGTACGGAAGTCCGAGAAAATCTGTTTCGTAGATGGCGTTCATCACCTCGCGGCACGCTAGACGATCTTGTCCTCCAGCGTCGTGACTCCGAGCGTTCTCCGCCGCCCGTCGGTTTCACCGCAGGTCAGGTCCGATGACCACGATGGCGAATATTTCGGTCTGCTGTTGTTCCTGACGCCACGGGATTCCCGGCAGAGCCCTGCGCCAGATCGCGTGTGAATTTTCCCGAACGACCGGTACCCGCCGACAATTAATTAGCTGATATTCGTCTGATGCCCTTAGCTACAGGAACGGCGGTTAGAAATTAATGCCATCGCGGGATACACATTCGGCGCATCCACGGTTAAATAGAAAAGAAGGTGGTTGTCGACAGGAGTCATCGATGAAACTTTGGAGATCAAAATCGATCGATCGCATGGGTATGGTAGCCATGTGTTGCGTCTTCCTATTGAGTATCTCGTCCGCAATGGTATTGGCGCGCGGTAAGGCAGCCGACCAAAACCAGCCCGGGTCGAGGGGACAAGCACGGCTGATGAATGAGGTTCGGCATCAGTTGATTTTGCTGCCTTGGTATTCCGTATTCGATAACCTAGAGTACACGGTGGAAGGAAGCAAGGTGACGCTCATGGGCCAAGTGGTTTTGCCCGTTACAAAGGAAAACGCGGGGAAGGCGGTGAAAAGCATAGAGGGAGTGCAGAGCGTTGACAACCAAATTCAGGTGCTCCCGCCATCGCCTATGGACGATCAAATCCGTCGGGCAGAATTCCGGGCGATTTACAGCTTCCCTTCATTCCAACATTACTCAAACATGGCTGTCGCTCCGATTCATATTGTCGTGAACGGTGGTCACGTGACGCTTGACGGAGTCGTGGATAATCAACCAGACAAAGACGCTGCCAATATTCGCGCCAATAGCGTCCCGAACGTTTTTTCGGTGACGAACAATCTGAGGACACAACAGTCGTCATAATCTCCATTTCTCTTCGCGTAATTGGTTGGAGTGACGATCGTGTTGGCTTAATTCCGGGATATCCAGCATGTTCCTTCGTCGGCCGCATATGCAAGATTGATCTGCGGCCGGTAACAATTAAAGCTGGTCCGTGGCAAAGTTCTCTGGCTAGTTATCAAGAGGAGGAGAAGTATGTCGCGTCCGTTCGCAGTAATTACTGGAGCGTCCAGCGGAATTGGTCTGGCGTTGGCTCATGAATTGGCCGGCCGTGGATACGATTTAGCGATCTGCTCGGCTGGCGAAAGATTACAAAACGCTGCGGAGAGTCTTAGACCAAATGGCACCGAAGTAATCGATGTCCAGGCGAATCTTGCGACACGCGATGGAGTCAAGCTATTTTGGGACGAGATTACTTCGCTAGGCCGCGACATCGATATCGCATGTATCAATGCCGGAGTGGGAGTCGGAGGACTTTTCGCTGAAACGGATCTCGACGAAGAATTGAACATGGTGAACCTCAACTGTGCGGGGACTGTTCAACTCGCAAAATATATTGTGCAGCACATGACATCTCGGAATAACGGGAAAATACTCTTTACCGCTTCTATTGCCGGTGAAATGGTTGCTCCCCGCGAAGCCGTCTACGCCGCGACAAAGGCCTTTGACCTCTCGCTTGCTCACAGCATTCGCTACGAGCTGCGAGAAACAAACGTTACAGTCACAGCGCTACAGCCGGGACCCACCGATACCGACTTCTTCCATCGAGCAGGAATGGATGATACGCAAGTTGGTTCCGAGGGCAAAAAAGAAAGTACATCGGAGGATGTGGCCAAACAGGGCATCGAAGCGCTGTTGGCAGGTAAGGACCATGTCTATGCAGCATCGATGAAGACCAAGATAGAAGGGATGATGGCCAATGCCATACCGGGAACAGTCAAGGGCGCAATTCACGAGAAAATGGCGAAACCAAAAACTGCCGGCTCCGAATAGTGCATCCCGCCAATATCACGACCGATGAGGTGAAACATGTCAGACGCACTCAGGGAAAGACCAAATGCCGAACCGCTACCCTGGTCATCGAGCGCGGCTATTGTTATTGAAGGCCGGTATATGCCGCCACCGGAAGACAAGGACGGAAAGATTTGGGTGCGAACCACGGCATTGGTTCACGCCGATCCTGATCGTCTCTACAGGCTTTGGCGCGAAGTGGAGAATGCTCCACTGTGGCAGGAACAAATCGCGGCGGTTACGCGAACCGGCGACCGAACATCTCATTGGGTCATGCGTTCTGGCGACAAAACGATTGAATGGGATTCCGAGATATTAGCGGATCAGCTCGCACGGCGTATAGTTTGGCGGTCTACAGGCGGAGATTCCGATAACGCCGGCGAGGTCATCTTCGATATCGCGCCCGGCGGTCGAGCTACAATTGTCACGGTGCTTCAAGAATTTTGCATGGGTAAATTGACAAGCATGTGGGAAACGATCGTAGGCCGCAACCCCAAGCAAGCTGTCATCGAAAATCTGCGTCACTTTAAAGCGCTTGCGGAAACTGGTGAGATTCCCAGAACAGAAGGTCAGCCTCATGGCCCACGCGGCACGGTGGCTGGTATAAAAAGGTCGATGTACGGCGAAAAGATTGCCACGCCTCCCGGCGAGAGCCAGGCGGCAAGCACTGGCGGAGGTCGTCGATGAAAGCTTTGTGTTGGATGGGTACCGGTAAGGTAGAAGTTCACAATGTTGCTGACCCCACACTTTTGAACCCACACGATGCCATTATCAAAGTGACTCGAACGGCGATCTGCGGGTCCGACTTGCACCTCTTTGATGGCTTCATCCCGACCATGGAGGAAGGCGACATCCTTGGGCACGAGTTCATGGGCATAGTCGAGGAGACGGGAAAAGAAGTGTCCGATCTCGGGCGCGGAGACCGTGTTGTCGTCCCATTTACAATTGCCTGCGGCAACTGCGAATTCTGCAAAAAGAAATTGTGGTCGGCATGCGATAACACCAATCCGAATGCGCATTTGATGGAAGCTGCGTACGGCTACTCGGGCTCGGGTCTGTTTGGGTATTCACACATGATGGGAGGATATGCGGGCGGGCAGGCGCAGTATGTCCGCGTACCTTTTGCCAACGTCGGACCTCTTAAGATCGAGAGTGACCTTCCTGACGAGAAAGTTCTTTTCCTGTCAGATATATTCCCCACGGGCTACATGGCCGCAGAAAACGCGCAGCTTCAAGCAAACGATACAGTTGCCGTTTGGGGATGCGGGCCGGTGGGTCAATTCGCTATTGCCAGTGCCTTCATGCTCGGAGCGGCGCGCGTGGTCGCTATCGACCGTCTTGCAGAACGGCTCGACTTGGCGCGCTCCATTGGAGCGATCACCGTAGACTATTCGGAAGAAGATGTGAGCGTGTTAACAGCGTTGAGAGATCTCACTGGCGGCATCGGTCCTGACGCTTGCATTGACGCGGTGGGATGGAAGCCCACTCGACCGAGCTGCAAGGAATCTACGACCTCGTCAAAACGAAGCTCCTTCTCGAACAAGACAGGCCAAGTGTGCTGAGACAAGCAATTCAGGCTGTCCGTAAGGGCGGAACGGTTTCAATTCCCGGAGTGTACGGAGGACTTCTGGATAAGGTCCCATTTGGCGCTGCTTTCGGGAAGGGTGTCACCATGAAGATGGGGCAAACCAACATGCATAACTATATGAAGCCTTTGCTCGAACGAATCGAGAAAGGCGAGATTGATCCTAGCTACATTATCTCCCATCGCATCGGTCTCGACCAAGCTCCCGATCTTTACAAGATCTGGCGGGATAAAAAAGAGAACGTTACTAAGATCGTGATTGATCCGTGGGCCGCCTGAGTTCCTCCCGGAGGACATCGACGTGGAGGTAGCCTACTCGCTTCGTGCCGTAAGCAGGAGAACATACACATAAGGGCGCTCGGTGCGAATCACCCGGCAGACCTGGACTCCCTCGACTCCAGCCATCATCCAGTCGAGTATGGCCAAACGGGTCGTATCCTCACGCGCAAGAAACTCTAAAGCGAGACGCGCCGTCTGCAACGACGGTGACATCATAGTTCTAGTATCCGGCGGGAGACGGGATCTCGTCCGCAACGAGTATCCTTTGATTCCGTTTTTGTCCTTCCGCCACTGTGAAACCTCGGTGAAGGCCAGCGATCCTGAATCCATTAGCCTGCACAAAAGGCTTCGAGCTCGCAGGACAAACGGTCCACGTCCCCTTCCAGAACTTGCAGCAACTCACTCGCCTGCTTCATTTCCCCGGAACGGCCTATCTGCTCGAGCGCGTACGCCGTTTGAGACACGGCGGAAGCGCCCAGATTTGCGGCCGACCCTTTCAGTGCGTGAGCTTGATATTCAAGATTTGCCGTATCCTGGGCAGCGATGGCTCGTCGTATCTCTCGAACGATCTTGGGACATTCCGTCCTAAATACCTGTGCCAATTCACCGAACAGTTCGCGGTCCCCTTCCAGGCGCGAGAGCCGCTGACAGGTCGATGACATTCGCCTTGGGATCTTTTGAAGGTGACTGCGCGACGACGTTCGAAGCACCCTTTCGGTTTCCGATCTCATCGAGAACAGCAAGCAAATCCTGCGTGCGGATCGGCTTTGGAAGATAGGAGTCCATTCCAGCTGCAATACATCTCTCTTCGTCGCCCTTCATCGCGTGAGCAGTCATGGCCACAACCTGAATGTGCTGGCCAGATATCTTTTCCTTCTCGCGGATAGCTCGCGTCGCCTCCCACCCATTCATTTCGGGCATTTGGATGTCCATCAATATGAGATCGTATTGCTGCTGTTCCAGCGCGGCTAGCGCTTTCTTGCCGTTGGAAGCCACCGACACCGTGTGCCCATATTTCTCAAGCAACCTGAGCGCGACCAATTGATTGACCGCATTGTCTTCGACAAGAAGAATCTGCAGAGGATTTCGATTCTCTCTTAACGAATGGCGGGTGATCAGTGGGGTAGTCGTCTCGCTCTTCGTGCGGGTTCCCAACGCGGTCAAAATGGCGTCGAGTAATTCCGCCTGCTGCACGGGCTTCGTTAGATACGCCGCGACACCCAGTTCCCGGCAGCGGGCCGCATCTCCTCGTTCTCCAGCGGAACTTAACATCATTACCGTGGCAGCCCGCCAGTCCGGATTTCGCTTAATGGCCTCGGCCAAAGCGAAACCGTCCATTTCAGGCATCTGGGCATCGAGCAATATGAGCGGAAAAGTTCTGCCGATGCCTTTGCCCTCTTTCAAAGCAACGATTGCCTTTGCACCGCTATCAACGGCTAAAGGACTCGTGTGCCAATTCTCGAGCATCTTTAGTAAAATTTGTCGATTCGTCGCGTTGTCATCGACGACGAGCACCCGCATGTCCCTTAACGTAGCTGGATCCCTGGGCACCACAATCCTGGCAGGCTGCTTTTGCAAAGCGAAATGCATGGTAAAGTGAAAGCGGCTGCCCTTATCCGGCTCGCTTTCAACCCAGATTCGCCCGCTCATCATTTTCACCAACCGGGTTGAAATTGTGAGCCCCAGTCCGGTCCCTCCGTACTTCCGGGTCATTGAACCGTCTGCTTGTTTGAACGCTTCAAATATCGATGCTTGCTTATCCCCAGGGATACCGATCCCGGTGTCGGTCACTGTGAAATGGAGCTGGATGGTATCTCCGGCTCGGACTTCGGTCTTGACACGCAGGACCACTTCGCCTCGCTCGGTAAACTTGATTGCGTTGCCGACCAGATTCACGATGATCTGCCGCAACCGCCCCGGGTCTCCAATAAGTCCGTCGGGGACATCGGGCTCGATTTCGAAAGCGAGTTCCAGTCCCTTCTGGTGCGCCCGAAGACTGAGTGTCTTCATCGTGTCGCCCAGGCAGTTGCCTAGGTTGAAATCAATCGCCTCAATGTCTAGTTTCCCAGCTTCAATCTTGGAATAGTCCAATATGTCGTTAATGAGTGAAAGCAATGAGTCCGCAGACACCTTCGCCAAATTCAAATAGTTGCGCTGTTCGGTATCAAGCTCCGTATCGAGAACCAGTTCGGTCATGCCCATGATGCCATTCATCGGCGTCCGAATTTCGTGACTCATGTTGGCAAGAAATTCACTTTTCGCGCGACTGGCTGCCTCGGCAGCTTCTTTGGCCTTGAGCAGCGCATCCTCGGCCTCTCTGCGTGCCATGAACTGACCAATCTGAGTGCCGAGCGACCCTAACATCGAAAGCAAATCGCTATCCGGTTTCGATGTCTGACGGCTGAAAAACTCCGCGACTCCGGTCACTTCATTCTGGAACCGGATGGGAAAAGCAAACGCTCCGCGAAGGCCACATTCACGAGCAGCCCCCTGCCGGGGGAAATTATTGTCCCGCTCCACATCTTCGACCCAGTGAACTTCACCACTGGCCCACACCCGTCCGGGCAACCCGATACCTTCGGTGAACGTAGTTTCCCGGCTCAACTTCTCGAAGGCGGTTGCTTCCAGCAACGGCAAATGCCACAAGTCGATGCAACGCAACCGGTTCGTCGCGTGATCGACTTCCCAGATCTCACCGAGATCCCAACCAAGCCCTGCGCAGATAGCCTCTATGATTTTGGGAGTTGCTTCCTCAAGCGCAGATGCTTCGGCCAAGACACGGGTCACGCCGTGCTCAGCCTGTTGGCGCCGCTGTGTTCGCTTGCGGCTCGTGAGGTCGCGAAGATAGGCGGTGAAGAGGTGCTTCCCACCCCAGCGGGTAGCCGAGATCGTTATTTCAACGGGGATTTCATTGCCATCCCGATCGACCGCGGTCGTTTCAGCGCGCTTCGTCGCCACGGGACCTTCTTCTGAAGCAATCAACCGCCGTATATCCTGTTCGTACGCGTCACGATGGCGCGCCGGAAGGATCATTTCAGAAAATGTCTGGCCGGTTGCCTCGGAACGCGACCATCCGAAGGTGTCCTTCGCTTTCTCGTTCCAATCTGTGATCCTCCCCTTCGAATCCATGCCCACGAAGGGATCAAAGGCCGTCTCAAGAATCTGGCGGTAGCGTCTCTCGTTGGACTCCAGTTCTGAAGCCTGAGCGGAGAATCGTCGGTCAACGAGTGATGTCAGGAACGTAAGGCCGAGGACCATGAAGGTAACGACTATTATGCCGGCGGTGCCCAGCGAAGAAATACTCCACGCGTGAGACAGATCCCCGAGCATCGACGCCCGGGAGTTAAAACTCACTGCCGCCATCCCGGTGTAATGCATGACCGGAATAGCGGCTCCCATGACGACCGCGCTCGCTATCTTCCGCCATCCAAATGAAGCAGTTTCACTCCGGAAATAGAACGCCAGCCAGAGGGCCACCAAGGAAATTACAACTGCCAAAACCACAGAAACGATTACCAGGCCACTTGAGTAGGCACACATCGCCGGCAACCTCATCGCCTCCATGCCTATGTAATGCATGCTGGCGATGCCCCCACCCATAAAAATGCTTCCTGCGACAGCCCGCGAGAATCCCATTCTCTCGCGGCTTACGACAAATAACGCAACGGCGGAAGCGAAAATTGCCGCCAGGAGAGAAAGCAGTACGGTCGGCCAGTCGTACAACACGGGTACCGGCAAGCGAAAAGCGAGCATCCCAATGTAGTGCATGGACCAGATGCCAGTGCCCATGGCGATTGCACCGCCGCTCAACCACAAGTAGCGGAACCGGCCTCTAGCAGACGTTACTCTTCCTGCAAGATCGAGAGCGGCATGGGAGGCCATCATGGCAATGAAGACAGACAGAGCTACGAGACGATAATCATACGAACCGGCCATCGAGGTTCCCATGGTGTCCTCCTGTCGTGCGTGATGAGCCCCGGCTTCGTGTCAGTCCTTCGGGCAGAACCTCGTCGAGGGCGTTGCGCCTTTTGAAACAGCATTTGCGCGAGCATGCAAGCTCTTAACAAACACTATAGCTCGACCAACAGGGCATTACCTCGGGATCTCGGGAGGAGTTGCAAACATGACAATGAGAAAGGTCATGAATCGCTCGATTGGGGGGGACCTGCCATTTGATGCAAGGCCTTTCAGTACATGATGAGGGCCGTGGGGCCGCCTCGCGACTTCACTCGGGGCGCTCATCTCGCCCGTGAACTCGAGCGCAATTCGCGCCCGAATCCACCCATTTCTCCATTATCGCTAGAAGGTCTAAGAATAGGTGCGCTCAACTTTTCAGGTATTGGCCCGTAATCTTAACATTGTGTCGTTACACGATGTAGTGACGGCGCGCCCATGCGGACGTTGAGTGCGCTTGAGGAAAAATGCTGGCTGACGCAGAAGCTCTGCGTGAAAATCTTTCAGTAGATCGTTCGGACTTTCGGCTCGCGCGGCCAGATTCGTCCCCTTTTTCGCAGCCTCAAAAAAACTCGTCGGGTCGGCCCCCATAATGATTCCCTGGTCCGGCGTTGCGCCCGCGGCGTCCAGTAGCTTTTGGCTATCTGGAGTGGCGCCGATAACCTTGCAGTGAGAATAGGCGTCATGAACCCAGGCAACAGCCGCCGCATCCTTTTCGAGCATCGCCGCCCCGGCCGCGCCGAGCGCCACGAAGACCGCGTCAAAGAGCACGGATGAGCCCCCCGCCGTTTGGAAGTCGGCCTCGATCAATTTGCCGTCCGCATCCTCAGCCCCGCCGACGCGTGGCGCCACAATGGCGAAGTCGGCCTTGAGTTTCTTGGCGGCGGCGCGGAGCGAGGCGATCAGCCTGCCGTCGCTGCCATGGGCGATGAGGCAGCCGACCTTGCGCCCCTCCATCGTCTGTTTCGCTTTGGCCAGGATGCTCAAGGCCGGCGACGGTTCAAGGTCGGTACGAGCGGTGACCGCTGCGTACACCCGTTTGACGGGGCTGCCCAGGCGGAGGCCTTTGGCCACGCGCTCGGCGATTCCCGGGTCGACGTTGGCGAGCTGGCCCACCATCCTTTCCCTGACGGGCTTTGTCTCCACCTTGCTCAGTGCAAAGGTGAATGCCGACACAACATGGTTCTGCTCGGACTCGGTCTGGGAATAGAAGAATTGCCAAGCCTGCGAAAAATGATCGGCGAAGATTCGGAGCGGATGCGCCGTTTCGGTCCTTCGTTTGATTCGGCGAAAGTGACGAGGCCAAGCCGGGGATCCTGCCGCGGCGTGTCTTCCTGCAACGAACTGGGTGAGTAGTTCACGCGGCCCTTCTGCAGGCTCATCTGCATGTGGCCGTCGCGTTGAAAATGCATCACCGGGCATTTGGGAGCGTTCACCGGAATCTGCTGGAAGTTCGGACCGCCCAGGCGCTTGAGCTGCGTGTCGAGATACGAAAATATGCAACCCTGCAATAAAGGATCGTTGGAGAATCGATACCGGGAACAACGTTGCGGACGCAAAACGCAACCTGCTCGGTTTCGGAGAAAGAATTGTCCACGTTGCGGTCGAGAACCAGCCGACCGACGATGCGCAGCGGCAGGACTTCCTCGGGGATGATCTTTGTCGCGTCGAGGACATCGAAATCGAACTTGTCGGCGAAGCTCTCATCGAAGAGCTGCAGACCCAGTTCCCACTCCGGAAAGCTTCCTTCATTGATGGCATTCCAGAGGTCACGGCGATGAAAATCAGGGTCGGCTCCTGAAATCTTCAACGCCTCGTCCCAGACGATCGATTGCATGCCAAGCTTCGGACGCCAATGGAATTTGACGAACGTGGCCTTGCCGTCCTCGTTGAGGAGGCGATAGGTGTGAACCCCGAAGCCTTCCATCATGCGAAAAGAGCGCGGGATGGCGCGGTCCGACATGACCAACATCATCATGTGCGTCGATTCGGGCATCAGCGAGACGAAATCCCAAAAGCTGTCATGCGCGGTCTGCGCTTGCGGAAAATCGCGGTCCGGCTCCTGCTTGGCGGCGTGAATGAGATCGGGAAACTTAATCGCGTCCTGGATGAAAAAGACAGGAATATTATTCCCGACGAGATCCCAGTTTCCCTCCCTGGTGTAGAACTTAACGGCAAAGCCGCGCACGTCGCGGGCGAGATTAGTGGAACCCTTATTCCCCGCCACCAGTGGAAAACCGCACGAAGACTGGAGTCTTGGTTCCCACCTCGCTAAAAATGGCGGCGCGGCATAAACCGGCGAGAGATTCCGTCAGCTCAAAATAGCCGTGCGCGCCGAAGCCGCGCGCATGCACGACGCGCTCGGGAATGCGCTCGTGGTCGAAATGCTGGATTTCTCGAGCAGGATATGGTCTTCGAGCAGGGTCGGTCCGCGGTCGCCAGCGCGGAGGGAATTTTCGCCGACGGAAACCACGGCTCCTGTCCGCGTGGTCAGGGGCGGGTGGCCATTCCCGGCGAGCTGGTGCAGCTCGTCTCCTTGGCCGCGAGCGATCTGCGCCGTTCTCATGTTTCTTGCGCGCAGGCGAGCCTTGGCTCGCTTTATGCCCGGTTTTGTGCTGTGGCATCTCGATCTCTCCCGTTCAAGCGTGAGTGTTAGTTCGGATTTGCCGGAGCGGCTTTCCGTGGCGCTTATTTCGTTCCCCTGACGGACTTTTCCATGTCCTGCGCCATCTTTAGATGGTCCTGAAGCGTCGGTAGGGTTTTTGAAGCGAATTGCTTGATGTCCTGGTTCTGCCCGGACGCCGCCTCCTTGTTGAAAGCAGCGAAGTCCTTTTCATGATCCTTGACCATCTCCCGCGCATACTCCCGGTCGAATGAAGATGCGGAAAGCTTCGCCAGGCGGTTGTAGGTAGCTTCGTCGGTCTTATTCGGGGAAGACGGGACGGGTATTTTGTTTCGGGAAGCGGCGGCCTGCAGCTGTACGTTCGCCTGAGAATGATCGGTTTCCATGCGCTTGCCGAAATCCTTTACAGCAGGGCTCGACCCGTTTTTCTGCGCCAGCTGGCCGAGCTTGACCTCCGCCATGCCGCCCGAAGCGGCGTCGGCCACAAAATCCCGGTCACCCGATTGAGGAGACGCTAGCGAAGCAGCCGCGGCGCCAAGCACGGCGGCAAGCAACCATACACAACTCTTCCCCGTTTTTAATTCCATCGATGCACCCGGCGGAAAGACTAGCAAAGGGCCCGGGACGGATCGATCAGCGAAACGCCGTAATTAGCCAGTGGTTTTCATTTAGGCGCGCCCGCCCAAGACCGTTGTCATTTGGGACGTTCGAAGGAATCATCCCAGATGGCGGCACAGTGATGTCTGGGATCGCGGCAGCTAGGAGCCTGTTTCCGATCCGCGCGCGGGACTGAAAAAGGGACACCTCAGCTTCATTCTGCACGGCGAAGGGCTGACCGGCGGCTGGGACCTTCTGCGCAAGGAAGGCAAGAAGGAAAACTGGCTGTTGATCAAGAAGAACGACGAGTCAGCGCGTCCGAATGGCAGCGCCGCCCCTTTTCTCGACAGTGAAAACCCGAGCGTCAAAACCGGCCTCGATGGATGAGATTACGCTCGGCGCGCCGGCCGAAGGTTAAAAGAAGGGCGCGGCGCTGAAGGATCTCACGCGTGCCTATGGGGCGGTCGATGGCTGTCGCCGAAGACATTGGTCACAAACTGGCTGTCGAAGAAATTGTCTCTGACCTTCTGCCTGAAGACAAATTGCAATACGTAAAAGTGTCAACTCAGAAAGGCCGCAAGGCTGTCATGGTCGGGGATGGCGTGTACGATGCGCCTGCTTTGATACAGGCTTCGGTTGGCGTGGCGATTGGATCTGGAACAAATGTTGCGTGAGAAAGTGCCGATGTCGTATTGATTAGGAGTGATCTATTGAAGCTTGTCGAGACTCTGCAGACAGCCCGGCGCTGGCCTCGCACCATCATGCAGAACTTCGTCGGCACGCTTGTGGTCGACAGCAAGTTGGACTCGCTGCGTTCGGACTTCTCAATCCCTTGCTCGCTGCCTTCATTCACGTCTCGTCCGAAATGGTTTTCATCTTGAATTCTGCAAGGCTGCTTCCGCTACTCTCATCGGCGAATCAATTTGTTCGCGGAATTCTTTTACCATCATCGTCAGCACAAAGTCAGGAGAGAAGCGTGTCGCCCGAAAGAGCTTAGACTAGATGGACGATTGTTCTTCGCTTCAAAAGGAGCCCCGAAGCCATTTGCGTGACACTCGAGCGTCGCGGAAGACTGCAGGCAGATTCCCAAGTCGGTAACTCACTGACGAAGAGGCACAAACGCGCTTGCCACGCACCAAGCAAAATTGCCGATCGTCTGCTTGCTACGCATCTAGATCGCGAGGACTGCCATCTTGGCGTTCGATTCGGAGGCTTCTCCGGTCGAGGTGAGCGCCAGGGTGTGGGCAGAGAGCAAGGCGGATATTTTGCGAGGAACTACTTTGGTTCGATGATACTTAGTCCCCTTATTTGACCAAAGTGCCGTTTGTTGAACGTGGCTACCCAGCTTCCGCGCTCCAGAGCCGTTGCCCCGACAATCAGGTCATAGAAGCCAATCATTCTTCCGGAAACCTCCAATTCGGCCCAGATACGTGCATGCTCGTACGCAGTCTGCTCGGTATAGGGGATGATCGGCAGGGACCCCAAAACGGCGTCCAGGTAACGCTGCCGCGTAACCTTATGTGTCCCGGTCGCTCGTTCCACTCCATGCCATAGCTCAGCAACCGTGATTGCCGCAATCTCAAATCGATCATTCAAACGGGACGTCACCCAATTCTTCAGGTCAAAAGTACCCTTCTCGCCCCGAATAACGACATCAGCGTCCAGGATTATCGCCATTTGTCAGCAGGTGACTTGAGGCTCTTATGGGCACCTTCCAGATCACGATGCCACGCTCTAGCTTCGTTCTCCGGCAAGTCAGCTTTAGCCAGAGCCTCAGCCAAATCGCGGCCGACACAAACTTTTTCGTTGTCTGGTACGAGGCGCGCGACCGGCTCACCGTTTTTCAGAAGCACAAAGGTAACATTTTGATAATGGGCGCGGTTAACGCAGTCGGCAAAATTGCGCGAAGCTTCCGTGACGGTTATGCTTCTTTTCTTCATGAATCTGATTATCAGATTATCCTCTTTTCCTGACCGCGTCAACACCCTTCCTGTCAGGAATCCACATTCATTCAAATTCAGTCGGTACTCATAGACAAGTTCGGATAACTCTTGCAATTGATGCGGAGGCCGATCCTCATTCTAACCGTCGGTACCAGCGCGACTTAGAGCGGTAGGCTCGAGGGACTTCGAATTTGAATCTCCTAGTCCGGCACCAGGCGGTCTCCCGCTCTTTCACCTGCTGTAAGAAGCTGATTTTAAAAGAAGTGGTCGGGGCGAGTGGATTTGAACCACCGGCCTCCTGGTCCCGAACCAGGCGCTCTAGCCAGGCTGAGCCACGCCCCGAACCCTATTCGATATACATCAAAAGCTTACGCCGAATCAAAGTCGGCCGCAATCGCTAGGTGGTAAACCAGACAATCATGCGAACACGGTCCTCAGTTCGAATGTTCTAGTCCAAAATGATCAAATGATCCGCACTCGCTTACGATCAAGAGCGCGTATGGAATTGCTTAAATCCGCGGCTGGTTGGGATTTAGGTAAACTAAGCATGACGCTTACGCTGCGGAAGCTTCGTGGTGATTGTGAACCAAAAACCATACCAAATCGCGCTGACGGCAGCCACTACCGCTGGCGTCAAGAGGCGATGTGGAATTATCCATCGCGATAAGAATCACGCTTTGTCTGCCTGACGCGACAGCAAACGTAGATTACTGGTTAAACTGAGGGAGTGAACGCTCGAACGAGGGGTTTGACGATGAAGTGCCCGAAGTGTGGAGCAACACTCGTAGCGAAGCCTGTGCCCGGCGCAAAGAAATTTCCCCGACGACCGGAGTGCCCCGAGCACGGGTGGCAGCGGGAGAAACCGCGTGCGATTCGAATGCGGTTTCACAAAGATCGACCCAATTGGTGAATCGCTTATCGCAACGCACTACCTCCTGTGCCGCCTAACCGCCCTGTCTGAAGTATTGCTCTACTTCCCCGCGGAAGACTCCTTGGGGAACCGTCCAGGTGCATGTAGGACGCCGGCAGTCTGGGGGCCGAACGAGCCGCTCATGCCGCTTCCGGCAACAGGACCCGCAGCAGAGCACAACGCGATTGGCCATCGCCTCTCGGTTTACGAAATGCGCCTGAAAAGCCCGCTAAACACTCGAGCAAAACATCTCTTGCACATCCGTTTGGACGCACGCCTTCGGGCAGCTAACTTCGTGTGAGGTAGAGCTCTCGCGCAAAGGCAATGCCTCTTGCGGCGATTTCCAAGGATGTGTAATGTACCCCATGGCTCGTCCCACCCCGTCTGACGAAGCGCAGGACGGCCCTTCCTTGCCGTCGGTCAGCCAAAAGAATTCTTCCGTCCATGCCGAGGACTACGGCTTGCGCCGTGAGGTGCTCTCACCGATCGAAACCCTGGCGCAATCTGTCTCCACAATCGCTCCCACCGCGACGCCAGCGGCCACGATCCCGCTCGTCTGCGCCTTAACCGGCAACGCCACCTGGCTGGCCTACGTGCTTGCCACCATCGCTATCTTGCTGGTCGCCTGGTGCGTAGGACGCTTCGCTCGCTATTCGTCCTCGCCCGGTTCGCTTTACAGCTACGCCTCGATGATTCTCCCGCCATGGCTCTCATCGGTTGCCGCCTGGAGCCTGCTGCTCGCCTACGTCGCGACTGCCTCGAGCGTCATCGGCGGCTTCTACCACTATTCGCTCGTTTTCGCGCGCCGATCGGGAGCCCACGTCCTCGCCGCTGTGTTCCTCGCGCTCCTGGTTACAGCCATCTCCATCTGGATTGCCTGCCACGACGTAAAAATCTCCGCCCGCCTGATGCTCTGGATCGAAGCCACCTCCGTGCTGATGATCGTTTCGGTCGTCACGCTCGTCCTTGTGCGCCACGGCTTCCATGTTGACGCCGACCAGCTGCACCTGCGCGGCATGACGGGCAGCGGCCTACGCCTCGGCCTGGTGCTCGCGCTCTTCAGCTTCGTGGGTTTCGAAAGCGCTACGACTCTTGGCGCCGAAGCCCGCGATCCTTTGAAGACGATCCCTCGCGCCGTAATTCAAAGCTCCCTCCTCGGTGGCGTCTTCTTCACCCTCTGCGCCTACACCGAAGTCCTCGGCCTGCGCACTGCCGGGCAGGACCTAGGCACCAGCCCAGACCCCCTGCACGTGCTCGCGCAAGTCGGCGGCCTTCCCTGGCTGGGCCAGCTCATCGACATTGGCGTGCTCGTGAGCCTGTTTGCCGGTACTCTCGCGTGCATCACCGCCGCAGCACGCGTGCTGCTTTTGATGGCCCACCACGGCCTGGCGCACGGTTCCTTGAAAAACACTCACGTACGGCACGAAACTCCGCAGCGCGCAATCGTCATCCTCGGAATCGCCGCCGTCCTGCCCGTGGCCATCCTTGCCGCGCGCGGCAACAGCGGCCTCGACGTCTACGGATGGATGGGTTCGCTCGCCACCTACGGCTTCATCGTCACCTACGGCTTGGTCTCGCTCTCACTCCCGCGCTACCTTCGCGATCAGGGCTTCGTTCATCCCGCGGCGCGCGTGGTTCCGGCCCTGGCCTTTATCGCCATGCTCCTTGCGCTGATCGGAAATCTCTATCCGGTCCCTCAAGGTCCGTATGGGAAACTTCCCTATGTCTATCTCCTATACTTAGCCGCGGGCATGCTCTGGTTTGCGCTGCGAGCAAACAGCTCCGCGCCATCGCCGGTCGGTAAACTCTGAGGCCTTGGCGGGCAAGCTTCAGGGCCGCATCGATGAGGTAGGGACAGAATTGCTTGGTAAGGGGAGTTTCGGGTAATTTGAGGCGGTTTGTCCGAACGGCCTTCAAGAGTCGACCGGCGTATCCTGGTTGAGCAGAACTATGGTTGTCCCTCCATCTCTGGCAGCGCCACCAATAGCAGCACAATCCCAACCACGGTAAACATCCGGAACGCCGCGTCTTGCCCGTTCCAACTTTTCGATTGCCACATCAAGAACCACTCGCCTCCCACGCTGAGAAACGCCACGAGCCACATCAGCAAACTCAGCGTCAGTCCCATGATCGCCACCCGCTTCGCCTGATGAAACGCCGTCGCGGTCCCGCGCAATCCCAGCCCTAGCTTCACCGCACCCACCCAACACAAAATCATGGTCAGCGTTTCCCAAGCAATAATCGACAAATAGAACCCCGTGTGCAACGCAGCCGAGTTGATTGCCCGCCACATCCCCCGGTTGCCCGGAAACGTTGAATCCATCATCAGCACGTGCCGCACGAACTGGTAATTCGAGTTGTAATCGGTCGTGTTATTCAGCACCACGAACAAATAAAACAGCGCCACCCCAAACACCAGCAGTGTCTTGGCGGCCCGCAGCGTCATGGTTTCCCCGCAGATGTAGAAGAGGAAGCGGTCGTGGTAATAAACGTAGCAAAATAGTTCCGCAGCGCCCCAGTTGTCTTGCGATCGTAACCTGGGTTCCCCGGCATCTGCGTATGCTCATTCCTTTTCTTCGGATCGCGGACGTAATCCTCAAAAAAATCGGGCGAAGCTACAGCCCAAGCCGCCAGCACCAGCCAAGGCCGCCCCGACTTCTCCCCGCCTTCGCGCCCGGCATTGTGGCACCGAAAACAATTCTGCTGGGCGATCCTATACCCCGCCTGCACGGACGCCTGTTCTGCACGAGCCCCTTGCGGCGCAATCGCCCCCCACACGGCCTTCTCATTGCGGAACTCGATCCGCACCACGCCCCAGGGTATCTGCGCCTCATCGCTATGCGCCAAAACCTTAAAACTCGGCGCAAACCTCGGATGCGAAATCATGTATGGCCCCATGTCCAATCGACGCGTCTCTGGGTCTTTCGGCCACCTTGCCGGGGGCTCCCCATTCACCCGCAGCACCAGCAGCGGATGGTGCGCCGCCACATAAGCCCGCGGATAGTTCGCCCGATACTTGTCGTCACAGATCGCCACCACCATATCGGACTCCGGCGCGGCCCCCAGCATCCGCACCAATTCCTCAAGCGGTACCCCGCTGATCTTCGTGGCCCCAACAAAATTGCTGTCGTCGGCAACCGTATAGGTCGCCAGCGACAGCGCCAGCAGCGAATCCTGGGCAACGTACCGGGTCATGCCCGCAGCCAGTCCCGCCAATTCGCCACCGACTTCGAGATCGGAAGCCGCGCGCCGGACGGTATTCAGTGGAAGTTTTGCCCTAACAGGAGCAGTAGCACGCCCGGCATTGGCCCTGGCGGTAACCGCGGGAGGCGCAATCCATAAAAGAAGCACGAGCCCCGCGGTGATCGAACCGCCAACCGAGAGTGGTCGCATGAGGTATCCTAGCGCAGGCTCACAAAATCGATCCCCTAAATTTTTCACTACTCCGCTGCCGCCAGAGGGGTCGCCGGTAAGCTTCTCTAACTTCCCATGCTCCGACTCCTGCTGTGCTAAAGTATTTTTCCATTTCTCACGGAGGAATTCCGCACCCATGCCATCATGCCAGATCGCCGCCCGCCTCCGCGAACTCGGCCTCACCTTCCCCCGCTTCCGGGCGCCGGCGGCAACTACCTCTCCGCCAAGACGATTGGCAAGTTGGTCTTCCTCGCCGGCGTGATCTCCACAGGCCCCCACGGAATGATCACCGGCACCGCCGGCCTGGACCGCACCGTCGAAGAAGGCTACGCCGCGGCGCGCGCCTGCGCGCTCACGCAACTAGCCGTCCTGCAGCGCCACCTGGGTTCGCTCGACGCTGTGAAAGGAATTGTTAGCGTAAATGGTTACGTGAACGCCGTTCCGGGCTTTCCGGATTCGCCCAAAGTGATCAACGGCGCCTCGGATCTGTTGATCGAAGTCCTGGGTGAAACCGCCCGGCACGTAAGAGCCGCCATCGGGGTCTCCGCCCTGCCGCGAAACGCGCTGGTCGAACTGCAAATGACGGTGGAAATCTAGGAGCCAGATGCCCGAACACACGCTGTCTGCCGAGCCCACGCATTCCCGCTGGAATCGCGCGCTCCCACCGCGCCTGTCGATCAACTCCGGCGACACGGTCATTTCGAATGCGTCGACTCCAGCGGCGCGCAAGTCCATCCCGGCATGACGCTGATCAATATCTCGCGATCGACCGCGGCAAGATCCACGCCCTCACCGGCCCCGTTTTTGTACAGGGCGCCGAACCCGGCGATGTCCTGCAAATCGACGTTCTAGAAGTGGTCCACAAAGGCTGGGGCTGGACGAGCGTCGTCGAAGGCCTGGGCTTCCTGAAACACAGGTTCGCCGAACCGTATCCTGTTTCTGTGGAAACTCGAAGCAGGAAGTAAGCCGTTCGTTGGCCCCCGCGACTGTCCGCTGCGTCCATTTTGCGGAGTCATGGGCGTGGCCCCGGCCGAAGATGGCGAATTCCGCACGCGGCCGCCCGGCATCTTCGGCGGCAACATGGATGTCCGCGAACTCTGCAGCCGGCGCCACTCTCTATCTGCCCGTGTTCAGAATCGCGGCGCGCTTTTCTCTCCGGTGACGCGCACGCCGCACAAGGCGACGGCGAAGTTTGCATCAATGGCATCGAGTGCCCGGTGAACGCCACCTTCCGTTTCGAGCTGCACAAGCAGCGAGTCCTGGCCCGGCCCGATCGTCGAATCCGCTCCGCGAGTCAAACAAGACATCGAATCCGCCTGGATCGTAGTGGAATCGGCGGTCGACGCCACCGCCGCCGCGCGCGCTGCCACCTCGCGCATGATTGATCTGCTGGTCGACCGCTGGGCCTTCACCGACGTCCACGCCTATCTGCTTTGCAGCGTAGCGCTGCACCTGAAATGGAGCCAGGTCGTCAACGAGCCGATGTACACCGTCAGCGCCGCGATGCCCAAATGCGTTCTTCCCGCAAGGAGACTTTTCTAACCATGATCATCAACGATCGCGAAACCCTGGCCGAGCTCGAGTCTCTCTACCCCCGATACGAGACCGCCCTGGTCACCAATGACGTTGCCACCCTGACCCAAATGTTCTGGGCCTCCCCTCACGCCATGCGTTTCGGCGTAACCGAAAATCTCTACGGCATCGAGGAAATCGAAGCCTTCCGCAAGTCCCGTCCCGCCACCAACCTCGCGCGCCAGGTCCGCCGCCTCGACATCGTCGCCTTCGGCAGAAACTGCGGCAGTGTAACCCTGGAATTCGAGCGCACCGTAAACGGAAAAACGATTCAAGGCCGCCAAAGCCAGGTCTGGGTCCGGCTCCCCGAAGGCTGGCGCATTGTAGCCGCCCACGTCTCTCTACTCCCCTAGCCTCCCGGAGCGAGTGTCCTGATTTTTCTGAAGGTTGCCCGCGCGCGCCTGCCAAGCCCGCAAACGTAAGGATGGATCGGAGGTCCCCTTTCGGCCGATTCGTGCCCGTCAAGCCGTCGCGGGAAGAAATCCTACACCCGTCGCAGAACGCACAAAAAGACCTTTCCACCTGGCTCGGACGCCAAGTTGGATTCAAATTTGAAGGCGATTTCAGACTAGCGGAGCCTTGGCCACGGAAATCCATCTGCAGGGACGGCCGCTCCACACCAAGGGCGTGCGAACCCGAAGCTTTTATGGCGCCCTAGCCGCCTGCAAATCAAGAATCGAAATAAGTGATCCTGTTGATCGAAAGAATGCGTTTCTTTTTCGGGAACTTCTCGCGTAAGTTTGCTTAAATAGTCACGCTACGGGTGGCGTTCCGATCTCAAGGCATCTCAGGCAGTGTCGCCAACGCGGCGCCCCCGGATGACGACTTCCCCAGGAGGATCGGAAGATGTTGAAGAAATTCAGTTCTATTGCTTTAGCCACATTCTTCTGGATGTTTCTGGCCCTGACTCCTAACGCCCGCGCACAGCAGACTCTAGGCGGAATCACCGGCACGGTGAGCGACGATTCGGGCGCCGTGGTTCCGACAGCCACAGTGACGATTGTAGGCGATCAGACCAAATTGACGCGCTCGGCCGACACGAGCGACCAAGGCGCCTATACTTTCGTCAATTTGCCCATTGGCAGCTATACCCTCACCATCACGCATGCAGGCTTTCAGACTCTGAACATTCCTTCGATTCAGATCACCGCCAATCGCACCGCTACGGTCAACGGCACGCTCAAGATCGGTGAAGTCGGCCAGACGGTCACCGTCGAAGAGACGCCTCTGGTCAACGCCGTCGACACGACCAACGGCTACGTTCTTGAAAAACAGCAGCTCGACGCCATCCCCTTGCCGACCGGAAGCTTCACCGGTGTGGCCATCCTTTCCCCCGGTGTGAACGCGGAACTCTCTCCCGGGACCGGTGCCAATGCCGGACTCGGTAACCAGCCCATCTGGGCCAACGGCCAGCGCGATACCAGCAATAGCTTTCTTCTGAACGGCGTCGACGCGAGCAACCTATTCAACGGTAAGAGCACCAGCTCGGTTCCTTCCGCCCGCATCGTGAATAACACCGGCATCGGAGGCGCCAGCAGCACTACTGCCGAAGTGATTCAGAGCAGCGCTTCCCCTTATTTGGCCATCGGCGAGGCCCTGCCCACTCCCGCCCCGGAGACTTTGCAGGAAGTGCGGGTGAACACTTCGATGTATGACGCCCAGCAGGGTTCCACCAGCGGCGCGCACATCGACATGAGCACCGCCTCGGGTACCAACGACATTCACGGCAGCGCCTACCTACACCGCGGCACGGATTGGCTGAACGCCGCTCCCTATTTCTTCAAAGATGACACCAACATCCCCGACAACGAAAAAGTCCCCCAGCTGCATCGCTACGTCGCCGGCGGAACCTTGGGCGGTCCCTTGATGAAGAACAAAATGTTCGGATTTCTCAGCTACCAGCACCTGCACGATTCCGACCAGGAGATCGGCACATCGCGGATGGTCGTGCCGTTTGGACTGACCAGCGATAACCGCACTGCGGCCGGCCTGGCCGCGCTGGCGAATACCAATTTCGGCGCTGGCATGACTGCTGCGGACGTCAATCCAATTGCTCTGGCGCTGATGCAATACAAGTTGCCGAACGGACAGTTCATGATCCCGAACGACAACGGCAACACGCCAACCATCAACTTCCCCGAAAACGCCATCGTCCCTTCCGCGGCATATTTCATTGCCGATCAGGTAGTGAGCAACCTCGACTATATCGTCAGCTCCAAAGATACCTTGGCGCTCAAATACTATTACCAGCACGATCCCACCACCGCACCGTTTGCCTACTCGAGCGTCGCAGGATTTGCACAGCACTTGGACGCCGGCAGCCAGGTGGCCACGATCACCAACACTCAGACTCTTAGCCCCAACCTGAGCGTCGCCGAAATCTTCGGTTTCATTCGCGAGAAGATTTACAGCACTGTCGACCAGCCTTTTACCCCGCAGCAACTTGGCATCAATACGTTTGGCTCGACAGTCTTCCCGGGCATCACAATTGTCGACATGTTGGGCAACTCCTCGCCTAACAACTCGAACAACGTCTCTAACGCCGGTATGAACATCGGGATGGGCGCGCAGGCGCAGAGCGCCTTCACAGGCATCTTCCAGAACCGCTTCATGCCCTCGGCCAACGCTACCTGGACCAGGGGGCGTCACACCATCAGCTTTGGGGGCTCTTTCGCCTACACCCAGATGAACGCCCGTGACGACCGGCCCAACCGCACAGGCATGATTGGCTTTGCTGATTTTTCCCAGTTCCTTCAGGGACTCGTAACCTCCTACACATCGGATGGTTTCGATACGACTGCATTTCTGCAGGGGAATGCCAACCGCTACTTCCGTGCTAACCAGAATGGTGAATACCTTCAGGATAAATTCCAGCTCAAATCCAATCTGAGCGTGACCGCCGGTCTGCGCTTTGACTGGAACGGCGGCCTCAAGGAGAAAGAAGGCAAGCTTTTCAATTTCGCCCCCGCCGACTACTCCTATGACGAGACGACCGGCGACATTACCTCCACCGGTTTCATCGTCGCGGGAAACAACCCCCAATTCCACACTCCAGGCGTCAGTAACACCACTTTGACAGGCCGCCAATGGGGCTTTGCGCCGCGCATCGGTGTGGCGTGGAGTCCCAAGAAATTCGACGGTAAGGTGGTCGTTCGCGCCGGTTGGGGGATCTACTACGATCGCGGCGAACTGTTTACCTATCTCTCGCCGGGCTTCGCGGCTGGAGTCATTCCCGGTGGACCGTTCGGCGTCAATCAGTCGCCGCCATGGGTAAATTCGCAAGTTTGCACGGCTATCGGCAGCTTCTACCTGGGCTTCATCCCCGAGTGCGACCCCAGTTCTCCGAATGGCGGTTCTTTCGCGAATCCTTGGGGAGCCGCGCTTGGTCCGGCACCGTCCGGCAATCCGGCGAATATCGCCGCCTTGCTCCCGAACAGGGACGCAATTGAGAGCGGCTCTCCGCTGTTTTCGTTTGGGGTCTACAATCGCGCCAACAAATTGCCCTACACCATGAACCAAACCCTCGATATTCAATGGCAGCCGCGCAACGACCTGGCAATCGAAATCGGTTACGTCGGCAATCTTGGCCGCCATGAAATCGTTCCTCTGCCGTTCAATCAGGCCGGAGTTGCGTCGTCGACCAATCCCATTCATGGACAAACATTTACATATGGATATCAGATAGTTGACAACACCTTTACTCCGATCAACCTGCCGAATGGCCAGCCGTACCTGAACACCTACGAAGGCGGCAACATCGATCTTCGCGTTCCCTACGTCGGCTACTCTGCGGAGTCGGAGTCCTACACCGCGGCCGGAATCTCGGCCTACAACGCGCTGCAAACCCACATCGAAAAGCGCTTGAGCCACGGCATGCAAATAGGCGCCTCCTACACCTACTCGCACGCTCTGGATGAACAGAGCGCCATGGGCCTGTTCTACAACGGGAACAACGCTCTCGACCTGCGCTCGGCCTACGGCAACTCAGACTTCGATCGCACCCACGTGATCAATTTCAACTACCTGTTCACCATGCACAACTTCTTCCCGGAAAGCTCGGTCGCCGGTAAATTCGCCGATGGCTGGGCCCTTCGCGGCATCACCGTTCTGCAAAGCGGCCAGCCCTACAGCATCGTCGACTATTCCGGCGCCGTAGGAAGCATCTACTATGGCGTTTCCGATGGCATCACCAACCCGATCGTGCCTCTGGCGCCGGGTTGCAGTCCACAAAGTGCCCTTACCGGGCACAACGGCACCAGCCCCGGTTTGCCGGCGCTCAATGCGGACTGCTTCACTGAGCCCCTGATTGCGGCCGGCGGTTTAAACGGCGCCATTCCATCGAACGACCCTTACGAGACCGGTTTCACCAACGGCCAGCGCAATATTTTCCGGCAGCCCTGGCAGCGGCGTGCGGACGTCTCGTTGCTGAAAACTACCAAGCTCACCGAGCGCTTCTCACTCAAATACACGCTCGATGTGTTCAATCTCACCAACACGGCGAGCTTCGACGTACCCATCGATAGCATCAGCCAGAACCTGTTCTTCAACGGGTTCCCGACGGTCGGTACGCCGGTGAAACCCACGAGCTGCGATATCGCCACGAATGCGGGCTTCTACTCCTGCCCGTCTTTGAGTGGCCTTGGCGTCACGAACAAGACCATCGGCAGCCCGCGACAGATACAAATGTCACTCAGCGTACTGTTCTAAATTTAGTTCCTAATCTGACTGGATCGACAAGAAAGCAACGGCGGGGTTGTCCCCGCCGTTCCCCCCCGCGCGCATCTTCTGGATCACATCTCCGGTCACAGTGCGCCATCAAGGGCCACGCCCGACTGGACTGCTTCAGCCCGGAGAGCCGCACAGCCAGAATGCGGCACCGCGAGAAGCCCGGGCGCGCAACCGAAGCCTTTTTGGCAAAAAACGCTGGACGATCAACCTGTGCTGACGGTCACCGAGAGCATTTCGACCGGGGCGGAGGCAAATTCTTTCTGCAAGTCGGCGGCGGATGCGAAGAACTTCCCTTTTACGTGGCGTGCGGGAAATGAAAATTGCAGCCTGGGCTGGTCGAACGGATAGGGGTCGAGGACAAAATGGCGCTGGCCGGCGGAACGGACGTCCACGCGGGCGCGGGTGCCGTCGCGCAGCGGGAGCGGGTGGAGCAGATGTGCGGGAGCGGAAAAATCAACGCAGGTTAACAAGGAAAGATTGTCGGATGCTTGGAGCAGGCGGAAATGGTCCAGGGTGACGGCTTCTGATTTTTGGCCGGGCGCGACAGCGGCGTCGGCGTTGATTTGCTGGCGGAGGGAGTGCTGGAAGGATTTTTGATTTTCAAGGAATTCGTCGAGAAGCGGTAACTGACCGGGGGCAATGGTGGAGCGGTCGGCGTGCTCGCTCAGCAGGCTGTAGGTGTGCATGGAGATGAGCAGCGCGGCATAGGGGTCTTCTTCGGCGACGAGGCGGACGGCGCGATCGCGGACCGCCAGGTAATCGGCCAGGTCGATTTCTTCGAAAGCGGAATATTTGCCGACCAGCTCGACCGAGAAGGCGCTGGGCTTGCCTTGGCGGGTGATCTGCGGCTGGCAGTCGCGCAAGGCCCAGCCGTCGTCGTGGCGCGCGATTCCCTTGAGCACCCGGGCGCGCGGTTCGGGCGCGACGAAGCGATCATTGCCCCAGTGTTCGGCGAAGGCACCGGCCAGGCGGGCGTGGTCGGGATGTGTTATCAGCCAATATCCGCTTTGGGTTTCCAGTCAGCATTTCTTCCATCCTTCCTTCCTGCGAAATTCACGCCATCAGGCGCTTTCGGGGGCACGCGCGGATTCGTGCCATTTGTGCAGGAAATACCATTCTAAGAACATCGCCAAAAAGAAAAATGCGAAGCCCAGTACCGTCGCCGCCAAGACCAACGCGAAAAGATAGTCGGTTTGGAGCTGCGAGGATGCATAGAGGATCGAGTAGCCCAGACCGCCGGCACCGACCCGACTCGAGCCTGCGTACA
Source organism: uncultured Acidobacteriota bacterium (assembly GCA_963718485.1). GTDB lineage: Bacteria > Acidobacteriota > Terriglobia > Acidiferrales > UBA7541 > Palsa-295. Next base: position 84,947 of record CAVQZU010000101.1, read on the forward strand.
GTTCCCCCGTGATGGCGCCGATTACGGCGATGCCGCTGGCGATGCGAATGCCCACGAAGAGTGCCGGGACCGCATGAGGCAGGCGGAGCTTGAACAGGATTTGCGCGGACGAGGCGTTGTGCATCAAGAAAAGGTGAACGAGATTTTCGTCGACGCTGATCAGGCCCTGGGTGGTGTTGGCGATGATGGGCGCAAGGGAAATGATGAAGGCGACGAAGGTCACGGCCGGGGTGCCGGCGCCGATCCACATGATGATTAGCGGGGCCACGGCGACGATGGGAACGGTTTGCAAAAGCAGAGTGTACGGGTAGAGCATGCGACGCACCCAGCGCGATTGGGCGAAGATGAGCGCGACCAGGATTCCCACCAGGATGCTTGCGGCCAAACCGCCGGCGGATTCTTCGGCGGTGATCAACAAGGACGTGAGCAGCGAGGAGAAGCGGGCGACCGAAACGCGGGCCACGGCCAAGGGCGAGGGCAGCATGTAAGGTGGCACGTGGAAGATCACCAAGACCAGCTCCCACAGAAGCAGGAGCGCGGCGAATACCGCAAGCGCATTGGCAGCTGTGATGAGGCGCTGTTTCATTTTTTCCCCGGGTACTCTGCCGGCCTTGGTGCCAAGCTCAGCTCAGCGCCGAGAGTGACTTTCGGCGCCTCGCACCTTTCCTTTCGGGGTGTTTCTCGCCACCCCACGCCCTTGGCCCCGGGCAACGGCCCGCTTGGCACGGTGCGATTTCCGCAAGAATTAGCAGCCGGGCGCGGGGCAAAACCACAGGCGCTCCCGCGGAAGACAAAGGTCATGCTAGCGCACCAGCGCGGTGCGCAGCGTGTGCGAGACCTGCGCAACCACGGCGCCGAACCTGGGCGTCTCGCGCAGCACCGCGGTGCGCGGGAGCGGCAAATCGATCGCCAGGATTGCGTGGACGCGGCCAGGATTGGACGCCAGGACCACGATTTGGGAGGAAAGAAAGACGGCTTCTTCAACCGAGTGGGTTACAAACACGCCGGTCCATTCTTGCTCCGACTGCAGCCGGAGCAGTTCTTCGTTGAGCCGGTCCCGGGACATTTCATCGAGAGCGGCGAAGGGCTCGTCCATCAGCAAAAGTTTCGGACTGGTGGCCAGGGCGCGGGCGATCGAAACGCGCATTTTCATGCCACCGGAAAGTTCGCGCGGATAGACTTTGGCGACGCGCTCGAGGCCCACCAGTTTCAGCAGGGCAGCGGTTTTTTCCTCCCGGCGCGCTTTGCTCGCGCCTTCAAGTTCCAGACCCAGGCCGACGTTTTGTTCGACCGCGCGCCAGGGGAGCAGAGTCGCGTCCTGAAAAATGTAGGAGACGGTTTCGCGGGCGTTCCTGGGAGTCGTGCCGTCTACTTTGATGGCGCCGTGAGTGGGTGAAGTGAGACCGGCGATCAGTTTCAGGACGGTAGACTTTCCACAGCCCGAGGGGCCGATGAGGGTGACAAATTCTCCTTTGAAGATGGTGAGGTCCACCGCTTCCAGAACCATGCCGGTATTGCTGTAGCGCTTGCTGACATTGGCGAATTCGATTTGCGGAACCGGCGTCATTCGGCGCTCTCAATCACCGGAAGGTAGAGCGCGGCGGGATGCTTGCCATCGTGGAAGACAAACTGCGTGGAGCGCTTCCAATCCCAGGACATGGCGCGCGCCGAGGGCATGTCGGTACCGGGATTGCGGTCATACAGCGGAAAGGCGCTACTGGCGATTTCCAGACGAATGCGCTCGCCCGGGAAGAACTCGCAGGAGGTGGGCCCCAGGCTGAACTCCCAGAGGTGGATCTTGTCGGCTAGGTAGCCGGATTCAGAGAACAGCCAACTCGAGCGGGCAATGCCCAGGGAGATGAACTCGGCGACGCCGCCAGGTTTGACGCGAACCAGCTTGGCCGTGAAGTCGGTGTGCGCGGCCGAGCTGGAACAATAAAGGGCCACGCGCGGGAAGCCTAAAATGCGGAGCGGCTCGGTGAGAGGTTCACCGGTGTAGACCAGAAGATGGTTGCCGAGTTCGAGCAGGGACTGATCGAATTGGCCGCTTGCGGCGGCGAGGCCGCCGGGCGCCAGGACGGGAACTTCGGGATCGTAGATGAAGACGTCGCGAGGCTCATCGACTCGCGGCGGAGCCATGGAGAGCACGCCGTCACCTTTGCGGGAATTTGCTTGGCCTTCGCTGTGCAGATACAGAGCGTGTTTGGCCCGAGCCGGCCACGAGTTGGCTTTGCGCCAGCGATTTTCGCCCAGGACGAAGTGGCGAATCTTGGGCTCGGCGGCGAATTCGCCCGAGTCCCTGAGCCAGTGATTGAACCAGCGCAGAAGAATTCCGTCGGTGTCGAGCAGGGACTGGGGGCCGAAATCGGAGGCGCCGACGCGGTCGCCCCAGGGAATGTGGACCCAGGGCCCGGCAATCAGGTATTGATTGTCGCGGGCTTCGGCGGTGGCGGCCTGCCTGGTTAACCAAAGGAAGCTGTCGATGCTGCCATCCAGGAACACGTCGTACCAGCCAGAAAGGTGCAGTGCGGGGACCTTGATTTGCTTGGCGGTGCGGCTCAGGTCAAGTGAGGACCAGTATTCCCCGGGCTGGTCGTGGTCAAACCAATCCAGGACGTAGCGCGGAACCTTTTCGCCGTTGATTGCGGGATGATGACTGAAAGGGAGCGCGCCTGTTTGCGTAGCGAGATTCGCCCAGGCGCGTTCGAGATTTTCGCTGGCGCCGCGGAGCATGAGGCGGCGGGTATCTTCCTTCAGCATTTGAAGGCCCCAGCTGAGAGCAGAGGAGAACCGCAGAGCGCCGTGATAGTAAAACCAACCGTTGTAGAGATCGTAAGCCGTCATGCCGGGAGCGATGCAGGCCAGGCCCTCGGGCTGCTCGGCGGCGGCTAAGAACTGGGTCATGCCCTGGTAGGAGAAACCATACATACCGATGCGGCCGTTCGATTCAGCTTGTGAGCGGGCCAGGCGATGGTTTCGGCCCCGTCCTGGGCTTCGTTGCGGAAGGGGTAGAAGGAGCCTTCGGAATCGCCGCGGCCGCGGACGTCCTGGATGACAACGTTGTAGCCGTGGCGGGCGAACCAGATGGGATGGGCGTAGACGACGGTCGAGGCGATGTCCCGTCCGTAGGGCTGGCGCATGAGCAGCGTGGGGTTGGGAGCGGGGCGCTGGGGATAATAATGATCAGAGACCAGCTCGACGCCGTCGGACATGCGACAGCGGACTCCGCGTTCCAGGCGCACGCCATTGCCGCAATCGACCCAGCGTGTGGCGTTCATTTTGGCTGGGCGGTGGGCTGATCGCCCGGCTGAGCTTGATAATGAAACATGCTCTCTAAGGCTGATGCCAGGCGCGTGGCGGCCTGGTTGATCCAGCGGGCACCGTTTTCTGCGGTCGCGGGGCGCGGGTCGCCGAGCACGCCGCTTGATGCGATGTCGCGCGTGAGCCAGGCAAAAACCGCAGGGGCATTTTCTGGGCGCAGCAATGCGGGTTGGGAGATGTCGGCAATGTAGTTCACGGTGTAGGCAGAGCAGTCAACCAGGTCGGGCAGCGACGCCAGGAGAAAGGCCGTTTCCACTTCGCCGGCGTGAAAACCATAAGCGCGCTCTTGCGGGTTGAGTCCTTCAAAGGCGATGCCGCCCGATCCGTGCAGCGCGAAGGTGCGCAGGCCAAATTCGGCGCGAAGATCACGCGCCATGACGTCGATGAGCGACGTGTTGCCGCCGTGGGTGTTGTAGAGAACCAGCTTTTTGAATCCGGCGGCCGCGAGGCTACCGCCGAGATCGTGCAAGACCGCCATGAATGTGGACGCGCTTACCGAAAGAGTGCCGGGGAAACCGATGTGCTCGTTGCTTTTGCCATAGTGCACCGGCGGCAGGGCGTAGACGGGCAGTTCGTTGGAAAGTTGTTCCAGGGCGCGGCCTAGCAGAAGATTATTGATGAGCGTGTCGGTGGCTAGGGGCAGGTGCGGGCCGTGCTGCTCAATCGCGGCAGTGGGCAAGACCAGAAGGGTCGATTCGCGGGGCAGCGCATCGACTTGCTTCCAGTTCAAATAGGCGAAATTGCGACTGTCGGGTATCCAGGTCTTCACTTCTTCGCTCCTGCCGCCGCAGCTTCCGGGTGAAAGGTAGCCATTTTACCCGGATTGAGCAACCCTTTGGGGTCGTAGCGCTGCTTGGCCAGGAGCTGAACGTTGTCGACGCGGTAGCGTCCTCCGCCTTCCACATTGTTGACGTGGGGGTTGGCCACGAAGACGCCGATCTGGCGGCAGAAGTCGATGAGTTCGTTCAGGCGGTCTTCGCCCACGAAATAGACGACTGGGATCGAGCCAGGGATCACGCGGCCTGCGGCATTTTTCATGAATTCGATGTGGAACAGAATTTCGCTGCCGAAACGTTCTTTGAGCTGACGGAATTGGCTGCGCACGAGTGTCGGGATCGAAGCCGCACTGAATATAGGTGTAGGATTCATCGGCCTTCATGGCCCAGAGCGTGGTGTGATTCCAGGTGTAGTCAGAGAGCAGCGGTCGGGTGCGGGAGTCCTTGATAGGCGGGCTGAATAGGTGACTTCTCCTTGGGCTTGTTCGGCGGCGGCTTCGAGCGCGGCTCGTTGCTTTGAGGCGATCATGAAGAAGATGATCGATTTGCCTTCTGGCATGTAGGGCTTCACCGGGCTTGAAGAAGGAGGGGATGGGCCACTCGAAAGTTGTGACTAAGCGCTTGATCCAATCGGGGCTGGTGGCGATTTGCTCGCTGAAATCGAAGGCCGCGGCGAACGTATCGAAGGCCACCACGCATTGCCACCAATCGACGGCGGGCGCCAGCGTCAGCCAGATGCGGGTAATGACGCCATTGGTGCCCCAGGCGTGCAGGATTTCGTGGACGGCTTCGCCTTCGTGGAAGACCAGCCGCGGTTTGGCTTTCCATGGTGACGACTAAGAGGGCGCGCACCGTTTCGAAGTCGCGCAGATTGCCGTTGTAAACCGAGCCAATGCCGCCCGAGCCGCCGCCTAGAAATCCGCCCTACCGAGGCTTTTACTACCGTGGAAGGATAGCAGCGGAGTTCCCAGCCGCGCTTTCTGGGCTTTCGCTTTCGAGGACTCCCAGGCGGACACCGGGTTCGGAGGCGATGGCGTCGTCTGCGAACCCGGTGTCCGCCTGGGAGTCCTCGAAAGGAAAGCTCAGAAAGCGCACTAGGTCTATCCTTCCACGGTAGTAAAAGCCTCAGTGGGCGGATTTCTAGGCGGCGGCTCGGGCGGCATTGGCTCGGTTTACAACGGCAATCTCGCGACTTCGAAACGGTGCGCGCCCTGGAAGCGTCACCTGGAAAGCCAACGGGCTGGTCTTCCACGAAGGCGAAGCCGTCCACGAAATCCTGCACGCCTGGGCACCAATGGCGTCGTTACCCGCATCTGGCTGACGCTGGCGCCCGCCGTCGATTGGTGGCAATGCGTGGTGGCCTTCGATACGTTCGCCAGGCCTTCGATTTCAGCGAGCGAATCGCCACCAGCCCCGATTGGATCAAGCGCTTAGTCACAACTTTCGAGTGGCCCATCCCCTCTTCTTCAGCCCGGTGAAGCCCTACATGCCAGAAGGCAAATCGATCATCTTCTTCATGATCGCCTCAAAGCAACGAGCCGCGCTCGAAGCCGCCGCCGAACAAGCCCAAGGAGAAGTCACCTATTCAGCCGCCTATCAAGGACTCCGCACCCGACCGCTGCTCTCTGACTACACCTGGAATCACACCACGCTCTGGGCCATGAAGGCCGATGAATCCTACACCTATATTCAGTGCGGCTTCGATCCCGACACCGTGCGCAGCCAATTCCGTCAGCTCAAAGAACGTTTCGGCAGCGAAATTCTGTTCCACATCGAATTCATGAAAAATGCCGCAGGCCGCGTGATCCCTGGCTCGATCCCAGTCGTCTATTTCGTGGGCGAAGACCGCCTGAACGAACTCATCGACTTCTGCCGCCAGATCGGCGTCTTCGTGGCCAACCCCCACGTCAACAATGTGGAAGGCGGAGGACGCTACCGCGTCGACAACGTTCAGCTCCTGGCCAAGCAGCGCTACGACCCCAAAGGGTTGCTCAATCCGGGTAAAATGGCTACCTTTCACCCGGAAGCTGCGGCGGCAGGAGCGAAGAAGTGAAGACCTGGATACCCGACAGTCGCAATTTCGCCTATTTGAACTGGAAGCAAGTCGATGCGCTGCCCCGCGAATCGACCCTTCTGGTCTTGCCCACTGCCGCGATTGAGCAGCACGGCCCGCACCTGCCCCTAGCCACCGACACGCTCATCAATAATCTTCTGCTAGGCCGCGCCCTGGAACAACTTTCCAACGAACTGCCCGTCTACGCCCTGCCGCCGGTGCACTACGGCAAAAGCAACGAGCACATCGGTTTCCCCGGCACTCTTTCGGTAAGCGCGTCCACATTCATGGCGGTCTTGCACGATCTCGGCGGTAGCCTCGCGGCCGCCGGATTCAAAAAGCTGGTCCTCTACAACACCCACGGCGGCAACACGTCGCTCATCGACGTCATGGCGCGTGATCTTCGCGCCGAATTTGGCCTGCGCACCTTCGCGCTGCACGGATCGGGCGGCATCGCCTTTGAAGGACTCAACCCGCAAGAGCGCGCTTATGGTTTTCACGCCGGCGAAGTGGAAACGGCCTTTCTCCTGGCGTCGCTGCCCGACCTGGTTGACTGCTCTGCCTACACCGTGAACTACATTGCCGACATCTCCCAACCCGCATTGCTGCGCCCAGAAAATGCCCCTGCGGTTTTTGCCTGGCTCACGCGCGACATCGCATCAAGCGGCGTGCTCGGCGACCCGCGCCCCGCGACCGCAGAAAACGGTGCCCGCTGGATCAACCAGGCCGCCACGCGCCTGGCATCAGCCTTAGAGAGCATGTTTCATTATCAAGCTCAGCCGGGCGATCAGCCCACCGCCCAGCCAAAATGAACGCCACACGCTGGGTCGATTGCGGCAATGGCGTGCGCCTGGAACGCGGAGTCCGCTGTCGCATGTCCGACGGCGTCGAGCTGGTCTCTGATCATTATTATCCCCAGCGCCCCGCTCCCAACCCCACGCTGCTCATGCGCCAGCCCTACGGACGGGACATCGCCTCGACCGTCGTCTACGCCCATCCCATCTGGTTCGCCCGCCACGGCTACAACGTTGTCATCCAGGACGTCCGCGGCCGCGGCGATTCCGAAGGCTCCTTCTACCCCTTCCGCAACGAAGCCCAGGACGGGGCCGAAACCATCGCCTGGCTCCGCTCACAAGCTGAATCGAACGGCCGCATCGGTATGTATGGTTTCTCCTACCAGGGCATGACCCAGTTCTTAGCCGCCGCCGAGCAGCCCGAGGGCCTGGCCTGCATCGCTCCCGGCATGACGGCTTACGATCTCTACAACGGTTGGTTTTACTATCACGGCGCTCTGCGGTTCTCCTCTGCTCTCAGCTGGGGCCTTCAAATGCTGAAGGAAGATACCCGCCGCCTCATGCTCCGCGGCGCCAGCGAAAATCTCGAACGCGCCTGGGCGAATCTCGCTACGCAAACAGGCGCGCTCCCTTTCAGTCATCATCCCGCAATCAACGGCGAAAAGGTTCCGCGCTACGTCCTGGATTGGTTTGACCACGACCAGCCCGGGGAATACTGGTCCTCACTTGACCTGAGCCGCACCGCCAAGCAAATCAAGGTCCCCGCACTGCACCTTTCTGGCTGGTACGACGTGTTCCTGGATGGCAGCATCGACAGCTTCCTTTGGTTAACCAGGCAGGCCGCCACCGCCGAAGCCCGCGACAATCAATACCTGATTGCCGGGCCCTGGGTCCACATTCCCTGGGGCGACCGCGTCGGCGCCTCCGATTTCGGCCCCCAGTCCCTGCTCGACACCGACGGAATTCTTCTGCGCTGGTTCAATCACTGGCTCAGGGACTCGGGCGAATTCGCCGCCGAGCCCAAGATTCGCCACTTCGTCCTGGGCGAAAATCGCTGGCGCAAAGCCAACTCGTGGCCGGCTCGGGCCAAACACGCTCTGTATCTGCACAGCGAAGGCCAAGCAAATTCCCGCAAAGGTGACGGCGTGCTCTCCATGGCTCCGCCGCGAGTCGATGAGCCTCGCGACGTCTTCATCTACGATCCCGAAGTTCCCGTCCTGGCGCCCGGCGGCCTCGCCGCCGCAAGCGGCCAATTCGATCAGTCCCTGCTCGAACTCGGCAACCATCTTCTGGTCTACACCGGTGAACCTCTCACCGAGCCGCTCCGCATTTTAGGCTTCCCGCGCGTGGCCCTTTATTGTTCCAGCTCGGCCGCGCACACCGACTTCACGGCCAAGCTGGTTCGCGTCAAACCTGGCGGCGTCGCCGAGTTCATCTCCCTGGGCATTGCCCGCTCGAGTTGGCTGTTCTCTGAATCCGGCTACCTAGCCGACAAGATCCACCTCTGGGAGTTCAGCCTGGGGCCCACCTCCTGCGAGTTCTTCCCGGGCGAGCGCATTCGTCTGGAAATCGCCAGTAGCGCCTTTCCGCTGTATGACCGCAATCCCGGTACCGACATGCCCTCGGCGCGCGCCATGTCCTGGGATTGGAAGCGCTCCACGCAGTTTGTCTTCCACGATGGCAAGCATCCCGCCGCGCTCTACCTTCCGGTGATTGAGAGCGCCGAATGACGCCGGTTCCGCAAATCGAATTCGCCAATGTCAGCAAGCGCTACAGCAATACCGGCATGGTTCTGGAAGCGGTGGACCTCACCATCTTCAAAGGAGAATTTGTCACCCTCATCGGCCCCTCGGGCTGTGGAAAGTCTACCGTCCTGAAACTGATCGCCGGTCTCACTTCACCCACTCACGGCGCCATCAAAGTAGACGGCACGACTCCCAGGAACGCCCGCGAAACCGTCTCCTACATTTTTCAGGACGCGACTCTGCTCCCCTGGCGCGCGGTCGAACAAAACGTCGGCCTGGGTCTGGAACTTGAAGGCGCGAGCAAAGCGCGCCGGGAGGAAAAAACCGCTGCCTTGCTGAAACTGGTGGGCCTCGAGCGCGTCGCCAAAGTCTATCCGCGCGAACTTTCCGGTGGCATGAAAATGCGCGTTTCGATCGCCCGCGCCCTGGCCGCCAGTCCGAAACTTTTGCTGATGGACGAGCCCTTCGCCGCTCTCGATGAAATGTCCCGGGACCGGCTCAACGAAGAACTGCTCCGGCTGCAGTCGGAGCAAGAATGGACCGGCGTGTTTGTAACCCACTCGGTTGAAGAAGCCGATCTTTCTTTCCTCCCGAATCGTGGTCCTGGCGTCCAATCCTGGCCGCGTCACGCAATCCTGGAGATCGATTTGCCCCTCCCGCGCGCCGCGGTGTGCGCAAGACGGGCAGGTTCGGCGGGTGCGCAGGTCTCGCACACGCTGCGCACGGCGCTCGGTGCGCTGGCGTGACATTCTTCCACTAGCCCTGTGGTTTTGCCCCGCGCCCGGCTGCTAATTCTTGCGGAAATCACACGTGCCGAGCGGGGCCTGAGAACCGGTGGAAGAGCTGCGAGGCGCCCAAAAGTCACTCTAAGCAATGAGCTGAGCTTGGCACCAAGACCACAGAGTACCCGGGGAAAAAATGAAACAGCGCCTCATCACAGCTCCCAATGCGCTCCGGGGTCTCCGCCGCGCTCCTGCTTCTGTGGGAGCTGGTCTTCGTGATCTTCCACGTGCCACCTTACATGCTGCCCCTGGCCTGGCCGTGGCCCGCGTTTCGGGCACCGCTACTCCTCGGCTGCTCGCGTCCTTGTTGATCACCGCCGAAGAATCCGCGGGCGGGTTGGCCGCAAGCATCCTGCAGGTGGTCGCGCTCAAAACCCGATGGCGGGGTGGCGGCGCGGCTCTGCAAACCGTTCCAACGTCGCCGTGGCCCCGCTAATCATCATGTAGGATCAGCGGGCCCGGCCGTGACCTTCGTCCGCCTTCATCATTTCCCTTGCGCCCGTGGTGGCAGCGCCGCCCAGGGCCAGGTCAGCGTCGACGAAATTCTCGTTCACCTTTTCTTGATGCGCAACACATCACGCAAGTGTAGCGTCCTCCTCGTGGTCCCGGCACTCTTCGTGGGCATTCGCATCGCCAGCGGCATCGGCACCATGGGGGGGCCCTGTTACGCAGGCTCGAGTGGGCATGGCGGTCTGGGCTACTCGAATCCTCTATGCATCCTCGCAGCTCCAAACCGACTATCTTTTCGCGTTGGTCTTGGCAGCAACGTCTCTTTTTGGCGATGTTCTTTAAATAGTATTCCCTGCACAAATGGCACGATACCACACGTGCCGAAAGCGCCTGATGGCGTGAATTTCGCAGGGAGGGAGAAGATAGAAATGCTGAGACTGGAAACCCAAAGCGGATATTGGCTGATAAAAATACGAACCACCCCGCCTGGCCGGTGCCCTCGCCGAACGCTGGGGATCAATCGCTTCGTCGCGCCCGAAATTTTGGGGTACTCAAGGGAATCGCGCGCCACGACGACGGTCCTGCGTGCCACCGCGGATCACCGGCCAAGGCAGCGCCTTCTGGGTCGACTAGTCAGGCAATT
>CAVQZU010000102.1:0-17048 GCA_963718485.1 uncultured Acidobacteriota bacterium
CGGCGGCGGTATTCGTCAGACGCAAACTGCTCCTGTTCTCCATCGATAATCCTCTCCAGTGCCTCAAAGGAAACTGGGCACATCGCAAAACGGCGAAAGGACGTAGTTAGTCCTTCTAAAGGCAAATGCGCCAGCTAAAGCTAAAAAGACTACCTGAAGTATCCAGCTGCCTCTATACACTGTTTACCTGAGAATTGTGGAGGGCGCGTCGACCAGCTCATCACGGTTCGGTTCACGACAGGTCGCGTGCCAAAACCTGCAAGCTACGAGCTCGTGTTATAGAAATGCCGATCGATTTAAGGATGCCACCCGTTCCCCCGCAGGGCATCATGACGTTTCTAAAAGAAATGCTAAGTAGCCTGACATAGCCACCATGTGTGATATCGATTCCTACCGTAGCGTTCGGGAGGAGATTGTCACGCAGACGGACAAGGCGAAACGATGCAGTTTTCCGCAAGCGGCTGGGGAGATCCCTGTTTGCAAAATTCAGCAAGCATGACGTCGACAATTTAACACGGCTCACGCAGAAGTCGCCCGGAGGATCAAAAGCGGGGGCAGGGCGTTAGAACACCTGCTCATCAGGCAGGCGCGCTCTATCTCACTGTGGGCCGACTTGGCTGCTCGTCGGGCAAATGCCCGACGTATTCATCGCCCGTCATTCGATCTCCTGTCAAATGATGGCGCTACCGCCAAATTGCACACTTAACGGGCACCTGAGTATTTGCAGAACAGACGCAAGTCGCGTAGTATCTATGGCGCGGGGTGGAGCAGCCGGGTAGCTGGTCGGGCCCATAACGCTCCGTACGTCACCCGGCTCTGCCGGATTCAAACGACTTAGCCGTTCTTCTCAGCCGTAAAAACCACTTCAAAACGGAATCTTCGGGGCACTTAACGGGCACCTGAGAATTGGACGAGCGGCACCTGCCTTGGGCGCGCACTATCCGACTCCAACAGCTCCATCAACTACTTTCACTTCTCTGTGTTTTCAGTAATTTGGGGAATCTGCTTTTCGCTCAAAGCTAACCCCAATAGCATGAAAAGCATCGGATTCTGGCACACTTTTGGCACAGGAGGCACACCTGCTTTACGGTATTTACAAAGACACGGTGTATTCCTTCCGGAATTTCGAGCAACGTTTAGAGGATCCAGCAGGGCTTCCTTGAGAAGCACGTTGACGGGAAGGGCCGATCTTGGCGTGAAGATTTATGATCGTATTGACTAAAGCGACGTGAGACAACGCTTGCGGGAAGTTTCCGGCGAGACGTTCTTTAGTAACGTTATACTCCTCCGAGAGCAGTCCTACATCGTTTCTCACTTTCAGTAATCTCTCCAGCATTTGCGTAGCCTCCCGTCTACGTCCTATAAGGACATAATAATCGGCGAGCCAAAAACTACACGGCAAAAACGCTCCTTCAGAATCGTCCTTTTTATCTTTTTCATGTCGCATGACCAGTCCCCGTCGGATGAGCCTTTTCTCAATCAGGCTCACGGTACCACGGATGCGGGAATCCCCCGCTGGAAGAAAGCCTACAAGCGGCAGAAGGAGCAGGCTTGCATCGAGTTTCCGCGAGCCATAGCTCTGAACAAAACTTCCGAGCTTTGGACAGAACGCCGATCGGCAGACGCTCTCATGGATTTCCGTTCGCGTCGCGCGCCATCTTGGAAGCGGAGCCGAAAATCCGACCCGCTCAGCAACGCGGATCGCCCGGTCGAAAGCGACCCAAGCCATGACCTTGGAATGCGTGAACTGGGTGTTTTTCTTTTCTAACTTCCCAGATTCCGTGATCGGTCCACCGCCACGCATCTTCGACATAGGCTATCAAGAAACCTCAGTTACAAGATTGAAATCATTTCTCACCCCATCGATTCCCGCGCGGTCAGCATGGAGCAAAGCATCCGCCAGCTCACCGTATATATCCAGTTGGAACTGTTTACTGGCGTATGGATTGCCAAATCCGAACAGGGCTAGACTTTTGGTACCCGTTGAGCCAGGAAAGCTTCCATTCTGGTAGTTAGTCGCTCTTCCCGCCACCCCGTACATCACTCTGATCTGGCGGGCGCTACCTGAGGCGACACGCACCAACCAATTCTTCCATTTTCTAGCCTCAGACATGTGGACCCCACTGTTGATGAAGCCGAGCAGAGTAAATGTAGCATCGCGAAGCCAACAATAGCGGTAATCCCGGATTCTGGCGCTCCGTCGTGTATCCTCCGGTAAGGAAGTGGTGGGAGCCGCAACGATGGCGCCCGTCGGTTCGTACATTAGTGCCTTCAGTGTGATGAGAGAGGTCGAAGGCGGCGCCCTGCGGCCCGTTATATTTCAAGCGAGATGTCCAGTGACGCCAAAATCTTTCAGTATTCTTCAGGAGTACGAAGGGCGAGCTTCGAACTCTTGTCGGAGAGCATTTTCGCCCCTCAGTTCGAAACTGGCGACGTCACCGGATTTTATGGTGAAGGAGGCAACAATACTGTACTTCCTCGGCCGAACAGGAGTGGAACTGAAAAACGCTAGTCGTCAGTTCTCACCGATATATAGTAAGGAATTGTTCTTTTGCTTGATGGTGGCCGTCGGCCATAATCAAACCGAACGCAACAATTCATCCTCATTTGCACGGTGCCGCGATCCGCCCTAATTATCAATGAGGTGTCGGCACTTTTCCGCGCTGGCATGAAATCGATCACCGTAACCTGTACCTGTTCCGTCTTGAATGTGGTTTCAAGGATCAAGCTGTGTGGACGATAGCGTCAACTGGTGCGCGCACTGGGGACCGGGCAAACGAGCCAGTGTCCGTTCGCGGACGATCCGATTAGGGCAGCGAAACATGCTGGTGAATCGAAACGTGGCCAGCATAACCAGTCAATGGAGCCATTGTGGCTGACTAGCGCAGCCGTCTCGTAATCTCCGATCACGGCATAGTCTGAGACATTGGTCGCCATAATTCCCGGATAGGATCATAGATGCTTCTTAGCTTTCCTTGGTTTGACGACTAAATTTTCGCACCAATTTAAGATTGATAGGCCCACTACACCCATTTCCCCCATGCGATACATGGTTCGATTGATACGTCTCCTAAAGACACACTATAGAATAAGACGTAGGACGATGTAGTGACACTGGAGGCGGACGTGGGCGAAACAGCAGCGGATATATTAATCGACCGTCTAGTCGGCTGGGGCGTCCATGAGATTTTCGGACTGCCGGGTGACGGAATCAACGGAATCATGGAGGCGCTGCGTAAACGCCAGGACGACATCCGATTCATTCACGTGCGCCACGAAGAATCCGCCGCTTTCATGGCTTGCGCATATGCAAAGTACACTGGTCGATTGGGGGTGTGCCTCGCCACTTCCGGACCAGGTGGTATCCACCTGTTGAACGGTCTCTATGATGCAAAACTAGACGGCCAGCCGGTACTGGCCATTACCGGGCATGCCTTCCATGATTTGATTGATACTCACACGCAGCAGGATGTCGATCTCGACCGTCTGTTTTCGGATGTAGCTGTCTACAACACGCGCGTGATGGGTTGCGCGCATGTCGCCAATGTCACCGACCTGGCGTGCCGCACCGCTTTAAATTTCCGTGGGGTCGCCCATCTCAACATCCCCACTGACATTCAGGATGAAAAAAGCGACGAGCGTTCGAAGCGAAACGTCCCCCAGCACACCACGGAAGTTCCAGCGGCGAGTGCGAGACTTCCGGGTGAAGACGATCTTTTGCGGGCTGCATCTCTGCTGAACGACGGGAAGAAAATTGCCATTCTCGCAGGCCAGGGTGCCTTGAATGCACGAAACGAAATTATCGCCGTCGCCGAACGTCTCGAGGCTCCGATTATTAAGGCCTTGCTAGGCAAGACGGTAGTACCGGATGACTGTCCTTACACCACCGGCGGTATCGGCTTGCTTGGGACCAAGGCATCGCAGGAAGCACTCGAAGAGTGCGACACTTTGCTCATTGCTGGTTCCTCCTTTCCTTATATTGAGTTCTATCCCAAACCGGGTAAAGCGCGTTGCGTCCAGATCGATATTGATCCGTCCCGGATCGGCCTGCGCTACCCGGCTGAAGTTGGCATCGTGGCAGATTGCGCTAAGGCCCTTTCGGCACTGTTGCCGAAGCTTCGACACAACGAGAACCGGGATTTCCTCGACGATGCGCGCAAAGAGATGAAGAAGTGGGACGAGATCATGCGTGAGCGAAGCTCGCGACAGGATAAGCCAATGAAGCCGCAGGTCGTCGCTTGGGAGCTCGGCAAGCGGCTTGCCGACAACGCGATCATTTCGAGTGATTCCGGGACCATTTCCACTTGGTTCGCCCGTCACATTCCCGTAAAAAGCGGCCAGAAGCATTCGCTCTCCGGAACTTTGGCCACCATGGCCAACGGTCTCCCATACACCATTGCCGCTCAGATTGCCTATCCGGACCGCCAATGTGTAGGTTTTGTCGGTGACGGCGGATTTACGATGCTCATGGGAGAGTTTGCAACTGCGGTGAAATATCAGTTGCCGATCAAGATTGTGGTCGTCAAGAACAATACCCTTGGTCAGATCAAATGGGAACAGATGGTTTTTCTGGGGAACCCTGAATATGGCTGCGATCTTAACCCGATTGATTTTTGCGCATTCGCGCAAGCGTGCGGCGGCACCGGTTTTCGGATCGAGGACCCCGCGACCTGCGGAGCCATTCTCGACCAGGCTCTGGCGGTTAAGGGCCCGGTTCTTATTGAGGCGGTGGTTGATCCCCACGAACCCCCCATGCCGCCCAAAGTGACAATCGATCAGGCCGAGAAGCTTGCCAAAGCACTGGCAAAGGGTACGCCGAACCGCAAGGAAATTGCACTGACGATTGCCTCGGACAAAGTGCGCGAGTTGGTTTGAGTCAATTGAACGATTGTTATATCCGGTAACCACGCTATGTCCGTTCAGGATTTTTCCACGCCTGCTCACGAAACCCTTTCGGGCAAACGCTCGGACACGACCTTCTCCGAGGACGCAGCGCTTCAGGCGGAGCTGTCACGGCGAATTTCGGGCGAAGTGCGCTTCGATACGGCGAGCCGAGCGATTTATGCGACCGATGCGTCGAACTACCGCCAAGTGCCCATCGGCGTCGTCGTTCCAAGGACCGTACAAGATGTCGTGGAGACCATTTCTGTCTGTCGCCAGTTCTCGGCGCCTCTCCTTTCTCGCGCGGGCGGCACGAGCTTGGCGGGTCAGTGTTGCAACGCAGCAGTCGTCATCGATTGGTCAAAATACTTAAACCACATCATCGAACTGAACGTCGGCGAACGCTTTGCCCGCGTCGAGCCGGGAACAGTCTGCGACGACGTCGTTAAAGCGGGCAAACCGCACAATTTGACTTATGCTCCCGACCCGGCGACGCACGATCATTGCTGTTTCGGGGGGATGCTCGGAAACAACTCCTGCGGCGCGCATGCTCAGATGAACGGTCCCGCTGTTAACAATGTTGAGTCTCTAGAAATTATGCTTTACGACGGCACGCGAATGACAGTCGGCTGGATGACCGAGGCAGAGTGGCGGAGTCGCATCGCCGGTGACGGGCGCGAGGCCGAGATCTACGCCAAATTGATGTCGTTGCGCCAGCGTTATCAAGCCTGATCGACTCCCGCTATCCGAAAATCATCCGCCGCATTTCTGGTTATAACCTCGACCAGCTTATTCCCAACGAAAAAGGCATGGTCAATATCGCCCGGGCTCTGATCGGCAGCGAAGGCACGTGCGTCACGATTCTAGAGGCCAAGGTTACGCTCGTATATAACCAGCCGGAGCGCGTCTTTGTTGTGCTCGGCTATCCCGACGTTTATCAAGCCGCTGACCACTTGATGGAAATTTTGCCATTTAAGCCAATCGCTCTAGAAGGAATCGATTACCGGCTTTACAAAAATGTTGAGAAAAAAGGTGGATTGCACAGTGAGCATTTAAGCCTGCTTCCCGAGGGAAGGGGCTGGCTTATCGTCCAATTTGGTGCAGCCACTCGAGAGAAATCCAAGGAAACGGCCGAACAGCTGTGCGCTGAACTCCGGAAACATCCCCATCCGCCGAGCATGCGGTTGCTTATCGATAAGCATCAGCAGGCTAATCTCTGGGACGTGCGCGAAGCAGGCCTCGGGGCGACCGCTTTTGTTCCCGGCGAGAACGACACCTGGCCCGGCTGGGAAGATTCGGCCGTGGCGCCGGAACAAGTCGGCGGTTATTTGCGCGACCTGCGGACACTCTATGACAAGTATGGCTACAACCCTTCCCTTTACGGGCACTTCGGACAGGGCTGCATCCACTGCCGAGTCGATTTCGATCTCTACACTGAGGCGGGCATGAAAACGTATCGCGCGTTCATGGAGGAAGCGACCGATCTCATCGTGCAATACCACGGTTCCTTCTCGGGCGAGCATGGCGACGGCCAGTCCCGAGCGGAGTTTCTTGGAAAAATGTTCGGTCCCGAGCTGATAGAGGCGTTCCGGGAATTCAAATCGATCTGGGACCCGGACTGGAAGATGAATCCTGGCAAAATTGTCGATCCCTATCGGATTGACGAGAACCTCCGGCTTGGTCCGACCTACGCTCCCCACCAGCCCGAAACGTATTTTCAATTTCCAGACGATCGCGGCAGCTTTGCGCGAGCGGCCCTGCGTTGCGTCGGCGTCGGCAAATGCCGAAGGCTATCCGGCACGGGGGAACAGGCAACCATGTGTCCCAGTTTCATGGTGACTCGTGAGGAACGCGATTCGACCCGCGGGCGAGCGCATGCGCTATTCGAAATGCTGCAAGGCGATGTTATCAAGGAGGGCTGGCACGATGAAGGAGTGAAGCAGACCCTCGATCTGTGCCTCGCCTGCAAGGGTTGCAAAGGTGATTGCCCGGTGAATGTCGACATGGCTACTTACAAGGCCGAATTCCTATCGCATCACTGGGAAGGAAGATTGCGTCCGCGTTCCGCCTACGCCTTCGGATGGATCGACAAGTGGGCGCAAGCAGCTTCGGTTGTACCGGGTTTCGTCAATCTCTGTACTCAGCTTCCCATTCTGCGCGATGTGGCGAAACTAGCTGCTGGCATTCCTCCTGAGAGAACCATTCCGGCTTTCGCACCAGAGACATTTCAGGCGTGGTTCCGAAAACGCAGGGAGACTTTCGCGCGAGCCGGACACCAGCGCGTGATTCTTTGGCCGGACACCTTCAATAATTTCTTTTTCCCAGATACGGCCATCGCGGCAGCAGAAGTGCTTAGGGCTGCCGACTTCGAAGTTGTGGTTCCCAATACTCATTTTTGTTGTGGCCGTCCGCTCTACGACTACGGCTTCCTTGGCATGGCTAAGCAATACCTGCGGCGCATTCTTGCTGGACTTGGTAAGGAAATTGATCGGGGCGCACCGGTTGTGGTGCTTGAGCCCAGCTGCTGTTCAGTTTTCCGAGACGAACTCACCAATTTATTTCCCGGTCTTCCGAGAGCAGAAAGACTGAAGAAACAGACATTCACGCTGGCGGAGTTCCTGGAACAAGAGCACGCGTTCGCGACGCCGACGCTGAAACGAAAAGCGGTGATTCATGGGCATTGCCACCACAAGGCAGTGATGCGCATGAAAGCTGAGGAGTCGGTATACAAGAAGTTGGGACTCGATTACACACTGCTCGATTCGGGCTGCTGCGGCATGGCAGGCTCTTTCGGCTTTGAAAGTGACAAGTATGACCTGTCAGTCAAGGTGGGCGAACGAGTCTTACTGCCTGCTGTTCGGAAAACAGAGCCGTCAACTCTTCTAGTCGCCGACGGATTCAGTTGCCGGGAGCAGATTTCACAGCTCACCGCGAGACATGCCCTTCATACGGCCGAAGTCTTATCGCTGGCGATGAATCAATCAGAGATTGGGAATCATCTGTTGCCGGAGAGCGCTATCGTTCAGCGACGCGAAGCCGCGCGCAAACAATCGATGCTGAAGGCCGCCGTTGTCACGGCTAGTGTGGTTGGCATCGCCGCCTTAGCGTTCTTCATAGGTCGGAGAAAGTAGTGTTCCGGGATGCACGATAGAAGAGAAACCGTCGTGATCACCGGCGCGTCAGCCGGTTTGGGTCGCGCAATTGCCTGCGAATTCGCTAAGCGCGGCGCGCGGATCGGCCTGCTCGCGCGCGGTAGAAAGGGCCTTGAGGCTGCGTTTGAGGATGTAAAGGCGGCAGGGGGTGCCCCACTAATACTGGAGGCTGATGTTTCTGACGCCGATGCCGTCGAAAGTGCCGCTGCTACGGTGGAATCGCGACTCGGGCCGATTGATGTGTGGGTCAATAACGCCATGGTCTCCGTATTCTCGCCGGTCAGTGAGATGCAGGCCTCCGAATACAAGCGTGTGACGGATGTCACGTATCTGGGAGTGGTGAATGGCAGCCTGGCCGCTCTGAAGCGTATGTTGCCGCGCAACCTGGGACGGATCATACAGGTCGGTTCGGCCCTCGCCTACCGCAGCATTCCTCTGCAATCTGCCTATTGCGCTGCCAAGCACGCGATTGTCGGATTCACGGATTCCCTGCGCTGCGAACTTATCCACGACGGCAGCCGTGTGCGCGTGACGGTCGTTCACATGCCGGCACTGAATACTCCGCAATTCGGCTGGACGAAGAGTCGCCTGCCCAAGAAGGCGCAACCGGTGCCACCGATATTCGATCCGGAGGTCGGCGCCCGAGCCGTGTTCTGGGCAGCCCATCATGATCGGGGCGAAGTCTACGTCGGAGGGTCAACGGTGGAAGCAATTGTCGGCAACAAGATCGCGCCGCGCCTGCTCGACCGCTATCTCGGGCGTACAGGCTACGAATCGCAGCAAACCGATGAGCCAGAGGATCCGGAGCGTGCCGATAATCTTTGGCAGCCTCTTGATGCAGAGCATGACTTTGGCGCGCATGGGTCTTTCGACACGCGGGCACGCCCGTATAGCGTCCAACTCTGGATGGATTTGCGACGCACCAAGATTGCGGCCAGCATCGGATTATCGGCGCTGGCACTCGGATTTTTTCTTCGGCATCGCGGAAACCTCGACGGGGGGCGACCAAAACCGGTCAGGCCGCGAATTAAGAAGGAGAAGAGTTGATGAAACCTATTGGCAAACGGAGGTGGGCCATCGCCGAAGGCTATATTCCCAGTTCGAGCCACGGTCCCCAACGGGAATTGACGAGCCACGAAACTGCCTGCATCCTCAACGCTGGCGATCAGGATGCTCATGTCCGGATAACCGTGTTCTTTGCCGACGTGGAGTCGGCCGGCCCGTATGAAATCACAGTGCCGGCGAGACGGACCAAGCATGTTCGCTTCAACGATTTGAAGCAGCCGCAGGCGATTCCACGAGGCACCGATTTTTCGAGTGTCATCGAGTCCGACGTGCCCGTAGTCGTCCAGCATACTCGGCTCGATTCGCGCCAAGAAGCACTCGCCCTCCTAAGCACCACTGCTTATCCGGCTTCGGATTGACTGTCGCCACCCCATAATGAGTCTCACAACCAAATCCGCCAGCGCTCTGATTAACCGGCTCGCCGTTACGGCAGCGACAATCCCCACAGACTTCCCCGAATCCGACGGCACGCTCGATTGGGACAAGACCACGATCGTTGTTGTCGAGGTGAACTCCGGAAGCGTGTCGGGCCTGGGCTACACCTATGCCGACCTTAGTACAGCAATCCTGATCGAAACGATGTTAAAAGGCATCGTAGAAGGTCGGGACGCGATGCATATTTCTGGAACGTGGAATGCCATGGTTCACGCCATACGGAACCTCGGACGGTCGGGTATCGCCTCGATGGCAATTTCGGCCGTCGATATCGCTCTCTGGGACCTCAAATCAAAATTGTTGGGACTTCCGCTCGTCAAGCTGCTGGGCGCCGTCCGGACCGGCGTCGCCGTTTACGGCAGCGGCGGTTTCACTTCGTATTCGGACGACCAACTGCAACAGCAGCTAGGACGGTGGGCCGAGTCGGGCATCCGAATGGTAAAAATGAAGGTGGGCCGTGAGCCAGGACGCGACGCCGAGCGAGTTCGCTCTGCGCGAGCGGCCATCGGGAAAGAAGCGGGTCTGTTCGTGGACGCGAACGGTGCGTACAGCCGGAAACAAGCCCTCTCGCTCGCCTCCTGTTTTAAGGAATCGGATATCAGTTGGTTCGAAGAACCGGTGCCGTCGGACGATCTTGACGGTCTGCGTCTGATCCGCGACAACGCACCAGACGGCATTGCCATTGCCGCCGGTGAGTATGGCTATGACGCTTCCTACTTCCGTCGCATGATTGACGCTGGTGCGGTTGATGTGTTGCAAGCCGATGCTACGCGCTGCGGAGGGATTACGGGTTTCCTTCAAGCTAATGCTCTGTGTACAGCATACAATCTGCCGCTATCAGCCCACACCGCGCCGGCAATCCACATGCACGTCTGTTGCGCCGCCACCAAGGCCGTTCACGTTGAATATTTCCATGACCACGCGCGAATCGAGAACATGATTTTTGACGGTACACAACTGCCGAAGCATGGTGACCTGACCCCCGACCTTTCTCGCTACGGTCTGGGACTGGACCTCCGTTGCGCCGAGGTTTCCCGCTATCCTGCGCGTTAAGAAACGAGGAAATATCACAATGATTCTTACTTGCGACCTCGGTCAGCCGGGCCGCCCCTTTCCGCATTTCTGGGAACATACGGTCGGCAGCGGCCATGCGGCACTGGCGTTGCGCGCCGACTGGCAGGCACAAATCCGCCGGTGCCGCCGCGAGTTGGGATTCCGTTATGTCCGTTTCCATGCGGTGCTTTCGGACGAGATGGGAACTGTAGTTTGTGAAAACGGACGGCTAATTTATTCGTTTTTCAACATGGACCGGGTTTTTGATTTTCTTCTTTCCATCGGTATTCGCCCGTTTGTTGAGCTTAGCTTTATGCCCAAGGCACTCTCGTCCGGAAGTAAGACTGTGTTCAGCTACTGCGGCAATGTCACTCCGCCGAAAAGTCATGGGGCTTGGACTGAGTTAATTCGAAAGCTGGCCACGCATTGGGTTCGGCGCTATGGCAAGAGGGAGGTCAGGAAATGGTTTTTTGAAGTCTGGAACGAGCCGAACCTCAAAGCCTTCTGGACAGGCTCCCAAAACGAATATTTCCAGTTGTACCGGTCGACAGCGACCGCCCTCAAACGTGTCGATCCGTTCTTGAGGGTCGGCGGACCTGCGACAGCCAAAAATGCGTGGATCCCCGCCTTCCTCGAATTCTGCTCGCGGAGCGAAACTCCCGTCGATTTCGTCACAACGCATCACTACCCGACCGATGCTTTGGGCAAACCCGGCGCCAACACGCGCGCCCAGCTCCGTCATGCGCCTCCAAACGTCATGCGTACCGACGTTGAACGCGTCCGAGCACAGGCGGGAGATTTGCCCGCCTATTACACGGAATGGAATATTTCCTCGAATCCGCGCGATTCTCTGCACGACGAGCCATTTGCTGCCTCCTATGCGGTCAAAATTCTGCTCAGCAATGTGGCGTCAGCCGTAGACGCCTACAGCTTTTGGACGTTCAGCGATATTTTCAATGAAAATTATTTCCCCTCTGTTCCTTTTCACGGCGGTTTCGGATTGCTGAATCTTCACGGGATTCCCAAGCCGATTTACCGCGCTTTCGAACTGCTGCATCGTATTGGCAGGCAATCCCTCGATATCTCGGGGGCGCGCTCCACCGTGCAAGGCTGGGCGTTCCGCAAAGGAAAAGCAGTTACCGTCATGTTGATAAATCATGCCATGCCAGGGCGACGAATTCGAAAGGAGCATGTCGTCCTTCGTTTCGTCGGGCGGCAAGTCCCCATACGTGCATACCGTGAAAGTATTGACCACGACCATGCCAACCCGCGAGCGCGTTGGGAATCTATGGAAAAGCCCGAATATCTCACTTCGCAACAGGTGCAGCAGCTAGAACGGGCTTCACGAGTAGAAAGAGTTCGTCAGAGTTGGACGCGGATGAAAGGTGAGATTCTGTGCAGAGTTCAGCTTCCAGCTCACGCGGTCACGGCGGTGACCTGTGAATTTCGTTAGGTAAGCAGAGACTATGAAAAGCGATCATCGCCGCTGGGACCGTTTGTCAGACAACCGCATGCTCGAAGAGTTGCAGCGTGAGAGTTTCTCGTATTTCATTCGCGAATCGAACCCAGAAAACGGGCTCGTGCGCGACCGCTCAAAAAAGGATTCCCCTGCCAGCGTCGCCTCAGTCGGCATGGCGTTATCGGTTTACCCGGTGGGTATCGCGCGTTCCTTCATCACCCGAGCAGAGGGACTCAGAAGAACCCTCGCGACGCTCCGGTTTTTCAGAAATAGTGCGCAAGATCGGAAGCGTCGGGCGACGGGATACAAAGGCTTCTACTACCACTTTCTCAGCCTCCGAACTGGGCAGCGCGTTCGCGACTGCGAATTGTCGACCATTGATACCGCCATCCTTCTCGCTGGCATGCTTGTATCGGCGGCGTACTTCGATGGCCAGACCGCCGGTGAACGCGAAGTTAGAGCCATCGCGGATGAGCTTTACCGGCGCACCGATTGGCGATGGGCACTAGCTAGAGGCAACATTGTTAGTCACGGCTGGAAACCAAGACACGGTTTCTTAAAGGATCGTTGGAAGGGCTATAGCGAAGCCCTGCTCCTCTACATTCTCGGGCTCGGTTCGCCCACCCATCCTTTGCCAGCCGAAACCTATATGGCATGGGCCGACGGATTCCAGTGGAGAAAATATTACGGACTGCGGTTCCTTTATGCTGGGCCTCTTTTCATTCATCAACTCCCGCAAGTATGGCTCGACCTTCGGGGAATTCAGGATAGGGCAATGCGGCAGCACCGGCTGGATTATTTTGAGAATAGCCGTCGGGCCACTCTTATTCAGCAGCGCTACGCTACGCAAAATCCTCGCGAGTTTGCGCGCTACGGCGAATACTGCTGGGGTATTACCGCTAGCGATGGCCCCGGAAATGAAATGAGGCGGATCGATGGAACGACGAGAACGTTTTTTGGGTATCTGGCGCGCGGCGTTCCGGTTGGTCCCGATGATGGCACGATTTCACCTTGGGCAACGGCCGCGTCACTTCCCTTCGCGTCAAAGATCGTATTGCCGACGATCCGGTATCTCGATGGGCTTCATTTGCGCGGCCGCAAATCATATGGATTCGAATCATCGTTCAATCCCACGTACCTCGCCTCAGGCAATCCGAATGGCTGGACAGCACGGTGGTACTACGGACTGAACCAGGGACCGGTCGTCTTGATGATCGAGAATTACCGAACTGGTTTGATATGGAACCTCATGCGGAAATGCCCTTACATTGCCAGCGGATTGCGCCGTGCGGGTTTTCGGCAGGTGGGTTGCACTGAGAAATGATAGATATGACCACATCGGATTTTGTAAGACTCCATTGGCCAAAAATGACCGTGGCCCTGATGCTGACCTTCGCCTCAGGCCTAGTGGACATAACGGGATATCTTGGCGTTTTTCATTTTTTTACCGCACACTTGACGGGAACAACTGTGCAGCTTGGGCATAGTCTGATCGTTCACGGCTGGAGCGATGTGTTAGCGGCGTCCATCATCGTCGGGGCTTTTGTGGCTGGCTCTATCCTCGGGCGCATTCTGATCGAAATCGGCGCGAGAAACCGTATTCGCAGGATAGCGTCTGTCACACTGCTCATCGAAGCCCTCATTCTGTTTGTGACCATCCGTCTTAGGACCAGCGATGAGGCGGCTACTTACAGGGAACTGGCCTTACTGGCGGGAGCGATGGGAGTCCAAACGGCGACATTGACTGGCATCGGCCCTTTGACCGTTCATACGACTTTTGTTACGGGAATGCTAAATAAGATTGGCCAGCTGGTTTCGCACATCCTCTTTCGAAGCTTTGACCTCAGAAAATCGGGAGTCTTTAACGGCGGTCTTGAGAAAAATCAACGCCAAGATATCGCAATGGCACTTTTTCTTGGGATCGTTTGGTCTTGCTATGTTACTGGAGCTGCGTTTGGAACCTGGTCGTTTGACTTATGGCGGATAAAAGCACTCTTCATTGCGATTCTGCTGCTTGTTTTTAGCGCTGTGGCCGACAATTTCTGGCCTCTCTCTGTACAAGAAGAGCAAGAACAGTCGGAGCGCTGAATCAGGAGAAAATATGCGCTACAAACAAATTGCTGATAATCCAAAAACATTAGCAATCATCATGCAGACTGATGATGAGGTCGTTACGGAACTAAAAGGACTCGCACACTCTCAAAAGTTCGTCGCGAGTAGCTTCAAGGCCATTGGCGCCCTGTCCCATGTCCAGCTTGGATGGTTCAATTGGGAAACCAAAGAATACGAAACCTCGATTGAACTTGCAGAACAAGTCGAGTTGCTCTCGCTTATAGGTGACATCGCTATGAAGGGGAGCACGCCCGAGGTCCATGCTCATGCAACCATAGCGCGTCGCGATGGAAGAGCATATGGGGGACATCTGTTGAAAGCAATCGTTCGCCCTACGTGCGAAATAATCCTGACAGAGAGTCCAGAACATCTACAAAAGAGTTTCGACGCTAAATCAGGTATCGCCTTGATTAAAATATAGATCCACGACGCTGGCCCGGCACGACGGATTCATCGTCGGGCTCGCTCAATAGCGGGGCCGCCCCGAGCGGAGCTGTACCCGGCCCGTGACCTCGGCAATTCCCAACTCGCCGAACTACTCGCCGGCAACCGCAGAATCCGCACCCGCCGTTAAGGCGCCTTCCGGCGGGCATCGCGGCGCGCCTCTCTTTGGCCTGAACAACGTCTTCATTGCAAAAGACCGGCCGCTCACGGACCGAATTGCAGGCATCGGCCCTTATTTCGAAAAGATGATCCGGAACTGCCGTCCTGAGGGTAGGTCGGTCCGAGTGGATGGCGGACCTGAAGGGCGATCTCCAGATGCACAGTCTGTGGAGCGACGGTTCGATATTAATTTTCACGGGCGTCAACGCGAGGAGCTGGAGCCCACCGCAAAGGCAGCTAGAATTCTATGTGTCGTCTCGAAATCCGCTGGAATGTTACACAGCCTGATTTCTTCCGTTAGCAATCCTTCAAGAGCTTTCCGCTGCACAGAGCGCAGATAGTGAATCTCCGGCCAGCGTCGCGTCGTAACCCTTCGTGTGACGACAGCTCTATCGAGTCGGACCACACTTCAGGCCATCGTTGTGCCTATCGATAATATATTCCGCGGAACAATTAACAAAAAATTCATTCTGGCGTGTTATGAATCAATTCGGTATGAACGATCAGCCCGCATTTGCGCATCCAGACTTCAGAATTTACGGCGGCTTCTTAATGTCAATGTGCTCTCTCATGTCGCATTGAGCTCTTCGAGAGGATAGCCATCTACGACGGCATTGTTTTCCCCCTTTAGGCATCCTGCCTCCTTGCGAGAAGAAGTTTATGCTTTGGGATTTGTAGGAATATATGGGGATGGTACGAACGGTCGGCTAGACTTGGAGCATTCTAAATGCCGTCGGCCTGAATGCACGGAATTGTCCTTAATGCAGAAAATGGCAGCGTTTAGCGAACGAGAACAAAATCGCTGCCCGCGACGGCTGCTTGGATCGTCCTAATCAGTTCGTCGCCAGCTTTCGTCTTTGCAACATATGCACGAACACCGATTTTCTTTGCTTCATCAATGAGGCGCTGATCGGCATCCGAAGAGAGGATAACGATAGCTAATTCGGGAAAGGTGGCCTTGATATGGCGGGCTGCTTGAAATCCGCCCATAACAGGCATGTTCACGTTTAAAATCACGACATCCGGCTTCAACCTCTGCGCTTCCTCGATCGCTCGTGCGCCGTCGGGCGCTTCGCCACAAACCTCAAAGCCGCTCGCTTGTTCAAATATTGAACGGACGGTTTTTCTTATGGCCGGATGATCATCGGCGATGAGAATCCGGATCGGACTTTCGGCCTCGCGGAAATGCATCCCAGTCTCAGCCATAACTCAATATTAGGAGCCGGCAAAGCGAAGAGGTACATACAGCGGGGGTAGTATTCCTCGTTGATTTTGGCCTGGGGGGCTAGAGTCGCCCTCAGGGCACGGCTCGCGATGAACTTTTCGGATGTTCTTCAGTGCAGATCGAAACACTCCGTTCCGCGTGACCGAAGCGGTTCGCTTTCGGGGACTTCCTGCTCAAGCGGTTCTGGGCTCAAGCGGTGACATGGGCATGTCTATTGTCAGGAGTGCCGCGGGTCCGATTCTGGATGCGACCGAGACAAGTCTCTTGCGGAGTCTACGCGGCCGGCATTCATCCCTACCTTTTACGACCTATCAACCATGGATGAGTGACCACTCGCATCAGCGTTTGGAGGGGATTCAGCGAAAAGCCGGTACAGTAACCTGCCTGCGGCCACTCCTGATGGATAATCGCGGCGCTATTACAGGAAAACCGGTAAAGAAACGGCACAAGACCGTAGGCATATTCGCAGAGGAAAGTGTGTCTAATCGCGGAGGTCACCAAATGAAGGAAAGTGCGCTGAAAGAGCTTTACATCGATGAGTTGCGTGACATTTATAACGCTGAGAACCAGCTGACGAAGGCCCTGCCAAAGATGGCAAAGGCGTCGACATCGAAGGAGTTGCAGTCTGGCTTTGAAGAACACCTCGAACAGACGAAGGGTCATGTCGCGCGGCTGGAGCAAATTTTCAAGGAATTGGGCGAGAAACCTACCGGCAAGAAGTGCAAGGGCATGGAAGGCCTCGTAGAGGAAGGCAAGGAGATGATCGACGAGCAGGAGGGTGAAACCTTGGACGCGGGATTGATTTCCGCGGCGCAGCGCGTCGAGCATTATGAAATAGCGGCGTATGGATGCGTTCGTACTTACGCCAACCTTCTCGGTGAAGATGATGCGGCCGAACTTCTTGAACAAACCCTCAAAGAAGAGAAAGAGACCGACCAGAAGCTTACGAAATTGGCCGAAAAGATCAACGTTGAGGCCGAGCAAGAGGAAGGCGAAGAGCAAGAAAAAGGCCGTAGACTAAGGACCAAGTCGGCACGAGCCTGATATTTCTGCAAAAGGAGGT
>CAVQZU010000103.1:0-32271 GCA_963718485.1 uncultured Acidobacteriota bacterium
TAATGAAGAGCAGCGTCATCCAGGCGCCCTGGGTAAATTTCGCGATCAGGACGACGGCAGTGGTGATGCCGGTGACCAGCGCACCGAGTCCGTTGATGAAGGCGCTCTTGAGCCAATGCGGGCCGCGGTTCTTCACCCAGTGCATGACCATGCCGGCCTGCGAGAGGGTGAAAGCCAAGAAGGCGCCGACGGCTATAGAGCGGAATGAGCCGGTCGGTAACCCCTCCAAAAAAAATCAGTAGGGCTGGCGCATAGCACCGCCAGGAGCGACGATGCCGTAGGTGAAGACGAGGCGGCGGCCGCGGTAGGCCGAAGACGTGCGGGAAGATAGTTGTTCTGCGCGATGGCGCGGCAGAGGCGAGGAAAGTCGGCGAAAGCGGTGTTCGCGGAAAGCGATAGCACGAGAAGGATGGAGAAGATGGTCAGGTAGTAGAAAGCGCCCCACCGAAAACGGCCGCGACCAGCATGGAGAGAACGCTTTGGTAGCCGGGCTGGCCGGGATCGGTAGCGGCGATGTCATAGACCTTCACAAGATAGGAATCCCGCCAGCAGCACAGCCAGCAGAAAGATAATTACGGTGAGCGTCCTCGCGGTACATTTTTCACGGCGGGCTCGCGGAATGCTTTCACGCCGTTGCTGACCGCCTCGACGCCGGTTAGCGCGGTGCATCCGCTGGCGAACACTTTCAGCAGCAGCC
The DNA here is from genome assembly GCA_963718485.1 of uncultured Acidobacteriota bacterium. Lineage (GTDB taxonomy): Bacteria > Acidobacteriota > Terriglobia > Acidiferrales > UBA7541 > Palsa-295. Next base: position 698 of record CAVQZU010000103.1, read on the forward strand.
AGTAACTGACGGCTACGTGTTATCGGCGGAGGAGTGGGCAGAGGAGCAACGGGAGGGGATGTCCGTGGTTGAGCAGGACGCGAAAAATCCCAGGCGACGATGGTGATCAGCAGAGTGCCGACAAAAAGATATGTCGGGAGCGCGAAGGCCGAGCCCGCTTCTTTCAGGCCGCGGAGATTTAGGATGGTGATAACGATGAGAATGCCGACGCAAACCGAGACGGTGTGCGGTTGCAACGAGGGAACCGCGGAAATCAATGCGCCGACTCCTGCGGAAATGCCTACGGCGGCGGTAAGGATGTAGTCGGCAAGAAGCGCGGCTGCAGCAAGCAGTCCCGACGGCAGCCAAGTTGAAGCGCGCCACGGTGTAGGAACCGCCGCCGGAAGGATAGGCGGCGATGGTCTGGCGATAAGAGAAATAGACGATCACAAGCAAGGTGATGATCGCGGTGCTGATGGGGATGATATAGCGGACGCCGAGAAAGGCCCAGGGGAATCAGGAGGCTGAGCGCGGCTTCGGGGCCGTACGCGGCGGAGCTGAGTGCGTCGAGACCGAAGATAGGGATGCCCTGCAGCGGGCCGATCTGCTCGGCGCGTTCCTCGCTGGTCCGGATGGGCTTGCCGACAACGAGATCGAGGATGTTCATTTGGGGGAGTCGGCTCCGCGTGGCGCTATAGGCTAAAAAGAAGACAGATTATCCATCGAGTGAGAACGCATCACAAGGACGCAAGACGGTAAGGGAGAAGAAGCAAGAATCTGCGCGGTTGCCATTTTCACCCACGGCGGTTGCCCGACTGTTTGTAGCTGAAGACTGTTACTGGGACATGCTACTTGACCGAGGCCTCGATGGGCTCGGCTTTTTTGCGCCGCACTGGTTTTTTCTTGGGTTTCGCGGCGGCCAGAAGATCGCGCTCGGCTCGCAACCAGTCATCCAGGTCCCAGCCGTCCACGGCGCCTCGTTGAAGGAAGAGCGCATAGGCGCGCACCGAGATTTCTTCGTGCAACAGCGGAGCCGGGGCAGGCGGCGCGGGGTTTCGGTTTGCTGCGGCGGATTTCTTGCCAGGCGGCATACCGCTTTTATCCTCCCGATTTCTCCCCCGGGCTGGGGTCTCCAGCCAATCTGCACAATACCGGAAGGGGCGAACAAAAATCCGAACTATTAAATGAATGAGGTAGATTTGTTGGAAAAAAATCGTGAATAGCTGGTTTGATGCTACAAAGATCGCAGAGCGGTTGGCCAGCGGATTGGCTCTGGGCTGTAGGGCCAGGGGATGGAACACGCCTGGCGGGCTCAACGGGTTGTGAAACGGTATCGGAGATGGTTGATCAGGATGGCATGTGGCGCCAGGCCGCACTCAAGGTTGCAGCGCTGGATTACAGCTTAGGGGGCCGCTTGAATTTTTAAAGGGAGCTTGGGAAATGGTTCGCGATTTTCTTTTTGGCCGCGCCGCTCGCAGGCTGACCCGCGTGGTGCAGCAGTCGGCTCAGGCGTTCGGGACAACGGCACACCCCACGATCGTGTTCATGACGGATTTTGGGACGGCCAACGATGCGGTGGCGATCTGCAAGGCGGTGATGCTGCGAATCCAGCCCGAGGCACGGATCATGGACATCACGCACCAGGTGACTCCGTTCTCGATCGAGGAGGGCGCGCGATTTCTAGCGGCGGTTACGCCGTACTATCCGCCGGGACGGTGTTTCTGGTGGTGGTAGACCCGGGTGTGGGATCGGCGCGCAAGCCGCTGGTGGTGAAGTCGAAGAAGGGTCAATTTTTTGTATTGCCGGACAATGGGCTAGTGACGCCGGTCGAGGACCGCGACGGGATCGCCGGGGTACGGGAAATTACCAATACGGCGTGGATGATCGGGGACAAGGTGTCGTCGAACATTCCACCGGCGAGATATTTTTTCTCCGGCGGCGGCGCATCTGGCCGCCGGAGAAGACTGGACGCTTGCCGGCCCGGAAGTGAAAGAGCTGGCTGCGGCTCGCGCCGATTGTGTCCGTGATGAAGGGGAAGGGTATTGAGGGGGAAGTGATCGGGCTGGACGATCCGTTTGGGAACCTGATCACGAATGTTTCGGGCGAGGACTTCAAAAAGCTAGGCTATGTGTTTGGGGACCAGGTAGAGGTGCACATCGACAAGAAGAGCTTCGCAGCGTCGTATGCGAAGACATTTTCGGACGTGCCGGTTGGGCAGCCGTTGCTGTATATCGATTCGCGAGGGCGGGTGGGCATCGCGCTGAATCAGGGCGATTTCGCGACGAGCAACAAGATTGTACCGATTGTGCCCTTTTTTGTGCCGCGCAAGGGCGGATGAGAGAGTACCTTTTACGATGTGGCGAATCCGCGAACCAAATCGGAGTTGAATTAGCGGACTGTTACGGGGGAAGTCGTTCTCGGACGCGCGCTCGGGGTGCGGCGCGACTTATCGGCGACCCTGACCGGTGCTGCATTCTTGTCGGCGTACGGGCTTGGAGCGAGCAGGCGCACGACATGGCCGAGGCGTTCCCGGCGATAGGGTTTGGCCATGCACACGACGGCGCCCACCGCATGGGCTTTGGCGTAGTCGCTCGGATAGGCCGAGCTGGTCATGAGCAGGACCGGGATGGCTTTCAATTGTGGCGTTTGTTTGCAATAGGCGCACAAGTCGTATCCCGGCATGCCTTCGCCTTCGATTTCGGCGATGATCAGCGCGGGGGTGCAGCTGGAGAGCATGGTCCGCGCCTCGAGCACCTTGGAGGTGGTGAGGACTTCATAGCCCTCGGCTGAGAGGTAGGTTTTCATCGACTCGCGCGCGGCGTGTTCCTCGGCGAGCACGACAACCAAGGGAAGGGTCGGCTTGGTTTCCGATTTTATTGTCTGGGCAGCTGGACGATCGCCGGTGGATTTGTCAGCCGGACGCTGGTGTTTATCGCGAATCTCGCTGACATGCTCGTCGCAAACTTCGGAATGCAGAGCAATGGCTATGGTGCGGCGCCCGTTGCGCAGTTCATTCACCCGCACCACGGTTCCTTCGTGCTCCGGTTGCGTGTCACTTGCGGATTCGTCGTAGGGCAGAACGACGGCAACTTTCATGTTCTCGTAATACGAAGAATTGGGCGTCTCAATCAGGATGCCGGCGGGTGAAAAATTCAGGGTGGTTGTGGATTCGACCGAATTGCGATCGTGGGGCGCGGCGCCTCGCACGCGCACGGGCGCCGAAATCAGCAGGCGGCTTTTCCGGCGGCGGTCCTTGGTGCCGGCGAGTTCTTCGGTCAGATCAAGGATTTGCGTCTCAGTGATCTGCCTATTCCGAGTTTGCGTATCGGGCATGGAAAGGTAGAAACCTCGATATCAGACTACGCGAGCTGCCAGGGCAAAGAAATAGTACGAACGCTGCGATGTTCGCCTGCTGCGAAACGATAAACATTCGATTCAGGAAGCCCAAACCGAGGCGGAGCGCCGCGATTATGCAAGCCGGAGCTTTTGGGCCGAGGCCTCTCAGAGTGGGCAGTCCGTCTGCGTCCACCTGAGCTATTGGATCGAGGGAGACGCTCGCGACGCCGACCACGGGCGCGATTGCTTCGGGAATCAGCCGATCGCTCGAGTTGCCCAATGATCTTCGCCGTTCACTGGGTAGCGAGATGGATCGCGGTTTGAAAAGCCTCCGGCACTTGCTGACGCCAGGCCCGGAATATTCGATGCCGTCTCGAAGGGAGCTGCCAGATTTTGTCGGCGCAATGGTTCATGCTCCTGCGGGTTGTTCTGGTTTCGTAGGTGAACAGGTGAGCGTGCTGCAGGTTTTTCGATGCGGATGGTGGGGCCATCGAGGAGGCGGGAACATTTGGGCGCAACTTTTTCAAGCGCACCAGGTTGGTAATAGAGAGCTTCCGCAACGGGAATAGAGAGAATACAGTATGAGCGCTGCAAAACGCGGATGCTATATTCGCGAACCGCCCTTTGCGGAGTTGTTCACAGTAAAAAGGGCCCGCGGGGCAGATACCTAGTGCGAAAGCCGAGCGGTTCAACCGCACCAGTCGCAACAATCGATTGCCCGCGCCGTGCGGGTTTTCTCACCTGTGCGTAAGGAAACATTGGCGCGATGGACTCCTTCCGACTCCGATCTGTATCGATCTAGCAGCTTTGTTGCGCTGCTGACGATCTTCTTTCTGTTTCGATTTCTGTCCGGGTGCGGCGGCGGTGGGGCTTCTAATTCCAGTTCGTCGGTGTCAATAACAACGACATCGCTGCCCAACGGTCAAGTCGGCGTTGCCTACAATGCTACGCTGACTGCGAGCGGCGGCAGGGCTAGCTACAGGTGGTCGATCACCAGCGGTGCGCTGCCGGCAGGGCTTTCGCTGAACACAGCGAGCGGCGCTATGAGCGGCACGCCCAGCGTGGCGGTTTCGCTCACGCCCCTAACGTTCCAGGTAACCGATTCGAGCAGTCCCGCGCTCACCCAATCGGCGAGCTTTACATTGACAATTGCAGGGCCTTCCGGCATTACCGTGTCGGTTTCGCCGGCCCGCGCGGGGCTCACCGTTACGCAGGCGCTTTCGCTGAGCGCCACAACGAACGACAGCGCGGGCGTCTCCTGGACGGCGACCGGCGGCAGCCTTTCTTCTCCGATGAGCTTGACGGGAGTGAGCGTCAGCTATACGGCCCCTGCTTTGCCGGGCGCTTACACGATTACGGCTGCGAGCGTCAGCGATGTCACGCGGAGTAGTTCTGCGACCATCTATGTGACCGGCCTGAGCGGAGTGTACACCTATCACAATGACCTTGCGCGCGATGGCGCCAATACGCAGGAATACGCGCTCACACCGGCGAACGTGAAGACGTCGACATTTGGCAAGCTGTTCTCTTGCGTGGTCGACGGCGCCGTCTACGCGCAGCCTCTGTGGGTGGCCAATCTCGGTGTCAACAGCGCCAGGCACAACGTGATTTTCGTGGCCACAGAGCATGACAGCCTCTATGCCTTCGACGCAGACGCCAATCCCTGCGTGCCGCTCTGGTCGGTGAGTTTGATTGACAGTGCGCATGGCGGGGACGGAAACGAAACGCCAGTGCCCTCGGGGCCGGGAGGATTGCTGGGATTTGGCAGCGGGGACATCATGCCGGAGGCTGGCGTGACTGGAACGCCGGTGATCGATGCGGTAACCAACACGCTGTATGTGGTCTCGAAGTCGGTGGACCTTTCGGGGCCGAGTTTCTTCGAGCGGCTGCACGCGGTCGACATCACCACTGGCAATGAAAAATTCGGCGGACCGGTTCGGATCGATGCGAGCATTACCTTTCCCGGCAGTGGAGATGGCGGATCCACGGTGAGCTTCAACGTGCGGCAGGAAAATCAACGGGCCGGGCTGGCGCTGGTAAAGGGCGTGGTTTACGTAGCGTGGGCGTCGTATGAGGATTTTCCGCCGTTTTACGGCTGGGTGGTGGGGTTTGACGCTTCGACACTTACGGTGACGAAGGCATTCAATGTGTCGCCGAACGTGCAAAATGGTGGCGTTTGGATGGGCGGGGCAGCCCCCTCGGCGGATACAAATAACCATCTCTATCTCATCACCGGGAATGCCGCTTTTGACGTCACCAGCGGAAGCGCACCGAACAACGACTACGGCGATTCGTTCCTGCAGCTTTCGCCTGGGTTGAGTGTTTCGTCGTATTTCACGCCGTCCGATGAGGCGAATGACGCTGCCAACGACTTTGATTTTGGGGGAGGCGGGGCGGCCGTGGTCCTCAATCTTACGTCGGGGAGTTTGCAGCACCTCGTTGTGGGCGGCGGCAAGGATGGCAGGCTGTATCTGCTGGACGGCGACGATATGGGAGGATTGGGAGACAGCAACGCACGGCAGTCGTTTGCGATTGGCACTCCGATCCTGGCTACGGGATCGTTCTGGAACAACACGTTTTACATCGCGGGGTTGGGTGGGCCGCTGCTTGCATATTCGTTCGACGCGACGGCAAATCTGTTTGATACCTCGGTCGCTTCGCAGTCGGCATCAACTTACCGAGGGCGCGGTGCAACACCGGCGGTTTCTTCTACCGGACTGAGCAATGGGATCGTCTGGGCGCTGGAGAGTGCCAGCTACTGCACGCCGGATGCGTCTAGCTGCGGGCCGGCGGTGCTGCATGCGTACGATGCGACCAATCTCGGAAATGAATTGTGGAATAGCGGCATGGTTTCGTCGGATGCGGCCGGGAATGCAGTGAAGTTTACGGTCCCAACCATAGCGAACGGGAAGGTGTACGTGGGAACGAGGGGCAACAACGCCGGCGGCGCCTTCGGATCGACCAGCGCTTCGGGCGAAGTGGATGTCTACGGGCTAGAACCGAACTGAACTTCATCGTTTCAGTATAATTCTCCACCAAAGATTTGAAACCCTGATCGGCCTGCTTTCTTCTTGGTTTCTGCGCTGACCTTATCGCGCCTGCCGCAAACGAGCGACATCCTTGAGCCAGCGGTCTTTTCGCCCGCCGTTCACGGGCTCTCTCGGCCCTGTTCGAATTTCACTCGGGGACCGGCAAAATTCGATACGCCGGCGGGAATGCTACTCGTCGTCCTGGGTTTTGGTGTTGGCGATGCGCTCGATGACGGACAAGTCTTCAAGGGTGGTGGTGTCGCCGGAGATGCCGCCTTGGTGCGCTAGTTCGCGGAGCAGGCGGCGCATGATCTTGCCACTGCGGGTTTTAGGCAGCAGGTCTGCGAAGCGGACATCGGCGGGGCGCGCGATTGTGCCGATTTTGGTGGCGACGTAGTCCATTAAGGCGGTGCGCATCGCGGGGCTCGGCATCTCGCCGGTGCGCAGGGTAACGAAGCAGATGATGGCTTCGCCTTTCACCTCGTCGGGGCGCGCCACGACCGCGGCTTCGGCCACCGAGGGATGGCTTACCAGGACGCTTTCAATTTCCATGGAGCTGAGGCGGTGGCCAGCGACTTTGATGACGTCGTCGACCCGGCCCAGGACCCAGATGTAGCCGTCGTTGTCGCACTGCGCAGCGTCGCCCGCGAAGTAGACGCCGGGGATGCGGCTCCAGTATTCGCGCTGGAAGCGCTCGTCGTCGCCATAGATGGTGCGGAGCATCGAGGGCCAGGGCTTTTGAATCGTGAGATAGCCGGTTTCGCCGGGGGGCACAGGCTGGCCTTGCAGATTTACAACTTTGGCGTCGATGCCGGGCAGCGGAAGCGTTGCGGAGCCTGGCTTGGCGGGCGTCGCGCCGGGCAGCGGGGAGATCATCATCGCGCCGGTTTCGGTTTGCCACCAGGTGTCGACGATGGGGCAGCGATTCTTGCCGATGGTTTCGAAATACCACTTCCAGGCGGCGGGATTGATGGGCTCGCCGACCGAGCCGATCAGGCGGAGGCTGCTCAAGTCGTGCGGCTTGATCCAGTCAAGGCCCCAGGCCATGAAGGTGCGAATGGCCGTGGGTGACGTGTAAAAAATTGTGACTTTATAGCGCTCGATAATTTCCCAGAAACGGTCCTTGCGTGGCTGGTCGGGAGCGCCCTCATACATGACCACACTGGCGCCATTGGCGAGCGGACCATAGACGATGTAGCTGTGGCCGGTGACCCAGCCGATGTCGGCGGTGCACCAGTAGACGTCTTCATCGTGCAGATCGAAGACCAGACGGGAAGTCCACATCGTTTGCAGCAGGTAACCGGCAGAGGTGTGCAAGACACCTTTGGGCTTGCCGGTAGTTCCGCTGGTGTAAAGGATGAAGAGCGGATGCTCGGAATCGAAGGGCAGCGCGGGGCAATCCTTACGCGCGGCCTTTTCAAGGTCATGCCACCAGACGTCGCGGCCTTCCTGCCAGGCGACTTTTTCGCCCGTGCGGCGGACGACGATAGTCCTGTCGATCGTCGGGCAGTTGGGTAGGGCCGCATCCGCCGTTTCCTTGAGCGGGACCACCTTGCCGCGGCGATAGCCGCCGTCGGCGGTGATGAGGACCTTGGATTTGGAATCGCCGATGCGGTCGATCAAAGCCTGCGCGCTGAACCCGCCGAAAATGACCGAGTGCACCGCGCCGATGCGGGCGCAGGCGAGCATGGCGATGGGCAACTCGGGAATCATCGGAAGATAAATGGTGACCGTGTCGCCAGCCTTGACGCCGATCGTTTCGAGCGCATTGGCCATGCGGCAGACGCGCTGCTGTAGTTCGGCGTAGGTAAATTCCAGTTTTGCACCGTCCTCGGCTTCCCAGAGCAGCGCGGGCTTGTTGGCATTTTCCCGCAGGTGACGGTCAAGGCAGTTGTAGGAAACGTTTAGCTTGCCGCCGACAAACCACTTTGCGTGCGGCAGGTGCCATTCGAGAGTCTTTGTGGGCGGCTCGAACCAGTCGAGCAGCTTGGCCTGTTCGCCCCAGAAGGCGTCGGGATCCCGCAGGGCGCGCGCATGCATCTGGCGGTATTCGTCAAGCGATTTGACGTGCGCGTCTTTGCTGAATTCTGCCGGTGGCGCGACGGCGCTTTCGTCGAGAACATGCGGATCGAATTCCTGCATCTGCTTTGCTGCCTCCGAGACGAGGGAACACGTCTTATGCCGGGCCCGCCAGCCAGTGCGACTTACAGACGGTATTTGGCCCGCACTACGTTATTGAACCTGGTGGCGAAGGTCAAGGACGCCTATAGTCCAAACCCACAGCTTCGACCGATTCTACAAATGGCGTCTGCAAGCCGAGCGCATCGGCGACCCAAAGATCGACGAAACGATTTCTGTAATCCTCAAGATTCTCCACATCCAGCGGTCCGCCGAGAGTGGACCAAAATCCGTTCTGTTGCTGTGTCACCCCGCCGTCTCCGGTTCAGGCCCAGGCCAAGGAATTCCGCGGTCGGCCAGAAGGGTCTCTTGCGGGCGGTCCCAGGTAAGCGATTGTTTGCGTGATGGTTATCGTCAGGTTTCAAATTCGGGAACTCCGCGGCCGATATGCCGGAATATGTAACGAGAAGCAGGGTTGGCCGTCCAAGGGTGTACATGACCGGGGCCACTGAACTGACAGACGACGGCCTGTTGCACCGTGTGATGGCCGGGGACGAGGACGCGTTCAGCGTCCTCTATAAGCGGAGGCACCCGTCCATCTACCGGTTTGCCTTGCACATGAGTGGAAATGCGTCGGTGGCCGAGGATGTGACGCAGGAAGTGTTTATGACCCTGATTCGCGATCCCCACAGGTTCGATCCGCTGCGCGGGACGCTGGCGGGATTTCTTTTTGGCGTGGCGCGGAATCACTTGCGCAAACGCTGGGAGCAGGACCGGAGGCTGGTATCGCTTCTGGGTGATGCCGGTGAGCTCGGGCCGGCGGTAGCGGTGAACGGCAACGGCTCGGGATTTCACGTCGCGCACACGAACGGAAATGGAAACAGCAACGGGAATGGCCACTACGCGGTTCCGACGACGCGGGATGAGTTTACATCGATCGACAACGTGAATCGGGTGCGGCAAGCGATCGCCACGCTGCCGGAGAATTATCGAGAGGTCGTAGTGCTGTGCGAGCTCGAAGAGATGAGCTATGAGGAAGCGGCGACGGCGCTCGGTTGCCCGGTCGGGACGGTGCGCTCGCGGCTGCATCGGGCCCGGGCGATATTGCTGGAAAACTACGCGATACGCGTCTGGCGCGGCGCGCAACGGCGGTGGGCGAATGAATGAAAACGACGAAGTGCTGCGGAAAGAAGTGATGCGGGAAGAGACGATGCGGATGGACTGCAGCCGGTTCGAAGAGGTGCAGGATGATCTGGATCGTCCGGGGACGCCAGGGCTGGCGCTGCGCGAGGCCGCGCTGGTGCATGCAGAAGCTTGCAGCCGCTGTGCACAGTTGATGACCGACAACGAAGCGCTCGATTTTGCGTTGCAATCGCTGGCAGTGCGCGATGCGGAATTGCAGGCGCCGCCCCGCGTGGAAGCGGCGCTGCTGCAGGAATTGCGAAAGCAGAAGGGCGTAGCCGCCCGGACCGAACAGTGGTGGATGGCCGTGCTCGGCGCGGCCGCTGTTGCGGTGCTGGGACTGGGACTTTCGGTGCGGCACGCGCACATCGCGGCGTAAAGCACGATAGCGGTACTAGCGCGATTGCGCCTTCTAGCTTTGGGTTGTCTTCTGGCGGCGGCAGCCCAGCCCAGGCTACCGAACTTGCCGAGAACGTTTCGAGCGATTCGCAGGAAGCTACGGCGTTTGTTTCGCTGCCCTATGCGACTGATCCGGCTACGCTCGAAGGCGGCACGGTCGTGAGAGTCGAGCTATCGCGGTCGGCGCTGGCGTCGATGGGAATGCCGGTGACCGATGTGGGCGCGACCGACCGCATTCCGGCGGACATCATGCTGAGCGAGGACGGAGCGCCGCAGGCGATCCGCTTGGTAGCGTCGGCGAATTTGGACCATTGAGGTTCAGAAGGACAACAGGGATGGCATGGGCAATTTCTCTAGAGGATTAACCAGATGAAACTCAACAGATGGTGGGCATTGATTGGACGGTTCGCGTCGCTCGCGGCAATGTTCGCAGCAAGTGCCACGATGCGGGCACAGTCGGGGCCGCCCCGGCAGGACCGGGGGCGAACATGTCTACCGGGCGATTGGGCCGGGCAGTGGACCAGATGATGTGATCGGATTTGTGGGCTTTGAAACGTGGCTGGGACGCAAGACCATTACCGGGGCGCAATTCTCGGCGACCTATTCACAGCAGACCACGCAGACGCCGCGGATGGAAACCATATCCAGCGGGCCGCGACCGGGACGCTCGGCGCGACAGCAGCGGGCGGACGCATCGCGATCTCACGTTGCCGGCCATCGGCGAATGGGCCACCTCGGGGAAGACGCCGCCGCACTTAGTGCTGATCAACGACCCAGTTGCCGGAGCCGACTACGTGCTCGATACGGATCAGAAAACCGCGAGAAAGATGGCGCTTCTGGGCGGCAAATTTGGGAAGGGGGATCGAGCGGAGCCCCTCCGCCGTTTGCGCAGGAGCGGCAGAATGAATCGACCACCACTTCGCTTGGGACGCAAATGATCGGTGGGGTGTCGGCGCAGGGCGCGCGCACGACGCGCACGATTCCCGAGGGTACGATCGGAAACGAGAAGCCGATCGTGGTTACTGTGGATCGCTGGTATTCGCCGGATTTGCAGATGAACGTGATGATCAAGCGCAGCGATCCGCGTACGGGCGACAGCGTGTTTCAGCTGGCAAATATCGTGAGGTCTGAGCCCGATGCGTCGCTGTTCCAGGTGCCCTCGGACTACGCGGTGAAAGAAGGTGGAAAGATGGGCATGGGCCGCAAAGGTCCGATGCCCCCGCCTCCTCCGCAGAATTGAGTCGGGTCTACGCAGTACAAGCAGTACTTGCGGGCGGATCCCCCACCACGCTCCGCCCGCAAGCCCACCCTTTTAGGGTTCGCTCATTTTGTTGAAGCAGCAGCTTTCCGGCCTTTCAAGAGGGCGCCAAGGGCCGGAAGATTCGAAATCGAAAACGCTGCCGGGTTCGCGTGGCTCTTCTGCTCCTGGGACCGGAAATCAATGCGCCAGGTGGGGAATTGATTTCCTTGAAGTGCATGGGGGAGCAAGCCGCTCCCCGCGCGCGAGGAAAGCACGAGACTCCCGGGACACTCTCTAAACGCGGTCGAATTGCTATAATTTGCGGATGGCCGCTGAAATCAACGAAAGCGCGTTGCGGAAGCAGCTTGCGGCGGAGGGATTTTCGCATACCTTTGCGTGGCAGGATGGCCCGCATACATTTTATCCCGATCACACCCATGGGGGGCTGACCGCGCACATCATTCTCGACGGCGAGATGACGCTCACGATGGGCGGCAACTCGCAGACCTATCAGGCGGGCGAGCGGTGCGATGTGCCGGCGGGGGTGGTGCATTCGGCGCAGATGGGGCCGAGCGGGTGCACATATTTGGTGGGGGAGAAGTAGGGTTTACAAATCCGTTCAGGACCGATCCTCACCATCCTTGACAACTTCGAACCTAGAAAACGCGCTGTTCTTTCTCTCGGCGGATTTCCCGGGCCAGGAAGAGCTCCGAGCGACAGTTGAATCGCCTCGAAGTAACCCGGGAGCGATGCGCGGCGATCCCATTCCCGCCTGCTTTCCAAGGTTTCAAGTCTGCCGGTGGCAGGCACTTTAAGGGGTAACTCTCTTGGCGACCTTTAGCCCGGTGAAATGGCGCGGTCAAGGAGTTCGACGACATGCAGGACTTCTTGATTTGTGCCCTGGATTGCGGCACCGGCGCGGAGTTGTAGGATGCAGCCGGGATTCGCGGTGACGATGGCCTGGGCCTGCGTTTGCTTCACCGAGTCCATTTTGCGCGCGAGCAATTCGAGCGACGCTTCGGTTTCCGTTACGTTGTACACACCTGCTGAGCCGCAGCACTCGTCCGCCAGAGGCATTTCGGTCAATTCGACTCCGGGAACGGCGCGGATTAATTTGCGCGGGGCTTCGCGGACTTTCTGTCCATGCGCGAGGTGGCAGGAATCTTGGTAGGAACGCGCAGCGGAACTTCGTGGAGCTTGGCGGTGAGGCCGAGTTCAGCAAGGAATTCGGTGGCGTCGCGCATTTTGCTAGAAAACTTCCCGGCTGGCGCGTGCTCGGGGGCGCCATCGGGGAACAGTTCCGGATATTCCTTGAGGGTCGAGCCGCAGCCGGCGGCGTTGGTGACGATGGCGTCGACGTCGTCGACCGGGAATGCTGAAACATTCGTGCGCGCGAGGTTGCGGGCCACGTCGCGAACACCGGCGTGATTGGGAAGCGCGCCGCAGCAGACCTGTCCGGCGGGAATGACGACTTCGCATCCGTTGGCTTGCAGCACGCGGATGGTGGCACAGTTGAGTTCACTGAAGGTAACCTGCGCGACACAGCCCGCGAAAAGTGCGACACGCGCGCGGCGCGGGCCTTTTGCCGGATAGGCCTTGCCGAGGTGAGCGAAGAAGAATTCCGAATCGATTTTCGGTAAAAACTTTTCGCGATGCTGCAGGCCCAGGAGGCGCAGGATTCCTGTCGAGCGCGCGAGGGTTGCCAATCCGGAGCGCTGGTAGAACTTCAGCAGGCGCGCGGCTGTGGCGATGCGCGAAGGATACGGCAGCAACTTGCGGTAGACAAAATCGCGAGCGATGCGCGAGCGCAGCGGGCGCTTGTAGTGCAGCTCGATTTGCGCGCGAGCGGTTTCGACGAGCCGTCCGTACTGCACACCCGAAGGGCAAGCGGTTTCGCAGGCGCGGCAATCGAGGCAGCGGTCGATGTGGGTGACGAAGGCGTCGCCTAATTCAAGCTTGCCCTGGTCGACCAGCTCGATCTGGCGGATGCGTCCGCGCGGCGAATCGGCTTCCTGCCCCCACAGGCGATATGTTGGGCAGTGGTTTAGGCACAGGCCGCAGTGGACGCAGTGCGAATAGACCGAATATTGCGGAGTGTCGGGGCCGGAGAAGCCGCTGGGGCCGGCAGAAATATCGACCGGCACAGCTTCGTGCGATGCGGGCGCGAGCGGCAGAGGCGCCATCGTCTAAAGGCCTCCTATGAAGCGTCCGGGGCTGAGCACGGCGTGCGGGTCAAAGACATTTTTAAGTTTGCGCATCTGGGCTAGGTCGGCGCGTTCGAGCCCCCAGACTTTCAGCGAGCCTTTCCACTCGGGGGGAGACCAGGGGATGGTCGCGTGGCCTCCCAGCTTGGCGCATTCAGGAAGAATCTGGTCTGTCGCGTGGATCACGCGGCGATGCGTTTCGTCGCTGCGGTCATTGGGCAGCAGCGCGATGTAAATGACGCCCAAGCCGCGCGCCATAGCGGCCCAGAGTAGGGAGTTTGTTTCGGCAGCTTTTGCGGCGCTAATAAAAAGCTCCTTCATGCGCGTCGGCAGGAGGCTTATTTTAAGGATCGTGGCGGCGGGCGACGACGCAAGGGCGATCGGGATGAATTCGCGTTTGCGGACTGCGACGGCGTCCGCCGCCAGCGCATTGCTCGCGGTGGCGCCGCATTCTTGTGCCAGCTGATGGAACTCGCGTTCACAGCGGTCGAGGACTCTTTCGTTGCCGGAAAATTCGGTCGTGAGCATCCAATCCTTGCTCAAAAGCAAATCCGCAGCGAGCGGTTCCGGCACAATCTTCGACGCGGCTGCACTGGCGAGTAATGCGCTGGCCCGCGAGCTTAGGATTTCGAGCGCCAGGGGAGTTAGCGGCGAGCGGGCGATGCGGTGGCGCAATTCCAGCGCGCGCTCGGCGGTTGCGAAATGGGCGATGAAGCTGCGCGTCGAAATGGGCACAGGGAACGTACGGAAATTGATCTTCGTGATCACGCCGAGCGTGCCGAGGGCGCCGATCATTAGCTTGTGCATGTCGTAGCCGGTGACATTTTTCACCACGCGGCCGCCGCTTTTTGCGGCCACACCTTCGCCGGTGACGAATTCCATGCCTAGAACGTAATCGCGCGCGGTGCCGTACATTTGCCGCAGCGCAGTGTCGACACCGGAGGCGATCGCGCCGCCGGCCGTTGATTGATTCATGTACGGAACCGCCAGCGGCAGCCACTGCTTGTGCTCGGCGAGCGCTGCTTCGATTTTGCGCAGCGGCACGCCGGGCTCGACGGCGAGCGTGAGGTCGCCGGGATCGAAGGCGGTGATGCGATCGAGGCGCGTGAGATCGAGCGCGAGATCGTATTGGCGCGGCGGCAGGCTCATGGCGAGCTTGGTGCGCGCCCCGCACGCGACGATGCAAAGCCTTTCAGCACCGGCGAATTTTACGATCTCGACGACCTCTTCGGCCGAACCCGGGCGCACGACGCTCGCTGGTTTCCGTCCGTCAATTTCGTAGGCGGCGAGGTCAGACGAATCGCTCGCCACGTGCGCCGGTCCAACGATGCTTGCAAGCCGCGACGAAGCGGTGATGCTCGCGATGCTCATGCGGACGGGGCGCTCGTGGTGGGCCCGGGCTGTGGGGGGCGAGTGTAGATTTCGCCGCAAGCCTTCGTGCTCGGGAAAATTTTCCCGGGGTTCAGCAGGCCGGCGGGATTGAAGGCGTCGTGCACGCGGACCATTAGCGCGAGATCGGCTTCGCTGAACAGGAACGGCATCAGGTGATCCTTCTCCATGCCGACGCCGTGTTCGCCGGTGATCGAGCCTCCCATGTCGATGCAGCAACGAATGATTTCGGTGCCGGCAGCGATGGCCCGGCGGAATTCGTCGCGGTCGCGTCCGTTGAAGGGGATCAGCGGGTGCAGGTTGCCGTCGCCCGCATGAAAAATGTTGCCGATCTGGAAACGGTATTTTTCGCCGATTTTCGCGAGGCGGCGGAGGGTTTCAGGAAGCTTGGTGCGCGGGATCACGCCATCCATTGCGTAGTAAGTGGGCGAGATGCGGCCAACGGCGCCAAAAGCGTTCTTGCGGCCTTTCCAGAGCAGGTCGCGCTCGGCGGCATCGCGTGCGACGCGCACTTCGGTCGCGTGATGCACACGGCAGATGTCCGCTACCGCCTCCGCAGCGCTTTCGACGGCTTCGCGCAGGCCGTCGACGTCGATCAGGAGCACGGCTGCTGCGCCGATGGGGTAGCCGGCGTGCACGTATTCTTCGACGGCGCGAATCGTCCAGCTATCGAACATTTCGCAGGCGGCCGGCGTGATGCCGCGGCGGGTGATTTCGGCGACGGTTTCAGTGGCGTCGTCCACCTTCTCGTATACGGCGAGCAGCGTTTTTACGGCTTCCGGGTTGCGCGTTAGCTTTACGGTGATCTCGGTGACCAGCGCGAGCGTTCCCTCCGAGCCGACGAAGAGGCCCGTGAGGTCGTAGCCGGGGGCGTCGACCGCGGGGCTGCCGAGGTGGACGACTTCAGCGCTGGGTAGCACGACCGTCATCCCGAGGACGTGGTTGGTGGTGACGCCGTAGGCTAGCGTGTGCGGGCCGCCGGAATTTTCGGAAACATTTCCGCCGATGGTGCAAGCTTTCTGGCTCGAGGGATCGGGTGCGAAGTGCAGTCCGCTGTGCGCCACGGCGACGCTGAGGTCGAGATTTACGACGCCGGGTTGCACGGTGGCGCGCTGGTTCTCGACATCGATTTCGAGGATGCAGTTCATCCTCGAAAAAACGGTGACGATGCCGCCTTGCCGTGCCAGCGCCCCGCCGGAAAGGCCAGTCCCGGCGCCTCGTCCTACCAGAGGCGTTTCGTATTTGTTGGCGAGCCGAACGATGGCGACGACGTCGTCGGTATGGCGCGGAAAAACGGCGCATTCAGGGCGCGCGACTTCGACTGAACCATCGTATTCATAGAGCAGCAAATCTTCCGCTTTGTGCAGGACGCCCTGCGGGCCGAGCAGTTCTTTGAGTTCGTGAAGGAGTCGCGAATCCATTTGCGGGCCCGGGCAAGCAGGCTTGGGAGCCCTGCTGGACACTATATCTGCCGCGATTATGCGCGTCAACGAAGCCGGTACGGATCGATTATTGGGCGGCGGTGCATCAGAAATCCTGCTACTTTGCAGCGGCGGGAGGGTTGGAAACGCCGATGTAGGTGTTGTTTTCCTCACAGATCGATTCGCCGATTTCCCAGCCGGGCTTGCGGTCGAAGATTCGCTGAGCGGTCATGGGCTTAGAATAGGCTTTGGGATCGTCGATGGTGACATCGACCTGCAACTCATCCTTGCTGGCGAGGCGGATTCGCTCGATCACGTGTAGGGCGTCGGAGTGGGGAAGGCCGGCGACGTCCAGACGCGTTTTGTCGTTGAATCCGGCGGTGTCGATCACCAGCGTGTCGCCTTCCCATTTTCCGATGGAATCGCCCATCCAAGTGGGAATCAGGTCGACCGGATGCGACGAGCGGGCCAGGTGAATCTGACGGACCAGATGCTGAAACTCGTGATAGATGAGCACGCGGTCAGGGAGCAGGATGATCTCGAACGGCGCGGGGAGGACCCATACGCGTGGTATTCCCGGCGGGAAACAATGCAGCTCGGGGTCGATTTCCTGCTTGCTCGCTTTCTGCTTCTCGACGGCCCAGGGAAGCATGGGCGCGTCCTGTTGGGGGACGATTGCGGGGACCATATTTCCGCGCATGAACCAGACGCCGGAGATGCTCGGCTGAGCGGAAGGCTGCGGCTGCGCCGCTTGCGGATGCGCCTGCGCGGAGAAGGTAAGGGCCGTCGCGGCGATGGCGAGCCAGTGGGCGAAGCGTCTCATGGTAAAAGTTCCCCTTTGCGTCTTGGGCGAATTGCTTGAGTCGTTCGGCTACTCGTAGGGGGCGCCGAGCTCATGGCCGTCGGGAAGAATTGCCTTTACCAGCAGCATGGCCGGCTTTCCATTTTTGCCCGGGTGGCCCGTTACGGTGACCAGGTCACCCGGCTTGAGCGAATCGCGCTTCCATCCCACGCGGACCATCATGTTCAGCGACACGCTTTCCACGCGCCAATCGACGGGATCATGGCCTTCTTCTGTGACGCGAACGACGATCTCGGTGTGGGGATTGACCAATTCGTAGTCCACGACGGCGCCCTTGATGGTGAACAATTGAGCCTTTTCGTAGTCGGAGGCGCCATGGTGGGCGAGAAGCAGGGGGCGCGGCGCGAGCAGGATAGCCAGGGTCAGTAACGGCAACCATCGCATCGGTTTCATGATTTCGGCCCCGCACAGCAAATCGCAAAACGAGCGCACTGCCATTGGCAGCGGATTGTACTACAGAACTCGCCACCCAGGAGGTCCCGCGCACCTCGGTTCGATTCCGCGGCGCCGGCGTCTCATTGTTACCGGGGAGGCTTGGCAGCGAACGATCAGCAAGCAGCGGGGCCGTCCGAGCAGCCGCGTGAGCTGCGCCGCTAACCTGGGCTGTGCTAACTTCGGTGAGCGGATTTTTTGCGAGGTGAGCATTGGGGAAGCCGAAGGCTTTTGCGACCAGGGCGCTGTTTCCGCAGGCGCGGGCGATTCTGGATGCGCATTTTGAAACGGCCTACTGGGCGCAGCCGGGACAGGTTCCGCGCACCGAACTGCTGAAGCGCGTGGCGGATTGTGAGGCGCTGATTTGCGTGATCACCGAGAAAGTTGACGAGGAGTTGCTTGTGGCAGCGCCGAAGCTGCGCGTCGCAGCGACGGTTTCAGTCGGCTACGACCACATTGATGTGGCGGCGTGCACGCGTCGTCAAGTGGTGGTGACCAACACGCCCGGGGTGCTCGACGATACCACGGCTGACCTGGCTTGGGCGCTGCTGATGGCTGTCGCGCGGCGCCTGGTCGAAGGCGACACCTGGCTCCGGTCCGGGGGATGGAACGGATGGGACCTGGATCAGCTTGTTGGCGGCGATGTCCATGGGAAGACGCTGGGCGTCATCGGATTCGGACGTATCGGGCAGCGGATGGCGCGACGGGCCTTGGGCTTCGATATGCGCGTGTTGTACGCGGGCCGTCATCACGCGGCGGCGGAAGTTGAAAAGGAACTGCGCGCGGAGTTTGCGGAGATGGATTGGTTGTTAGGCGAGTCGGATTTTGTGTCACTGCACGTTCCGCTGTCGCTGGAGACCCGCCACCTCATCTCGCGAGCGAGTTTTGCGAAAATGAAGCCCAGCGCATTTTTGATCAATACGACGCGCGGCCCGGTGGTGGACGAGGCGGCGCTGGTCGAGGCACTGGCATCGAGGCAGATTGCGGGCGCGGCGCTGGACGTGTTCGAGCACGAGCCGAAGGTGCATCCGGGCCTGCTGGCCTTGAAGAATGTGGTCATGACGCCGCACATCGGAAGTGCGTCGGTCGAGACGCGAACGAAAATGGCGGTGATGGCGGCGGAAAATGCGGTAGCGCTGGCGGAGGGAAGGCGGCCGCCAAATGCGTTAAATGTCGGAGACTAGAGAGCGGAAGGAAAAGGCGCTTGCCGGCAGAAAGAAAGGGCTGAGTTCGAAGCGGCGCAACGGAGGGTGCCCCGGGCACTTCGCACGCTTGACAACGAGAAGCAAGGGCGACAAAACCGGAAACCAAAGCGAAGGGCCCACAAGGCTCCGTCGGCCACTTTATGCAGCAGTGCTCGGACGATCATGGAGCGACGTCCGGGTGTGCAGGCGGCGCGCAGCACCGTGAAGGGCGCTTTGCATGGCACACAGACGGTTTCTAGGCAGTGGTGGTGTTCTGTTTCCTCATTCTGTTTTGTTTGGGTTTTGCCGCCTGTCTCTGGTCGGCCATCCGGCGCAAGCGAAGCGATCAGCGGCTTCCGTTTGTTCAGCCAGGAAAATTGCATTTAGCCCGAGATCGCCAGGTCGGGTTGGCAGTCGCGGTGATGGAATCGTGAGCAAAGAAAGCGCACAACGAATTTTCCTCCAGACGCTGGCGGCGATCGACATCGGCGCCACGATTGAGAAGTCGCTTGCCAGGACCGGGGTGCGGATTTGCGCAGGCGAAGCGGTGATTGATTTGAGCCGGTACCGCGAAATTGTGGGGATTGCTTTTGGGAAGGCTTCCTTTGCGATGGCGGAGGCGCTGACGCGCGTGCTGGCACCTGAGCACGCGGTTGACGGAGTTCTCGTCATGCTCGAGGAGCCGCGGCAGAACCTGGCGGGATGGCAAGTTTTTGTGGGGGGGCATCCGGCGCCGACAGAAGGAAGTTTGGCGGCGGGGCGCGCGATTCTCGATCGGCTAGCGCGTTGCAACGAGCGCACGCTGATTTTCTTTCTGGTTTCTGGCGGAGGGTCGTCGCTTGTGGAACAGGCGCTTGCTCCGGTGCTGGTCCTTGACGATATTCGCCGGCTGCATTCGGCCCTGGTAACGTGCGGTGCCTCGATCGAGGAGATTAATGTGGTGCGCAAGCACGTATCTGCCACCAAAGGCGGACGGATGGCTATGGCGGCACCGCAGGCAATGAAGATTACCCTCGCCGTGAGCGATGTTCCGCTGGGAGAGGAGTCGGCGCTGGCATCGGGGCCGACGCTGCCCGATCCTTCCACGGTTGCCGAGGCCCTGAAAATCGCGCAAAAGTACGGGTTGCTGGGAAAATTTCCGGCACCGCTGCGGGCGGCCTTTGAAACGGGGGCCTTCGTGGAAACCCCGAAGCTGAAGGATCCGGCGTTCGCGCGATCGCACTTCGTGCGGATTCTTGGCGAGCACGAGTTGATGCACGCGGCACATCATGCGTGCGAGGCGGCAGGCTACGTCTGCGTCTGCGACAACACGACCAACAATTGGCCGGTCGAGAAGGCCGCCGAGCATTTGCTGGCGCTGCTCGAGTCGCAGCGGCGGGAATATCCAGACGAACGCGTCGCGGTGCTGGCGGATGGGGAACTGAGCAGTCCGGTAACGGGAAGCGGAATGGGAGGGCGCAATTCGGCGTTCGTGCTGGCTTGCGTGCCGAAAATAGCGGGGAAGAAAATTACGGTGCTCAGCGCGGGTACCGATGGCATTGACGGGAACAGTCCGGCGGCTGGCGCGCTGGCCGACGGGGAGACGATGTTGCGCGCAGCGGCCGCGGGCCTGGCACCCGCTGAGTTTTTCCGGCGCAACGATGCATACAATTTTTTCGAACGGCTGGGCGATGCCATGGTCACCGGTCCGACGGGAAACAATCTCCGCGATTTGAGGATTTTGCTTTGGGAAGACCCGGAGCGCATCGCACCACTACGTTGAGGGCTGACCAAGAGCGCTTGCGGCGCTGAAGGCCCGGAATTCTTATGCCCGCTCGGCCCGGCGGCAGCTCGGCTCTGATGAAAACCATTTCTCAGACGGCGCTGCGGTTGTTTGATCGTCGCCTTGCCCTCGGTCGTTGCTTTTCATTGTCGTCGCGAGCGCAAGCGCCCGTCGTCGATTTTCCGGCGCACCAAGTGGCGAAAAAAAGAAGCACAGTCAGGCGCTTCAGTTTTGGGGGGCGGTGTTGGCGTGGGCCTTTAGTTCGGCGATTTGCCGCGCGATCATGGTTTTTTGGCTAGCGGTGACATCCTCGCTCTTGAGCATTTCTTCCAACGGCGCGACGGCGTCGATATCGCCGCGGGCGCCGACGGCGAACAGGCCCCAGAAGCTCACGTCGAAGTAGGGCTCGCGCAGGTAGGACACCAGAGCCCTGGTCACGTCCTTGTTCTTTTTGTCGAGGTGCGCGACGGCCATCATGGCCACCTGGCGGGTGCGCAGGTCCTGTCCCGCAGCGGACCATTCGAGCAACACCGGCACGGCTCTGTCGTCGCCAAGTTTACCGAGACCTTCGATCGCGGCGTTGCGCACCGTGTTCTCAGGAGTATTCGTTTGCAGCGCAGCCACGAGCGTGTCGTAAGCGCCCGGCGCTTTAAGTGAGGCGAGCGCACTGAGCGCGGCGGCGCGGACGCGATACATCTTGTCACTGACTGCAAGTTCGCTGAGTTTTCCTGGCAGCGAGGGGTCATCCTTGAAATTTCCCAGCTGTTGCACGGCGCTATCGCGAACCCATGGCTTATCGTCGTTGATCTCGGGAAGGATGGCTTGCTCGGAATTTGCCCCGCCTATCTTGCCGAGTGCGCGCAGAGCTTCGATGCGGATGCCCCAGTAAGGATCATGCTGCGCGGCGTCGCCAAGCGCGGCGATCACGTCGGGATTGTCCTTCACATTGCCAAGAGCCACGGCAGCGTCGGCGCGATCGGTGACGGCTTGGGCGTTCTTCAGTTGATACATCAGCTCACTGGGCGTTTTTTTGAAGTCGAGCGACTTCAGGATTTTGTCGCCCTTGTCGAAGAGCACCATCTTGGGCGCGGAATCGGCCGGAAACGTGAAACTCTGGCTGGCCTGATTCGCTTCCATCGGATAACTCTTGCGCCCGCCGGCGGTGGTGATTTCCACTTCGATGGGAACATCGAACAGGCCAACCAGGCCTTCGACCTTTTGCGTCTGGCTGACGTCGAGTTTTATCTGGTGTGCGGCATCATCGTAGGAATAGCTCACCTGGAACTGCGGCGCGCCGGCGCGATAAATCCATTGATGGAAAAACTCGTCGGCATTGATGGAAGTGGCCTGTTCGATTGACTTCTGCAAGTCGGCGGTAACCACGTTCTGGCTGCGATTGGTCTCGAGATAGTGATGCAGGGCGCCGAAGAAATCGGCGTCGCCGAGTTTTTCGCGGAGCATTTTCAGCACCCAGCTGCCTTGGTGTAGATGTTGCCGGCGTATTCGTCGGAATCGCTGAAATTGTGCGTGACGATGGGCACCGGGATACATCCTCTTCTCGCGGAACCATTGGTTCTGGTCGCGCCAGAATTCGTAGGCCGCGTCGTCCGCGCCGTAGTGCTGCTCGGCCCAGTAATGCTCGAAATAGGTGGCAAAACCTTCGTTGAGCCAGAGATCCGCCCAGTCCTTACAGGTGACCAGGTCGCCGAACCACTGGTGCGCGAGTTCGTGCGACTCGACAAAATCGGCGCCGGGTGCGATTCTCTGCGGCGAGAGCGGGATTCACGAGTTCGCGCACGGTGAGGGTGGTCGCGCTGGTGTTCTCCATGCCGCCTTCGACGAAGTCATCGACAAACGTCTGCGCGTATTGCGCCCAGGGATAGGGAACGTCCAGCTTCTGGGAGAAAAGGTCGAGCATCTGCTTGGTATGCGCGAATGAATCGTCAATTTTGAATTCCTGCCCGCGCGGCACGACGTAGCGCAGCGGCATGCCGTGCCAGGTATCTTCCTTCTCGACGAAATCGCCGGCGATCGCCGAAATCAGATAGCTGGAAAGCGGCTCGGATTGCTTCCAGTCCCAGGTTTTGTGTTGCCGTCGGCTTCGGCTTTACGCCGACAAGCTTGCCGTTGGAAATGGTGATCCAGCTTCCGGGCACGGTGAGCAACATCTCGGAAGTCGTGCGGTTGTTGGGATAATCATAGAGCGGGATATAGTTTCGCGTGTCTTCGGCTTCGCCTTGCGTCCAGATTTCCTGCGGCTGGCGCGGGTAGTTGCCATCTGGAAGAATGAAGTAGAGTCCCTTCTTCGGGCGCCCTTCGTACTTGATGAAAAGTTCGTGCTGCTCGCCGCGCTTGGCGGGATGGGCCAGCGTAACCAGCACTTGTTCGGCGGTGGTCGAGAATTTGGCGGGCTTACCATCCAGGTTTACGCTCTGGATCGTGAGGCCCACCGAATCAAGCTTGAGTTCGGTCACGTCGTCGCGGTCGCTGGAAATATTTTGGCTTACTTCGCCGCGAATCTTGCGCTGGTCGAGGTCGAACCAGAGATGAGTACGAATATTTTCGAGGTTGTAATCCTTGCTGCGGGCATACGGCTCATCAGCGCGTGCCGGAGCTGTGAAAACCGGCAGCAGCAAGGTTAAAATCAACACCGCCCGGCAAAATCGCGGGCGCCTGAATCGCAAGTTCATTCCGGTCCTCCGATTGAAACCAGCCGTCCCGGGGGCAACCATCATTATAATCGGCGTGCCAACGGGCAGACCGAAAAGCCGTTCGCCAGAAAGCTATTCGATGGAGGGGGCCAAAATAAAGTTGGCCGAGCGGATTTCTCCAACCGATTGAGGGACCCGTCGCGGCAATGCGCTGGTAATACTCACGGAAGGTTAGACGTATTTACTGTCAGGAGGCGAGCGTGAAAACTGACCAAGTCAAGCGGCAAACAGTCGATCTTTCCGGGCATCCCGATCTCGTGGTGATTTATCTGGGAATGCGGGTGAACAAGCTCCGCGGGCTGGGAAAGCTCTTGGCCGTCGGGCCGCAGATTCAGAAGTCGGCTCAGGCGAAGCCCGACGGCCTGCTCCTCCATGAAAACATGCTTTTCTCGCTTTTTCCGCTGCACCTGGGTATGAGGCAATATTGGCGGGACTTTGCTTCGCTTGAGGCCTGGACGCGCTCAGGCTTCCATCGCGGCTGGTGGAAGGATTTCCTGCGCGACGCGGGCGGCACCGGCTTCTGGCACGAAACATATTTTATCCGCGGCGGAATGGAAGCAATCTATGACGACATTCCTGCGCCGATCGGATTTCTGCAATTTGCGCCGGCGCGCGAGGCCAAAGGCAGCATGTTCTCGTCTCGGCAGCGGCTGGGATTGCAGGGGCAGGCGCCGGTCGCGGTTGTTGACGAGAGGGAACTGTGAACTCGAGCGCCAACTTGATTGTGGCAGTAGGGAGCAGGCGGCGTCCCAAATTGCAGGCGGTGCGCGAAGCGATGAAGCTCGTGGGCGCCGTGCTTGGCTGCGGCGGAGAGTTCGAGATTGTCGGAGTCGAGGTGCCCAGCGGCGTGGGGCACACGCCGCTTTCGCGCGAGGAAACGATGGCGGGCGCACGGCAGCGCGCACAGGCGCTTGTGGAGATGGCCCGCGCGAAGCGCGAGCCCTGGCAGTATTTTGTGGGCCTCGAAGGCGGCCTCGACGTGATCGCATTGAACCGCGAGCGTCTGGTCTTTCTTCAGAGTTGGGCCTACCTGACCGACGGCGAAGCGGGTGCCTATGGGCAATCGGGCGGCGTGTTGCTGCCGGCAGCTCTGGCGCAAAAGGTGCTCGAGGAAGGCGTCGAGCTAGCGCAGGCGATCGATGCGTTTGCAGGGCAGCACGGCCTTCGCGACGGCCAGGGGGCCTGGGGCCTTCTGACCGGTGGCCTGATAACGCGTCAGGACGCGTTTCGCGTGGCGGTGGTGAATGCTTTCGCCCCGTTCATCAACCGCACGGCGTATTCGATAGGCCAGCACCCTAGTATCTAGGAGAATGTTCGAGAGCGACGGGCCGAGCGCCAGCGCGAGGCGCGAGGAATGGTCACTTCGTTTGCTTCTGATCACTTCGTTTGCTTCTGACAGAGAAAATAAACTTGAGACTTGATGCCTGCGTAGAAATTGATTGATTCCTGCGGCGTTCTCCTGCCGGTTATGGCAATTGGGTCAATGTTTCTGCCCGATGGGCCCGCTGGCGACACTGATCTAGGCCACGTTCTTTGCTGTTGGTCTAGGGGCTGTTCTCTTTTTGTCCGGCATGGCAGGGGAGCCATCCGATTTGTCGCTGGGGTGCCTTCTCGTCCAGGTTTGCTTTTTTTCAGAGGATACCGCTAGCAGTCGTTTCGCCTACTTGACGGTGTCGCTCAGCTGGGCGTACCGTCGCGAGAGTTTGCGGAGGTCTTGCCGGAGGCATCAGATATGAGTTCGAAACAAGAACACACACCGGGAGAGTTTCCAGGGGCCCCCGTCGACCGGCGCGAGCTGCTCAAATCGTCCCTGCTTGGCGGCGGCGCGGTCGTGCTGCTAGGCGCCGCGCAAAGCATGACCGTGGAAGCCGCTCCTCGCTTCGCCGCGAAAGAAAGCGCATCGCGGATTGATACGCACGCGCATTACTTCCCCACGGAGTACCTCGAGCGCCTTGACCGCTACGGCGCAAGCAAGCTGACGGCGACGGCGCATCGGCTCACCGTAGCCAACCAGGAGCCGAAGAATCTTGACGCCCGCTTCCAGATGATGGATCGAGCCGGAATCGAGATGCAGATCATTTCCTGCTCGAACGTGTTTCCCTATTTTGAAAACGAAGTGAATGCCATGGACGCGGCGCGTCTTGCCAACGACCTCTATGCCGATCTCGTCCGCAAATACCCGCGGCGATTCGCGGCCTTCGCCTGCACGCCGCTTCCGCACATCGACGCTTCGCTCAGGGAAATGCAGCGCGGCTTTGATGAATTGGGCATGGTGGGCGTCACCGTGGCCTCTTTCGTGTTGGGGAAGAGCATTGCCGACCCGATGTTCGAGCCGCTGTTCGGGGAGATGAATCGCCGCAAGGCGGTGCTGTTCATCCACCCCACCGGCGGCGGCGGCGGCTCGCAAGTGCTGGACGCAACCAGGCTCGTCTGGCCCATTGGCGCGCCGCTCGAGGACTCGATCATTCTGATGCAGTTCGTGCAACAAGATTACCCGCGGCGCTATCCGGACATGAAAGTGATCATCCCGCATCTAGGGGGCTTCGCGCCGTTCCTGATGACGCGCTTTGACCAGTTCCGCGATCAGTACATGTCGAAGGATTTTGCCATGCCCAGCGCGCAGTCGAAATATTTTTGGTACGACACAGTGAACGGCAATTCCGCCGCCTTGCGCTGCGCCTGTGAGACCTTCGGTTCCGACAAAATCATGCTGGGTACCGATTTCCCTTACTGGGTAGGCGAAGCGCTGCAAGCCGAAATCGACTACATAAAGCAGCCCGGTTTTCCTGCCCCCGTCGAGCAGGCGCTCTACGCCGCCAACGCGAGAAAGCTCTTTGCCTTAAACGCGGCCCGTGCGTAGAAAAATTGGCTCACCTTACTGCGAGGGCTCACTCGGGGTTCAAGGGCGGGGCCTTCGAATCAAAAGAAAAAGGGGCGATTGCTCGCCCCTTTCCCTCAGTCACGAAAGCAAACGGTCTGCCGAATCTTCGTCCGTTTTACCGGGAGAAGCCGGCGGCGGCAAAATCCCGCGGGGCCATTCCGTGGTTCGCGTTGCGCTGCCCGCCAAGCGTTGGCCTGATCAGACTGCGCAACGCCAACACCGGATCGAACCCTGCTGAGTTTCTTGCCACGATGACGTCTTCTTCCGTGCCTTGCCGAAACGTTCCTTCCGTCTGTGTCCCGCGCGGCGCCTCAAGCTTTCGCTTGTCTTACCGCCCAAGATCAGCTCGTTCAGAGTGCCTCGACAACGCGTTTGTAACTCTAGAGTGATTCCGGGTCAATCCCACTCCCGACGGTTTGCGATGTGGAAATCTCGGAAATGTGGAAATTGTGATCGAACATATCCAGAGTTTGCCGAAGTTGTCTGGATTCGTGGGTTCCTCAGAACTTTGTGCAGCATTCACGGGTGCGGAAGATTCGGGGGGCCACATTTCCACGATTACCGAAAGCGAGGCCAGAGCGGTAGGGCGTGAAATCATCGCAGGGCTGTGGCATGCCTTTGCAGCGATCAGCAAGCCTAGGGCGGCCTACTCGTTACTGATGTGGACGGGCAAGTTTTTGCTGACCACCTGAGCAGCCGATCAAGGGCGTTATGGAGATCTCCGTTTGCCGCACGCCAGTGAGCGCAATGGCCGTTAAGGTCATCACGATGGGATCGATTGGATGACGGAACCGCAGCGAGGCATGCGTGGCGTAATAAATGACCGGAATGGCGACAACGAACACAGCAGGAGGGAAGGTGTAGGGGGTCCTCGCCCGCCACAGTCTCAGAATTCCGATCACACTGCCAATGGCCGTCAGAAAATTCACCACGAAGATCATTTGAATCCAAGGCGAATCAGCGTTCTCGAAGTCCCGCACCGGGCGAAAAGAGCCCAGCCAAAAAGACAGGAACCTGCGTCCGGTGAGACGCAGTTCAAGCTGCGGATGCGTTCGTATGAACTGAGTCGCGAGCTGCCACTTCTCCTGCATGAATGCTGTTTCGCCCAGCTGCACGAATCGCCGTTGCTCGCCGTAGCGCGTCACGCGCGCGTTGATGTCCGGCGAACGGGGGTCAAACACTTCGTTGTTGCCCGACCAAAGCTCGAATGGAAAGTTCGATCGCAGCGGAATGAAGCGCTGGAATTGGACGTAATTCCGCACCGTCCAGGGGACGCAGCACAGAATCGCCAGGCCGAGCGCGGTTGCGGGCCGGGCGACCCGCCCAGGCATCGCGTACCGGTTGCGCCAGATCATCCAAACCAGCAGAAATGGCAAGGCTGCACCGAGCGCGGGGTTGGTCAGTAGTGAGAAACTCCAGAGCAGACCGTACGCGCACCAGTCGCGCATGCGCCGCGACTCGGCGACCACCAGCGTCGCCCACAGAATACCCGCGGCCAGCAGCGTGGTCAGCGAGGTGTCCCAAATCCACTGGAAGGGAATCATGATTGCGTTCGGGAACAATGCCCACAGCCAAGCGGGAAGGCTCGCGGAGGCGATGTTGCCGATGCGCTTTGCGACAAAATAGATCGGCACGCACGTTCCCGCCGAAAAAAGAATGTTCAGCGCGGCCGCGGCATAGAAGGCGTGCAGTGTGAACGTGCCGAACACCCGAAAAACCCCTGCGAGCATCCACGGATACAGGGGCGCAAGCCACGCCGTGGGCCCGGTGTCGCGGCGCATGGGCGAGCTGAAACCTTTTCCGGTCGCAAGCGCCATGGCAATGTTGCCGGCTTCCTGCTCGAAGGGCGCCGAGGCGAGAGCCGGCGCCGGAATTTCCCGGACCTGTTGGTAGGCGTAGCCCGCACGGCACACCATCGCCACGGCGACGGTCAGCCAAAGTGATGTGGCCGCAGCGATGACCCTGCTCTTGGACAGATTCACCCCTGCCCCTTGCGCATCTGGCCTCTCCCTCGCATCCCAGAGGATAAAGCCACTATTGGCCAAGGCCGGAGGCTTTATTCCTGTATGATCCGCAGCTCTTCGTGCCGGACCTATATTCGAACGCACGCTCCTCTGCAGGAGGTTCGGTCACGGCAAGAAGGCGGGTCTTGCCGTGATCCCGGTCTTCCTGAGGCGCCGCATACTCTTAGCGTTCATCCCTGGGGCAGAGGCCGGCAAATTCGAGCCCGGGGTGCTGGCAGGTATCTGCTCGATTTTAGGGAATGCCCGCTGGTAAGATGTTTTGGACACGTGCGCAAACAACTTCTTTCTATCCAGCTCGTAGCGGCGAAGCTTGACCTACCCGAGGGCTATTTCCAGGCGATCGGACCCTACGGCGCGAAGATCAGCATCGATCTTCTCAATGATCCTTCGTTTCCGCGGCGTGGCAAACTGATCCTCGTTACCGGAACCACGCCCACGGTTGCCGGCGAAGGCAAGACGGTTACAGCCATTGGTTTGGCACAGGGCCTGGCGCTGATCGGCAAAAAGCCCATTCTCACTTCGCGCGAACCTTCGTTGGGTCCGGTGTTCGGCATCAAGGGAGGCGCCGCGGGCGGGGGCCTTTCGCAAGTCGAGCCGAGCGAAAAGATCAATCTCCATTTTCATGGCGATTTTCACGCGATTTCTTCCGCGCAGAATTTGCTGGCCGCGCTCATCGACGCGCACCTTTTTCACGGCAACGATTTGCATCTCGATCCGGATCGTATCGGCTGGCCGCGCACGATGGATATGAACGACCGCGCGCTGCGCCAGATCTCCATCGCGCTCGATAGCAAGAAAGACGGCGCGGGACGCCGCACCGGATTTGTGATCACCGCCGCGTGCGAAGTGATGGCCATCATGGCGCTCGCGCAGAGCCGCGCCGATCTGCGGAAGCGGCTCGACGCCATATTCGTCGGTGTGAATCGCAGTGGTGACCCGATCCGGGCGAAAGACCTGGGCGCCACCGGCGGAATGATGTCGCTGCTCGCCGATGCGATTCTTCCCAATCTGGTGCAGACAACCGACGGCACACCCGCGCTGGTGCATACCGGGCCATTCGGCAACATCGCTACCGGAACCAGCAGCGTGATCTCGCAGGATTCTCGGTTTGCGGCTCGCCGACTACGCCGTGAACGAGGTGGGTTTCGGCTCCGATCTCGGCGCGGAAAAATATTTCGACATTGTCATGAGACAATCCGGTATACAGCCGGCTGCCACGGTTCTGGTGACTACGGTTCGAAGCGTGCAGGCCCAGGGCGAAGGCGACATCGACCGAGGCTTGCAGAATCTTGGCGCCCACATTGGCATTTTGAAAGCGTTCGGTGCTCCGGTCGTCGTCGCGCTCAACCGTTTCCCCAAAGACACCGATCCGGAACTGAAGCGATTGGCCGATTTCTGTGGGCAGCAGGGCGTTTCGAGCGCGGTGTCGGAAGCATTTACCAAGGGTGGTCCGGGAGTCGAGGATCTAGCCGAGCGAGTGGTCGAGACGATTGCCGCGAATCCCCTGCCATCGGTGCGCTCGGTCTACTCGTCCGAGGAATCGCTCGCGGAGAAGATTCACCAGGTCGCGCACAGAATTTACGGGGCAGCGGAGGTCAGCTTCAGCCAGCAGGCAAAAACCAAGCTCGATCAGTTCGCCAAATGGGGCTACGACAAATTGCCGGTCTGCATCGCGAAGACGCAGTACTCGCTTTCCGATAATCCCAAACTCCCGGGCGCGCCCAAGGGCTGGACCTTGCATGTGACCGACGCATCCTTGTCAGCCGGCGCTGGATTCGTGGTAATCATCGCCGGGAATATGATGCTCATGCCCGGCCTGCCCAAACTACCGCGCGCCGCAGCGATTGACGTGGACGATGCGGGCAACGCCATTAACATCTAAAGCGCGGTTCCGCTCCCGCGACAGTCGGTAGCTTCAGTAGTCCGCAGGTTATCCCGTCAGAGAAAATTTAGCAGAGCGTTGCTGGTTTTCGGTTGCTCCTCCCGGATCCGGGGGTTCCCAGTTCACGCGACACACAATTCGGCCGGCGGTGGAGTACAATAGCAGCAACTCGCCTGGCGTTGGGAATGGCAGCTGGGCAGGCCTGATTTTGCGCAACAGGGCGCTGGGGAAAGCGCCAGGAGGAAATATGCGGCCATTCAGGAATTTCCTAGCGTTCGCCCTACTGATCATTCTGGGTGCCCCGCTTGCTTATAGTGCAACGGTAACGGGCACCATAAAAGGGCCGGACGGATCGCCGTTCAAAGGCGCATTCGTGATCGCGCAGAATTCGAAGAACCGTATTATGTCACGGTGCTTTCTGATAAGAACGGCCGGTACCGCATCCCCGATCTCCCCGCCGCCAATTACGATCTGCGCATCCGCGCGATTGGCTACAAGGCCGACCCGCAAAATGGCGTGAATCTTACGGCGAATCAGAGCGCCTCGCACGATTTCGCGCTCCAGGCTGGCGTGGTGCGCTGGAGCGACCTCACCCTGTATCAGGGGAAGCAGTTCCTGCCGAAATCGGAAAGAACGGCCAAGACGCGCTCTTCCAGAACTGCTTTGTTTGCCACGGATTTCAAACACGCATAGCTTCGACCACGCGCGACGAAGATGGCTGGCGCGATCGCGTTGCCTATATGCGCGCGAACATGGAGTTGAGTCCGCGCTTCAACGATCAAACGGCTGAAGATGTTGTCAGCTACCTGACTTCCACCTTTGGTCCCGATTCGACGAAGACGAAGTCTCCGGCGGACATGCCCGAGCAACCAGCTCGAAGGCGGGGTCATCCAGGCGGCGAGCTGGGCATTGAAAGAGGGAGTGCGCCTCGACGGCGCCGGCATCAGCTCGCGCGACTGGGAAAGCTACCCGGTATTGCGCTTCAGCAAGGTGCCCGAAGTGATCGTCGAGCTGATGGGTTTCGCTGCCGATTTCCCGTGTCTCGGCATCGGCGAAGCATCGGGTGGCTCGACCGTCGCGGCGATCGGCAACGCCGTCGCGCACGCGCTGGGGGCGCGGATCCGCGATCTGCCGCTGACCCGCGACCGTGTATGGCGGCGCTGCTCAGGGCATAGTTGGGGAGGATGGAACATGGCAAAGGACATCGCCGGTGCGGATACACGGCTGTCGCCGGTCGTCGAGATCGCTTCGGGCAAGCTGCGCGGCGCGCCCGCTGCCGGTATCTACTCGTTCAAGGGCGTGCCTTACGGCGCTAGACGGGGGGCGCAACGAATTCATGCGCCGCAACCGCCACAGCCGTGGTCCGGCGTGCGGCACGCGCTCGCCTATGCCGGCCATGCGCTGCAATCGCCGAACCGGCCGAAGCGCCGCCCGGAGCTCGAAACCGTTCTCGGCCCGGCGGACGCGACACCGGAGGGTGAAGACTGCCTGACCCTGAACCTGTGGACAGCCGGCCTGGCGATGGCGCCCGGCGGCCGG
>CAVQZU010000104.1:0-3898 GCA_963718485.1 uncultured Acidobacteriota bacterium
AGAGCCGTTTTAATCTTTGATTCCTTTGCAACACTTGATCGATGATCGAGAAGTTCCCTCGAACACCGGATCATTTGCGTCAATACCCGACTCTTTCAAGGTCTGCTTTTTTTCAGGACGTGGCTTGGGTGCTTGTGATAGGTCCGGTTTCGGTTGATCCTGCTTGGGTTGCCGCTGGATCAGCGAGCCATCGGGGCAACAAAAACTTCTCTGCTGGATGACGTGGGCGAGCTCGTGCGCCAGCAGATGCCGGCCCTCGCGGGTGCCGGGCCGATATTCGCCCGGCGCGAAGCTTACGTCGTTGGCAAGGGTGAAGGCGCGGGCGTCGACACCCAGAGCAGATTGGTTCGCCTCGGTATCTGCGTGCACCCGAACATCTGCGAAATTATAATGAAACCGGGACTCGAAAAACCGTCGATCCTCGGGTTCCAGCGCATTTCCACCGCTGGCCGCCGTGTCGCGGCTGGCGGCATAGGAAGCCTCAGCCTTATTGGTCTGCAACGGCTGCGCTTCTTCGTCATAGGCAGGTTTACGGAACTCAGGATCAGGCATGCGCATCACCTGCTCGGCAACGCCGTCCGCCGCGCGTTCGAGAGGATCATCGACCGCCCCGACCGCGAGCTTCGGCTGTGCGATACCTGGTAGCAGCGGAGCGGTGAGCGGGGATCGTGCTTGACTTCGGTTTGCACGGTCAGGCGGAAATATGGGGATCTTACTGAAATCCCAAGAAGCGCCGGGCGCTGCATCACGGACGGGCCAGCCTCTTGCTGCAAACGTCGAGCGCTGGGGCGCCAATTGGCTAGTCGAGCTTGCACTTGCCTTCGTCTGTGCCTTTAAAGCTGCGGAGGAAACACGCCGTACCTCCTGACCGATGCAGATAAAGTGAAGAGACCTTGCAATCACTATATCGCAACATGTTCCACGCTGTGTATTGAAACGGGTAGGTTTCCAGACTTCGCATACCAAGCTAGTCCACCGGTTTGGAGGGCGCAGAAGCTGGTGAATCGGCCCGATGGAGGCGGCGAGCAGATTCGCAGGGCGGGTATTTGGTCAGAGAATGGGCCAATTGCGGGATGCGGGAGCCCGGGAGCGCGCTGCGGGTCGCTTTGAAGGAATTAGAGGGCGCCCCAATTCCGGATTGGGTGCGAGAGAGCGGTTTGATTCCGACGAGCCGTTCGATGGGTCAGGTTGGATCGGGCTGTGCGGGGGCGTCGGGTGCGCGGACGTTTGGCGGCAGTTTGGAAATCGAGGAACGCAATTGCCGGGCTACTTCGATGGTGGTCATCGAGTAACGGCGAAAGAGTTTCGAGTGGCAATGAACAAAGGCCGAGCAGAGCGTGAATGCCAGCAGCAGAATGAGGGAGACCGCCGCCAATCCCCGGTTGGCGACGGGGGAGGGCTCGCCCTTCTCGGAGGTGGTTTGCGGACGATGCTTGCAGGCGTGGAGAAAGCCATGTTTGAAGGCCCAGTTTTGCGTCAAATCGTTCCACCCGTTGTTCTCCAGCTTCCAGCGGTCGTGACCGAGCCGGCGAACCAATTTGGCGGGAAAGGCCTGCGCATCCAAAGTCGTAATCCAGAGCCATTCGTGCTCGGTGGTTTCGGGTTCAAGCTTGCCGCGGCGGTAATGGTTCTGGGTGAGCTTCTCTTCGGATCGCACGACTCGCACCGGCTGCGGATGATTGGCGGAGAACGGGAATCCCTCCGAGTCCCAGATCTGGAACTGATAGCCTTTACCATCGTGCCGCTCCGTGCCGCTGCAATCGGCGGGGCGGCTGGCAAACAGCCGAACGGCGGATTGATATAACTCGCGATGGTTCTGCTTCAGGCTGATAACGAGATCCCATCCGATCCGATCAGCCAGCTTCAGGACCGGCGCCTGGGCGTACAAGGCGTCGAGCAAAAGGACATCAAAGAAGCGGCTGCCGTAAAGATCGGGAAGTCTCTCCAGCAGGCGCAAGGCGGCCGTGTCTTCGCCCTCTCCGGGTTGCAGCCATTCGATAGCCAGAAAGGGCTTGGTGGGGCTGCTGACAATCTGGCATCCGACGGCGCGGTGGTAATACTGCACCTGTTCGGTTTTCACGCCGCCCTTGCGTACAGAGACGCGCCGCTCCAGACAGGAGTCGCAACAACGGCTGTAACTGGAGAGCACCTCAATGCCGTCCAAAGCCGCTACGATGCGGCCCTGCACGCGGCCGGCATCGAGCGCTTTGTTGCGCTTGAGGGTCCGATTGACTTGGACCAGCATGCGCTCCAGGCCTTCCAGATGAAAGCCGGAGAGGCTGTAGCGCAGTACGTCGTCATGGAAGGCGCGCCCGGCGCCAATCCATTGCTGGAGCGCAGGCTGCGTCAACTCTGCTTCCAGTTGCTGAAAGCTGGGCAGGCGGAAAGCAAAGCTGTGAAAGGCCGCCAGGAAGACAGCCGAAGTCGGGATCTCGGGAGCGACGCGGGAATCGGTCAGGGTAGTGGCGGCGGAGCGGAAATCGAAAACCTTGTTCAAGTAACGGGCAAAAGACGGAAGCTGATGAACCTGCTTGTCTTGCCTTCTCATAAATGCAAGAACAAATCCGTGGTTCGAACTTTCGTTTCTATGCCGCGCATTCGGCTATCCCTTTGGTTTGCGCTTGCGCTGCTTGGCGCGCTCGCGCCGCAGCAGTTCGCGGTTGATCTCGGAAATCTTTTCGAGGTGATTTCGCGTTCGTACCACATGTAATCGCGGATACGCACCTCCCTGAAGGCGTTCGATTCACCTCCGAACAAAGGGACGAGGTGCTGCGGGAACAGTTCAATTCGCTGACGCCACTCGCGATACTGACGGGGTTCGTGGCCGGTGTTGCGGCCGACGAGTTCTATAACAAGCTGCAAGAGGTCAAGCTAAGTACCGACATTCCGACAAAATAGACACGTCGCGATGTCACGAAAATAGCCTCCGGTCGAGATCAGCATGAATGAGTTTTTACTCCAAATACGTCCTCCCTCGCGTGATCGACCTGGCGATGAAGAATCCGGAGACTCGACGCTTGCGCGAAGTGTGGATTCCCCAAGCCAGAGGAGACGTCTTGGAAGTCGGTATCGGTTCCGGTCTGAATCTGGAGTTTCATACGCAGCAGGTCACGCTGCGTCGACACCGGCCTGATACCTGAGATCATGGCCGATGAGCTCGTGGACGTATTACAAGTTCATCGCGGGAGCTTGACGCGACGGGGATTTCAAGAGGGGGGCCATAATCGCCCTCCTCTACGGGTTAGTGGCCCTGCCCGGTGGCTCCGTTCGACGGCGCCGGTTTTGCGGGTGCGCCGCGGAGATGGAATCGCAGCAGGTAGTTGTCGTCGAACATGTCGTCGCGGCGCTCGACCAGGTCGAAGCCCGCGTTTTGAAACTCATCCGTGAAGGTGCCTTCTCCGGCGCGCACCATCTTGAGGATGAAGTCCTTGGAAACGCCCTCAATGCGTTTGAAGTCGATTAAGACCAGGGTGCCGTCCGGGCGCAAGGAATTTCGGATCTCGCGCAGCATGTCCTGGGGGAATTCGAAGTGATGGTAGGAGTCTATGATGCAGACCAGGTCGAGCGAGTGCGGGGGGAGTTTGGGGGAGCGCGGGTCGCCCAGCACCGCTTTGAGGTTCGGGATCTTCTCCTGCTCGGCGGTTTTGGTAATGTAGTCGACCATGTTCTTGGCTATGTCCACGGCGTAGACCGTTCCGCCGGGCGCGACGCGTTGCGCCATCAAGCGGGCGAACAGGCCGCTGCCGGCTCCGATGTCAGCCACGTTCATGCCGGGCTTGAGGTGCATGGCGTCGAGGATCTCGTAGCGTTTGTCGTAGATCGCGCGGCCCTCGTGCTCGAACCGCGCGGTCCATTGCGAGGCATCGGCGTCAAAAGCTTTGTTGAGCTCTCTGGCTGT
>CAVQZU010000105.1:0-10746 GCA_963718485.1 uncultured Acidobacteriota bacterium
CCACTGTCCTCGTTGCATCGCTTCTCCACACAATCCGCCCTTCCGTTTCGATCCAAGGGCGCATTCGCGAAAACTTAAAACGCACTTTTGGCAAGTCATCGTCGATAAATTCCCCGACGGCCTGCAACGCTAATCCACTTGCGCTGATATTAAGAACAACGGCGCCAGTGTTCCCGCCCAATTCTGCGCAGGAGTGTAAAACACTTTGCCGCCAATGAATTCGCCGCTCCGGAGCGAGTGGGTTGCCGCTAAGACTAAAAGTTTCGATCACGTTTATTTCTCAGGCCGCAAGATGGAATCGCCATATCCTCTTCCCGGCGAACAGCCCACAGGACGATTCGCACTTAAGAGCACACGATCCCGACCATGGATTGGGCTTCTATCGGCTGGATTCGCTGAGGTCATGATGTGGAGAAGTTTCACTGTACACCACTCGCAGAGCACCTCGATGGCTGCGTCATCGGCTGGTTTCGTTGGCCGATTCTCCTACGGTCTTTTCCTTCAGTACCCTGTCATAAAGCGACAAATAACCCTCGATCATTCCCGAGCGAAACCGTGCCGCGTTTCCGATGCTCGGCTTTCGCATCCCAGACACCCTCTTAAGAGCCTGATTCAGAATGGCAGCGGCCGAGTCTGGATTCTCAGGGTCGATGTAGATCGCCGCGTCGCCACCAACTTCGTCCATCGGGGAGATGTGCGATGTTGCAACCGGGCAACCGCACGCCTGTGCCTCAATAATGGGCCATCCGAAGCCCTCCTACAGCGAAGGGAACAGCATCATGGTCGCCGTGGAATACAAAGCTCGTAGATTTCGTTACCAACTCCAGTAAGCTCCAGGGTTAGATCACTCATTCCGTTCTCAGAACTGAATTCACGCATCTCGGTGGTCCAGGGTTTGCCCACCATTACCAGCTTGAGAGTATGTCCCGCGGAACATTTACGAAGGCTAGAGAAGGTGCGCAATACCCCAAGGCGGTTCTTGTACCACTGGTTACCACCGACATGTAGGAGAAACGGTTGACTGGGGTCAACTGAGAGTCTGCGCAGTCGTTCTGCGGCTTCGGATTTTTCCATGGGTGAATATGGATAATTAAGTGAATTGTAAACACGCGAAACACGCTGCTCACTGATTCCGGCCAGCCGCAATAGATCATTGCGTGTGGCATCGGACACGCACGCGATGTGCTGCGCTCGAGTAAGCCCCTTGAAGATTATTCCCTGGAGTCTTCTGCCCGTCCAAGCGATCGGATTCTGTGGAAACTCTCCCAGCGCGCTTCGCATAGCCAGGATATCGTGACAAGTCACGACATGCGGAATACACTGCAGGTACCTCGTGTAGAACGCATTCGAGTGATCGCAAATGTGGACTACGTCCACGCCCTTGGCGGCAGATTTAAGCACAGGCGGAAACAAACCGAACTTATCAACATAGCCCATCCATTTCCCCACACCTTGCCCAGAAGGCCGCAGTTGGCCAACTATGGACGGCGGTTGTAAGACTCGAACCTCGTGGCCTGCCTTTGTGACGCCTTGCGCCATCAAAGCAGCGAACCGCTGCATGCTTTCTTGCCCATCATTCACATAGTTACCTACCAATAGAACCTTCATAGGAGGGACGACGCGACCCCGAGTAGGGTAACTTTCAGCTCCTTCGTGCGGAATGAACACCAGTTTCCCGCTCATATCGCCCGGCTTGGGGGATGAAGCGGCGATCAATGCTTCTCGGCAAGCGAGCCCGTACCCTTTGCACTTCTTCTTAATCGCCTGCGCAAACCTCGACCATACCTTACGATGCTTCGCAGATAGATAATTTCAGCGATGGAAATTAGCCTGTCTTTCGATTTATGAAAAGTACGTCGCTATTGTCAAGTGAACACGGTACGACCCAAAAACCAATATCGACCATGCGGTCGAAAATTTTGAAGAACGGAATCGTGCAAATCGCGGTAGGCGAAATCGTGAAACTCGAACTGTGATCTGCATCACGTCTCTCAATTCATCGTTGTCGCAAGCACTAAAGAGCTCGATCTCCGCACCTTCGATGTCGACCTTGAGGAGATCCACCTGGTCAGCCAAGGCGAGTCGGCGAAACTCCGCGAGCGTGACCATCGGAATGGAACGTGTTGTTAGGGATTCAGCCGTTGTTTCAGGGCTAAGAACAGTTGCGCATTCCCATCGTTCAGAAAACACAGTCATAGCAACGTTCTGGTTTCTCCCACCTACCGCAATGGGATGGAGTTGGAGCAAAGGGTCCCGGCGAATTTGGTCGCAGAGTTCTCTAATCGGCTCGTGCAGAGACCACTCGGCAACCGAAACGCTCGATAATCCCGTGCGAGAATTCTCCGCGATTTGCGCCGAGATCCAAGACAATCGAGTCGGCGTTAATCAATCGCGGAACGAAAGTATGGTTACAGATACGCTCGGTCGAAGTAAACATAGAAAGACTACTTGGAGTTTACAACGTCCACAACGAACTCAAATTTCCCCCACAGTTGCGGCGTTAGTTCAGCCTCACTGGGGGTATCGGAAACCAGTCCCGTCGCCTTGTTAGACCAGTATACTCGCTGGATCGTCCGTACTCCATCTCCGCGCAGGAGTCCAACGTCGCCTCGCAGCTCCGTTCCGGGCGTCGGGTTGAGTCCCAAGATGTTGAGTGGAATTGAAAACTCAAAATCACCCGCTGAGGCGCCCTTAGAATCTGCATTCCCCTTGGCGAGCTGTATGTCATCGCTGACATCTTCCACATCGTCGAATCGCAGCGTGCCAAGTGGAGATTCAAAGGCGGCAGCATTCCTCGGGCCCGTAGTTGTCACAGGACGATACAGCACCGCTGCCGGCTTGCCCTTGACGAGGGATACGAGCAGACGAATGTCCCCCGGTGCCGGCGATTTCCGCTGTGGGTCGGAACTCGGATTGGTTGCCAGCATCAAGTCGAGACCTCCCCCTGTTTTGAACAGATTCTGAAGGGACGCTCCGGAGTTCTCCATCGCCTGGGGGTCGCTCGTCTTGAAAGCCGCGAACAATCGACCTCCGGCCACTCTCAAGGCAGCCAGTGTCTGTAGGTTTGTCCGCCCCCAATCTCCTACCTGCTTCGATCGCTCGTCAATCGTTACAAAGAGCTTTGAATCCCACTTCGAGAGGTCTCCACTTAGCGTCAGCGGCGCGGTATCAATCGGTACGATCAACGTAGTGGAGGCTTCTGCAGTCCGCTGCCGTGAAAACTCCTCAGCCTTGAAGTAGCCCTTTGCTTGGTCAAGCATGTCCGCGGTCACGCGAATGGTCGAAGGAGAGAGTCGTCGGATGGAGTCGAGTCCATCTACTCGTATGATGGCTGGGAAATCGGTAACAACATATACGTTTCCGTCGTCGGTCTCAGTGATCGAAGGCCAAAAATTCTCCTCACCCGCTGTCAGATCAGTAACAGACATCCCACGAATCGTATTACTGCGCTGTGCCCACGAAGCCCCTGGCGAACGTGAGTCCTTAAACAGTGTCGCCACAAATAACCCATCGGTTGTGAAAAGATAGATGGTTCCTTTATTCCCGTTGATGGCCCAAAGTTCGATATCATTCACTTTGCGCAGCCGGAATGATGGACCGAGCAATCGGGTTGTACCAATCAGCTCTCCGGGAAGCTCAGGAACCGGGGCAATGTGCGATGCGTGCAGTCCGGGCCACAAGCTAGGATACGACCATTGCGGAATTCCGTGCTCGGCACCAGCTAGTGATTGGGACGCGAATGGCTTCGGACCAGTGGTGAGGACCGTCCAATCGCCCTCCGTAGCGAGCACTTGGCCGCCTCCAGTGGACGTTGGTGCTTGGGTCTGTGGGGACGCCACCTTGCCTTTGCTCAGATCATAGACTGGAGCCCCACCCGGAGTGAATGCGACCGGCTTATAACTCATTGCGGTGTCGGTAGTAAGTTCTAGGTTCGGTGAGACTGTAACCGTATGGACGGGTCCTGGGGCCATGGTGATCTCCCCCGGCTGTGCCACGCCGTCGCCATTCAGATCGACCAAACGAAGGTGTATCCCGAGAGATCGAGCGGCTTGCCCGAATCCTGATGATTCGCAGGCATTGCGATATGGGAGTGGAATGCTGCGGTCAGGAAAAGTTGTCTAGAGTCCGCCCTACCAAACGCCGCGACCGGTATCGCAACACCTCCCTTATTCATCCAAATACCCACTACTGGGGTTCCTGTCGTAGGGTTGGAATTATAGGCGTTTGTGAAGTACTGATGGCCTGCAACATAGAGCGGAAGATTCGGATTCTCCCCGGCGGCGAACGGAGTATGGCTGGCATTCTCTTGAAATGGTGGTGTTTGTGTATTCCCAATCGTCGTAGGGATGAGCTCGCTTTCTCCCTCCTTTGGGCGATGGTAAATCTCGATCAGGCTGCTCTCGCCCGTTGCCCAATTAAGCCGGAACGTCATACCGTCCAAATAAAAAAGCGTCTTATCTCTTGGGTCGAGATTCCCTCCCCCGCCGTAAGTAACCGGACCATAAAAAGCCCGCAACAATCGTCCATCCAAACTCCACTGGCTCACTCGCTTTGGCTGGAAGTCTTCTTCCGCAACCCATAACTGGTTGCGGCTATCGATTGTGATTCCCTTCGGATGATGCATCAGTTTCGGGTTATAGGGCCCCGATACCGGGACTCCCGCCGCTCCGATCACGCCTAGCAATTTACCCTGGTGGGAGAAAATTTTAACTTGGTTGCTTGTGCCCCAGTCGCTCACATAGAGATTTTGGTCAGTGTCCATCGTTACTTGTTGCGGGTCTTCAAGTCCTTCTCCCACAATGACCTCGGGACTCCCCAATACTCCACTGGTTCCCGCTCCATCCCGTATACCGATTTTCAGGAGCTTCTTTTGGCTGATGACAAACAGATTGCCTTTTCCGTCCGCAAAAAGCCCGCCAGGCTTCGGGATGGGAAACATTCCGATGACTCGCGAAAGCGCCGCGTCGACCAGCAATAGTTCGTCCATTTTCGGCAGGCTTAAAATAAGCAAACCGTCATACGCAGCCATTCCCCCCAAGCCATCCAAATCCGGCTTCGGATATTTCCAGTCTGGATTGAGGATAGCCTGATCCTCGCCACTTCCATGCCGCGCGTCACTAGGAGCCTTCAAACCCGGCTCCTTATGTTTGACGAGCTTTTGGAGCCTTAGTTCTCCATTCCAGCTGGAAGCGACGTACGCATAGACTGCGGGCAGCGCATGGCTCCCCAGGTCCCTGGCAATTTGCTGCGCGCCAGTCCAATCACCTCCAACCCACATTTGGCCGTTCAGTTTGTTACCGTCCAAATCAACCCAGGCGAGTCCGCTTCCACCCTCTGCAACGGCGCTTCCGATAAGGACTTGGTCAGGCGATCCAGTGTCATGCTTTCCGTGCACCGGCACCATTCCAGATGGGATGAAACAAATGGCTCCCGGAGGGCTGTGGGTTGTCAACCATTCGCTTGATGGGTCGCTTGTCATCCACGGAGGCTGACCATGGTTGTAAATTGCAAACTCATACTTCAGATCGATTTGCTGGCGATAAAGGCCTCGCACAGTGTAGGTTCCAGGCTCAACCATCCTTCCGGGCACGCTGTAGACAGCGTGCTGCGCGGAATTTGTGTCTCGCCCGAGATCATCTAGTCCATCCCACCAAGCGGTTTGATCGCCAGCAGGAAAATATGTTTCGCTGACGAGATTACGTACGCGCACTCCACGCTCATCATCAAGGACCAAAGTGACGAATCCCGGATGATCCAGATGGAAATGCACCGCAATGGGAGGATGCAGTTGTTGCCCTGTCGCTGTATCTCCAGCGAATACCAATCCTGCGAGGCCGATTAGACTCAGCACTGCAAGAACGATCCGCCGGGTTGCGCT
This sequence comes from uncultured Acidobacteriota bacterium, assembly GCA_963718485.1. Classification (GTDB taxonomy): domain Bacteria; phylum Acidobacteriota; class Terriglobia; order Acidiferrales; family UBA7541; genus Palsa-295. The sequence goes on from CAVQZU010000105.1 coordinate 5,879, forward strand.
TCCTGTTTTCACCTTTTGTTATCGCTCTTCACAGGGTAGAGGCGGCCGAGCACATTTCTACCTGTTTTCAACAGATAGGTGTGCTTCCCTTCGTCTCGGGGTATCAGTGAGCTTCAGTGGTTTTGGTCGATTTTTTCGGTGAATCACCAAGCTAGTCGCTGACCTGGGCGCAAATACCAACCCAAACTGGACAGTCCCTTTCAACAGCTCCCGCCTCCAGGGATAATTCCGACCCAGCAGTATTCTCAGGGCTCTGCCACGCTCTCCCGAGAGCAGACAACCGTTAACCGCTGCCGGAGCCAACCCTCGCAACCGTTCTTGTTGTACCGATCTCAGATCTGCCGAGACGGATTGGCTTTGAACAATGAAGTAAAGTTGACGGAGTAAAATCCGAAGTCCCTTCGATGATATGGAATCTTGGGTTATCCTATAAGCTGACACGTATTCCCCGACCAAGAAGAACTCTCCCAGCTTCGACAATCGAAAGCTGAAGTCAGCATCACAAGCCTCACCCACGTCGGGGTCATCTCGATAGAGCGTCTCGCGCGCCGCTGCTGTCCTGACCATGTACCCATCGGGTGGAAATTGGCCAGCTAGCACTGACCATTCGGCCCGCTGAATCTTGTTCGCCCTGTTGTCCGTTTTACAGTACTGCTCGTTCATGGCATTCGACTCTCGATCGAGGACGCCGCCTTCATGCGAGGTCAGATATTGCTTACCAAGCGAAGCAATTACCGATGGATTGTTCTGCAGCGGCGCGATTAGGTCAGTGAGGGCGTTTGGCATCAAGAAATTGTCGTCATGAAGCAACACTAGAAATTCACCCTGCGCCAGATCGAACAGCCGATTCACATTTCTTGCCTGACCTAGTCCGGGCACATTGCGCACGTATCGAATTGGGTGGTTGGCTACGAGGCTTCGAACCATCACCTCTGTCCGAGTGTCAGGCGAATCGTCGCTGATCACTATCTCAAAGTCCTTGAACGTCTGAGCAAGACAGGAGTCCACGGCAACCTTGAGCAAATCAGGCCGTCTATATGATGGTATGCAAATGGAAACTCTGGGCATAACTTGGGGCCTCTCGATGCAGAGGGAACGTTGTTTCGTTCCTCGCTCCGCGGTGTTTACTAGGACGATCTTTAGTCAATCTGCGAAAGACCTACTTCTCAGCGTTGCAGCAATTTCGTCGTTTTGGAGCAGTCGCCGTTCTCAAATCTCCTTTTGAAATCGACAACTCTGCCTCTGCGGCGAGAACCGGGTTGGCTTCAATAGCCAGCACACGGTAACCTTGATGCAAAAAGCAGGCCGTGTCACCCCGTCGTTCATTCCGACGTCGTAGATCAGATTGCTTTGGACCTTGACCCTTTCTTCCGCATACGTCCTATTGGCAACAGTCATGACTTCACCGTTCTCACTGTGGGAGGATGCGAGTAACCCGTACACAGATCTGATTTCTCCTACGCTTGGGTCACCGGCAACCTTTCCCGGTAGCGAAGCATGAGGCCGATCAACTTGCGCGCCGACCAATATCTGGGTACGTAGCGTCTGGGCTCGGAAAGACATCGAAGGAGCCAGCCGCAATAGAAACGATCCGCCCACACGGGTATATGAACCTGGTCGCCGCTAAGAAAAGCGATAGCGGCTCCAATGCAATGAATCGCAGGCAGCGGGTCGAGATTCTGTTTCAGGTAGAGGCCCAGCCTCTCCTGTGTGCCACCGCCCAGGGTTACGATAATGTGGGCTGGACGGCGTTGGCGGATAGCTTGCAAGAGTGGCGCGTCCTCGATCGCACTCTCATAGACCGGGGCCAGATATACATCCTGGGGCAATACCTCGATACCTCTCCCCCGCAGCCAGGCTAGATTGGTGGACGCGCTGGCCGAGCTGGCCATGATCCAGAACGAGCTGCCCGGCTCGCGAACATCGGAGTGGGTGAGCAATTCGGCAAGGTATTCCAATCCCGAGAGGCGGCGAATGTTGTCCTTTTGGATGAAGTTCCAGACCATCACCATTAAGGAACTATCGGCGATCGCTACGTCGGCCTGCAGCAGCGCCTCTCGGTACGCGACATCCTGGGAAAGATTCTTGAGCGCAGGGGCGGCGGGAACAACCAGCAAGCCGCCCTTCCCCAACAACTCGATTGCGCGCTGCGCCCCGCCAACGAAAAACCGCAAGCCTAGGATTTGACGAAACTCCTCGCTCCGGACTCCCGGTTCGATTGGACGCGCGCTGCTCATCGCCCCGCCGCCACCAAAATCTGGCTTTCAATCCAGGCGTACGTCTTCGTCATTCCGTCCCGCAGACGAATCGAGGGTTCCCAGTCGAGGTACCCTTTGATCTTGGCGTTATCGCTATTGCGTCCATTGACGCCCTTCGGGGCGCGCAGATTGTAGGTCCGCTTCAACTTGATGTTTGCGATGTCCTCCACGATATCAACCAGTTGATTGATGGTCACGAGCTCACTGCTGCCGAGGTTGATGGGCTCATGAATGTCGCCTTCGAAGATTGCCTTCACGCCGCGGATACAGTCGTCGATGTACATGAAACTGCGGGTCTGATAGCCGTCGCCCCAAATCTCGATCTCGTGGCTGCCGGAAATCTTGGCCTCCAGCACCTTGCGGCAGATGGCGGCAGGGGCCTTCTCCCGCCCGCCGTCCCACGTGCCGTGAGGGCCGTAGACGTTGTGAAACCTCGGCACACGGCACTGGAGCCCGAAATCTTCCTCGAAATGGCGGCACATGCGTTCGCTGAATAGTTTTTCCCAGCCATAACCGTCCTCGGGCATGGCAGGATAGGCATCTTCCTCCTTCAAGGCGATCACATCAGGGCTGATCTGCTTCTCGCCGTTGTAAACACAGGCGGAAGAGGAAAACATGAATCGCTTGACGCCGAGATCTTTGGCGGCCATCAGCATGTGAGTGTTGATGAGCACGCTGAGCATACACAGAGCCCGATTATTCTCAATGAAGCCCATACCACCCATGTCGGCTGCCAACTGGAACACCGCACTAGCTCCCTCAGCCGCGCGATAGCAGTTTTGCTTGTCCTGCAGATCCAAGGAGAGATTTTCGACGCCGGGGGTGGTCTGGTACCATTCGTTCAAAGGTTTGACATCCACGGCCCGAACACTACCTGCACCGTTCGCCACCAGATCCTTGACGAGATGACCGCCAATAAATCCTCCTGCGCCGCAAACGACAACCTTCTGACCTTTGAGTTTCATTGAGTGAGACTCCTTTTCTGAGGCTTAATTAACGGACCTTCGTGACGAGTACATGCACTGCCAGCGGCGACAACTTTTCTTAACCATCCTTCGCACACCAGCGATTCAGCCAACGAAATTGCCGTGCGAGATTGTGGTTGCAGTTCCGCGCTCGCCTTGCCCAGGGCGAAGCTGCGCCTGAAAGCGTGGGAATTCGAACTATGAGCGTGGCAGTGTCATTGCGGGAATTGACTTTCGAACCGCAGCGTCCGGTGCAGAGACTCTTCCGTTCTTGCGGGTCGCTCCGCTGCGAGCACTGAGCGCCCCGCAGGAATAGCGGCCAAACAAAGCCCGCTTACGAAAACCATAAAACCAAGGTTCGTCGGCTGCGAAAGTTGTTCAGTCACCAAACTGAGGCAGGCATCCCAAGCCAGCAGCCAAGCGAGCAGATTTTGCCGCCTCGCGGCCGCGACCGCGCGAACCGCCATATCACCTGCCACCCATAGCCGATATGCCAGAAAGGAAAAACCGAGGAGAGGACCGGCTTCCAAAATCACGCGTGACCACTCGGTTTCGGCGAGAAGAAACTGGAGAGTGCCCGTCGTCAGAAAGGAGGCCCCATTGGTGCCCAGGCCAACGCCTTTTCCAAATAACCCCGCTTGGGGCAAAAGAGCAAAGGGATCAAGAAACCAGCCGGCAATGCGTATGCTCAAACTCAGGCCAGCATTTCCTTCGCTGGCATCATTCCAACGACTCATAAACGCAGTCACTGCATCGCGGAAGAAGCTGGTCATCGATAAGACGCCTAACGTGGCAACTATGACAACCGCCACCGCCAAAATCCGGTGGGCTCGACCCCAACTTAGGGTTGCAAACAAGACCGCCGCCAAGGCCACGAGCGCACAGCCAAGCACCAGAGAACGACTGCCCGACACGGGCTGAACAACCATCACACTGAGCAAAGCCGCGCCAAGCAGCCAACGGGAGTAGTTGGCGCGCGGCTGTACCAGCCCATAGATCAAGAATGCTGTCGCCAGAACGAAAAAGTGAGCCGCCCCCGTGGAAAAACTGAACGTGCCGGCCGGTCGAATCTTTCCCATCGCAAAAGAAATTTGATGCCCCTCTGCCACTGTCGCAGCATTGATCCAGCTGTCCGGCGGAGACATGAATTGCCAGATCATCAGCGCCGCCATTGGTACGCTCAATATCAGCGTCCATTTGCCGAGCTTGACCACGTCCGCGTAGGAGAAGACTTGCGGAATCACGAAAATCAGGGGCAAGTGCAGAAAATTCGTGCGCAGACCGTACAGGGCGACGAGGGACCGCCGCCGATCCCGGCGATTATTTGGAACAGGGCCAGGAGAACGAAACTGCTAAACAGGAGAAAGCAGGCCACCATGGGACCGCTGACGGGAAAACGGCGGCAACGCGCAGCCTGCGCATAAATGACGAGCGCCAGCGGATCGCGTATCACAAGCAATGGAACGCTAAGTGCGGGAATCCACTTCCGCAATGCCCCTTCGACGATCAGCAACACGAAATACAACCAAATCATTTTTCGCAGGGTAGCTACCTGCTCCTGTTCGTGCTCCGCGAAAGGGTTTTGGCCGAAGTTTTGAAGCAAATCGAAGCCCGGAAGCGTTTGCAGGTTTTGGTTCAACACAAC
>CAVQZU010000106.1:0-9012 GCA_963718485.1 uncultured Acidobacteriota bacterium
CAAGCGCCAACGCGTTTGCGGCCTTTTGCTTTTGGGGCTCCTTTCTGTTCGGCAGGCGCGACGGTAAACTTGTCTCTCTTTTTCTCTTGATGGATGGCGTGATCTAACGGGGATATGCGCTCCACTGGCAGCAAGTTTCTGGCGAAATCTACAGGATCTGGATCATGCGGCACGTGGACGTGCCCGAGGCTATCTCGAGCGCTCTTGCTAAGGCTCATGCTGCCAGTCGCAATGACCTGGAAGGCAAACAACGGAAACGGAAATACATTCCCGTCGTTGCCATCGTGAACGGCTGCACCGCACCTGCCACCCTTGTCCCCGCCGGCGCCGGGAGGTATCGCCTGCTGATCACGACGGCATTGCGCAAAGCGGCGCAAGCAGATGCGGGCGATGTCGTGAGTGTCGAGCTGCGACTCGATCAGGCTTCGCGCCGCCTGCCAGTACCTCGCGATTTGCGCGATGGGTTGAAGCATCACCCCAAGGCCCGGAAGGCGTTCGCAGCCTTGGCGCCGGGCCATAGACGTCAATTCATCCAATGGTTCGATTCTGCGAAGGCCCCTGAAACACGCCGCCGGCGGCTCAATCGTGCGATCGACACCTTCTTGAGCGGGCGCTCCTGTTACCGCGCCACCCCGCAGGGCGTCGGTAAAGATTTCTCTCTGCTGTTACCTTCTAGCCGATCCACCGCGGCAGAGCGGACGCAATAGTTCCCCGCTCTGGAATGTTTGCAGCGGCCTGGCGATCGGATCGGCTCAAAGATGACCAAGGTTCAGAGATCAACCAGCAATGGGCGACAAATGGCATAACGCTGCCGTAGCGCGCCCGGAAAGCTGCTTTGGCCGCGGATGGCTCTTTCAGTCGGGGGATACCCAATCGATCAAAAGAGCACGACGATTTCGTTTGGCGGTTTCCCGCTAAGAAAACGCCCTGAATTGCGATAGCATCAATCCCAGCTATGAAATGGGTTTTTCTCACGGCGATGATGCTCGTGATGTCACCGGTAGTCCTCGGCCAAGCCAAGGCGGCCAGAGCTCCCGTTTCAACCTCCGGTCGCGAGCGGCTGGGGATGAGTTGCGCTCAGATTCTGGAGATGAGCTCGGCGGAATGGGTCGCGCAGTTTAACGAAAAAGCGCCGGCGGATGTCTCCGCAAAATCGAAAACCGTGCGCGCCATAGAAACCTACGGGAACTGTTATGATGCGCGAACCGATCGCCTCGCCGCTGCGCTTGGGAAAAAGGGAACTGGCCCGCTGATGGGAGCACCCGGAAATTTCCGCGATTTCGATCAGTCCTTGAAAAATTTTACCACGAGGGCGCTGGCGGCAAATGATCCCCCCGCCGACGCCATAAAAACCGCTTACGCCGCCCTGTATGCCAAGCAGTTCCGCTATGCATTCATCAAAGGTTCTGACCCGGCGGCTGCCAAATCCACCGCGCCTGCAGCCAAAGTTTCCTCAGCCGCGGCCGTTTTGAATCCGCGGCCCGCAGCGGCAAGCGCCGCCGCCCCTGCAGCGCAACCTTCTCCTCCGGCTACTGCTTCGGTTACGGGGCAAGACGATGGCAACCCCGTAACCATGGCCAAGAACCACTTCGGCGAACTGCTTGACTCGTTGCCGGAAGAAAAAGAGCACCAACTGCATTCGGCGTTCGGTGAGATTGTGGGCCGCAGCCAGATGACCGACGCCACCCGGCTTGAGATCTACCACTACGCGATCTTCCTTCTTGAGCCGACCTCGGCTCAGCCTTTCGCGCCGCCCCCGTTCTGAGAATCCCCGTGAGCGCGCATCCATGTTCTTCGTTCTTCGCCGCATTGCTGTGAACCACAGAGAGGAACCACGAGAAAATTGTGCCGTCCGTTACGGTAGGTCTTTGCAGAAAGGCAAGTGGGGGGGATTGGCGGTTCTAGGATCCTGCCCCTCTTGTAGTTCAGCCGATTCCTCCGGCGTCAGTTCCCCTTCGGCAAATTCTCCGGTCGCGGGCGAGGTCGATTCGGTTGGTCCGGCCCAGCAGCTTTGCGCCGTCTTCTGGTCGAACATGATGTAGGGATTCTGCGGATCGACGTGCGTGAACCTTTCCCGCGGCCGGCAGCCTGCCGAAACCAGGGCCAAAATGAGGATGCCCGATCTTCCCCGGCGCATGCGTTGTGGTCCTCTATTCCTTGGAGCGCGAACTCGCGGGGCTTATAATACCCCCTTTACATTCCTGGTTACGGGAATCTCCCGATGATTGCGATTCGCCCGGCTACGATCAACGATGTTCCGCTGCTCAATACCCTCGTCCACGAACTTGCCGAGTACGAGCATCTGAGCCACGAGACTGCGGTGACCGAACAGGATCTGGCACGCGACGGCTTCGGCGCGCACCCGAAATTTCGCGCCGTGATTGCCGAATGGAACGGCGAAGCCGCAGGCTACGCGCTGTTCTTTGAGTTCTACTCGACGTTTCAAGGACGGGCCGGTCTGTTCCTGGATGACATTTTCGTGCGCCCGCAGTTTCGGAAACAGGGCATCGGCAAAGCGCTTCTTGACCACGTGGCGGGCATCACCTGGAATGAACGATATTTCTGCATGCGCTGGGAAGTACTGGATTGGAACGCCCCGGCCATCGATTTTTACCAGAAGATTGGCGCGTCTTTCTTGGAGGAATGGAAATCGGCCTGCCTGATCGGCGACGCGCTGCAGTCCGCGGCCGAAGCGGCAGGCAAAAGCAGCTAGACTCGGGAACCCCTTCTCCCTCACGGCCCAGCGGCCAGGCCCCGCCGCCAGTCGCACTCCGGAATGCAACCTACATGCGTTACCCGATACTCTAACAGACCAGGTTGCGTGTACGGTTGTGGGTACCAATCACGCCCAGCAAATCGGTAATTGAGGTGACGACTTACCGTTTGCGGCAAAGCTTTTGGAACTCACTGCAATTCCAGCCGCAATACTGTTTGGAGGACCGGACGTCTTAGATTCTATCTTTCCAAGTAAGCCAATTCATAGAAGAAGAGGAGATTCAACCGTGAAACACGCCATGCGCATCTTTCCCTTGCTCGCAATCCTGTTGTTTGGCTCCGCTCGGTTCGCTAAAGCGCAAAGCGCAACCGTGTATTTCGGACTGGGTACCGCCCGCGACAGTTCCAATGGCCAGCCGATCGACACCTTCGGCGATGGAACCCTGTACTCGACCCCGCGGATGGCCGGCCTGTTCGAAACCATCGGCGGAGATTTCATGTTCCGGCCGCAGTTTGGGGTGGGATTTGAGACCTCCTTCCAGAGCCAGCGGAACTATGCGGGACTAAACTACCGCCCGCTTTTTTACGACTTCAACGCCATCTATGAACCCATCCCCAATTCGCACAGCATCGTGCCTGAATTCCAGGCGGGTTTGGGAGGAGCGAACCTGCGGTTTTATCTGAACCAGAATTTCTGTGACTCCTTCGGGGGGTGCTCGAATTCCAACCTTTTTCTAGAGAGCTCCAATCACTTGCAGCTGCACTTTTCAGGCGGCGTGCGTTTCTACGTGAAGGACGGATTCTTCGTGCGCCCGCAGATCGACGGGAGATACATCAACAACTTCTTCCAGTTCGGGAGCAATTGGGTGCCCGAGTACAGCATGTCGATTGGCTATACCTTTGGCAGGAGCCGCTAGCAAGCAGCGGGTCGCACAGAGCAGGGAGCCCCAGGTCTAAATCAAAAAGGCGCCGCCCTTGATAACGGGGGAGCGCCTTTTCGGTAACCGTCGCGACCTTTCCTTCTGGTCTGACGCTTGATTCCCGTTCTAAGCAAACTGGGCTGCTGGCTCTTCCGCAGGTACTTCAAGGGCGCTCAGCACTCGCTGCGCGGTAAGCGGAACTTCTCGGAAGCGCACTCCAATGGCGTCGAAAACGGCGTTGGCGATCGCGGCGGGAACCGGGACAATCGAAGGCTCTCCTCCGCCGAGCGGTTGCATCTCCGGGCGATTGATCAGTACCACCTGAACGTCCGGAACATCCTGGTAGCGAAGGATCGGATAGGTCGCCCAGTCGAGATTCTTCACTCCGAGCGCATCGAACTGAACTTCTTCGAGCAGCGTCCGGCTGACGCCCTGGATCACGTTCCCTTCGATCTGGTTGGTGAGCCCATCGGGATTGACGATCAGGCCGCAATCGTGAGACAGGGTAATGCGTTTCACGGTTACCTTTCCGGTTTGCGTGTCGACCTCCACCTCAGCGACAGCCGCCGTAATGGTATTGGAGCGATCCCCCACGGCTACTCCGCGCCCGAACGCTTTGGTTCCCGACGACTTGGGCGCCGGCGAAGGCCGCTGTTGCCATCCCGCTTTTTGCGTCGCCGCCAGCAGCGCCTCGGTGGGCCGCTGATTGCCGGCGAGATACTTCAACCGGAATTTCACGGGATCGACGCCCAGGCCGGAGGCCACTTCATCGACAAAGGACTCGCTGGCGAAAACGCGCGCCAAATCCCCGGGCGCCCGCAAATTGCTGGTCCGCAGCGGGGTGGGGTCTTCGTGCAGCCACGGAATGGCCGAGGCCACCACCCGCTGATTGTCGAAGGCGTAAATCTCGCCGCCGCCGTCGGTGCCGTTGGGATTCCCCTGCGCTTTGGGCTTCATACCGATCTGGCGCGAAGCGAGCAGCACCATGCCGGTGGTCGTCCAGGGAAAGCTGCGGTCCAGGAAGTCCCAGCCGATAACGTTCCCCTGGGCGTCGACTCCGGCTTTCGCGGTCATCAGCTGAGCCGGGCCCTTGGGCTCCCAACCATGCTCGTCTTCTCGCGTCCATTGCACGCGCACCGGTTTTCCCACCGCGCGAGACAGCAGCGCCGCATCCTGCGGCACGTCGTCGGGGCTCAGGCGGCCATAGCAGCCTGCGCTTTCGCGATAGATCACGCGAACGTTCCGTTCGGGCACTCCGAGCATGTCCGCAACTGCTTGCGAGTATTGAAAGTTCCCTGCGAGCCGGCCCAGATGGTCACTTTGCCGCCGCTCACGTCAGCAACCGCGCACGAAGGGCCGATCATGCCGTGCAGCTGGAAGGGCCAGCGGTAGACGGCTTCAAAGGTTTTGCTGGCTTGGGAAGGCGCTATCCAGGTTTTCCTCGTTCGGCGACCTGACGGTCGCGGAAACTCTTGGTGTTCTTCAGATAGTCAAAACAGTTCGTGGTCGTCAGGAAATTCGTTCCGGCGTGGACCAGGTCACTTTCAGTACTTTCGCGGCCTGAATTGCGCTCCATTCGGTGCTGGCGACCACTCCACGAAGCTTCCTACCTGAACCAATTTCACGATCCCTGCAATGGCGCAACCGAACTTTCATCTACCCTGGTGGGCTTCGAATTCACTATCGGCGGTCGGACCACGCGGCCGTGCAGCATGCCCGGAACGCGGACATCCGGCGTATAGACGAATTGACCTGTGAACTTCGGCGGCAAGTCCACGCGAGGCACCGATGTGCCCACGATTTTGTAATCTTGGGCTCCTTGGCCTTACTTCGGGCGCAACGGCCAAATCCCAGCCCGTTCCGGTGGCCGTAATTTTGAGGTCGAAACGCCGCCCGCCATCAGGTTGCCGTAGGAAATTTTCCTGGAGGATCGTCTGCACCCTTACGACACCATCGTTCACGATGAGATTTTCGGGCGGCCCTCGAGGCTGGCCGCAGCCAGTTTCAGGAGCTGTTGGCGGGCCGGCTGCCGAGGCCTGTCGTAATTGCGGGCCGGCTCGCTCACGGTCCGGCTGGCAACGGTAGCCCTTGATCGATGGTGTTCGACGTGTCTCCGGATTCCATCGTGAATCTTATGGAACGGCACGTCGAGTTCTTCGGCGACGATTTGCGCGAGAGCCGTCTGCACCCGGTACCCAGATCCACCTTGCTCGTAAATACGGTAACGCTGCCATCGGGAGCAATCGCCAGCCAGGAATCCAGCGCGGTGGCCTCGGGATCGTTCGCAAAAAGACTCTCGGATTGCGCCAGGAGCCGCGAAGCCTCACCGTAAAAGCTGAAGCTCACCACGAGGGCGCCAGCGCCCTTCATAAACTGTCGCCGGGAGACCGGATTGGTTGGCATGATCGTCTCTCCTTGTTTCATTGTCTCTTCAGGCTTTTTCGACTTTCTCACCGGCGGCGCGTTTCACCGCTCGCACCACACGCAAATGGCTGCCGCAACGGCAGAGATTGCCCTCGAGAGCCTGCTTGATCTCGACTTCGGTCGGGCGCGGGTTTTTATCAAGGAGCACCTTCGCCGTCATGATCATCCCGTTCATGCAATAGCCGCACTGCGCCGCTTGCTCGTCAATGAACGCCTGTTGCAGGGGATGCGGATGCGCGACGCTGCCCAATCCTATGCTCCCGATCCAACGGACTACCGGGAGGCTGATAGAGCCGGTCGAAGGATGCCGGGCGGATGGCTGGTTTGCGATCAATCGGCCTTCCAAACCGTCCAGAACACGGCCCACCAAATCAGGCCCGACGGCAACTTGCGCATCGTCTTGCCGTGCGACCACGCGATCTCCCAGCTGGATGCCATCGATCTCTTCCAGCGGCATGGAGAGCACGTGGCCATCGCGAAGAAACCCAATCACCTGGGTCCGGATGCGGCGTCCGGAGGAGGTGGCTACTTCGCAGAAATCTCCCACCGCGACGGCGGGACCACGCGAGGCGATCAGCATGCCCACCAACTCAACCACGTCGCCAGTCCACGGCAGCAGTTCGGAATTCCGGACCTGGTGGATGAACGGACTAAGGTCAATGGGGTAGGGACAGGTCAAACCCGCGCCTCCAATTGATCGATCAGGCCTCTTTCGATTTCGCGAAGTTGCGTATCGACTGAGGCATCGAGCGATCCATAGGTTCTTCAGTTCGAAGATGGCGCCTCCCTTAGCTTGGACCGGATCGCTTATTACTTCGATGGCCTGGCTGCGTCCCATCTGGTCCAGACAACTTCGTACGATTTTCTGCTGGTCCGGATGAACGCGAACGCGGTGACTGGTGGAGATTGCTGGGCCCCCTGCTAGCCAGGTAAGCGCCACGCCCACGCCGACACCTGCCACGAACGCACCGCCGAAGGCTGTCTTCTTCGAGACCACTTTGGTGTCATTCCTGGCAGTCAATGAGGTCGCACAGCATCTTCTTGCCCTCTTTGCCGGTTGCTGATGCCGGTGAAAAGAAGCCTTCTTCATCGCTCTTGACGAGGAGAAGGCCAAGCAGGAGATCGTCGCGAGAACCGCGCAGGACGTGATCCGCGATGAGCTGAAAGCGCGTCGTGAAAAGACCACGAGGACGGCGAAACAGGGGAGGGGAGCTGGGCTCGTGGTGACAGCTCGCCCGAAGCGCCTCGTGAGAGCAAAGCAAGGAGCAAGAGCCGCACCGCCGAAGCCTGGGCGCAGCACGCGGCGCGATCCGACGGCTGACCCCGCGGCCTGAAAGCTGGCAGGCGGCTCGGTCAGATCGCCTCCTTCAGTTCCTTCGCCGGACGGAACGCGATCTTTCTGCTCGCTTTGATCTGGATGGCTTCGCCGGTTGCCGGATTGCGGCCCATTCGCGCCGGTCGGCTCTTCACCTCCAATATCCCGAGCCCGCCAATGCGCAGACGGTCGCCGTCCTTGAGATGCTGCACCATCATTTCGACCACGTGCCTGATCAGCTCGTCTGCTTGCCTCTTCGGCAGCTCATGATGCTCGGCCATCTCGGCTGCCAAGTGGCGAAGCGTCACGACGTTGGCCACCGCAGGCCTCCGCGGCATAGAGGTCGCCGCCCGAGGCGCCAAACTTCTTCCCGGCGCTACCTTCAACCTCGTTGCTGTCTTTCTCGCTTGAACCGCCTTGGCGGCCGGCTTCAATGCGGCTTTGGCGGACGGCTTCCTCGGGGGCGTGACTCGATCCTGGAGTCGGTTGTCGACCGATACCGGATCACAGTCGCTTTTGGCTCGCAACCCCGCTTTGGCTCTGGGCCCCGGCACGTGGGGCAATTCACCTCTCAGCTGCCGGTGTCCCCAGGAGATCGATGAGGCTCGTGGTGGCGGTCAACCCCCGTCGAAGGCACGGCGGCGGCGATCAGGACGTCGTTCCCTACGGCGAGAAACCCGCGGCACGTCGCGCGTGCCATCCGCGACGGCGACGCCGACGTGATCGCGGCCGATAAATTGTTCGACGTGGCCGAACAGGACGAAATGCTGGAGCGCGTCTACGGCCCCGGGCGCGGCTACCTTGTCCTCCACGGCTTCAGGGGCGCCAACGGCACCTTCGTCCTGCAAGCCGTCTATCCATGGAGCAGTTCGACGCCAAGCGGAGAACGCGGTCGGCCATCCGAACGCGCTGGTCAAGACGACAGTCAGCACGGACGCCAACCGCAGCGGGCAGCGGATCGCCAGCCGCTCATCTCTGCGATTGTATCATGCCCCGTGTGGGGCGGAGACCACTCTTCCGTTCTCGCCAGCGAAATAGCCGCGCGAGGCAGGGAGTGATCCGCTGGTGCTCATCCTTGGCGGCGGCGAAGTCCACGAACATCCGGAAGGACATCGACGCGCTGCCGAGGGCGCCATGGGGCCGCAGGATGCCGTCGCTCGACCGGCGGCATCGTCCCGCGGCCCGGCCGCAGCGCCAAGCGGTTGAACGTGCATTGATGAGGACCTGAACCGGATCGGCGCCGGTGGCGACGCCATCACCGTGACTCACCGGTAAAGGCAAGGCCCGGCTCAGCGGCGAAAGAAAAGAAGAAATAACGTCAGACACTTGTAGCCAAGCCTGCCTTGGCGGCTGCTCCCCTTGACTTCGTGTCCCTACGCGCCTGCACCTTTGGCACTCCTTGCGAGAGAGTGCCAAAGCGCTGCGGCATGGCAACATTCCAGTCGCGGCGGCACCATCAACGGGAGTTAGCCAACTGAGATTGCAAAGGAGCGAGGCGCATGAAGTTCCGTCCCCTCCACGACCCGCGTCGTGGTCCGCCGGCTCGACGCTCAGGAGAAGACCACAGGTGGGATCATCATCCCTGACACCAGCCAAAGAGAAGCCGATGGAAGGCGAGGTGATCACCGCCAACACCGA
>CAVQZU010000107.1:0-36479 GCA_963718485.1 uncultured Acidobacteriota bacterium
TCTGACGGACTACCGATTGTCCGACCTCCCAACACGATGAAACTACAGCACTTGACCTACAACCGCTGACAGCAGAAACGCACTTGACACCAACCCTAGCACCAGATACAATGGCGCCATGATGGACACCGCGAAGGAACCCAACCCAACAACAGATCGAAGCAATAAACGCGGCAGCAAACGAGACGGCGGGGATGGATGCTTGATCCCACCGCGGCCCGGAGTCTCTAGCTTTTGGGCCGTACAGGTCCGCGATGTAAACGGCAAGCAGGTGCGCCGAACGCGTCTGAACTCCGGCGCCAAGGTCCGCGGCGAACTGAAGCCTGGAATCGATCCCACCGACAAAGCACTTCTCCTGAAGCCTGAATCTTGGACGAACATATCAGCGGCGCGCATCCTACTCAAACAATGGGTAGAGAAAGTCGGAAACGGTGACGTTGCGGTGGGACACGATCCATCGCAACTACGGTACGCCGACCTCCGCACAATGTATCTCCGCAACTATTCAGAGCGGGGCCACAAGTCTCTCCGTAAGAATTCCTCAGGTGAAGAGTACGTGGACTGCCTGAAACATCTTGACACGTTCCTAGGCTACGCACAACCGGGAGATGAAGGCGTGAAAGTCAGTTCCATCGGGCCCCGGACGCGCGATGAATTCGTAAAACAACGAAGGGACGCCGGCGCAGAAAACGCCACCATCAACCGATCGCTGTCAGCGCTTCGACGCATGTTTTCTCTGGCCATCAAGCGCGGTGACTTAAAGTACGCGCCTGCTATCGAGATGCTTCCCGAAAACAATGCGCGCACCGGCTTCTTGGAAATGGAGCAATATGACGCGTTGCACGCCGCACTTGGTGTGGAAGTGAAGAACGTAGCCAAGGGAACTTCCTCGCAGCCTTATGCGTACATTCAGCCTATTCTGCAGATTGGGTTCTACACGGGCATGCGATCGGCGGAAATCAAGAACCTGACGTGGGATCGGGTAGACTTGAAGAATAAAGTGATCCGTCTGACTGATGCCGATGTGAAGAATAAGGAAGGCCGAGAGATCCCGTTGATCGACGGGTTGCCGGAAATGCTGGAAGGGATCAAGCGGATGCACCCTGAGGCAGAACATGTATTCTTGAACCACGAGGGAGAGAAGGTGGGAAGCTTCAGAAAGGCATGGAAGATAGCAACAAAGAAGGCCGGGCTAGAAGGGTTCCTGTTTCATGACCTGCGTCGATCGGCAGTTCGCAACCTTGTGAGGGCCGGTGTGCCACGCGGCATTGCGATGAAGATTACCGGTCACAAGACCGAGGAAGTTTTTGAGCGGTACAACATCACGAGCGGCAAGGATATCCAAGAGGCAGGCGAGTCGGTCACTGAATATTTCAAACAACAGCGGAAGGAAAAAGCAGCCGCAAAACCTGAAACTAGATTGCAGGTCGTGAACGGCTAGGCAGCTTTTTTCTTACGCTCAATCCAGGCGTCCAAATCCCTTAGATCGAGGCAGTCTCGCCGGCCGATCCGAATGGGAACTAACTCCTTAGACCAGACTAAAGTTCTGACGGCCCAGTGGGCGCACCCCAGGTACTTTGCCGCATCCTTCAGAGACACCAATCGTGGTGGGATGAGAACTGCGGGAATGCTTTTGACAAGGGCTTTGGAAGCCATGGCAACACCCTACCGTAGGCAAATATTGGTAAGGCGAAGACTGCCAAAAGGTCTTCGTGTGCTAGATCGACGGGCCTAGCGTCATATTCCAGTGGAGCGATCAAGCCGCTTTTGGACTCGATCTCGGGAAAGATGTTTGCTGTCCCGCCGCTGTCTGATCATTACCGCCGTGTGGTTCATTATCTTTATCGTGGATTACACACGGCCTTCCACGGTCGGGCTAGGTAGGCCCCAAAGCATAATTCACCTGAGTCAAGTCTACCCGTACCAGTACCCGATGTCAAAGCCTTTTATTCCACACCAAAACGAACGGGGCGGCCCGTGGGAGCCGCCCACATCCATTTGGCGGGCGATGGTAAAGGAGGACGTGGCGATCGCCACGTTTTCGGGCACCAACCCGCCGTTCCCGAAACTTGAAACGAACGCGGGCGGCTGAGGACCGCCCACATTCATTGGCAGCGGTTTTGGAAAGAAGATGGCAAGATCTCCTTTTCGCGGTAACCGTCTACCCATCCGCGAACTCGTTAGACTACTTAGTACGCGTGCGTCCAGCGGGAAGAACCGTTCCAGACTCCCCACCGCTTGGACCGTCTTCGCTTGCAGGAAACATCTTTTTGAACGAAGCATCCAACCCGTCAACTTGACCGGCGGGGTCGACGATTTGCGGACTTGTCGTTCCTTCCGGGACTAATCCTGCGGTGTGGCGCGATGCTTCTGAGGCACTCGGTTTCCTATCGCTGCATGTTTCTTTGCTCATGTTGATTCACCTATAGGTACTGCTTTGGACTGCCGGGAACTCGCATCCGTTTGCAACCGGAAAAGCGCGAGATGCCAAATCCTTTTAGTTATTTGTGCTTGGCGGTGGTGCCTAGCACTTGATCAACGCGCTTACCGGTCGTCGTGTTGTTGCGCAGGACAATTTGCTTTCGACCACCACGGGTCACAACATGTAAGTTGGACTTTCCGGTGCGGCGACGCCTAGCAATAATGGCTGCGGCCACTTCTTTTAGGGTCTTTCTTGCCATATCTATCTCTCCTTTTTATTTCAAACACCACTTTTACTATGGGGCCAGGGGTAAACGTAGTATTCTCGGGGTGTTTGAACGCCACCCACTCCGTTACCACCCATTCCAATGCCTTGTCCAGGGGGCGCGGCAAAAGTCATTTGATTGGACATCCACGCCGCCGCGGCGCGGGCGGCGAAAACGGGATCGGTCGCACACAGATATTGAACACGCGTCGCCGTATAAGGCGGATTCTCTGGCGTTCCATCTCCCCGGCACTGAGCGATCCAAGCGAGAACATCGGCCTGATTGACGAGGACCACCGTTGTTGAAGGCTGTTGGCCGCCCCACGACGGCAAATTGACCGTCATTTCGATGCCGACCTCGAGATCTGATAGCGGGATTGTGTTAGATCCGCCTTTGTATGCTGTATACGATTTCAATTTTATTCTCCTCTACCGCTTGCTTACTGATCTTCCATTATTTTCTTCAGCGCCGTGTGTGCGACTTCCTGGTCTTGAATCGCACGTGGAAGCCGGGACTGGCAATCGCGTACGATCTCCTGCAATCGTTTCACCTCACTACGAGCTTCCGAGAACTCCCGAGCGGCGCGAACCAATCGGCTCGGTGGTTCTGGCGTCACAACAGTTCCGAATCCGAGGTGAGGCACGACAAGATCCGGCATCGGTGTGGCCGTAACTGTTACCGAAGAGGATGGTGCGGGTGCCGTGATCGAAGCGCATGCATCACATCTGCGCGCGCCGTGGCGAAGACAGCTTTTCCCCATCGCGTCATAGTATTTCTCGTCCGCTGCAAGATCCAAAGATGATCGCGGAGGCGGTGGAGCAGCCGGACCATCGAGCATCGGATACACGCTTGTCAGTGCCGGATGTGTCTCCGGTACAGAGGCGGGGACAGACTCCGAAGCGCAGAATTCCTTCGGTGCGGAGTCTGCCTGTCTTTGTGGGAGATCAATGTCTTTGCCGGCCCCTTGCATCAACCCGGCGATAAGGCCACGCATTATTTTTTCTCCTTCGGGAAACTTTGGCAAAGCGGACTTATCCTGCCAGAGTGACGATCGATGATGGGTTCATCCGGATCATCTGGAACCGGGTTGTCGGTAGAAAAATCCCACCCGCCCTTTGGATCTTGTCCACCGCCGACGTACGTATCTGGATCGAACTTTTCCAGCGGCAACGCGTTATCGAAGACACGAGTGCCGCTCGGATCTCCGTCCGCTGAATGGATGGCGACGAGATAATTCTTCTGATCGTCGGAAATGCTGACGCGGCCGGTCTGGAGCGCAGTCTCTGCAAAGACCAAAGAAGCGGCCTCACCGGGATCTAGACCACGATGGATCGGGACGACGGCGAAGGAGTTACCATCAACAACGATTACGTTGAACACTTTATTTTCCTTTTGAAAAGAAAGTCGCGGCGCCCCCGCCGTGGGAGTGAAGGCGCGCTGCGCTTTGCGAGGCTCGCTGTTATTGCCGACACAGGATGGCGGCTCCTTCACGAGTGGCCCGCATTTGAAGGAAATCAATTTCTAGGAACGAGAAAAGTATCCGTGCAAAAATAATCTTGATCCGAACGGCTTGAAAGCATTTGGATTATCGTATCTTTTTGCCACGACCATTGCCTCTTCTGGACTACCGCTGAAGGCGCGGCCTTGTGCTTCGGCTAACGTGTCTTGGTACGTGTACTCACGTTCGAACTGACGCGACGAAGACGGATCTTTTGTACTTGGTCTATCTGTCTCGGTCACCGGAGAGAATGCGCCAGTCGGCCTAACATTGGTGGCGGTGGGGCGCATCCCACGCGTCTTTGCCGTCTGTACCCGCACTTCGAACTCGACTTCTGAACCGCGCACAAGAAATTCGTCAGGCTTGCACTGAAAATAATACGATGCGCCGTCTTCACCTTGGATGAATCCGTAGGCGGCCACTCCTGATGAAAGAAAATTGATTATTCCGATCACGGCTAATCCTCCACTACCACTTCATCTTGCGGCACAGCCTCTTCGGCAGAACGAAATACTGACACCATGAAATCTTCCAAGCTTTGGACTTCCAAGACCGGCTCTTCGATGGCAACCGGGGCAACCGGAGTGATCGACTTGACGGGGGGACGCTGGCCTATTCTGTGCAACGTGTGAGCGGCATCGTAGAAAAGTGTGGCGCGGCGCCCCCTGCCACGAACTAAAAGTGGCTCCCCGAATATTTCGCGAGAGCAATATCTACACCAAAATAGCGGCATGGGATTCTCCTGAAAAAAGTAGAGTGGGCTCACGGTGGTATGCCGTGGCCCACTCCTGCCGATTCCCCGCGATGCTCGAAGCACCAAAGGCGGGCGCGAGGGGGGTTCCCTTTCTGCGATCGGCTTACACAGAACTCAATGTAGCAATGGGAAAACTAGACAGACGGCGTGTCAGATTTCGGGGCGTCGATAGGATTCGGAGCCGTTGCATCGGTCAAAGGCGTGGTTTGATCTTCAGCTTTGCGAGCCGCCTTGCGGGCCGCCTTGGCTTCACGTTTAGCTGTGGCTTTTTCCCTTCTGGCAAGCTCCTTACGGTGAGTTGGGTGAGCCATTTCAAATTATCCCCTTCTCGAACAGCCGGTCAGCCTTGGCTTTGAACTTCGCGTCGGATCGATGGAGGCGCCGGAACTCTACGTTGTTCGTCTTCCACAGATTGATGATCGATTCGTCGCTCAGGGGATCGCCTTGGGGCGACGATGCACTTCCACTCGGGAGCGGCTTCCCACTCTGATGGAGATTCCAGACGTCGCGATGGGTTAGCTTCGATCCAGGAATGCTGCTGTTCAACAGCCGCTGGAAAGAGGCCGGAGTCAGGGATCGATATTGATCGATCAGATTCTGGTAAACCAGATCCAGATCTGCACCGTTGACCACTGACGTTGGGATCTCCGGCTCTTCGACTTCGTCCTCGTCGTACGCGGGAATCGGAGTGACGCGTGCCTGAAGTGCGTTCAGCTCATCGATGGCCTCGGGCGACCAACCGGGCGGTAGCGGTTTAAGGACTCCGCGTTGGATCAGTGTCGAGATAGTCTTGTCCATACCTTCACGGGATCCCGCGATATCCCCGGCAGCAATGGCTTTCGGGACTTCCGGGTGCAGGGTGCAGTAATCTACGACGGCGCCCTTGACCGCGGCGTCCCCACCTAAGCAGGCGTAGACGTTGTCCAAATCGTCCTGATGCTGGCGCATAGCAGCATCGGCGATGTCATTGATAGTAATCGGCTTCATGGTTGTCTCCTTTTATTTACCGCAGTGGCAAGTTCGCGGCGTTGCAATCTTCAATCAGCTTCTCGAATGCGGCACCCTCAATAGGCATGTCGTTGTTGAATCCTTTCACCGTACGGTAGCCGGAGACCAACCGCATCGACTCCGTTGTGTTGGCTTTGAATGCTTGTGCAAAAGCGTACAGGCGCGGATTCGTGAAGTCTGGCCCAACGGGCACTTGCTGTCTCTTGGCTTCGTCCGTGGCTCGTTGATCAAAGGCTGTCTTCACAAACCACCCTTCATACTCGGCGTCGTTGGAGCGGCGTTCACGTCTTTCGCGGATAGTGTGAGCCATTGTCCAATCGTAAAACTCCCGGTCACGACTGGGTGCCGCGGTAGGCACGACGGGTTTAGTGAACTCACGATTACGAAACATCAGCTCGACCATGGCCTCCAACTCTGGAAGACACCATCCGTTCGGGTAATGCTCGTCCATCGCTGCATCGATTTTCCCGGCATTCTCTTCGGTGGCAAATGGTTCGAACTTCGCGAACGTCTCGCCTTTCTTAAACTCTGCGAGGACTTGCGCGGTGGACTCTTCATCCTTTGCGATGACCAATCCCCTTTCGTCGAGACCTGTGGGGACCCGAACCGGATCCCCACTTTGGTTGGTGTCCCAATTACACACTTCGACAATCTTCTTCATGACAGTTCTCCTTTATATTTTTCCAAGTTTCCGGTAATGCGCCTGCACGATGCTGCACTTCTGGCACCCACAGCCTCGAGGGCAGTCGGCGGCGTGATAGTATTCCCAATGAACTTCCGGCGTGGGTGGAACGGCGGGCGCTGTGGACTCCACACGATCGGACGGCAAAGAGTCAATGAACGGTTTGTAGACCGGATTCCCGAAAAGGGTTGTCAACACTGACTGCGGATCCTCCTCGATGATGGCGGCGTACGGAAAGCCAGTGGGGAAGTTGAATATCCACCGGCGCGAGTTGGGCATGCGGCGCGGCGTACAGCCGCGATGGCTCACGATCTTCTCAATGGCTACCGGGGGCAGAACCTTGTAATCCCACCCGTTGACAGGAGAATCGTACGCATCGACGATGCGGCAATCCTGGCCGGCATTGCGGATAAACTCGGCGCTGCGGATGGCGGCAGTCATAGGACCATTCCACGCTCGAGATTTATCGCCGCGAGTCTCGTACCCGGAGTTGTCGGTGTGAGCCAACCACAAGTACTCTCCGTTGATCTTGAATTGCACCCAATAGCTCATAACTCACCGTTGCGACGTAGTGTCTCGACCTGTGCGCGGAACCGCGGATCGTTCCACCGGTCGGCAATGTCGGACGGCTTCATGCGGCGATAGACTTCGATCGTCAGCTTAGGCAGCGCAGATCGCGCAGCCACGCCGCCCGCTGATCGCTGGCGTCCTGATAGCGACGGAACTCCGGCTCCTTCTCATACCGCTGGCGACATTCCGTGGCCGACATGCGCGCTCGTTGAGTCTCGAAGTCATCGATCTCGGAATCGGGAATCAGCGGTTTTTGTATGGTTATGGGCGAGAATCCGTATTCTTTACAAGCCCACTGGTAAGCGCGATAGACATGACTGTGCGGACCTTGATCGAAGAGATAGATGATCAACTCGTCGCGCGACATGCTCTGGAACAGCTTCATATCCTCGGCCGTTGGACGGTTCGATGGCAAAGGATTGACCGGAAAATCCGACTCGGTGAGAGCGCGATCCAGATGGCTGACTGTGAACATCTCGCCGGGCTTTAGATACTCAACCGCCGCCTTGAGAATCTCGGTGTCTCTTTCCGGAGTAGACTTTCTTTCACGATACGATCGGCGGGGAGGATGATTGGATGCTTTCCATTGGGAGAAAATTTCCTTCCAATAAAGTAGCAACGATTCTGTTTGAATTGATGACATCACTTTACTCTCCTTTGTCAAATTGTTTCGGCTTCGTTGCGGCAGGACGTTCGAACTTTGGGGGCGGCTTTCTAAACGCCATCCAAGCAACCCACAAATCGCCGATGCTGTTTGTCAGAGCCTTGAATCCGTCGCCCGCGGGCAACTTGTCGCGCTCCGTCCACAAGCGGCTTTCGATTGCCCGGTAATTTTCGAGTGTCGCGGCGCCCAAAGGATCAATGCCAGCGTCGATGATCAACTTGGCGATGCGGACCCGCGCCGGCTCGTAATCCGATGGGTCATAGGGGCCAGACTTCAACCGATCGGCCAAGTTTGTTCTGCCATCCCAACGAGGAAGAGCCATCCAGTGCGTTCCGGGACACTCGTCCAGGCAGTCGGCAGTGTGGGGCACGTCAAACCGATTCCAGAAAGGATCCTCAACGGGTGGAAGCTCCTTCGGTGCCTTGGCAGCGCTAACGACTTTGGCTTGTGGTCCCATCTTTTTTCTGGACTCAATAATGGCGTCAAGAACTTCGGTGTAGGCGCGCAGCGCCTTGGCATCCTCGGGGGAGATGGCACCACCGTTCAGGTGTCGATCAAATTCATCCTTGATGAAGTGGGCCGAATTGGACACTGGCGGCTCATCAAGCGCAATCAATGCCTTCGCATACTCGAGACAAGTTAGTGGTGCGATGCGCCGGTCTGCGACCCTAGCCTTGGCTGCGGCTTTGGCGAGTTGTAAATTGTTGGTTGGCATCTGTCGATCTCCTATTGCCGTGCTTTCTTGGGTTCGGCGTGGCGATACTTCGCGCCATCAAATGTAAGGTGGCCGGTCTTGAGCATGCCCACGACTTGAGCCCGCAGCCAATCGGCTGACCTGTTGCGGCCGAACAGGCTATGCAGATCGCGTCCAACCGTGAAGCCATCGGGTTGATCTTTTGCCCAAGACCAGATCGTTATCTGTTCGGCTGATACTCCCATGAAGATCATGCGAGCCGATTTCACCGAGAACGACACGATCTTCTCGGCCATCCTTAGATGGGGAAGATCAATCCATTCACTGCAATCCACCAAGGCCAGGATCATGGCGATGCGACGAATGTGTGCGGGGCCACGCGAAGTCATTCCACCCAGGAACGTATCAGCCTTGCCAATGGCGTTCTCCCACCGCTTGTAAATGCGCGCCCATTCTTTCCGCACGGCCGCATTAGCGAACGGAATCAACCGCGGCTGGCTCGCCTTGGTTAGCATGTCCATCAAGTAGGGCAGCACCGATACCTGATCAATCAACCCACACGGAGCCTCTATCGTTTCTTCGCTCCAATCAATTGGTGGCGGCGGCTCCGGTATCAGCTTCTTTCGCTTGATGTACACCCACAAAAATCTATTGCCATCTCCCGATCCAGCAACGTCCATCGGGAGTGTTTCTTTGGCTTGCGATGCGGTGGTGAATCCGATGATTGATAAGTGTGGCTCGCGGCATTCCAGCGAGTTATGCTCACCGGCCTCAGTCTTGCCTGCCACCTTGTTCGACAGAGGCTGGCTGTCCCACCCGTTGCGGAACATCTCGGCGGCATTGTTCTCGTTGTTGGTGATCAGCTTGAATAAAGCCGAAAGTTCGTTCTCATTTATGCAAAGGCGCTTGTCCGTTACGCCGGGCGTAGTTTTCTCTTCATACTCGCGATGCTTCCTATTAAAAAATCTGAAGGTGCTGTCATCCTTGATGGCGCTGATGACGGCTTGCGGACTTCGGAAGCCGCCCATCTGGCGCGTCGTGGCCCACACACGATCGACCAACTTCTGGACAGCTTTGGATTCATCGCTTGCTGTCCCTTTGCGCGCTCGCGCCGTCTCGCCTACACCGGCCATGTATTCGTTCGCGTGATGTTGCGTGGCACCGATGTTGAAGTACGGGCCTCGTCCCATCATGTTCCCGAAAGCTACGATCAGGCTGATGTAGATCACTTCGGGACTGGCTTCGCTGTACTGGCAAATGCGCTTGGTAATTTCACCCAACGGGCCGTAGAAGTCTGCGTCTTCGAGCGACGGGCCGGGAGTTTCGTATAGTTTGTAAACGGCTGTGCCACCGTCCGCGCCGATGGAGTCTTGTTTTTCAACTTCGTCGGGGGTCATATCGAAGTCTGGATGCTTTTTGATTTCACCGGCCTTTACCCACTCCGCAAAAATTTCGTCGTCGGTTAACTGCGGAGTATCGGAACCCTTTACGATATCCTCGATCTCGATGGACGTGGGTGCCACGATGACTCCGGCGCCGTCGTCCCGATCGCCGAATTGGAGAGTGTGCCCAACCTTGGCTTCCATCCATTGGCGAAGGTGCGCCCAATTGCGGCCGTTGCGCTTGCAGGACGAATGCCTGCAGGACAGATCGAGAGCACCTGAATTGTGGAGGATGATGCAAGCGCCACCGTCGCCGGTGCTGTGATCAGCCGCCCAAACGCAAGATGGAAGCTCCCACAGATATCCTTGCGAACCCCAACGCTTCATGTTGAGATAATGGATTCCTGATTCGTCCAATGCTTTCTCGAGATAAATAGCGATGGACTGAAGCTCGGATTGATCGGCCGGAACCTTGACCGCGGACTGTGACTCTTCGATGGCGATCTTGAACTCTGACGCGCTGTGACGAACTCCGTCCCCGCTTTGCAGGATCTTTACGACCGGATGTGCGGGGTACTTCCGGTTCTGAAAATTCGGCAATCTTAGGACGCGGACAACATCAACGCATGCCGGGTCGCCGGAGTAGCGGCAGGCGAGCGCGCGATTCAAATCTTCCTGCTGGACGGTGGTTAGGCCTTTATCTAAAATCCAGAAAATTTGACGCTTTCCGGGCGACGACTCGAGAACGAATTGCGGAGGCGGAATCTTGCCGATGAATGAATCGTTCTCGATCTCTTCCACGGACTTCAACGCGTCGGCATCACACTCGATGTAGGCTGTTCTGATGTTCTTAACGAATTCCTTGCGCCGGCCGCCTGGATTATCTACGAAGGTAGACATGCACACGAAGATGTTGAAATCTGCTTCGTTCTCCGCAGCCAGCTTCTGCATCCACGCTTCGCCAACGTCGGAGGCACGCACAAACGTCGTCTTCACTTCGTGCGTCTTCTGATGGATGCGGCACAGGCAAATCAGATCGTTCTTAAAAAACAATTTCTGGATGACGGAGATCGCAGCGTGCGTCGGGGCAGATGGGGCGCGCGGTTGCGTTAGGATTGTGGCACTCATACGGACAACACCTGTACCGGAACTTCTGCGTCCAGTTCTTTTTGCTTCCCGAGATGGGGATCGCCCAACGGTGCGCCTTGTGAGATCTTCCGGTTAATGCGAGAACTCCTTCAGCGGTAAGCGCCGCAACGAACCGGATGCCCATCCGGAGATCCGCAAACCATTCCTGAACCATCGATACTTCGCGCGCCAAAGCGCCGTTGACGGACGCGTGAATGAAGTCCAGCCATGCGTACCACTCGTTGAGCGTGGCGCATTCTGCGACCGCGGCGCGAAGGAAGTGACGAGCTACGGCCTTCGTTTCTTCCTTCAGCGTTCGCCAGCATCGAAAAAATCCGTTCGTTAGCATTTCTAACTTGGCGCCGTCCGATGCGCGCCGTTGTTCTGTGTATTCCACCATTGCTCTACTCCTCACATCAGATTGAACTACTCGAATGCTCCTATCGCCTTGAGATGGGCGAGGTATGCCGGGTTTTTCCGGAGATGCCGATCGTTAAACTCCAACCATTCACTTTTCGATTTTGGCCAAGCTGGATTTCCAGATGCGGATTCAACGGCCACAGTGAGCTTTCCCGTTTGGAATCGGTCCAAAAGGTCCCGCGCTACGGCTGCATTTTTCAAATCCAACTTCAGCGGCTTCGCAGCGTTCACAAGCTGCTCGAGCGCATCCAGCGCACTATTGAGACGCTTCAACGCATCGTTGTCTGGCCGTGTGCCGTTTAGGATGGCGCGCGTCTTCGATTCACCGACGCCAGCCAAAGCTGCGGTGGTGGCAAGTGATGTGTTGAGCGCGTCGATCCTTCTTTGGACTAGTTCTATCTCCAGCATCTCGTCTCTCCTAATCAAACCAACGAAATCCGCAACCTGATCGAACCAACGAAATCCGTAACGTGCTGAAATCGTAAAAAAGTAGTGCGCACTGCGGTTGCCTTTCAAATATTTTGGGTGAACCCCACCAGGGATCCGCTCAAAACCTTCCCACCCTTGGCTCTCGAGTTAAGGCGGAACCGGCCAATGTTGGGGTCGCCGATTCCTTGAGAGCGAGCATCCCTTGCGGGATGGTCGATCGCGGTGGTGGGTCCGCGACGACTTCGTTGCCACCGGCTACCACATCCGGTGAGCGATCTTTGCGCTTGCTTTGCGGGTCCGCGGCTTTGTACCCTCTGTACCCCTCTATGTGACTAGGCGCGATTTAATTCCGATCCTGTTAAACTGCCTTCCTGCAACGAGTTGCGGCATGCTCGATCGGAAGACGCCGGCTCCCTCTACTAAATGTGCGTGACTACTCTATAATTGCAAAAGGCGAAGCTTTTGAAGCTTTTGCGAACCGTGCCGATCTCACCTTTGCGCCCTACCCCCTCTATTCCTGAGCCTCGCGCTGAGCCCGTGTCGATGGCTCCTATAGAATGTGCGTGGCTACGGGAGAATTAAGCCCGCGCTCATAAACCTGGCTCCTGCCAACAGGTTACAGCGCTCTCGATCTACCGCGCCATACCCTCCTACAAGATGTACGTGGCTACTGGAGAATTGCCGAAGGTGCCGGCGAAAACCTCGATCCGGCCAGCGTCATACCCTCCTAAGAGTTGGTTCCAGGACATACACGATTAACCGGGATGGCCTCCAAGTCGTTGCAAATGGGCCAGATCCGCGGTGCGACTCCCTCTACTTAATGTGCGGGTGGTCTCGAGAATTGCCGCCCGGCTCCCAAGTCATTGGAAACGCGGCAGATGCGGGCGGCTAGCCTTCCGCGCGACCCGGACTGGCATGGTTCTGATCACGTTCCCTCTCATAAATGGTACAGAAGGTGGCACCTAGAAGTGACGAGGGCGCATCCATCTCAAAGCAAAAGGGTTAGGTGGGCTCTCGATCGCGATGGGAAGCCCGTAGGGCGATTCTAGGCGGCGGAAGGCCTGTTTCCTCGATGGAGGCGTTCTACGTGGCAGGACTGCCGGCGCCGCTTCAGGGCTACCCATCTGGTAGAGCCGCCTGGACTTCCTTTCGAACCCCCGGCACAACGCGTGCCGCAGGTATAGGCCAGACTCCGGGTTTATTGGCTTCCCCGGGCCAACCACGGAATCGGACTCGAGCCGCGGAACCGGGTGACAAAAAGTGGCGGGCCTATGGGGCGATAGCCGTTGGCGCCGGGAGGTTCACGCGCGCCCGGCGCCCGCCGTGCGCGATGTGCGACACCCACGCGACCGAACCGCGGAACCGGTGCCCGGGCGCAACGCGCGCAGGCTTCAGGAGAGATCGAGCGATGTTGTTGGCCATCTATTAATACAGTACCTGGGATCCGTTCGTAAAATAGGGGGCGGATTTTTCCGTTCGTTGTTCGTACCGGTGGTGGGGGTTTGCTCGATGGAAAGAGTTTATCGGTTTAACACCGTTCGTACAATATGCCTCGTTTTGATGGGTGAGATTTTGTAAGTACCTTTAGAATCAACAAAAGGGATAAAGGGTATCACGGCTACGAACAACGAACGGAGTTTCCTAGTTGCCTTTTGAAATCGGTTTAATAAAGCGGTCAAAAAGTGAAATCCGACCCTTTTCGTACGAACAGAATGGGTTTTTTATGTCTATATATAAAGGGCTAAGCTATAATACCTAGAAATAAAGGTTAGCCATAATACCCAAGATTATGGCTTAGCCATTAGTACCTGGGGATCCGGGGAATTTTTGGGAATTTTTTTCCAGATCGGGCTCGAGACCGGTCTCCCCCGCGGGCAAGATATCGGCCGGTTCAGGAATTTTTTGTCACCCGATCGGGCATCATTTGAACAGCCAGCCGTTTTTCTGGAATTTGTGCTTCAAAGTCAGGTCACCGGTGCCTCGCCGGCAAACCTTTTTGGATGTAGCCGGGGGCCTTAGGCAAAGGCGGTATGAGACCTAACTACTATAAGAATCAACAAGATAGAATACACAAACTCCGGCAATCCAGAACGCGCTCAACCTTCATCGGCAACCCACCGGAACACCCTCAGGAGTCCGGCGCCGATTCCACACGCAAGTGAAATTCCTTGCGGAGCCTTTGCAGAGGCTTTTCGGTCTAATTCTATATTAAGGTTGCGGTGCTGTTAATTCGGTGTCATTGTCTCGTAACTTGTTGATAATCCAACACTTACAAGCGGGTGTCGGATTAAAAGTCTGATGTACTGCCGATTAGCAGACGTCCGGCGCACATGCGAATGCATAAAAGTCTATGCAATTTGCTCGCTACTGCATAATTCGACACCTTCGAACCAGTCACACTCCGTCCTCGTGTCCGGCTGCCTGTAGAAGCCTCGCATTATGGCAAAAATAGACACACCGCACCGAGTCACACTCGCTCCCGCTCTTATCGAATGCAGCTCCCCATTCTGTTCCCGCCTCATCGTCCCCGTCCGGACGCATCGGACAGATTGGACTAGCTAGGACACATCCTCCCCCAAGCTAGCGCAACCCACAGCCGCAGAGACTCCTCATCCTTCTGCAAATCTTCTGTTAAATAGTGCGTGGCTGGCGGGCGGTTCTGGTGCTTTCGGTCTATGGCGTTTCCAACTGAGAGGGTGCTAGTCTAGCTTGAGTGACGGCCTGGCAAACCGCAGCCATTGTGCTCATCCTCGTCGGCGTGCTCATGCTTTATCTCGCGCCTTCCAAGGCCCCGCGACAGGCGCCCGCTGCTCGACCCACAAATCGTCCCGCCGTCCAGGAAGCCAAACTCACTTGGCGGGAGCGTTCCGTCGATGATTTGGACCCTCATCACATCCTGGCGCGTCCCCAACTCCAAGTCGAGCCCCCAAGCAAGCGCTTCCCCCGTGGGCGCTATCTCAGTTCATGCCGATACTGTCCAGCTGGCACGAATGTGTTCTCCGACGAGTATGATGCGCATCTTCTCTCAGCACATGGCAAGACGCGACCGAGGAGGGTTTCCGCTGCCTAATCCCGCCCCTTCCAAACTGCGAGAGATCGAAATTCCAACGGGTGCCTCCGTGCTCGTTGTTGAGGACTCAATCGCCCGCCGGCATTTCTTTTTAAGTTGCCATCGCATTCCACAGGCTTTTCTCGCGGATAATCCGGACCGAGCCATCGACCTAGTCAGCAATTTCGGTCCTTTCGATTTTGTCCTTCTCGATTGGGATTTATCATTGGGTGTGACCAGCGAGCCCGTTGCTCGATTTCTCGCGGAAATGAAATATAGCGGTCAGATTTTTGTCCACACAGAAAATCCCTTTGGCCAGCAAGTTCTAGGTCGAATTCTTCCTGCCGCCGCGGTCATTCCGTTTGGGCAATTTGAAATCAGACGGTGCGTTTGAGGTCGGTGACCTCGAATAGCGGCCTTAATCCGCCGCGCCGGGCGGACTCCGGAAGAGCAAGGACCAGGAGAAGCATCGCAGCGACGTGGGCTCCAAGAATCGTCGCTATCAACCTTGCAGTAAGCCGGCACTTCGCGACGTGGACGGGTACATCGGTTCGATTCAACGGGGCGATGTTACGGATGCAAAAAGACGCGCGCCGAAGTGGTGATCGAGTCCACGTAACCCATGAAAAGCGATGTGCACCATGCTCGATCCTCATGCTATTCACATTTACACCGATGGTTCCTGTTTTCGGAACCCAGGCGGGCCCTCCGGTTGTGCCGCTAGGGTCGAGTACCCGGAGCACCTTGGTCGCAACGAAGAACTGATCTTTGATCTCGGATACGTGGCGAGCACCAATAACCGCATGGAACTACTAGCCTGCGTTCACTCGGTCCGTTGGATCTGCGAATCTGTCCCGTGGCCTAACGTAGCGCGCGTTCAAATCGTCACGGATTCCATGTACGTTAAGAACGGTGTGATTTACGCGCGCGGGTGGAAGAAAGACGGCGGGAACAATCGTCACGGCGAACCGATGGAAAACTGGGACTTGTGGAAAGACGTAATGCGTGCCCAAGCCCAGGCCGGAATTCGAGTGGACTTCGTCTGGATGCACGACAAGGAGTCACCTATCCTTCTTAGGGTTCATCGGGACGCCAAAGCCGCGGCCAAACGTGGTGGGACCAACATCGATGGTGGCTATAAGCCTGGCTGGATTACGCGCTCAAAGGTCAAGGGATCGGCCAGTCGATTCCGTGCGCGCCGGGCAGGTCGCGATGGTTCGGCCCTATCGCAAGAAGAAGATGAAGAACGGAGAATGGAAAATCCGCTTCGATGTTATTTCTGAAGACGGCCAAAGCTACATCGAGAGCTGTTACGCTTATGCTTCCCCTGAATTAACCTTAGGCGAGTTGCACAGTCAGAACGGATACCGTGTCCGCTTCAATGACAATCCGAAACATCCGCAAATCACGGAACTTCTCGGGAAAGTGGATCTCCCGAAGTAACGCAGGGGAGGCGCGCGCATCTCGATACGCTGCTAAAGAAGAAAGGCGGAAGCCCACGAGAAAGAGCGGGCCGGCGCCGGATTACGGAGAAGCTGGGGCTCGGATAATGTAAGAGGTGGGGTAATTTCAATTCTTTCCGTTCGTGCGCAACGACCGAGCCATTTTCTGAGCCATCAAGTAGAGAATCTTCAGGTCCCTCCCATTCGTTCGGCCCAACACTCTTCGAAACTGGTCAAGCATTTTGGCATCCCGGCCCGAGCTACCCCACGTATCGTCCCCCGTTTTGCGCTTCGGAAGACTCGGGAGTTTCGGAGGCCCTTGTCCGTCGTAAAACAGTTGGTACATCGGAACTTCCATAGCTCGTGCGAGCTTTTCCAGAGTCTCGACCGCTGGAACCGTATGACCATTCTCGACTCGTGAGATATAGCATCTGAGTAGACCGGTGCGCTTTTCGATGTCTCCCTGTGAAAGATTTTTCGCCTCTCGCAGTGCTCGCAGTCTATCAGCTATGACCATGTCCTCTTCCTCCAAGCGATATCCTATCGCGCCCAAGGAGATAGCACGAATTGTTATGTCTTCGAATCCCAAAGCTCCAAGAACTTCGCAACGGTCGCTGGAGCATGGCCGGAATAGTGATTGTTGACGTAAACATACGTTGGAATGCCGCGCCGGACAGTCTGCCGACAAAAACTCACCCAACTTTGAAGTTCGGCTGAACGGTCTACGATCACTTTGTCCCAAACGTTGGTCTGTCTCTCAATTCTTTTGCGATCGCCGAGCAATCTGACGTAAGCAAAATCCGTCGTTACATAGTCAAACTTCAATTGATCCGGTCGAGGCATCCATTCTTGGTCTTGCAACACGAGGGCAACGCGATGCTGTCGTAGAAGATCGGCGAGTTTTTGATCCAGCCAAGCCTTGTTTCGGATCTCGATCGCAAAACGCGCGGTTGTGCTTTCAAGGCGTTTGAGGAAAGGGCGCAACCTGGTAAGAAAATCTTCTGCGCTTAGCGCCCCCTCGTTGAAGTACGGGAACTGGAGCACGAGGGGCCCGAGCTTGTCCCCTAACAGATGCATCGTATCAACGAACTCATCAAATTCAGGCTCACAGTCCAAAAGAGCCTTTTCATGCGTGATGATCTGCGGAACTTTCGCGGCAAAGACGAAGCCGTCAGGCGTCTTGTCCCGCCAAGAGTTCACTGTGGACGGTGAGGGTGTCGCATAGAAGGTCGAATCAACTTCAACGGTATTGAATCTGGTTGAGTAATAGGTCAGGTATTCCTTGGGTTTCAATTGGGGCGGGTAAAACGGACCTGACCAACCTGCCGCCGTAAATGATGACGTGCCGATACGCACGTCGGGAATGGCGGTGGGACGTTCGACGCTTGGGACCGTCGTTTCTCGCGCCACGTCGAACAGTGTCAACGTCTCGGCAGTTGGAGAGATTTTACGTTTGCCCGCCATCGACGGATTTTATGCTGTTGCTTGGATGTTCGCCAACAAGAAGGGCGGGTACTAGGAAAGGATATCGACCGTCTGAGCCGGCTCGACTTATCGGGACTTAAACCGCATCCCTGGATGTACACTGCTGCCGCGAAAAGCAAAGCAACGGAGAATCTGTACCGAAATGACCAACCGCGATTCCAACAAGGACGCCGCCATTAGTACGTCTTCAGTCCCCTCTCAACGAAAACGAGTGATTTCGTGGCTCCGGAACATAGGTTTAACGATTTTTGTGCTTACGATCATTGCCGCGATTGTTGGGGCGTCCTACCAGGCTATCCAGACCAGAGCTGACTTCCGGCGTTTTCCACCGAAAGGGAAGTTCGTAGACATCGGCGGGTACAAACTCAATCTTAACTGCACCGGAGAAGGTAGTCCGACCGTAGTTCTTGAGAGTGGTTTTGGCGTGTTAGCAATCGACTGGGATTTGGTACAACCTGATATAGCAAAGTTCACGCGGGTGTGTTCCTACGATCGGGCCGGATACGGCTGGAGCGATGCCGGACCTATGCCACGCACGAGCCTCCGGATCGCCCGCGAACTGCATACGCTCTTGCGGGAATCCGGCGAAAAGCCTCCGTACGTATTGGTGGGCCATTCATCCGGCGGTCTAGATACCAGGATTTACAACGGCGAGTTCCCGGAGGAAGTAGCGGGCATGGTCTTGGTGGATGCTGCCCAAGAGGACCAAGTAAGAATAATGTCGCCCGCAATGAGAAGGGTCTCCGACGAAAAAGTGCGCCAGTTTGACCGCCATATGAAGGTTCAGAAACTGCTAATCCGGTTTGGCATTGCTCGTTTGATGAACAAAGATCGAAGTGAAGAGGCCCTATTGGATCTTCAGTCTAAGTTCTGGGAAGCATTGAAAAGTGAATCTGACAGCTTCGATGAGGACGACAATGAGGCTAGAGGTGCCGGGACATTGGGCGACAAGCCTCTAATTGTCCTCACTGCCGGACGAGAGCGAATTCCCCCAGGCTATCCGAAAGCCGACTTCGAACAATATAACCACGCGTGGGTTTACGATTTGCAGTTGCGAGAAGCTCGTCTTTCAAGTAGGGGCGAGCGAATCATTGTTCCTAGTGGCCATATGATTCCTTTGGAGCATCCAGAAGTGGTCGTAGACGCAGTACGAAAGGTTTGCGGGGCACGACAGGAAGTTACTGTGAATTCGGAACATAGTGACAAATGATCCTGCTCTTGGGCTTTCATCGGGCAAACCGCTAGCGCCTTCCCGAATGCCAGCGCCTGATCAACGGGGTAACCGGACATTGACATTAGAGGTGAGTTTCAGGCTGCCGTCGGGACGCTCCTAGCCCGCGCTGAAGGCGTAGAATGGTTCTCCGAGAGGCAGAACTGCGATGGGATACGCTATCCTCGGACTAGTCGGGCTTGCCTTATTCGCTGGGATCATCTACGGAATCGTAAAGGGAGCGAGCGGAGACCGTTATGCAAACATGACAGAAGAAGAGTTTGAAGCCGAGGCGAGGAGGTCGTCTCCCATTGGGGCCGCTGTTACGGGACTCCAGAAGATCATAGACCCTGGACACCGGGCCGAGTACGTCCAGGAACAGAAAGAGCGCATTGAGGCAGATGGTGCCGAATCCGGTGATCGCCCAGATTGCTCGCCTTCAGTCCGCGGACCAAAACTTCCCAATACTTAAGGGGCTTCGGCGACCCGGGCGACGTTCCCGCTTCTGACACGCCCAGCTTGCGGCGTCCTCGGAACCAATCCCAATGCCTGATTAACGGGGTAGCGGGCCGTCGAGAATGGAGTAGGTGCGTTCTGCCGATTCGTGGCTAGTGCCCTTCCATCGTGGCCCGGTTACCGGGCTTTGTTGACCAGATAACCTTGCCGTCGAGTCCGTACAATTCCAGGACGGGATCGGGGCCGTACAATTTCAAGACGGGGCTGCCGTTCCTAATGCCAAATTCACCCCTAGTAGCACCATTTGCGTCGGTGAGGACGAAGGACTCCGCCCTAAGCTGCTGTCCGAACGGAATGACGGCGGGCCGCTGTTGCGCCGCTACGCCCGCCACAAGTGAACATGCGAGCATTAGCATTGCAATTACGCCAGCAATTTTCGAAAAGCGGTTTTGAGTCTCCAGTTTCGCGATTCGGGCCGCTAACAAATACATCTCGGGGTTCGAGGTTTCCATCGTTTTCTCCTCATTCTTGATTGGCGTCAGCCGCTGGAATCTTAGACGCACGGTCTGCAGCAAAGGAAGCCAGGGCGCTTTTGCAAATAGACCCCGTGCTCTGGATCGAGCGAAGAGGAAACGCGGCACGTTCCCGATAGCGGGGAAACCGTACATGTGGAGTACTAGCCGGGTATTTGTCCGGTTAGCCGACTAACCAGGACTAAGCGAGAACCTGAGCAGTTGTCGAAGGGATAAGCAACTCTGATTAATGGTTACCGTCACGCGCTTGAAGGTCGGCGCGCCGCAGTCGATCTAAACCTTCGGACGATTCCGCCTCCGATAACTGGCATTACTGAATGACCGAACGCGTTGATCAGGATGACCATTCCGAAGGTAAACGCAGGCGAACCGCTCGGTCGGGTGTAGGAGGACGGCCAATGTGCCACATACCAGGCGAACCAAAAGAGATAAGGTATCGTGAATATCGCGATGCCAAGGGCACCGAGAGTCGCCGTGGCGATTGTCTCCTTGCCTTTGGCCACCAGCCCAATTAGACATCCAATGAGTGCCTCCCAAACGAGGGTGCCTATTGCAACCCCGTAGTTCACCCAAAACGTCCAAGGTATCCAATGGGTTTTGTAGTATCCCGGAATGCTGAAGACAATGCCGCATACCACCCGTGTCGGCAAGTTCAATGTGAGTCGAAATACGCAGATGCCGCCGATTGCGAGGGGGATCAACCACGGCGCGGTGCGATAGCCCGTCCAGATCAGGTGCGTAACGGATTTCAGGCTCTGCTTCCAATACCAGCGGCGGGCGGCGGAGATTCCAGACCTTGACGCGATCACCGAGAAATCTTCGAGGAGATCTCCGTGGATTGCCTCGACCTGCTCGGCCGATGCGAACAGTTCGATGAGCCAAACTGCGATGCGCGGGGGTCGCACAATCGGTGCCCGAGGCATTGTGATCGGTATCTCCGCTTTTAGCTAATACGCTAATGGGATCGCAGGGTTCAGTGTGTCGACAGCATCGCGTTAACATTGGCCTCCACATCACTTTGATCCACGAGGCCGACGTAAGTAGCGGCAATGCGCCCCTGCGGATCAATCAGAAATGTGTCTGGCAGCCCCTTGAGTCCAAAGCTATCGAAGGTCTTCTGATCACCTGCCAACATGGGATAGGACACTTTTGTGTTTGCAAGAAAAGGCGTGATCGCGTTCCAGCCGTCCTCGTCCATGGACACACCGACCACACTCAGACCCTTGCTGCGATACCTTGTCGCAAGTTGCGAGAATCCGGGAATTTCCTCTTTACAGCCGGTGCACCAAGTGGCCCAGAAGTCGAGCAGCACAACCTTGCCGCGGTAGTCGCGTAGGCTCACCGTGTGGCCGGCGGCGTTCTTGAGCTCAAACTCAGGCGCGGGCTTTCGATCCTTGGCCGGTTGAAGCACGGCTCGGATGGTATTCGCAGGTGGATTTGCTTGAGCGCCCGCAGTCAGAGCCAATAGAAAAAAACAAGAGAGCAGGAGGCCGATGCGTCGCAGTGCGATGCACATATGGTTTGTCCTTCCTCTATCTCAGTCGCAACAAGCCCTTCAGGGAAGTCAATGAATACCTCTCGCGAATATGAAGGCCCTTCGTCATGGCTTGGATCGCCTGTTGCGTGCGACTCAGTGCCGCCGCCCCTTTGGCGGTGACGTGGAAGAAGCGTTTGCGGCGTCCGCCACGCTCTGGCGTGGGCTCGCCGAGCTCGGACTTAACGTAACCTTTCGCTTCCAAACGATCGAGCGTGGCATAAATTGCGCCAATCGATACTTCACGCTCGGTACGCGCTTCGATCTCCTGTCGCACCGTGACCCCATACGCTCGATCACCAAGACGTAGAAGTGCGAGAACTACGATATGTTCGAATTCACCTAGATAATCGCGAGAGGACATTAGCTATACAATAAAGAAGAAATGTCGCTTGAGTCAAGCAAATCGCGGGACATTCCGTTATCAGTCGAGAGAAGGCAAGAGCTATGACCGCAGGTCCCGATAAACGGGGAAACCGGAGAAGTGGACTACTAGCCGAGTATCTGTCCGGTAAGCTGACTAATCAGGAGTTAGCCTGTCCCCGTGACGGCAGACGCGATGGAAGGACAGATACAAACCCTAAAGTCAGGGGTTCCCGGGCTGCCGTACCGGCTCCGAAGAAGCGCTGCCCATCAACAGAATTAGGCCATCGGCAAGGGTGCCCCGCCAGCTCAGGTAGTCATGGCCGCCGTTGAATTCCTGATAGTGGACTTCATAACCTTTTGCAAGCAGGACATCACGGAGATGACGGCTTGTACTCAAGATGTCGCTGCCGTGACCAGTTAAGTCGATTTCGTCGCTACCGGCATCCATGTAAAACCGAAGTGGCAATCGCGGGCTCGCGATGAACTGTTTTGCCATCCAGTCCGGTTCGGCATTTGGATCGAAATCAGAAGGGTTGCTGCTTTTTGGAGGAGTCCACCAGTAAGAACCAGATTGGGACAGGATGTTTCCGAAGGTCTCCGGATGACGCAGGCCCGCGTAGGTAGCTGCTAAGCCGCCATAACTCGAGCCGCCAATAATCGTCTGGCGCGGATCCGTCGTCACGTTATACGAACGGCGAATCCAGGGAACCAACTCGAAGTTTAGGAAGTCAGCAAATGTGGGATTGCAAGGCAGCTCGCGGGAGCGGGCGCCAGGCGCGTTGTCGATGAATACCGCGACCATCGGCGGAATGCGATTTTCGGCTATCAGGTTATCGAGAATCGTTGGCGTGGGTACGATGGTGCCATGTTTCTTGCTGTTGAGGTACGCATTCTCATCAAAGAGAACCAGCAGGCTGTACGGCTTCGCACTCGCTGAATATCCCGGCGGAAGGTAGACGCCGATTTCGCGTTCGTTCTTAAGCAGGGCACTCGTAAATTGATGCCTCTCAATACTGCCCGCAGGAACCCCTGGACGCTGCGCCAACCAGGGTTGAACTGGGGCTTCCGGCATCTCAACTTCCGAATACCCCCGATACGCCGGCGGGTCCGGATCATCCGGGTCGACCGCCCAGCGCTTCGGGTTTAGTGGGTCGGGCTGATCTGCCGCAATAAGCAGGGCCTGAAGGTCAGGCGTGACGAGTCCTACGTCGACGGGTAGATGCGGAACATTGGAAGCGAGGCCATAGAGGAATCTTTTATGCTTGTCTACCTTAAGCGTCTTGTACCAGACATCGGTTTCACCAAGCCGCGCCATGAGATAGTCGTCCGGCGCCTGGCCCGTAAACGGGAACCACGCCAATAGAACATTGTGCGTGTCAGGTCTTCCCTTCCAAAGGAAAGTGACCAACATATTTTCGTCATCACCCCCCAATGGTTCGATTAAGGGCGCGCCTTCCTTCTTCACTTCTTCCCAGAAGCGATCGATGGTCCCTTGCTGACCGCTTTCTGCAGCGGCGCGAAGAGCTTTTATGCGCGGACTCTCGTATTTGGCCGGGACCGTGGCTAGACGATCCGCCAACGATACGATTCTTGTAACGGTAACGGTGTAATTCCCCTCAACGGTCTTTTCGCCGGGACTGATATCCAGACGGTGCCGACCGGTGGCCTCGGTTACAAAACCCACCTTTCTATTGTCTGGTCCAATCCTGAATCCGCGAATCTCGACGCCGGATGGGTCGTAAACCTTGACGACAAGCTGCGCTCCATGCGTCTCGATGCTGACTTCGGCAAAGTCTCCCGTAGTGAGCGAAAGCACATAAGATTGCGTTTTGCCTGCACTGAGAATGCCCTGTTGAGCTGTCCCCACAGCGAGCTCAACCGTGCTCGCCGCCGATGGCCGACAGGAAAGTATGAGAATCAGGAATGCGATCGTGGAAGTTCGTTTGGCGGACAACGCAACCCTCCGTTCGATCCAAGCCAAGTGTGCGTCGGATACATGGTAGACGCGCCAACTGGGGAAGTAGGTTCAGTGATGTTCGAAGAAATGAGTCAACTCCTGATTAACGGTGCCAGCTCAGATGGTCGACGCAACACACCTCTAGTCGATTGCTTCTGCAGGCTCTTCAAAGAGGACCGATCTCTAGGGCTCGATTCTGTTTATACTTAAACAGGGCAGTTGTTTTCTTTGAATTAAAGTTCGGGGACGAATTCAGCCCTTGAAACTGCTGCACCTAGCCTTCGAGCTAGTGTTGCGTTGACCCATTGAATCCACCGGGGTTACCGGACATATGCAGTACTAGCCAGGTATATGTCCGGTTAGCTGACTAATCGGGAGTTTACCTGATTCATGCCCGTGCAGCGTTTCCCTTGTGGAGGGGCAAAATCACGAGAATTGCAGTCCCTTTTCTGTTGGACTCAATCGTGAACGTACCTCCGATGGCTAAAACCCTCTCCCGCATGCCGCGTAGTCCAATGCCGGGAGTATTGCCGGAAGCAATTTTCGCTTGAAGGTCTTCATCAATTCCTTGGCCATTGTCCCGGATTTCCAACTTTAGTTTTCCATCGGCATTCGACAGTCTGACGACGGCGGAAGAACACTTGGAGTGCCTGTGAATGTTTGTTAGGCATTCCTGCGCAATACGAAATATCACCAGCTCTAAGTCTTGGGGCAGTCGTTCCAAGTCTGGTGCAATCTCTCGTATCATATTCATCTTGCTGCGCTCAGCGAACCCGTCGATGTACCACTCCAAAGCAGACCGTAATCCCAGTTCGTCCAACAGAGGCGGATGAAGGAGGTAGGATACCGTCCGAATGTCGGCAGACGCCTGTTGAATCAAAGCCTCGTTTTCTTCAACGCGACGCGCTGTATCCGAACTCAGCTTGTGCCTCTCTCTCGCCACGAGTGCGATATTCATGCCGATCGCTGCAAGCAACTGACCTACGCCATCGTGCAGCTCACGGGAGATACGCCTTCTGTCATCATCCTGGACTCTTAGGAGCCGCGCTGAAAACTCACTTTCCTTTAATGCCTCTTCAAAGCGTCTTCGTTCAGTAATGTCTCGGGCGATTTTAGAAGCGCCGATAATGTGGCCCTGGCTGTTCCGAATGGGAGAAATCGTCAAGGACACATAGACGAGTGACCCGCCTTTACTTAGACGAACCGTTTCAAAGTGGTTGATGCGCTCGCCTCTCCGCAATTTGGCGAGAATCTCTAGCTCTTCCTGCTGAAGCTCGGTGGGAATAATCATAGTGATGGGCCGACCGATCGCCTCTGCTGGCGAGTACCCGAAAATGCGCTGCGCCCCTGAGTTCCAACTCAGAATGATACCGTTCAGGTCCTTGGACACGATCGCGTCGTCGGACGATTCCACGATGGCCGAGAGCTGCTTCCTCGACTCAAAGAAGTTGATGGCTTGATGGGTGGCTGATGCAAATCGCGCCAACGTTTCGAGCTGACGTTTGTCTTCGGCATCGAACCTGCAATTATCGTCGTGCGTCACGGCCCAAAGCGTGCCTACTGCTTTTTTCTCTGAATAAAACGGAACCAGGAGCGCCTCTTCGACGGCAGGTTTGACGGGCTCGAAATACGTATAGACCCTTTCGATATGCTTAAACAGTAGCGGCTTGTTTTGATCGAGAACCGCTCCGCATGGACCGAACTCGCGTGGAGTGCCGCCACCAATGTGTTGTTTCCAAAGACCCGAGATCGCGGGCCAGTAAAATCTCTTCTCGCCATCGTGGGTTGTAAGTAAGCTGACTCCAGCCGACCCGCAGTGCAATACCTCCAAAATCGTATCCGCCAATGCCTGCAAGACAGTTTGGGGCGAATCAGCAAGCTCCTGCATCAATGCGACGAGTGCCCGATTTTCCTTTTCTAGATCAGGCGGGCGTGATGGACGTGAATCCAATTCATCCGTGAAGAGAATCGAATCGAGCGAGACTGGGGCAGCATTGTAGTCAGCCATGTGGATTTCTCCAGGGTCAAGTTTGACATTAGGCTAATTGGAGAAACAGTGATTAGCGCAAGATTCCCATGGCTGTCCATAGGGTCTTCCATGTACGGGCCTTTGAAAGGCCCAACTAACTCCTGATAAACGGGGTAACCGGACAAATAAAGCATCGCTTTAAGTTTTCCAGATCTTTCACTAGCTCACCTCCCATAGAGAGTCACCTTCCCATCAACCACGTTTGCCACGTAGCGGCCCTGAACTAAGAACTGCATAACTTTCTTGCCGGCCCGCGCCTTTTGCGCCCACCGCGATTTCGTCTCCGGGTTCTGCTCAAGCCCGCGAATCTCGTCACCGTCGAGTGCGAAATCTACTTGTCGCAAACCTTTCCGTGGAGTCTTGCGAACCGGATAGCGCCCTGTACCAAGCTTGACGAGCTTGGCGTCCT
This sequence comes from uncultured Acidobacteriota bacterium, assembly GCA_963718485.1. Taxonomy (GTDB): domain Bacteria; phylum Acidobacteriota; class Terriglobia; order Acidiferrales; family UBA7541; genus Palsa-295. The sequence continues at coordinate 26,387 of CAVQZU010000107.1, forward strand.
CGACGATGGTCTGCCGCCAGACCTCAACGAGTGTTTCCTCTAGAGAAAGTTTCATGGCGCACTGGATTCAATAGCGTTTATATGCCAACTGAGAGCGGATCGACGCCGGATCGGGGAGATCCTAGGTCTTGCCACGGCTCAATAGGTTTGTTAACCATTCGCCAGGACCTGATCACTCACACGGTTTGTTGCCCTGAATCATGTTGAGATAACAACCATACCAATCTGTGGCAAGGATCTCTTGCCCGCGTCGGAGTGTGACAGACACAGTCGGTGGGAATTTCTTACTTAGCGAGCTCATTTTTGCATTTGGAACGTCGAAGCAGATTTCGTCGTGGACATGATTTTCGACTTTGTCTTTTTCCAAAGCACCGGCAAGAACCTCTGAAGAATCAGGATTGTCTCTGTTCCACTTCGCTCGCTCAACTTGACTCATAGGATGATCTGCATCACCATAAGCCTCTGGCCAGAGGTTCTCGACGCAATCGGGGCAGCCACCAACCTGAAGAGAAATCAAATGGTCGAGCTCATAATGAGTGGAGCCCGTGAAACCGTACGCCGTCATGGTTTGGGTCTTAATACGGTTCGTAACGCTCGTCTGAGGGCGGACCGACGAGGTTGACCATCCTTTCTTGCAAATGCTATCCGCGATATTTTCCTGAGTAATATCTGAGTTCGGTGCGCCCGGAGTTCGCGACGAATCAGGATAAATTTCTGCAGGGCCCGCCTTCCCTGCCTGAGCCTGGGTCCGGGTTGTTGAGGAAGGCGAAGATGTAGCTCCGGTAACAGAAACTAAGCGCACATTCCTGCCCCAGACCCAACCTTCGACTCCATCCTCAGTTTTGACATGGTAGTAACCACTCGACTTTTGAGTCTCAATCAGCGTTAGTTTTTCGGTGGGACTAAGTAAACGAATTGATGGGCTTGCGGTCGTCGGTTCGGAACGCATATTGACGTTTCGTATCACAATTGCGTCTTGCGCAAAATTGACTGATGCGAAGATAGAGATGAGCAGTGCCGCACCCAGAATCTGTGCAATTGTGCGGAAGCATTTTTTCATCGGTACCTCCTTGTCATTACCGACATTGAACGAAGTCATCGGCCGCAAAATTCAAATTGCCGTTGTCTCGTAGACGTGATGGTAGTAATCTTTCGAGAAATTGTACATATGTTAAAAAACTTCGCGATAAAGGCAAAATCTTAGGCCGTAGATTTCCCATCCACGGGGGCCGGAGATATGAGGAAGAAGATCGCGGCGGCGACAACGGTAGGGTTCCTGCTTGTCCTGGCCATCGGCGTGAAGTGGTTCCTCGACAATTTCACGGTCAATCCTCCGAATTATCCACCAATCGCAAATCCGGTGTGGCTCGATCAGAACTGGACCCCGGACCAACGAGACTGGTTCCATCACGCCGACCAAGGTACGCAAACCTTCGGCGTCCCTTATGAATGGTTCATCGCCTTGGAGCAACCGCCATTTTCGTCCACGACACATGGCCTTTTGAGCGACCCGGCGTATCTGGACCGCTATGGCTTCATACCGCCTAGTGCGGGTAGTGGCAAGCCAGAATTACCTGTCGGCTTTGCCCACGGCGCTCAGGCCGTTGATGTTTCAGGGGCGCCATTACGCAATCCCCAGACAAACGCGAAGATGACATCTCTGGGCCTGACCTGCGCCGCTTGCCATACCGGTCGCTTCACGTATAAGGGAACCACCGTCCTCATAGACGGGGGCCCTGCACTTACTAATGTCCAGGATTTCCAGAAGGCTGTTGGCCTTTCCGTCATCTATACATACTTCGTGCGAAGCCGTTTCGCTCGCTTCGCCGACCACGTTCTCGGCCCTGGGGCCAGCGACGATGCCAAATCAAATCTCCGCAATCAGTTTAATGCCGTGTACAGACAGGTCAGAGACGTCGGCAATCTGGAGCAAGCGGTCAAAGCTCACTCCATCGATGAAGGTTTTGCCCGCCTCGACGCCCTCAGCCGTATCGGCAACACCGTCTTCGCTCTCGATCTTGACCACCACGAAAATTTTGTGGCATATTCCGCTCCCGTACATTTCCCGCGCATCTGGGACGCCTCGTGGTTTGAGTGGGTTCAGTATAACGGCTCCATCCAGCAACCCATGACCCGCAACGTCGGCGAAGCTCTCGGCGTCCGCGCCACCGTAAATTTTCCCGTCGCAAAAGACCAGCTCCCCACCTCCAGCGTGCAAGTCAACACCATTTTCCAACTCGAACAACTTCTTGCCGGAGACAAACCGCCCAACGCAGAGAACCGCTTCACCGGCCTCGCTTCTCCAAAGTGGCCGGACAAAATCCTGCCTCCCATAAATACTAAACTCGCCGCCGAAGGTGCGGCCCTATATCAAACGCACTGCAAGGGCTGCCACCTGCCCGCCACTTCCGATCCCGCCTTCTGGACCGCGCCCCAGTGGTCACCGGCGAATGCGGCGGGCGAGCGTTACCTCAACTTGAAAATGATCGATATCGCGGACGTCGGCACCGACCCGGCCGAAGCCGAAGACATGAAAAATCGCATGATCGCTCTTCCCAGCAATCTCGGGATCACTAATGATTCCGGACAAGTTGTCACCAGCGACGACTTCGGAAGCGCGCTTCGCCAACTGGTCACCGCAGTTGTGAACCGCTGGTACGACAGTCAGGTCCCACCCACTCCGCCCGCACTGCGCGACAAAATGAACGGTTTTCGTCCTGACGGCGTTCGCGCGCTCCTGAAGTACAAAGTGAGGCCTCTCAATGGTATCTGGGCCACGCCGCCGTATCTGCACAATGGGTCCGTCCCGAATCTCTATGCGCTACTCTCACCCGTCGCAGAGCGTCCGAAAACTTTCTATCTCGGCAATCGTGAATACGATCCGGTCAATGTTGGCTATAGCACCGAGAAAATTGCTGGCGGCTTCGAGCTCGATACCTCCATAAGGGGCAACAGCAACTCCGGCCACGAATTCACTAACGGCTCAGGCAAGGGAATTATCGGCCCGCTGCTTACTCCGGAGGAGCGCCGCGCCCTGGTCGAATATCTCAAGAGCTTGTAACTTCCGCTGATCGCCACGGCATCAGCAATTCGAGTGCATCACTAAGTTTTACGGTTGACTTCAGGAGAACCACATGAACAATTCCGCGGTCCGTGCTTCGCGTTATCTAAAACTAGCCGTCCTAGGAATCCTTCTCGTAAGCGCGGCACGGGGGCAGAGGCCTTCCGGCAATAACTCCAGTTCCGGAACGCCAGCCGTCGCACCCATACAGCCAAATGCCCCGCTTTCCGCCAACGACGTCTCTTGGCTTTTCCCCGCACCTACTCGCGCCGAGGATTTTGCCAACCTCATCGCCGTTCGCGATGTAACCACACCAGATCCCCAAGATCCCACAAAGCGACATCCAGTCTGGTCGGACTCGGCTTTCCAGCAATTCCTTACAATCGTCAACGGCCCGAAGGCTCAAGTCGCCGGCACAAATTTCCAAATTAGTCTTCCCCCTGAAGCGCGCTTGATCGAAAATTGGTTTATTTCTGGCATCCGCATCGATGCTGGGGCACCCGGCCTCTCCGGCAACATCCATGCCCAATACGGTCAGCTCCCTGAAATTCGCCTGATCATTCAACCGATCATAAAGGGCTCCGATGGAAGTCCGAAAGTCCTGGACATTGCAGCTCATCTGATTTTCGACTTCGTAGTTCTTCCGCCGGACCCTCCGGCATCACCGGATTGTTTTCCCCGCTTCCAACCCGACTTGACCGCTTTCAACTCAATCGTCGTCGACGTCGCGGCCTTGCGAACCAAGCTAAACAATGGCCAACTAAGCGGCCATAGTGTATCAACCACGGGCGTTCCACTAGGCATTCATCCTGGTTTGGCCGACCCCGTCACGGCCAACAGCGTGCGCAATGAGATGTTGTCGTTCCTTGAAAAGCACATCTCCGCTGATCGCCTAGGTTCGATGGCCATAGTCGGACTGCCAGCCAACGCTTCCGGGCCATGGATATTCTTATCTATTCTCGGCGATCGAGCCGGCCACTTCGGCGCCGCACACGGTCCGACCCTCGACGGCATTCAGCAATTCGCGGAAATGCTAAACCTTGCTGGAACGAGCCCGCGCGTAGTCCCCGAGCCGAACACTAACAATCTGAACCCCATCACCTGTAAAAACGCCGCTGTGTCGGCCACCAGCCTGCCGGTCGGGCAACGCAGCGGCTTCTCCACGTCCGCCGTATTCGCTGCTCCCGCGCCTTCCACTGTTAAAACCAAACAAATCCTCGATACAATCGCCGATCCCAGCAAAAGCTTTTTCTTCAACACCGATTGTGTCAGCTGTCACACCGAAACACAGCGCGCGATGAACCTCCTGAACGTCACAGACATTCCAGGTATCAATCGAGCCGCATTACCCAACGGCCAGTGGAATGTTCGCAATTTTGGATGGTCGCCTGCCGAGGGACCGGTGCAGGCCACAGTAACGCGACGTACTGCCGCTGAGACAGCAGCGGTCGTGACGTTCGTCAATTCAGGAATGCTTGCAAAACATGCGCCGAGTCACTAGTCGCACCTTCCTAGACATCAACGTTGTTCCTCGACACTAGAACTGCGCCATCCATGACTGATCTAATGGCGTACCGGCGCAGCGCCAAAGGTGACGCAGTCGTTCTTGCGGTCGAAGGCAAGGCCGACGAACCGTTGGCTTCGCGTGTATAGGTGTGCCCGACAGCAGGCAAAGAAAACTGCTCCCGCTGCTACCTGATTTGGTGCCGGTATTCGTCCGGGCGTGCTTCGGTTTGCCGACCTTTACAACAAAACGATAGCTTCTACCTTCGATAATCGGTTCGACGTATATCTCCTTCCCCAGCGTTGGTGGAAGCATGAAAGTCGCCGCAAGCGGCAGGGCAACTTCGATGAGCTTTTTCTTCACGCGTTCAAGTTGTCCAGATCGCTGCCATCGTACTTCAATTTGTCAATCCAATCTTCAACAAGGCGAAGACGCTCCAGAAAACCACTTATGCCTTTGCACTCCGTAACAAAGTCTCCGTCGTGTGCAAGGCTATTTCTAAAGTCCGTGATTAGCTTTCGATCGTCTTCTTATGTGGTCAACCGCCGAAGCCTACTAACAACCGTAAGTTTCTCACTCAGGGAAGCAACTTCAATCGGCGACAACAGATGAATATTTTGTTTTCTCCGTTCTTCCAAACGCTTCTCGATTCCTGTGCGCTGTTCTCCCATGAGTGAAAGCCATTTCTTATCGTCATTTAGGCAGTCAGATCGAATCGCTTTCGTTATAACCGCTTCCAAATGAGCGACCGATGTGAACGCCAGCAAACGCACAGGCAACTTCGCAACATCACTCAAGGTCACAACTCCTTCGATCTTGGTGCCCCGAACAACAAGGCGGTACGGAGACTCAGCCAATGTGGGCAAGAATTAGGAAGAGGCTGCTCGGCGGAGACCAACATTCCTCCATCCAAGCGATGCATGTGGTCTCGAACAGTCCCTGGGCCAATCAGTGGTCCCCGCTCGAGCATACCCAAAATTCGATAGCCTTCACTAACTGGTATGTGGTCGAAATCCATCAGTTTAGGATCATTGAGAACACTCCCTACACTCATGTCCGGCGCACACACTTCGAGATCAAATGCGGCGATATGGGAAACCTTAAATCCGGCTTCCAACCCCGCCATCGTGACGTCGAGGATGTCGTTGTGGTTCATCATGGTTCTGCTTTCAAACTTTCGGGAGAGGTCAACCAATATCCGCCCCAAGCGTCTGTGGTCGGCCTTCATGTACCAACGCTTCCGCCAGAGTGCTACATCTTTGGCCTGCCAGTCATTGAGTTGACGCTCCAATTCCTCTCTGGCTGAGAGAGCATCCTTGTCCATCTGTTCCAGTAGGGCTTTTTGTCTCCGTCCAAGATAGGGAAAACGCGCGACGCAAAGTCGTGGCGCAACGTTGCGACCTAATCTCTGACATCAGGTGAGAGCGCAGCGCTCAGTCCGTCTCTGATCTTTCTGCGCGCCACGATCCGACCCGGCCAGGTGCAGAACGCGCCCACGATCAGTTTTAGCAGCCATGCGACTGGCGCACCATCTAGGAGCGGATCTTTGATCGCGTTAATGCGTCCGAGTACCTGGTCCGCAATCGCGCCCACGGCATCTCTGCTGATCGTGCCACGCGTGGGATTTGGTACTGGAGTAGCTGCGCTGCCTACCAGAGGAATCACCGGCATCCATACTTTGCCTTGCGGCGGAACGGTGACACCGGGAGGCGGATCATCTGCAAACAGGGCCTCGATTTTCGGTGAATAAACGCCGGCCTCTGTTTGCCCTGCCGAAATGATTGGATTCCCAATCGGCAAGCAGAAGTAGGTCTTGAGAAATTTCTGACAGTTGTGGCGGCCGAGCAGGAAATCGTGTGCTCGGAAGCTGCGCTCCATAAACCCGCCGAAGGCGCCGAGACTTGCGCATTGCAGAGCATTGCCCTGTTTTTGTCCCGGGTCTGATGGCGCAATCACGAAGCGGCTAAAGGCGGCTCCACTAGTCAGAACGGCCAACGACTCCCCTAGGAAGCGTGACTGGGACACCAGCACCGTCGCAAGTCTGGAAAGCATCGGAAACAAGCCCTGCTCTACGGTGAAATTGTAATGAGGATCAAATCGATCAGTAGAAGGAAATGGAGCAACCGAGATTACCGCGCAATTTGCATCGAGAGGTGCCCGAGGGTTCATCCCATTCGAAGCCTTTGGGTTCTGACTGGCAAGGAAGTCATGAGCCAGATCAAACGGGTCGTTGTCGGTGACGCCGCCATCGATGTTCAGAGTGGTTATGCTAGGGGGCGGTGGTCCGGGCAGATCCGACGTAACGGGAGGAACGGGCACCGGTGCGTTGATGTGAATCCAACCAGGGATGTCAAAATCAATCAGGTCTCGATTTAATTGGCGTGGGGCCAAAAAGAGTGGGAACGCTCCAGTGGCTTTCGCCGCGTCTTGGAGCAAATTCCAAGCCCCCTGTTGCGGTTGGCCTAAAGGCAGTGGCTTCGCAAGAGGGTTACTCGTCGTGCCGCCTGGTTGTGTGGTTTCGAAGCGAAGCTTGTCGGCATAGTATGTGATGAACTCGTTCAAAGTCGGTGAGGGATCGCTGTAAAGCTGGTACGGAACACCTCGCACGTTGGTCAGCGTTAAAAACAAAGTCAGACTCTTGGAGATATAAGGTCGGGGTGCAAGTGCTCCTTGTGTCAGTGCAGTTTTTGCGATGGTATCGACAATGGTGGAGTCGAGAATAGACATCAATGGCCCTTCGTTTTTCAGGTCATCGGTTCTGAGCAGTTTGGAGATGTCTATTTGATTTACCCAGGCTTCGTAGAATGTATTATTGGTGTTCGTTGCATTAGGATCGGTAACGTGGTCAAAACTACCCTGCACCATAACCGAAGCGATTGCCGCGCACATCCCCCCAGCGGAAGCACCTGAAAACACCTCAATTGAGATGTCGTGTAAAGGCACTGGCGTCTCAAACATGGATGGTGGGCCAGGATTCGTGAAATGCGTGCGGAAGTCGTCCTTGGCTTTTTGCCATTCCTCAAGCGCTTCCATCAAAAAGTCCAGCACACCTGCTGTGTAAGCGCCCGCGGAAACGGCTCCGGCCATGTTAATACCGATCTTGAACTCATTGGATTTCCAGGCGATGGTCATGGTGTGGTACTCATAATCGCAATTATCGAGAAATACAAGTTCAAAGTCCGGACAAATGATCCCGGCGATTGCAAGTTTTTGCATCTCACTGAAATGAAATATCGTAGCAAGATCTAAAACATCGTCACTCGCTTTCAGAAAGCAACGCTCTCCGGGAGCGACAACCTTGACACATCCGAACCACTAATATATTATCTCGCGATTATTTAGCTTGTTGTAAATGGCAAGGAGAACAAGAATGGGGAACCCACCTCCCATTCCTTCGAGTCCAGGGACCAACAAAGCGGCTAACCCTCCGCGAGGCGGATGGTCTACCGTCTCTATTCCAGGATTCGGTGAAGTGCCTCTTCCCCCCCTTGCGTTATACTGCCTCGCCGTTCTCGCTGTTATCGGCGCCGCTATCCACGTCTATGGAATGTGGCGGCAGGTTCGTCAAGATCTGTCTAATAATCAGCAAATTCTGGACCAGATTAGGCGTGTGCAGGCGGGCATCGAGGTACAATTAGCCAACAAACATTACAACGACGTGAACAGAACGGAGCTGACTGTTTGGCAGAATGCAACGGGACGCCTCATTATTGATTATTACAATAACGACGCTACAATATCTGTTACCCGCTACTCAGTAGATACCACTATACCTCCTACAACTCATTGGATACTTGACTTGACGAATGTTCCCCTCCAACCCTCACCGGGAAACACCAGCGGAGGGCATCTCAGTGGCGCTCTCGATGAACGCCAACACCCGCCTCGCACGTTGTTTGCAAACGCTGTGCTTGACGCCGCAACTTCGGCTTCGGATCCTTCAGCCGATACGCTCGGCGAGTACTATAAAAGCGGAGCGACTTCAGGCACTCCATCGTTGATTACTTCAGACGGGACTTTGATTCCAATGCAACGAGCCCAGGCAGGTTGCAGCGGGCATTGCCTGAACCCTCATCCCGGCCAGTTCCGTACTTGGAACGGTCAGGTAAATGGGTGTTTCGTACAAGTGTGGCGGCAATGGGCCGACGGCTGCACTCACTACGAGTGGTTTAACACCTGTTACAACTACTGGGACCCGCAAATCTGGTGGACTTGTTGCGTTCACTGACCATTTCAGCTTTTTCAAAGGGATGACGTCACGGTTTGCTGATGCGCGCTTTGGACGAATTCCCCAGCGCATAGCCAGCGGTCATTGCGGAATATGAAGATAGTGCTTGATCGCGGCGATGGCGGCGGTGCCCAGCATGATGCCCCCAGCGTGTTCCAGGATAGCTTTAGCTGACTCCAAAGAGGCTTTAATGATTGAAGGGTTCGGGCGCGAAGAGTTGATCTGTAGTTCGACGGTCCCGATATCAACATTGATCTGTTCGCGATTTTCCTCTGACAGTTGTCCAGAGCTAGAAATAGTTTTAAGATCAGCGAGGATTTTACGCACGTCTTCGGGCTGGATGCCGACATTCCCCGTAATGGAAGCTCCGGGGCTACCGTGGATGAACTGCGATCCATGTACGTTGATGACAGTCGTTGGTGGTGCAGAATTTTCCGGACGATCATGTTTCAAGAGTACGCCGATGGCGTAGGTTCTATCGTAGACGTATTCGTCGCGCCCGTTGGCGATAACGCGCTTCGGTTTGATACGCCGATCCAAGAGCAGCCCCTTCAACTCATCGTCCGTCAAGGATTCGTAGGGATTCGTCTCATTTTTCACGGGCATCCCTCCTCGTATTAACCGCGCGTAATTGCCAAGAGCCTCTAACTGAGACCGAAAGTAACCGGCATCGCAATGTTTCTTGTCGGCGTAGCGCACTGTACCGGGCCGCCCGCCATATGAAGCCCTTTGAGCACTCACGACTCTAGGCTTCATCTGATCCGGAGGAATTTTGAAATGAGAAAGATCTTCGCCGGATGCTTCTTCAAGTATCGTGATGATCTCGTGGAATTGGGCAACGGCGTCCTCCTCAAACGGCGGGCGAATATATTTCATAAAGCCGCCAAGTTTGCTGATGCCTAAATGCCACTTTTTCGCGTCCTTGATCATATTCGTGGGAATTATACTGCAAAGGCGGAACTCGAGGAGGAGCGAGGAGCATGCAAGGCAGACGAAATTGAAGGAATAGAACCGGGCAGGACAAAGAAGTCAGCCATGCTAGACCAGGCGCAAGGAATAGCATCTCGGGCAGCGAATGATAGAATGACGACTTGGCGAGGGGGTAGTCGGAGAGTGCTGGAGAGTGGCCTTGGGAAAAAGTGAAGTTTGCACTACTCTTTGTACTATTCGAGGTGGGATTTGGCGCTGCAAACAGCCCCATTTTAGGCACCTTTCCGATGAAATTAAATTGGCCCATTGAAAACAAGCAACATGTTCGGTCTGGTTGGGTAGTCCCTAGGAGTCTCAGTGCGTAGGGATG
>CAVQZU010000108.1:0-56236 GCA_963718485.1 uncultured Acidobacteriota bacterium
GCAAAGATCGCCACTCTCTTTGGGGACTGTACGCGGTTACCACCGCCGGGCTCGGAAGAAACCTTGGATCATTGATCGAAGCGGTGAACATCCTGGGATCGCTATTCTACGGCGGGCTGCTGGGGGTTTTTGTGCTGGCCTCGATCAAAAGGGTGACGGGAAATGGCGCATTTTTCGGCGTGATCTGCGGCGAGCTGGCCATTTTCGCCGCTGCTGCCTTCACGAAAATATCTTTCCTTTGGTACAACGTGATCGGCTGTCTCGTGGTGATTGCTTTCGGGGTCGGAATTTCGGTTGTTGAAAAAGCACCCGCTCCCAACGCATTGCCACTGAGCAAATGACCGGCCCCACGCGTGATCCTTCAGCCCCAGGCACGCCCCGTTGGGTGGCAATCTTTTTATAATCCTACGAACCTTGGCGCGCGATGAGCCGATCGCATTGGCTACGCCCCCCCCGCACCTCCTGATGGCAATCGCCAATACCGGCAGGTGGAACGTGAATCCCTCGCCCCTCTGCCGCCCTGCCAAACTCATGAAAACGCGATCCAAGAAAGCAAGGGCCGAACCCAACGGAGCGGCCCGCCAGGGTATCTTGAGCTAACGCAGCACCAGCGCCAGAACAATAGAGCAAGCTGCCCACCCTGAACAACGGGGCTTGCGCTCACAGTCGGTCAGAAGGGTTCAACTCACCCAGCCGCTTCCCGGCAATTGTACCTCCAGAACCATGGCATGGCTCTCAGAGGCGTACACCAAGCAGGAACTGCACTTTAGCAACGCGGTGAAGACTGCGCCGACCTGCTCCAGGCGTTCATCCGACGAGGTAAGTGGGAACCGCTGGATCGAAAGAGAATCCAGTACCGCTTCGCCTTTGGTTGTGGGTATAAGGAGGTACATGAGCGAGGCTACCAAGCGTTCGGCAGGGTGTCCAATTCGACCTTTGGATATGAGCCATCTACTTCTGCGCGGGGGAGGCCTGTGCCAGAAGTCCATTGCGACCATTTCGCCCGAACCCGCCATGACCCGCGTGACTTTGGTACAATCGCCGCCAGTTCCTGGGCCTGCGCGAATCAGCACTGCGCATTCTTTGGGCGGTGGAGGGGAGTATGCTTCGCACTCTGTATTCCGGCATCTTCGTCGGCGTCCTATGTCTGCTCTTGGGTTCAGCAACCTCGGCCGACGACTCCAAATCCCTGCAAATCTATTTCATCGATGTCGAAGGCGGCCAATCCACCCTGATTGTCGATCCTGCGAACGAATCGCTTCTGGTCGATACCGGCTGGGCGGGATTCAACGGACGAGATGCCGGTCGCATCGAGGCGGCCACCCAAGCGGCGGGGATTCGGCAGATTGACATCGCGGTCATCACTCATTATCACGGCGACCATGTTGGAGGCGCCCCCGAAATCGCCCGCCGCATCAAGATCGGCATGTTCGTGGACCACGGTCCGGACATGGAGAACTCCGATCGCACTCGCGCGGGTTACGCCGCCTATCAGAAGATCGCCGCCGGGGCGAATCATATCGTCGCCAAACCCGGCGACCAGCTTCCGCTCAAAGGGATGAAGGTGCAGATTGTGGCTGCGGCGGGAGAAGCGATCAAATCGCCAGTTGCCGGCAAGGGCAGGTTGAACCCGCTATGCAGCTCTGAGCCGGAAGCGCCGGTCGACCCGAGTGAAAACGCGCAATCCGTCGGCATGCTGATCACCTACGGAAATTTTCGCTTCATCGATCTGGGCGACCTGACCAAGAGGAAAGAGAACGCCCTGGCGTGCCCGAATAATCTGCTCGGGACAGTCGATCTGTACTTGACCACGCATCACGGACTTGACGAATCGAACTCCAGGGCAATTGTCGAAGCGCTTCATCCGCGCGTGGCCATCATGAACAATGGCGCTCACAAGGGTGGCATCCCGGCGGCCTGGATGATTGTTCACGACTTCCCCGGGCTAGAAGCTCTGTGGCAGCTGCATTACGCCGTGGATGGAGGCAAAGACCACAACGTGGCCGATGATTTTATCGCCAATCTGGGCGAGAACGACCAAGGGAATTACATCAAGGTTTCCGCGCAGCCAAACGGAACATTTACCGTGACCAATTCCAGAAACAAGTACCAGAAAACATACACGAAGTAGTTGAACCTTCAGTCCGCCGGAGATCGAACCGCTGCTCTACTTCTGATCGATAGCGGTCAAAGCGCTCGCGGCGGCTCGCCACTTCCCGCCCTGCTTCACGAGAACTCGCGTGACGCGCCATTGCGCATCGATCACCTGCCCATTCGCGCCTGTGCCCTTAAGCACCCGCCGGTCGGTCAACACCGCGGTGTCATCATAAATTCCGCGTATCTGAATCTGGTCGCAAGCGCCTTCAAATTGTCCCGGCTTTCGCGATCCAATGCCCTGCAACATTTCGGCGGCATCGGCCACATGCCCGTCGGCTTCCACTTCGAACATTTCAGGGGTGAATATCGACTTCAAATATTCGGTGTCACCATTGGTCGCCGCATCTACCCAGTGGTGATCAATGGCCAGCAGCTCGTTTTCCGCCTGGTTGGCGGGAACCGTCGGCGCGATCTCATGCGTCATGGGAGTAGCCGAGGTAGACGGCTTTAGAGGAGTCATTTGCGCTCCGAGGGCCCGCCACTTTCCTCCTTCTCTTCTGAAGATTCTCATCACCGTGTATTCCCCACTCACTGGACGGCCATCAGGAGCCGCGCCTGCTTGCTTGGTCCGATCGGTGAGAATCGCTGTGTCGCCGTAAACTCCGCGCACCACAACATGATCGATATCGATTTGAACATGGCGGCCGGGAGAACCAATCACCTTCCGCATTTCCTCGCCGGTCTCAACAACGCCGCCGCGCTGCACCTCGAACATGCCCTCTGCGAAAAGTTCTTTCAAAAAGGCTGTGTCTTGCACCGTCGCCGCATGCAGCCACTGCCGATCGAGATCGCTCAATTGCCCTTCGATCGCCGACCCTGGTGAGACACCCTGCCCCGTTCGATCGTACCGCGCCACTGCTGGCTTAAACGCAAACAGCAGCGAGCACACTGCCAGAGTAGCCGCGAACGATTGCGTGAAAATTCGCCTCAAGAGTCACCTCTCTGCAGAATCCAACCGGACATTAAGCCATTTTCGCGCAGACTTGGTTCGTCACAACTTCCACAAATTCAAAATATGTTTGCAGCGCGGCATCCACCGCAATCTCTTTCTCTTTACGCTTTCCTTCCCGCAGATCAAGAATCGAAAGAAAAGCCGCCGGATTCGCCCCTGTCAACGACGCGACTGCGTTCACCGCCTCGCGCTTGGAGGTCGCTGTCGGTCGCCCCAGGGCAATCAACGCGTGCCGGAACAGCGCGCAAAATGCCGAAACCGAAGCCAGCATAATTCCCAAGCGCGCCTTTTGCTTCGCAGGGGCCAACAGCACCGTCTGTCGCAGCCGCAGCCAAGCCGTCCGGAGCTCGCGCTCCACCTGCAGCCGGTGCAGCTGCGGCGAGACCTCGAAGCTCCCCAAGAAGTCCTGCCCCCAAAGCATGCGGTGCCTCTGCTTCATGTCCAGCAGCTCGATTGTGAACACATCGGCGGAGTTACGCAGCTCCTCCATGGTAAAGATAATAGGCGCGGAATTCCCTTCACCCACCCACCACTCGGCCACCGGATGCAGCTGCTCGATCTCCCGCGCCCCGGCCTGCTCGACGATGCAAACAATATTCAAATCAGAGTGTTCTGCAACGAATTCCCCCGTTACAGCGGAACCGTACAGCACGACCGCATTTAGATTGCTGCCTGCGACTGCCTTTATGCGCTCGACGAATTGATTCAGTCTGGTTTCCACGCTGCAAAACTCCTCAACTGCATAGGCCTGCGAAGGTCACCAACCGCCACTTGCGCCGCCGCCTCCAAACGACCCACCTCCAAAGCCGCCGAAGCCCCCTCCTCCCCCACCGCCCCCTCCGCCGCCGAAGCCGCCGCCCCAGCCGGCGCCCATCGTTGGGCCAATCCACCATCCTCCGCCGCCCCCATATCGGTTGAAGCGCGAACCTCCTGCCCCCGCCCGCCGCAAAAATGCATACCCCACAAAGATCACGAACAAAAGCAGGAAAATCTGCGCAATCGCCGGGCTCCCCTTGATATTCCCAGAAGCAGGCGCCGGAGGCACGGTTCCGGTAAGTGTAACGCCGCGATCGGCCGCAATAACATCAGCCACCCGGCGCGTCATCAGCAGGAGCGCCGCATCGTAATTATTCTGCCGAAAATACGGCACGGCCTCCCGGCCAAAGCCTCCCACCTTGCCGTCGGGAAGAAGGCCTTCGAGGCCATAGCCTACCTCGATCCTGTACTGATGGTCGTTCACCGCGACCAGGACTAACACCCCGCGGCTGGACTGTTTCGGCCCCACTCCCAGGCGCGTGGCCAGGTCCATCGAATAGTCCTCGATGGGTTTCCCATCGAGCGTCTTGACGGTAACCACGGCAATTTGCGCCTGCGTCTTTTGATCAACCTCGCCGCAAAGAGCGTTGAGCTGCTGCAGCGCCGCAGGACTCAAGACGTTGGCGAAATCGCTGACGTAATTTTTGACCTTCAGTTTTTCCGGTGCTTGCCCACTTGCGGCCTGCACCGAAAGCTGGCAAACCAGCATCACAAGAAGAGCCAAAATGACGGCCACAAAACCAAGGGGGCTAGACCGCGATCCGCTGGAAGGCTCGGTCTTCATCGTTGTCATGGGAGCTTCAAGAAGGGAGTTGACGTATATGGAGTTTGTGAGTCACGGTCATGGTAGAGCCCAAGATCACACCTGTCAACGAAACAGCGAGAACCAATGCCCGCAAATCAACTTGCCTGCGGAACGGCCGCTCCTTGCTGACTAAGCACTTGAAGCGAATCGATATCTCCAGCACTTCTGATGCGGTAGGATAATTGCGAAATTATTTCATGCGACGGTGCGTTTCTAGCACCTGGTGTTCGCTACCAGTTGCAACGATGGAAGTTTGAGAGGACGGAACGAAATGAATCAAAAGCTGAAAATCGTGGCAGCCCTGCTGCTGGTGATTGCTTCGCAAATCCCCAGGCCCGCCTACGCGCAACAGGCTCCGCCGCAGCCGGCTTCGGCACAAGGTCAGACGCAGGCTCCGCCCGCTGCGCAAGCCCAACCGCTGCCAGTGAAGCCCGCGCCGGCGCAAAACCGACAACTGAGCCTCGCGCCGGACTACTCGAATGGGTCATCTTTCTTTCCTCATTTCACACTGCCTTACAGACCGCTCCATGTTCCCGAACCGATGCTCACGAATTCCCCGCGCATCGACCAATTGACCCAAGGTGGCCAGCTCCTGCTGAGCTTGGAGGACGCAATCGCGCTCGCCCTTGAAAACAACATGGACATCGCCGTGCAGCGCTTTACGCCCTGGCTCGACCAAGCCGCGCTGCTCCGGGCGCGCTCGGGGGTGAACGGCAGACTCCTGTTTGATCCGGTCCTCACCGGCACCGGCTACATCTCGCAGTCATCCACACCCGTCAACAATCCCTTTCTAGCCGGCGTCAGTTCCGTTGCCACAACCGGACTTCCGGTAGCTCCGAACCTGATCAGTCACAATGGCGTAGTAAATTTCAATTACGCGCAGGGTTTCGCCCCCGGAACACAGCTTCAGATCAGTTTCGACAACAACCGCTCATCGATCAATTTTCCAAGCGATCTGTTCAATCCTTACGCAGAATCTTCGCTGACCGTTCAAATATCGCAGCCTCTGCTGAACGGGTTCGGCAAATTGCCTAACACCCGATTCATCCTGGAAGCCAAGAACACCGTAAAGGTAGGCGCGTCACAGTTCACCCAACAGGTCATCAACACGGTGACCCAGGTGTCCAACGATTATTGGGAACTGGTCTACGCGCGCGAGAACGTAAAGGTCGAGCAGGCCACGGTTGCAGTCGACCAGCAGCTTTATGAGAACAACAAGAAGCAGCTCGAGATTGGCACCATGGCCCCGCTCGACGTCATCACCGCGGAGTCCCAGCTTGCCTCGGATCAGCAAGCTCTGGTGCAAGCGCAAACCACCCAGTTACAGGATGAGACCACGCTGCTGGTAGCGATTACGAAAGACCCGCTGGCGGTAACTGGATCCGGCGCCGAGATCGTGCCGACGACTCCGATCTCGACTCCCGAGGTCATCGAGAATATTCCCCTGCAGACCGCCGTTCAGGAGGCCTGGCAGAAGCGCCCGGAGCTCCAACAAGCCGCCCTGAACTTGAAAAACGCGGATATAGAAGTGAAGGCCACCAAGAACGCGCTCTTGCCCACGGTGAACGTTTTTGGCCTCTACGAACAGATCGGCATTGCTGGCTCTTCGCAGTCTACAACTTCTACGCCCAGCGGGTTCGCTTCGATTCTCACCGAGCCGATACTGTTCGCCAACGGCACCCCAGTCACCACGGGCACTCCGGCTCTGCCAATTTTTGTGGGCGCTCAAACCTTCAGCACCTCGACAACCAAGCACGTTAATGGTCTTGGGGACGCCTGGGACAGCATGGTCCACAACAACTATCCCACCTATGAAGCCGGCATCAACCTTACCCTGCCGATCCGAAACCGCGCCGCGCAAGCCGACAACGGGCAAGCTACGTTGATACAGCGCCAACAGGAAACGCAGTATCGCCAGACCCAAAACACGATCGTGCTAAATGTCCGCCAAACACTAATCGCCCTGGTACAGGGCAGGGCCGCAGTGGCGGCCGCCGAAAAAGCGGAGATGCTCGCGCAGCAGACCCTCGATGACGAGCAAAAGAAATACCAGCTCGGCGCATCGACCAGTTATAACGTGGTGCTGCGTTCTCGCGACCTCACTGCGGCGCAGGGCACCTTGCTTCGCGACCGGGCCAACCTGATCGAGGCCGAAGTGAACTTCAATCAGGCCATGGGGCGCACGCTCGACGTGAACCAGATCACCATTGCAGATGCTATGCGTGGCCAGGTGTCACCTACACCGAACATCCCGGGATCGCTTGAGGATGAAGCAGCGCGTGGCCGATAGGGCGCCATGACTCTCCGACACCTTGTCTGGCGCCTCCGCGAGGAGTTCTATCCGGAACGCCATCCCTACGATGTTCTGACCGGCTGCGACACCTCGGGGATGGTCCATCATCGCCGCCTCGGGCCGGATGCCGAAGATTACCAGCCGATTGATCCCGACGTCTTCTGTGCCGCCCTGGCCCACATCCGGGAACAATTCTCGCCATTTACCTTCGTCGATCTGGGGTGTGGTAAAGGCCGGGCACTCCTGCTGACCGAGAAGTACGATTTCCAGAAAATCATCGGGGTGGAATTCTCTCGGCAGCTAGCGAAAATAGCTGCCGCCAATGCGGCGAGGATTGGCTCGCAGCGCATCTCCATCATCCTTGCCGACGTTCGCCAGTTTCAATTCCCGCCTACTCCTTTGGTGGTCTTCTTGTACAATCCTTTTAGTGCCGCAATATTCCGCTCGGTCATGGAGCGGCTTCACAATCACGCAAGTGTTCTTTACATTGTCTACGTGAATCCTGTGCACGGCGAGGCAATCTCCGGCGATCCGCGAATGAAAATCATCGCGGTCGATGATTGGTGCACGGTTTGGAAACGCCACCATGGCTGACAAAGCCTACGATCGGTCCGGCGTCGTTTCGTCGGCATCAAAATCACGCGTTCCCTCGGCGGCCGAGCTTGCCTGGGAACAAGAAACGCTCGCCACAACTCTTGAAAAGTCTCGCGAGCGGGCGCCCCAGTTCACCACCGTTTCCAGTTACCCGATCAACCGGCTGTACACCCAAGCAGACCTCCCCGACTGGATTCCGGAACGCGATCTGGGTCAGCCTGGGGAACCGCCCTATACGCGCGGAATTCATCCCTCCATGTACCGCCGCCGCCTCTGGACCATGCGCCAATTCGCGGGCTTTGGCTCGGCGCGCGACACCAACGAGCGCTTCCGCTACCTCTTGTCCCAAGGACAAACGGGCCTTTCTGTAGCCTTCGATCTCCCCACGCTCATGGGATACGACTCCGACCACCCTCTCTCGGAAGGAGAAGTCGGCAAATGCGGCGTGGCTATCAGTTCGCTCGCGGACATGGAAGTTCTCTTTGATCAAATCCCTCTGGCGAATGTCACCACGTCGATGACCATCAACTCCCCTGCCGCGGCGATCTGGGCCATGTACCTGGCCGTGGCCGAAAAACAGGGCGCGGATTGGAAAACGCTTTCCGGCACGTTGCAAAACGACATTCTCAAGGAATACATCGCACAGAAGGAATACATCTTTCCTCCTGCGCCTTCGATGCGCCTGGTAACCGACACCATCGAATTCGGCCTGAAGCACACGCCCAAGTTCAATCCCATCTCCATCAGCGGCTACCATATCCGCGAGGCAGGCTCGACCGCCATCCAGGAGCTCGCCTTCACGCTACGCGACGGGATCGAATACGTGGAATGGGCTCTGCGTCGCGGCCTCCACATCGATGATTTTGCGCCCCGCCTTTCCTTTTTCTTCAATGCGCACAGCGACTTCTTCGAAGAAATCGCCAAATACCGCGCCGCTCGCCGCATCTGGTACAAAACCATCCGCGAACGCTTCGACGCCAAAAATCCCCGCTCCTGGTCCCTTCGCTTCCACACGCAAACCGCCGGCTGCTCCCTCACCGCGCAGCAGCCCCAGAACAACATCGTCCGCACCGCCCTGCAGGCGCTGGCAGCGGTAATGGGCGGCACGCAATCCCTGCATACCAATTCGCTCGACGAAGCCTGGGCGCTCCCGACCGAAGCCGCCGCGACGATCGCCCTCCGCACGCAGCAAGTCATCGCTCACGAAACCGGCGTCACAAACACCGCCGATCCGCTCGGTGGATCGTATTTTGTGGAAACTCTGACCAACGAAATCGAGCGCGGTGCGGGTGATTATTTCAAGAAAATCGATGCCCTGGGCGGCATGATCGCCGCCATTGAAGTCGCCTATCCGCAGCGCGAAATCGCCGACGCCGCCTATCAGTATCAGGTAGCCGCCGACCGCAAAGAAAAGATCATCGTAGGAGTAAACGAGTACCTGGCCAAAGAAAAGCCCATCGAAATTCTGCAAATCGACGAGTCGGTCGCCCAAGGGCAGGCCGCGCAGCTTCACAAACTTCGCGCCGATCGCCACAACGACGAAGTCAACCGCCGCCTCAAAGCCCTCCGCAAGGCTGCCTCGGGCGATGAAAACCTTATGCCCTACCTCTACGACGCCGTAAGAGCCTACGCCACCCTGGGCGAGATTTCCGACACCCTGCGCGAAGCCTTCGGCGTGTACGACGAAGTCGCCGTTACCTAGCCGCCCGAACAATCCCGGCGCGGTCACAATCGGTCCGGATCAGCACCCGGGCCGGCCAAAGAAAGGCCCCAGCGCGAGCTGCGAGTTCTAAAAGGCAGCCAGATCACGCCGCGGCCAGGTTCAGCCCAAACCGCGCGAGACACAGACCGAGCTCCTCGCTGAAACCCCTGGGGATTCTGTTGGCTGTTTCTCAACGCACAGCCGCCAGAATCCACATTGACATCCCCTCGGCTTGCTCTTGTAATGAATTGACTCCTGGCCTATGCCGAGTAACCGTTCCAGCGTGCTCGCAAACGAACCCGCGAAAGCCCCGGTGCGCCTCGGGGCCTCAGGTCGCCACGCTCTGCTCGTGGCCGCCGGAATATTTCTAAGCCGAATCGCGGGCCTGATTCGCGAGCGCGTCTTCGCGCATTACTTCGGCAATTCCGACGCCGCCGACGCCTTCAAAGCGGCTTTCCGCATCCCCAATTTCTTGCAAAATCTTTTCGGCGAGGGAGTCCTTTCGGCCTCCTTCATTCCGGTATACGCCGGACTGCTCGCTCGCGAGGACGACGAACAGGCACGGCGCACGGCCGGCGCGGTCGCCTCGCTGCTAGCGCTGGCTACATCGATCATCGTCCTACTAGGGGTCCTGACCACACCATATCTGATCGACGCGATTGCCCCAGGTTTCCATGGTGAAAAGCGCGAATTGACGATTCGCTTGGTGCGCATCCTCTTCCCCGGCGCGGGACTACTCGTTTTCTCGGCCTGGTGCCTTGGTGTCCTCAATAGTCATCGCCGCTTCTTCCTTTCTTATTCGGCAGGAGTAATTTGGAACATCGCCATGATAGCGGCGCTGTGGGGATTCGGTGGCCACCATACGCAGTACTCACTGGCGGTCATCGTCGCATGGGGCTCGGTCGTCGGCAGCGCCTTGCAGGTGGCGGTGCAGCTTCCCATCGTGCTTGGGCTTCTGCGCGGACTGCGCCTTTCGCTCAACTACCGCGCTGAAAATGTGAAGACCGTGGTCCGTAATTTCTTGCCCGTCTTCATTGGCCGGGGTGTGGTGCAGATCAGCGGCTACGTGGACGCATGGCTGGCGAGCTGGCTTGGCACCGGCGCCCTTTCGGCCTTCTCCTACGCGCAAATTCTGTTTACGCTACCGGTGAGCCTGTTCGGGATGTCGGTATCGGCCGCCGAGCTTCCCCACATGTCAGGCGCGCTGGGAGACGAACAAGAAGTGGCCGCAGCCCTGCGCGCGCGCCTCGATCCGGGGCTTCGCCAAATTGCGTTCTTCGTGCTTCCTTCCGTTGTGGGGTTCTTGGTCCTGGGAGATGTAATCGTAGCGGCGGTCTATCAGACCGGTCGCTTCCTGAGAAGCGATGTGATCTATGTCTGGGGAATCCTGGCCGGCGCGACAGTAGGGCTGCTAGCATCAACACTGGGCCGCCTGTACTCGTCGGCATACTATGCACTTCGCGATACGCGCACGCCGCTGCGCTTCGCCATCGCGCGCGTCATCTTAACCACGATCCTTGGCTATGCATTCGCAATTCCGCTGCCCCACCTGCTGCGCATCGACACTCGCTGGGGCGCCGTAGGCCTTACCGTTTCGGCCGGAATCGCATCCTGGGTGGAATTCACGCTGCTACGACTCACATTAAACCGCCGCATCGGCCGTACTGGAATCCCGCAAACCTATCTCCTGCGCCTCTGGATTTCCGCCCTGGCTGCAGCCGCGCTGGGCTGGACGCTTCGCCACTTCTGGGGGAATCACTCGCCCATTCCCGTGGCCATAATCGTCCTGGTCCCGTACGGCATCGTTTATTTCGGAATGGCCATGCTGCTCGGCATCCCCGAAGCTCGCTCGCTCTTGGCGCGCTTTATGCCGCGATCAGTAGGCCCCTAGCGGAGGGATCGCACGTTCTGCGCGAGCCTCTCTTCCGGCAAGGTAGGATTGACCGCAACGCGTGCCGCAGTACCATTCGGCGCTGCCCGCAGATACTGCGCCGGCCAGGGTAGAGGAACTCCCATCTCCGAGGCCTCTTCCAGCGGCCAATACGGCCGCCGCAAAAATTCCCGCGCAAGAATGACTACATCGGCTTTGTTCTGCCGCAAGATCTGGCTAGCCATGGCGGGAACTTCGATAAGCCCAACCGCGCCCGTCAGCACGTTGGTTGTGTCACGAATCTGCTGCGCGAACGGGACCTGATAACCCGGCTTGGCCGGGATTTTCTGCCTCGCATCCAGGCCGCCCGAAGAGCAATCGATCAAATCCACTCCCAAGGGCGCAATCTTCTTCACCGCATAAATCGACTGATCGACGTCCCAGCCGCCCTCCACCCAATCCGTCGCCGAAATACGAACAAACAGCGGCAACCTTGCCGGCCAAACCTTGCGCACGGCGGCGACCGTTTCGTACAAGAACCGGATCCGATTATCGAGCGAACCGCCATAGGAATCTGTCCGCTGATTGGAAAGCGGCGACAGAAATTCATGGATCAAATACCCGTGCGCAGCGTGAAGTTCAAGCACCTGAAACCCGGCGTCCAGCGCCCGCCGCGCGGCCTCAGCGAAGGCCTTCACAATCCGTCGAATGCCCGCTTCATCAAGCCCAGACGGAACAGGATAACTCGGTTCAAAAGCAATTGGGCTCGGAGCCAAAGGTTTCCATCCACCTTCAGATTCCCGCACCTCACCCACGCCTTCCCAGGGCCGTTTAGTGCTTCCTTTCCGCCCGGCATGGGCCAGCTGGATTCCGGGAACCACCGCCTGCTCACGAATGAAGCGCGTGATCCGAGCCAGCGGCTCGATGTGCTCATCCTTCCAAATACCCAAATCCCAGGGGCTGATCCGCCCTTCCGAGGTCACCGCGCAAGCCTCGCTAAAAACCAGCGCCGCGCCTCCCACTGCGCGGCTGCCCAGATGAACCAAATGCCAATCGGTCGCAAATCCATCGGGCGACGAGTATTGGCACATGGGCGATACGACAATGCGGCTGCGGAGCGTCACATCGCGAATCTGTAACGGGTCGAACAGGTCCATGAATCGGGCTCCATTTTCGTTGGATTGTTCACCGGAGATAAATCTGAAGCTCAGTCATTCGGCCGGTGGGATTTGAGATGCTGGTGCTCTGCCAGGGGATCCCATCATCGAATGATACGAACGCCTTCGCAGCTCCTCGAATCGGTACAGCAAAGTAGCATCCGCCTCGCGGTTGTCGCCTGCAAGCTCCAGCTCCGGATTATCGATGATGACATCCCCATTATTCTTGATGCGCAGCTCCGAGCCAACCTACAAAACGATTTGCTTCCCGTTCAGTTGCGCCTCCATGTCGTCCTCCGCGCCCAGAATGCCAATCGCTCGGCCCTGAAACTCATGGATTAGATGACACAAACCCGGGGGAAGTGGCAAAGTTAGTTGGGAGCGCCCGCGGACTTGATCTTGCGTCTCCGGCCGGAGGTCCATGCAGGAGAATCACTCGCGGGAAATGATTCCTGGGAGGCTTCGTCAACGATGTCATTATCATCATTCTGCGGCTCGGGAGAAGCCTTCCTCGCGTGGTCCTCGGGTTGTTTTTCCGAACTGCAATTCGGATTTGGGTTAGACGGCATGCGGCAGTCCTTTCTCATTCGCTCAGCGGGGGGCTCTCCGCCAGCCGGTTTGAACCTAGCACC
Source organism: uncultured Acidobacteriota bacterium (assembly GCA_963718485.1). Taxonomy (GTDB): domain Bacteria; phylum Acidobacteriota; class Terriglobia; order Acidiferrales; family UBA7541; genus Palsa-295. The sequence continues at coordinate 12,979 of CAVQZU010000108.1, forward strand.
TAAAAATGCGTGAGTCCATCCGCTAAGTTCCCGAATCTACATCGAGAGGCGTAGACGGATCCAAAACCGGCTCTTCGCAAGCTCACCCGATTCAGCGGAGAATTCCTTCATGAGCAGTGCGGCAGGCAGCCTGGCGAGCAGACCCGGAGCAGCCGAACTAGCACCGTCCCGCTCAGACGCTACCATTTGGATTATAGCGGTCGCGGTCATGCTGGCGACCTTCATGGAGGTGCTCGATACCTCCATTGCCGCTGTCTCGCTTCCCTACATCGCGGGCAGTCTGTCGGCGACCAATGATGAAGCCACCTGGGTACTCACAAGTTATCTGGTCTCGAACGCAGTCGTGCTGCCGGCAAGTGGCTGGTTTTCGCTGAAGTTCGGCAGGAAACGATTTCTGATCGCTTGCATCATCATTTTCACCGTGTCTTCCTTCCTTTGCGGCGCGGCTACCAGCCTCGGTATGATCTTGGTTGCCCGGGCGCTGCAGGGCGCCGGCGGCGGGGCCCTGCAGCCCATGTCCCAGGCAATTTTGTTCGAGACGTTTCCTCCAGAAAAACGCGGCATTGCCTCGGCGGCATTCGGTCTCGGCGTGGTCGTTGCTCCGGTCCTCGGACCCACTCTCGGCGGATGGATTACCGAGACCTACACCTGGCGCTGGGCCTTTTATATCAACATTCCCATCGGCATTCTCGCCGTGTTGCTGATCATGCGTTTTGTCGAGGATCCGCCTTACGTCCGCAATGCCAAACCGGGCCGTCTCGATGCCATCGGCCTCGGGTTGTTGACGCTCTGGCTGGGCGCGCTGCAAATCATCCTCGACAAGGGACAGGAAGACGACTGGTTCGGTGCGATCTGGATTCGATGGACCTTCGCTATTCTGATCACCGCCTTCGTGGCTTTTCTGATTTGGGAACTCACCCATGAAAAGCCGCTCGTCAACCTGCGCATATTCACAAACCGAAACTTCGCCGTGGGCTGCTTGCTGATCGCCCTATTTGGAGTGGTGATCTATGGAATGGTGACGATCCTGCCCCTGTTTTTCCAAACGCTTTTGGGTTATACAGCGCTCGCTGCCGGCTGGGCGGTCAGCCCCCGCGGCATGGGAGCCATCGTGGCCATGCCTTTCGTAGGGCTTTTGACCGAACGCGTCGACGCGCGCTGGCTGATTGCCACCGGATTTCTCGGAGTGGGCGCCTGTACCCTGTGGCTGGGAAACGTCAACCTTGAGATCGGCGAATTTTCGATGTTCTGGGCCATTATCCTGAGCGGGTTCTTCATCGGATTCGTCTTTGTGCCCCTGGTGACCATGGCCATGGGCCGGCTACCGAACGAACAGTTAGGCAATGCCGCGGGTCTTTACAACCTGCTACGGAACGTCGGCGGCAGCGTCGGGATCTCCGTCGTGAATACTCTCCTCGTTCGCCGCGCTCAGGTACACCAGTCCGAACTGACGCATTCCCTCACGCTGGGGACCCCGGAGGTGCAACAAAGGCTGCAGGCGATCGCGGCAGCACTGGCTAGGCACTCGGATCCGGTAACGGCCATGAGCCGCGCGCGGAAGATTCTGGAGCTCTCGTTGCTTCAGCAGTCACAACTCTGGGCTTACGTAGACGACTTCCGCTATCTGGCGTTGCTGTGTTTCGCCTGTATCCCCATCGCGTTTGTCTTCCAGAGGGTGCGCGGCCGTCCTGGCGGCGCACGCATCGCGGCACACTAATCCCTAACGCTCGCGAGAGCGCCGCATGCCAAGCGGATTCTGGAATTTACAAGCCATACCGACTGAGAATTTCGGACCGTGTTGTTACAGGACGGTTTCGGTCGGATCAGGCATAGGACGGCTGAGCAAACGCGTTTGAAGATGAGCGTTGAGCACTCCGCCCACTTCCAGAGGCCCGTGCGCTGAAAACGGGGCTCTGCTAGCGACGAACAGGAAATCCAAGGACTGGTTGCTGGAGCAAATCAAAGATTGTCGTCCGTACATTTTCGGCACTAAAATGCCCTGAAGCGGAAAAATAAGAAATGTCGGCATCGACACATGGCGATTCCCTGCGCGGGCAGGAAAGGCGCCAAAGCAAACGACGATATATCCGCCTGTTGTTGGCCATGGAGAGCGAAAAGGGCTTTCCAGGACGGCCCGGGAAGTCGGCTCCAAATTCGGCCGATGATTCAAAGCAACCTAGGGAGCTGACAAAATATGTCGACAATCAAAGGTCTGGGAAATTCGAGCCGACGAGGCATCTAACCTCTTCGTAAAGTACCGGTGCCGGACGCATAATCTTTCTTAGGGCTCTATGGCTTCCACCAAAACAGAAGCGTCCTCTCAAGGCCGGTCTTTCGTCACGATCATAGCCGCTATCTCCGCGCTTTCCGGACTGCTCTTTGGCTACGACACCGGCGTCATCTCCGGCGCGATTCTTTTCGTTCAAGAGGACTTCGGCCTGGCCACTCTGCAGGAAGAAATCGTTGTAAGCGCGGTTCTGCTGGGCGCCATGATCGGCGCTGCGATCGGAGGCCGTCTTGCGGATCGGATGGGGCGGCGCGCGACGCTGCTGCAAGTTGCCGTGCTCTTCATTCTGGGCGCAATTGGCACGGCTTTGGCCCCCTCGATATCCTGGCTCTCAATCGGACGAGTGATTGTGGGAATCGCCATCGGCATCGCTTCATTTACCGCGCCACTCTATATCTCCGAAGATCTCCCCTCCCGATGTCCGCGGCAAATTGGTCTCGCTCAACCAGTTGATGATCACCATCGGCATCGTTTGCTCATATCTTGCGGACTACGCTCTGGCGGGTTCCCGCGCATGGCGCTGGATGTTCGGCCTCGCCGCCATCCCGGCGCTTGTTCTGCTGATTGGCATCCTGTTCGTTCCCGAAAGCCCGCGCTGGTATATGAGCCGCTCCATGAGAGAAAAGGCCCGCCAGGTTCTTCTTCGCATGCACCCGCCCGCCGTGGCTGATTCGGAGTTGGCCGATATCGATGCCAGTCTCAAGCAACAACAGGGAGACTGGAGAGAACTTCTGGGCCGGCGCCTACGACCTGCATTGATCATTGGCATCGGGCTGGCCCTTTTTCAGCAATTCACCGGCATCAACACGGTGATCTACTATGCCCCGGCGATTTTTCAATTTGCCGGCCTGCAATCGCACTCGGTCGCCATTTTAGCGACTGCCGGCGTCGGCATCGTCAACGTGTTTTTCACGATCATAGCCGTACGACTGCTGGACCGCGTTGGGCGGCGGCCCTTGCTGCTCTATGGACTCGCGGGAATGATCCTCAGCCTTGGCGTCCTCGGGTTTGGGTTTATCTCACCCAACCTTTCTCAGGCCCTGGCCTGGATTTCCGTAATCTGCGTGATGCTGTACGTCGCTTCCTTCGCGATCAGCCTGGGCCCGGTGTTCTGGCTGATGATTTCGGAAATCTATCCACTCAAAATCCGCGGAGTTGCCATGGGCATCGCCACCATGGCGAATTGGGCTCGAACTTGCTCGTGGCGCTCACATTTCTAAGCCTGCTGCGTTCTGTGGGACGACCCGGGACATTCTGGCTGTACGCTCTGATTGGCGTGATTGGCTGGATTTTCGTTTATAAGCTGGTTCCAGAAACCAAGGGCAAAACTCTGGAGCAAATCGAAGCGCAATGGCGAGGCGGAGCAATCTCCGCAGCCATGGATTAACAGTTTAAGCCCCTGCCGTAGGTCAGGGCGAAATCTCCTCCAGCGCGCGATTGCTCGTTTCCGTGGCACCGAGAGCGACCAGCGCGCCAAGCGCGGACAAAACTCCGAATAACAGAAACACGCCCGGCACCCCGGAACCCGCCAGTGTGACCCCGACAATCGAAGGCCCCATCGCGGAGGCAATTCGCACCCAGCAGGAAGCGGTTCCCGTGCCAAGACTGCGCAGGCGCGTCGGATAAATCTCTGGAGTGTATAGGTAGAACAGCATCGAGTTCGCGCTGATGAATAAGAAACTGATCGACGAGAGAATGAAGACTTCTCGAGGGGTTCGCGCTCCAAGCCGCCATAGCACCAGCAGTGGGAGGCATCCGAGCGCGAACGCTCCAACGTAGGAAACCCGCCGGCCGAGATGATCGACCAGCATGGCGCATATGAAGGCCCCGATCAGCCCGACAATATTGGTCAGCAATCCGTAGAAGAGTGCGTTTGAGACGTTCAGGTGGTAATAGGCTCGATAAATCGTCGGCAACCAAGTGTTGAATCCGTAGGACACAAAATAGGTGAAGATGGCCAGGCCCCACACCACAAAGGTCCGCTTGCGGTAAATTCCCCCGAACAAGCCCGTCCAGGAAGTTGCTCCTGCAGGCCGACCGACCGCCGCGATCGGCTGCACAGGCGCCAATGTTCTCCCCCCTTTCCTTGCGGCCTGCTCCATTTCAGAAACTACTCGATCGGCTTCCTCAAAACGCCCTTTCGACATCAGCCATCGAGGCGATTCCGACAGGCCCCGGACGACCGAGAGCGCGAGCAGGCCAGCGATGCCTCCGATGATGAACATCGATTGCCAGCCAAACCGTGGCACCAGCCAGAAACCCAGCACCGCCGCACCGGTCAGGCCCGTTGGGAAAATCAGCTCATAAAGCAAAAAAAAGCGCCCTCTTCCCTTCGCGCGAGAAATTTCATTGATGTAGGTCGCACCCACCGGAACCTCGCCGCCCAGTCCGATGCCTTGAATGGTCCGCAATACCAGCAGGGAGGTTAAATTCCAGGCCAAGGCACAAACCAGGCTGGTGACCGCGTAGACGGCCACCGCGTAGGTTGCCGAACGAACCCGCCCGATCCGCTCCGCAAGCCACCCGAAAAACAGGCCGCCGGCAATTTGCCCGACGAATGCCGCGGAAATAAGAAATCCGATCTCTTGCGTCCTGAGCCTCCACAGCGCAGCCAGCACCGGCAAGACGTACCCGATGGTCAGCGTTCCGAAAGCATCGAAAAAAGTCGCGAGGCCCATCGCCAGGCCTGCTCGTACGTGCCATGAACAGATGTGCAGGCGCTCCATGCGCGCCACGAGCACGGAGGCTTCCTGCTGTTTGTTCACAAGGGTGCTCGACGCCGGCATGGTTTCGCCTTCGGTGCCCTTTCCACCCGCCCTCTTGAATCGCCAGGACGCACGTTTATCAACTGGATCAGCAGGTTTGTCAAGCAGAGCAGTGAATTTGAGCATCACGGAGTGGTACAGTTTGACAAACTGTACCACTACCATCGCTCGGTTCGCCTTGACAGAGAAGCAGGACAAAACACAAACTGTATGTTCGTCTTCATGAGCACGCACTTCACTTGTTGAGGCAGGAGCGGATATGACCCAATCCAGAGCCGGTCGCGCTGGTAACAGGCGCGTCCACTGGCATCGGACGCGCGGCCGCGGTGGCCCTAGCGGCGGCGGGATTCGATGTAGCCATCAATTATGCCCGCAGCGAGAAGGCCGCCCGCGAGACTGCCGAGCAGGCCCAGGCGAAAGGGGCCAAAACGCTGCTGTTTCAGTGCGACGTAAGCGATGATCCCACGGTCCGCAAGATGCTTGCCGCAGTCGAGCAGGAATTCGGGCAACTCGACGCCCTGGTAAACAACGCCGGCACGACCACCGAGATCGGGCCCAAGGATTTCGAAGCCCTCACGGCTGAAATCTGGGATCGGGTGTTCGCTGTCAATGTCCGCGGGATGTTTCAGGTGACCCGGGCGGCGGCGCCCCTGCTGAAAAAAACCGGTGGCAGCATCGTTAATACGGCCAGCATCGTAGGTCTCAGGCCCGGTCCGCAGCCCTTGCCTTACGCCGCGAGCAAGGCGGCCGTCGTAAGCTTGACCAAACTTTTAGCGCTCAATCTGGCGCCAGAAATTCGCGTGAATGCCGTCGCCCCGGGCTGGATGGAGGGCGAGTGGATGGAGCGCATGTTGAAAGATAAATATGTCGAGTTGCTGTCCCGGCGCGCCAAATTCACTCCGCTCCGGCGGGTCGCGACAGCAGAGGACGTAGCCGAAGTGATGGTCAACTTGCTGACAAGCAACAAATTCGTCACCGGCGAGGTCATCGTGATCGATGGCGGCTACGCTGCCACAACTTAAAGGGAGCCAGACGAATGCTGCAGGGAGTCGTTCCTTTTCCGCCCGAGTACGCAAAACGTTATCGCGAACGCGGTTACTGGGTCGATAAATCGCTGGCCGAGGAATTCAACGCCGTCTTTGACCGCTATGCCGGCCGCGTCGCGCTGATCGATCGTGATCGCAGTTTCACTTACGCGGATATCGATCGCCTCACCGATAACCTGGCGTTGAATCTGTTGCAGCTCGGTCTGAAGCCGCTCGACCGGGTAGTGGTCCAACTCCCCAACGTAGCCGAGTTCGTCATTCTCTATTTCGCCCTTCAGAAGATCAGCGCGATTCCCATCGCAGCCCTCACGACGCACCGTTACGCCGAAATTAGCCAATTCGTCCAGTTATCGGGCGCGGTGGCCTGCGTGATTCCAGACCGGCAGGGGGACTTCGAATACCCGCCAATGATCGACCGCATCCGCAAGTCCAGCCCGGCACTCAAGCTGGGTATCGTTCTCGGGAAGACACCCCAGGGCTTTGCATCGCTCTCAGAATTAATCTTGCAGCCAGCCTTGGTGCCGAAGTCCGCGCTTTCTGAAATCCGCATCGACCCAACCGATCCCGCAATCTTTCAGCTCTCCGGTGGCACCACCGGTATTCCCAAGCTGATTCCGCGGACGCACAACGACTATGCCTACAATTCCAAAGTCGCCGCCGAGGTTTGCGAGATAAAGCCAGAATCGATTCTGCTGCTGGTGCTTCCGATCGCCCACAATCTGCCGCTGGCCTGCCCCGGTATCCAGGGCTTCTTCTTCAAAGGCGCGAAGGTGGTCGTGAGCGCCAGCACCAAGCCCGAAGATATGTGTGCGCTCATCGCAAAGCACCGGATCACGCATCTCAAAGTCGTTCCCGCTCTTCTGATCCGAATGCTCAACGACCCAGCCGTGACGCGCCACGATCTTTCCTCGATGCAAATCATCCAGAGCGGCGGACAGCGTCTTCAGCCCGAGACGCGCATGCTGGCCAAAAGGCTCATACCGAGTGCATTCATCCAGGAGAATTTCGGCATGAGTGAGGGCTTGCTAACATTTGTCCGCTTGAACGACCCTGACGACGTTCGCCTGGAAACAGTCGGAATGCCGGTCTGTCCGGACGACGAAGTGCGTCTGGTCGACGACGACGACAATATCGTCGCCTTCGGTGAAGTGGGCGAAATGTGTTGCCGCGGCCCTTATACCTTGCGCGGCTACTACGGCGTTCCTGACTACAACGCGCGTGTTTTTTCCGCCGACGGATTCTACCACTCCGGCGACTTGATGCGTCAGCATCCCTCCGGCGCCTTCATCGTGGAAGGGCGAAAAAAGGACCTCATCAACCGCGGCGGCGAGAAAATCAGCGCCGAGGAAGTCGAAAACCTGATCCTCTCGCATCCCGCCGTAAAAGAATGTCGCTTGCATTCCGATTCCCGACCCCGATATGGGAGAGCGCATGTGCGCTTGCGTCCTGCTTCGCAACGGCGCCACTTTGACCTTCCCGGAATTGAAAAGCTTCCTGATGGGCAAAGAAATCGCAAAATTCAAGCTGCCCGAGCGCGTGGAGATCCTGCCGGATTTCCCGCTCTCCACATTTGGCAAAGTTTCCAAAAAGAAGCTGGCCGAAATGATCTCCGCAAAAATGAAAGCTGAGCTACAAAGCCGCACTCCGGCTTAGCGCAACGCGGTGCCACCTTGACGAGGGATTGATGCGAATCATTGACGTCCACTGCTACCCCAACACCAAAGAATGGATCGCCTGCCAGCAACCCTACGTCGACGCGCTGGCCGCCTACTGGAACCGCGCCTGGGTCGCGAAAACCGAAGACCAAGTCGTCTCCGACTTCAGCCAAGCCGGTATCGAAGCCATCCTCGTAGCGCTCGACCTGGAAACCATTGTGCAGACGCCTCCCTGCTCGAACGATTTCGTTTCAGGCATGCAGAAGCGCCACTCCGATCGCATCATCCAATCCTGGGCGGCCGTCGATCCTTTTAAGGGAGAGAGCGCCATCCAGGAGGCCCGTCGCGCCATCCAAGAACTAGGCATGCTCGGCTTTCATTTTCATCCGATCATGGGCCATTTCGCCGTGAACGACCACCGACTCTACCCGCTTTTCGAGGCGATCAACGAATTGAAAGTTCCCGTGATGATCGACGTCGGCACAACCGGCATGGGCGCAGGCCTGCCCGGCGGGATGGGTGCGAAAATTCGCCACGCCCATCCCGAAGCCATCGACGAGCTGGCAGCCGACTTCCCCAACCTGACCATCATTGCCGCCCATCCGGGTTGGCCCTGGGTCGATGAAATGACCGCCGTCGCTCTGCACAAAGGAAACGTCTTCTGGGAACTATCCGGCTGGGCGCCCAAATATTTTCCGCCGCAATTGAAAGTCGACATCCGCAGCCGTCTCAAGGACAAAATTCTCTTCGGTAGCGACTACCCGAGCATCCCTCACGAGCGCCTGTTCCGCGAATGGGAGGAGCTAGGGTACGCCGACGACATAAAAGAACGCATTTTTCATCGCAATGCCGAGCGCGTCCTCGGCCTTTCGTCGACGAGCTCGCGACCAGCACCGGTAACCTCCGGAAAGGAAGGTTTTCTGATGCCTCGAGCTTTTATCTGCCAAGGAGTCCGCACACCGATCGGCCGCTACGGCGGCGCGCTGTCGGCGGTCCGCACCGACGACTTGGCGACCATCCCTCTTGTGGAGCTGCGGAACAAGTTTCCGAAAAGCGACTGGGAATCGATCGACGAAGTCATCATGGGCTGTGTCAATCAGGCAGGCGAGGACAATCGCAACGTAGCCCGCATGGCCTCGCTGTTATCCGGCATTCCGCATACCGTGCCGGCAGTAACTGTCAATCGCCTGTGCGGCTCAGGCATGGAAGCAGTTTCAATCGTGGCTCGGGCCATCGCTGCGGGAGAGATTTCGCTGGGCCTCGCAGCCGGCGTCGAGAGCATGAGCCGCAGCCCCTTCGTCATACCGAAAGCCGCCTCTGCTTTCTCGCGCGACGCCCAAATCTATGACTCCACTCTTGGCTGGCGCTTCGTCAATCCGCTGATGGAAGAAAAATACGGCACCGATTCCATGGCCGAGACCGCCGAGAACGTCGCCGAAGCCTACCATGTCGACCGCCACTGCCAGGACGTCTTCGCCTTTCGTTCGCAGCAAAAAGCCGCCGCCGCGCAGAGGGCCGGAATTTTTGCCGAAGAAATTGTCCCGGTGATTGTCCCGGGTCCGAAAGGCACAGTCAACGCGGTCACAACCGACGAACACCTCCGCCCCGACACCACTGTGGAGAAGCTAGCGAAGCTCCCCGCAGCCTTCCGCAAAAATGGTACCGTCACCGCCGGCAACTCTTCGGGCATTAACGACGGGGCCTGCGCCTTGTTTGTCGCCTCCGAGGAGGCCGCAGCCAAATTTGGCCTCACTCCCATCGCTCGCGTCGTAGGCGCCGCAACAGCGGGCGTCGAACCTCGCGTCATGGGCGTTGGCCCAATCCCGGCCGTGAAAAAATTGCTCGCTCGTCTGAAAATGTCGATGAACGATGTGGACCTCTTCGAATTGAACGAAGCCTTCGCGGCCCAAGCTCTGGCAGTCACGCGCACACTTGGCCTTCCCGACGACAGCGAACGGGTAAATCCGAATGGTGGCGCGATCGCCCTGGGCCACCCTTTGGGCATGAGCGGCGCCCGGCTGGTCTTGACCGCGTCGCGCCACCTGAAGCGCACGAATGGCCGCTATGCCCTCGCCTCGATGTGCATCGGAGTCGGCCAAGGCATCGCCATGATGGTCGAGCGCGTCTAAGCGGTGGCGGTCACCGTGTAGCGGAAAATCTCGGTGCTGCCGGTGGGGACTTTCCTAGCGGCTCGACTGTTCCAGGGTGCTCTCGAGAGAGGTGGCTTCCGCCGCTAAAAAAAGCGGGCAGGCAGAACGGTCAGCTCAAGCAACCTGCCAAGATTCTTGTAATAGAATAGTGTCGCAAAGATCCCAGCTGAGGTTCCCTAGGAGGCCCACATGACCAACATCGCCGACCGCTATTACGCCGCGGTTTTGCTTCCTCTGACGCCGTCGCTCAAAATCGACGAGCCCGCCTACCGCAAGTTCATCCAATACTTCCTGCAGAATGAGCGGTTCCGCAAACTAGGAGGGCTGTGTATCAATCCTGAAGCCGGCGAAATTTTTTATCTAACGCGCGCCGAGAAACGCCGCGTGCTGGAAATAGCCATGGAGGAAGCGCAGGGCCAGCTGCCGATCCTCGCCGGCACCTGGGCGCTCACCACCGAAGAATGCGTGGAGACCGCTCGCGACGCGAAAACGCTGGGTGCCAGCGGCATTTTCGTCACTCCCCCCGGCGGAGCTCAGGACGTAACATCCTGCTGGGACGCCGACGCGTATCCTGAAGTGTGGACCGACATGATCAAAGCCCAAGACCGCGCCGTCGATCTTCCCATCGTCACGCACCCGGTTTCGGGCTCGATGCCACCATTCTCGCCCGGACTTCCCGTGAAGGCCACGGTGCAAATTTGCAAGGATGTTCCCAACATCGTCGGCTGGAAAATGACCTACGCATTCTACGAGGGTTATCGCGCAGTCGCTAAGGGACTCCGCTCTCTCAACCGGCACGTCGCCGTCATGGGCGCCCTGGCATCGCGCTTCCACGAATACAATTTGATCCGCATGTTCGACGGCACATTGAGCGGTTTCTGGAATTTTTCACTCGAGCCCATGCTCGACCATCTGGAAGCCTGGAGGAACCGCGATCTGGCGGCTGCCTGCCAAATCTGGGATGGCGGCCTCTCGCAGCTTCAAGACTACATCGCCGACATGGGCCGACTGCACATCCGCTACAAAACCGCCACGTGGCTTCGCGGCCTGATCCCGAGCCCTTTCATGCGTCCCCCCATGCCTCGCCCGCTTCAAGCCGAAATCGACGCCATCTACACCCTGCTGAAAAACGCCGGCGTCCCCGTCATCGAGAAATCTGAAGCCAGGCTAGCCGCCTAGCAAGCAGACAAACCAGCCGCTACAATCGGGCGGCATGATCCTCAGTGCCGAACCAGCGCCGGGAAGTCTCTATTGGTCGTGGCTTTCCTCGAGGTGCGCCGTTTCGGAGCCGACTTGTCGGGTATCAGCGGCTCGCCGTCCTCACCCGCTGCAAGCAAAATTCCACAATTCGCGCTTCACACCAAAACCTCTCCTCCCCCGGTTCGCCGGATATAAATGCGCAATGCCCGCCATGCTTCGGCGCCAGCAGCGTTATATAGGGATTGTCGCGAACATCCTGGGTTTGAAAGGCCTCAAAAGGCACCACGGGATCATCCTGCGCCGCAACAATCAGCGTCGGCCGTCGAATTTTGCCCACCACCTGCGCCGCGCTTGACTGCGCGTAATAATCCGCAGCATCCCGAAAGCCGCAGTACCGTGCCGTAAAAGCGTCATCGAAATGCCGCACGGTCCGAATCTGACGCAGCCCATTGAGCCGATAGCGCTGCGGGTAAAGTCTGGCCTTGTAGCGGATCCGGCGCTTCAGCCGGGTCACGAAGTGCCACTCGTAGAGAAAGTTCGCACCTTCCTCGAGCTTCATCGCGCAGGAAGCCAAATCGATCGAAGGTGCCACAGCAACAAACCCGCGTACCTGCGGTGGCGCCGAATCCCCAAACTCTCCCGCCATTTTCAACACCAGGTTTCCGCCCATCGAAAACCCGGCGGCGAACACATCGGGCAAACGGTCACGATCGACCAATTCCATCACGACGGCGCGGATATCCCCGCTCAGCCCCGAATGGTACAGGGTTTCGGTCAAATCCTCAGTGCCCCCGCAATTGCGCTGATTCAGCCGAACCACGTTCAATCCGGTGAGCCACGCTTTCTCCGCAGTGCCCAGTATGTAGCCCGATTCGCTTGATCCCTCCAGGCCATGCAGCAGCACCAGCGTCGCGTGCTTCCGCGGCTCACTCTGCCAATGGCATTCCCCGCGCACCTTTGTCCCAGGTTCCACTTCGAACCGCCGCGTGACGCTCAGAGGCAGTCGGGGAAACCGCCGCCGCCAGAAAGTCGCGGCCATGGTCATCAAATGCCCGTTGCGAAGCGAGCCGTGCGGCGTAAACGTCTTCACTGCCTTACATGTTAGGTACTTCGCCGGGCCGATGCAACGCCGCCAGCCCGTCCGAGTGTCCTGCCAGTCTTGCACCAGGCCGGTAACGCCGGGCGTCTGTCGAGGGTAGACGATGAACGGCGCAGAGCCGCAAGCGAGAGCAGCATCGGTCCTATGAGTCAAATATGATTTGTTGGTCTCGTATGTCCACGCCGAGACCGTTTCCGTCGCGGTCGGCGGAACCAAACCGGGGGGGGTGAGTTCCAGGGCGACAGCATAAGTGAGCCTATTGGATCGTTTATGGCCGGGAAACGCCGGCGACCCAGGGGATGCCGACCAGGCCCCCGCCAACTTTTACTTCAATGGCGTCGCCGGTGCTGAAACGGTCGAAATCGCCGCCATCGACCGGGACGCGCTCGACGCGATGGCCTTCTCTCCACGAAGTGACGACCAGGCGGCGAGTTGGCACCGGGCCGCGCATGGCGAACTTGCCGACCACGCGCGTCTCGACGACGCGTGGCCGGGCGTTATCAGCGGCGCCATTGGCCAGCAGAAGAATCGCTAACAACCAAGGGATGGGAATCAGGCCGTAGTAGACGCGCTTGAGCGCTTCGACTTCCGCGTGACGTAGCGCACGGCGCTCCAGCCACATCGCGATGCCCAGCGTAACAAAGAAGAGCACGCCGATGAAGATCAAGATGCCGTCAAGTTCAAGGGGAGGATGCCGATTACCGGCCACCACGAAGGCGAGCGCGCCGAGAAGAAAAAGAGCCGTGCGGTTGAGCAGGCGCTTGCGGAGCGAGAATTCAGCAGCGGTAGAATTGAGGCCGCAGGAGCCGCAAACATCCGTGTCGCGTTCGGCTCCGCAGTTCAGGCAGCGTGTCATTCGGAAGTCCGGAGTTACCTGCAAACAAACGATGCTACGCAGTGCCGGGCGAAATTGTCAATTTCACGCCGGCGTTGCCAGCGGGTGCAGAGTACTTCTGATTAGACACCGGAAAAAGCCCACACGTCGCCGAGAACGCATCACTTGGTTACTTCGCGGACGCTCGCAGGCTGGGTATCGAGGCAGACCATGGTTTCGTCGCGGCCGTTTGCGAGCATCTGGCAATCAATGGTCTGGGCGCTGCGAATGGCTTCGCTCTGGGTCGCGCCGGTGGCGCTGGCGCAATGCGAGCCACCCTTGAAGGCCATGCATACTTCGTATTCGGCGTGAGTGGCCTGGAGCGTCGAACGGATCAGTATCACCAGCAGCACCACCACGCCCAGCGCGATGATCCAGCGTATGTGGTTCGGCTTCTTGGCCATCTTTCCCCCGGTTGGCATAGCGTTTATATCATTGCGCGGCTCAAAGCTGCCAGAACTCGGCAACAGAAGGTGGCAGCGCCCTTCAGGATGCCCTCTTTGCGGTTATGGCTCGCCTGGCGGCTCGCTCTGAGAGCGGCGAGCAAGCTCCTGCTGCACATATTTTCGCAGACGAGGGGCCCAATCCTGCAGTCTTGCAATCTCGCGCACATCGTGCAACTTAAAGTACGGCAGAAAGGCCAGCACGCACGGGACGGGCGTGTGCGAATTGCGAAGCAGCGCCCGGCGCACATGGTACTGGCCGGCCCATTTGGAATGTTGGGCGATGGCCGCGACAACACGTTCCAGCACTCCGGCTTTCGCTAGAACCTTGAGGATTTGGCTTTCGGTGAGAAACGGATTGTTCAGGGCGGGTTTGATGACTTGCGCGTGACCTTCGGCCAGGATCGCTGCCGCCACGCGTGAAGGCCCGCGCCGAGCGAGCGTCAGCTTTTGCCCCACCGGGAGACTCGGCACGCGTGCGAGCAGGATTTCTTCGGCGGCGCGCCTGATGTCCGCTGGAGCGGACGGAAGAAAACTGAGCCGCACCAGATCGAACAGGTAAAGTTGGCGCAGCATTGCCAGGGCAATCCGCTTAGAAGTGCGCGGATGAGCGGCGAGACGCAAGCGCACGCCTTCGCTTGACATCCATTTCGGGTGAGCGGCGACGGCATCGATCACATTGGCGGGCAGCTCCAGACGCTCGAGCAGCAGCGTTACGTGCAGTTCCTCGCAGTGCGGATTCTCGAGCACGGCGAGCAGAGTCTCGCCACTGAAGTCGTGCACCAGGGCCTGAAGCTCGTCGCCGGATGCGGACCGGACCCGCTCAAGGAGTGATTCAGCTTCAGGCGGCATTTCCCTTGGCGAGCGACGCGCGAATGGCCATCCGCACGGCGGCTTCCGCGGGCGAAATCTCGAGCGAAACCAGGCGCGCAGCTGGCATCGCTTTCTTAAGCTCGGATTCGACGGCGGCGTCGAAATGTTTCGAGCGGCCGTAGACGCCACCGGCCCTGGCGACGCGCACTTCCCTGTCGCGCCAGCCGAGTTCGCTTGCCACGCATCCCGCCAGCTCGCTGAGAGATGCCGCGGCGCCAGTGAGGATTTCGCAGCACACCGCGTCGCCCTTATCGGCCAGTTGCGCGACCAGCGGGAAGGTTTGCGGAAAAACGTCGTCGGGATTCTTGGTAATGCGGTCAAGCAGCGCATCCCAATTGCTGGCCTGGAGCCAGCCGAGAAGTCGCTTGGCGAGGGCCGTTTCAGGCGCGCGATGCTCTTGGGCGCGAACCACAGCTCTAAAAGCGCGTCGGCCGATGTCGAACGCGCTCCCTTCGTCGCTGAACCAGGGGCCACGGCCTCCGGCGCGCGCAGCCCGGCCGTTGGCGTCGCGGCCAAACGCAGCCGAGCCGGTGCCGGCGAGAAGAAGGATTCCCTCGCCGGTCCCAAACGCGGCTTCGTAGGCGATTTCAAGATCAGTGGCCACGCGGATGCGGGCGTTCGGGAAGCCGCGCTCGAAAAACATGTGGATGCGCTTGGCCACTCCGGACCGGCCTGCGCCGCCAAGCCCGGCGCATACTGCATGGATGTCTCCGGCTTTGAGTTTCTGCCGGCTCAACACGACATCGGCCGCTTCGCTCAGCGAAAACCAGGCGCGCAGGTACCCGGTGCGCATCGGATTGGATGGACCCGCAAGGGCCTTGGCGAGAATTTCGCCCTGGGCGTTAGCCAGCAGACATTCCGTCTTGCTACCTCCGCCATCAAAACCAAGGTAGTACGCGATGTCAGACGCGGTTGCTTTTGGCGGCATTCGCTCTCACTTTGCTTGACAGTGTTGGAAGTGGCGGTTAGCATCGCCCGACCTGCCGGGCCACGGCGCCATGCATATCAGCCCTTTTGACTTCGCCATCATCCTATTGTATCTCGCGGGCATTACGGTGTTCGGCGCCCAGTTTCGTGGGGAACAACACACCCTTCGCGACTACTTCCTCGGCGGCCGCACGGCCCCGTGGTGGGCGCTGGCCTGCTCGATCGTCGCCACCGAAACATCCACACTCACGATTATCGGAACGCCGGGAATCGCGTTCGCCGGAAACTTAGGATTCTTGCAACTGGTGCTGGGCTACCTGGCCGCGCGGGTGGTGCTGTGTCTGGTGCTCGTCCCGCAGTATTTCCAGGGGGAATTCTACACGGCTTACCAGCTTCTGGAAAAGCGATTCGGCAAGAGAATGAAGAAGGCGGCGGCAATTGTTTTTCTGGGAACACGGACGCTGGCCGAAGGCGTGCGCATTTCGGCGATCGGCAAGGTGGTGAGCGTGGCGTTCGGCACCGGTGAGCGGCTTTCCATTGTCATCGTCACAGCCCTTACCATGTTCTACACCTTCGAAGGCGGTATGCGTGCGGTCATCTGGACAGACGTGGTGCAGTTTGCGCTCTACATTACCGGCTCAGTGGCGGCGTTCTTTCTGCTGCTGCATAAAATTCCCGGGGGCTGGCCGGAAGTGCCGCGGGTGGCAGCGGCGGCGGGAGGCAAGCTGCGCGTTTTCGATTTTACCTTCAGCCTGACGCGCAGCTATACATTCTGGTCGGGAGTGATCGGCGGAACTTTCTTGACCATGGCCAGCCACGGAACCGATCAGACGATGGTTCAGCGGCTTCTCGCCGCGCGGAACGAGCGGGACAGCAAGAAAGCGTTGCTCGCAAGCGGTGTGATCGTGTTCGCGCAGTTCGCGCTGTTTCTCGTCCTTGGCGTGATGCTGTTTGTCTACGCGCACTTTGCTCCCTGGCAGGCGGCGGGCGGCGATGCCGATCGCATTTTCCCGGAGTTTATCGTCCGCGATATGCCTATAGGCCTTTCGGGGCTGGTGCTCGCTTCGATTTTTGCAATTGCCATGTCGAATGCCAGCGGTTCGCTCAATGCGCTCGCCTCATCGAGCATGGTTGATCTGGCGGCGGGACGCAGATGTACTTCGCAGAGGCAGTTGCTGCGGCGGTCGCGGCGGATAACGCTCGCGTGGGGCGTCGCGCTGGGCCTTCTCGGATTGGTGCGATGGGGCCCGGTGCTGGTGGCAGGGTTGACGATTGCGTCCATCACCTATGGCGGGCTGCTCGGCGTATTCCTGCTAGGCACCTGGAACCGGCAAGCCAACGAAACCGGAGCGCTGGTAGGATTTGCCGCGGGCCTCACCACCATGATTGCGGTGACATTTCTAACACCGCTCGCCTTCACCTGGTACGTTCTGGTGGGGACGATCGTGACTTTCGCGACCGGCTCGGTGGCAAGTTTGGCCACGGCACAAACGCCGCGTGCGGGTTCGCCGCAGCAGGTACCGGCAGCGGATGAGAGATGGCGCTAACCAAGTCGATTGCCGCAGACCACAAAGTGCCGCGGCCGCTCGGGCTGGTACGCGCGCTCGGGCCGTGGGCCACCGCGGCGATTGTCGTAGGAACGATGATCGGCACCGGAATTTTCCTGAAGCCGAGCGAAATGGCCGCCGAGGGCCAATCGGTCGCCGTAGTTTTGGGAGCTTGGATTGTGGGCGGGCTGCTTTCCTTGTTTGGAGCGCTGAGCTATGCGGAGCTGGGAGCGTCGATTCCGGAGGCCGGCGGCGAATACGCCTACTTGCGGCGCGGGTTCGGCCCCGTGTGGGGATTCTTGTTCGGCTGGATGCATTCGATTGTGGGCCGGCCGGCGTCTGCGGCGGCAATTGCCGCGGGGCTACTGCGCTTTGGAGGATTTTTCATGCCGGCAGTTGGCGTGCCGCTTTACACCTTCCATTTTCATTTGCCATTTCTGGCGCCAGGCGGCTCGGCATTCCTATTCACCTGGGCGCAGCCATTGGCCGTCGGAGCCCTCATTTTGATGACCATCATCAACTACCTCGGCGTGCGCTTTGGAGGCCAGGTGCAGGTGGCGCTCACGTTCCTCAAAGTGTCGTCGGTGCTGGCGGTTATTTTTCTGGGATTCGCGCTCAGCCATGGCCACGCCGCGAAATTTCACCCGTTGCTGCCTGCATCGCTCGGGTGGGGCACCTTCGGTGGATTCCTGGCGGCGCTGGCAGCGTCGCTATGGGCGTACGACGGGTGGGAGGATTTAAATCTTGTCGGCTCGGAGGTGAGCGATCCGCAAAAAAATATTCCGCGGGCGCTAGTGGGAGGCGTGCTTTTCGTCGCGGCGGTGTATCTGCTGTTCAGCGCGGTTTGCTTCTACGTGCTTCCGTTTGACGCGGTGGCCGCCTCGAAGCAGGTGGCCTCAGACGTGGTGGAAAGCTTTGCTGGCCACCGAGCGGCGCTGTGGATCACGCTGGCGATGGTCGTGTCGGCCCTGGGAACGCTCAACTCTTCGGTGCTCAGCGGCGCGCGCGTCGATTACGCCATGGCGCGCGACGGGCTCTTTTTCCGCCTCGCGGCGACCGTACATCCGAAGTTCCGCACGCCGGGCAATGCGCTGATCTTTCAATGCTGCCTAGCAAGCGCGATGGCGCTTACCGGTACTTTCGAAGACCTCACTTCCCTTTTCATTTTCGCGACCTGGATCTTTTACGGATTAGCCGTTATCGCCATGTTCCGCCTGCGTCGCATCGAGCCGGACCTGCCGCGCCCCTATCGCGCCTGGGGATACCCCGTGCTGCCCGCGTTATTCATCGCCGGAGCAATTGCGTTGACGCTGAGCCTGTGGATCGTGCGCCCGGTTCGGTCGTCAATCGGCCTGGGGTTGATTCTATTCGGGCTGGTCTTCTATCGATATTGGCAACTGAAGTTGACACCCCACGGAAATAACGGCTAGAGGAGGTATGCTCTTCGGCTTTGTGCAGTGCTGGACTAGCTTGAGATCAAGGGCGACATGAGCTGGCAGCATCCGCCTCCGATTCTGGGGGACCGTTTTAAGCTTAGAGCAATTTGCGGAGGCAGAATTCTGGCCAGGAATTTCATCCCCTAGCGATCCGCAGCGGCACGATCGCCTCTAGCTTTCCAAGCGATCACCTGGAAGCGACCTCAGCCCAAAAACGCTACCACCAACCGTTAAGCGGGTTTTCGCGCAGCCATCCATAGCGAGTCGCTTGTCGGCAGGCGGTCAAGGAGCGGGCGAGGGAGCGGCCCGAATCCGGCGTGCCGGAGCATGCTGGCAAGAGTTAGAGATGTGAAGTAGTTGCAGTGCGCAGGGATGTGGTAGCCGCACCAGTCCATGCCCATCACCGTGCGGTTCCAACTGGCGTAACTGGGCGTTTTGACTAAGGTGACTCCGCCGGGCTTGAGGACGCGGAACGCCGCGCGAAGGCCCGCGAGCGGGTGCCATTCGTGTTCGATGTAGCCGAACTGAGTTACCACGTCGAAGGCATTTTCGGGCAGAACCAGCTGGGCGACCTGAGTCACGGGCCCTTCTAGGATTTTGGCGGCGGGCATTCGCTGCCTCGACAACCCGGCCAGCCTCGGGCTGATTTCGATGCCCGTCACATCGAATTTTTGCGCGGCGCGCTCCATGAAGCTTGCATCGCCGCAGCCAAAATCGACCAGCTTGCCCGCTTTTTTCCACCGCAGAGTTTGTTTCAGCAAGCGGCCGTTGGTTTCCGGGCGCAGACGGCGCGTGTAGCGGGACAAGAACAACAGGAAGGGATGGCGCTCCTTGCGGCGGGCCATTTCCTGCGGGTAATCATCCAGCCAATCGTGAGCTTCGACTTGGGCGGCGTAGGTCAACTCGTTGCCAATGAACACCATGTTGCAAGCGGCGCATTGGACGATTGGCCATCCATCGCGCTCGACCAGCTGACGCCGCTGCCGCCCTCCGCAGAGCGGACATTGGCGCACAGTTGCCGCCTCGGCGCGAGTCGCGTTTGCCGAACCGCTGCTCTCGACTCCCACTTTCACACTCGCGATTCTACCACTGGACGAAAAGGGCTTCGATGTATGATGGAAGCGGCCCTCGCGTGCCCGCCCAGGCATTCAGGCTATTATTTTCAAACTTCACGCTCACCCACTTCAATAGGAGATCAATCGCATGGCTGAAAAAGAGGGTTCGATCACCCGCGAGCGTCTGGCGGAACTCCTGAACGAAGATCTTTCGCGGGAGTATCAGGCAATCATCGCCTACGTGGTGTATTCGCAGGTTCTCAAGGGCGCAGAGTACATGAGCATCGCCGATCAGCTGCAATTGCACGCCAAGCAGGAGCTCGACCATGCGCTGACGCTTTCGCGGCAGATCGACTACCTTGGCAAGATGCCCACGGTTACCCCCAAGCCGGTTAAAACCTCGGATAAAGCCAGGGAAATGCTGCGCTTCGACCTGGACAACGAAAATGAAACGGTGCGGAACTACCGCGAGCGCGTGCGCCAGTGCGAAGAGCTCGGTGAATTCGCGATGGCCGAACAGATCCGCCAGATTCTCACCCAGGAGCAGGATCACCAGATCGACCTTGCTACGGCGCTGGGCGAAGACGTCGCCGATATGAGCAGCCGCAAACACTGAAACGCAGCCGTTCCGCGATTGGTCTGGTTCCGCAATTTACATCGGAGGCTCCTTGAAGATCGCGCTGATTGGATCGACCGGCAAAATTGGCAGCCGCATTTTGAACGAAGCGCTCGCGCGCGGTCATCAGGTAACGGCCATCGTGCGCGACGCGACCCGGATGTCCAACCAAAAGCCCAATGTCGAATACAAAACTGGAGACGTTCTGAAGCCCGAGAGCGTCGTGGCGGCCACCAAGGGCAACGAGGTGGTGATCAGCGCATACGGGCCGGGCGCCGGCGACGCCAAGCAAATCGCCACCGCCGCGAAATCCTTGGTCGAAGGCGTGGCGGCGAACCAGCCGATGAGGCTTGTGGTCGTCGGCGGCGCCGGAAGCCTGGAAGTCGCGCCAGGAAAACAGCTGGTCGACACGCCTGATTTCCCTTCGGCGTGGAAAAAGGCGGCGCTGGCGCATCGCGATGCGCTGGAGATTTTTCGCCAAGCGCCGTTTGATTGGACCTATGTAAGCCCCTCGGCGGAGATCAGCGAAGGCACGCGAACCGCGAACTACCGCATCGGAACCGATCAGCTTCTCGTGGATACCCATGGGAGGAGCCACATCTCCATCGAGGATTACGCGGCCGCCGTTCTTGAGGAGATTGAAAAGCCCCACTTCCACCGCGGGCGATTCACGGTCGGGTACTAGGATTCCGCCCGTAGAGATTTACTGCCATCGCCGTATTGCCGCGTCCCCTAAGGCGCTCCTATGCTTGGTGCGGTGGCCGGATCTGCCGTCAGGGTGGTTCAGAATCGGGCTGTGAGGCCATATGCCAAGCGCACGCGCCGGAACTCATTCGGCTAGCCAAGTTCTTCTTATTAGATCAGTGCTTTTGAGCGCGGTTGTTTTCGGCTGCGCTTTGACTCTACTACCGCTCTTTAGTCAGGAGGAAAATGCCGTTCGAGGGCCGCGCCGCAGCGCGGGCGAGATTGCTCGGGAAGTGGTCCGCAACGAGTTGAATGCGCAGGATCAGGACAGGAGCCTCTGGAAATACCGGCAAATCAGCGAGCAGGACGGAAAGACACAAGTCTTTGAAGTGGTAGAAACCAGGGACGGGGAGCTCCATCGCCTTCTATCGGTGAACGGACGCCCACTCAACCCCAAAGAGCGCGGGAACGAGGACCGCCGCATTCAAACTCTCCTGGCAAATCCCGAGCAATACCGCGAGAAGCAGAACAACGCCGCGCACGACGCCGAACAGGCCCGCAAACTTTTGAAGCTGCTGCCGGAGGCGTTTCTCTATAGCTACGACGGTGGCCGGGATGGCGAGCTCGTTACACTTAAATTCAGACCCAATCCGGATTTTCATGCCCAGACTCACGAAAGCGAGGTCTTCCATCATATGGAAGGCGTAATGCTTGTGGACCGGCGGGAGCATCGTCTTGCGGAACTCGATGGTCACCTGATGACCGAGGTGAAGTTCTGGGACGGGCTACTCGGCCACCTGGACAAGGGCGGCACTTTTACCGTGAAACAGAGAAATGTCGGGGGAGGACATTGGGAAATAACCGAGCTCAACGTGCAAATGAGCGGCAAGGCGCTTCTCTTTAAAATGATTTCGGTCCATGAGAAACGGCTTGATTCGGATTTCCGAGCGCTTCCCGAACAAACCACGCTCAGGCAAGCGGAAGAACTTCTGGCCGTAAATGCCGATCGCTCGCAAGCCAAGTAGGCGAGCAAAAGCGGCCCTACCCGGGAAGGCTTTGGCAATCTCACTCGCCAGGAGGAGGGGGGCCGTGAGGTCCCCTACCCTCGGTCCGGTTGGGCTCAAGGGTCAAACCGGACGGGAGCTGGAACAGCGAAGCGGCTGGTTCGGCGATCGTAATGCCGCTCAGTTGCAATGAGCGGGTGCCGCCGCGCGGATCGCCGCTTGAACTCTGAATGACGATCTTAAGATCGGGCGAATACCAGCCGGTGGAGGTGATAACGATCGGTTGCGCATTGCCGATCTTGTCGGCCGGGATCGTTATCGTTGTCTGAGTGCCTTCGGCGGAAAGTGATGTCCCGGAAATGGGCTGCGTACCGAGGGACGTCGTCTGAACCTGGTCCCCATTGCCGTTTTCCTGGCCGCCAGCAGGCCAACCCGATCGAGCCGTTCCCGGAGCGGGAGCCGTCCTCAGGGTGATCTGATGATAGGTGCTCTTTTGCACGTTGATCTCATATCGGACACCCGCCGAGGGATCGGTGATCGAGATGAACGCCGGGGTTGATCCACAGCTCGTCGAGTTCGGTGTGTCCTCAACGCGAGTGGCCCCGGAACTGGCCCGGTAAACTTTTGCACAGCTCGATAGGCTGATCGAGTTCCCATTCGCCAGGCCTTCTGTGAATGAGCGGAGCTCTGTCGCCGAATAGGGTTCATTTTGCACCGGCCCCCCAAACCCGAAACCTGCTCCGCCCGGACCTCTCGGTCCCCGGCCTGGGCCACCACCTGGACCCGGCCCCTGAGCGCTCACGATGGCGCTCAGTGTCAACAACGCCAAAGCACCGGCCATAGTTTCTGTCGTCGGTCCCATTCCCTTCATAACCCTCTCCCTTCGCGTTCGCTCGATCGTCTGAACTTTGGTTCGATCCAATCCGCGGCAGTCTCTGGAGGGTATTCCAACGATCCGGGCAAAAGTTCCAAAGGTTTGTGAAAGGTCTGGTGGCGGCAAGGCAGGCCTGCCGAACACCGAGGGTGGGTGCCCCAGGGGAGCGGTTCGCCCGTCCCGTCCTCGGAACGTTTCAACGGCTAATCAAGCGATTCGAACAGGTCGGCGGTCGCTGCAAAAGCGGCGCTTCCCTGCCGAATGGTTTCCCCCTTGCTGGATTTGAACGGCTCTTCGGCGGCAAAGCGGTCGAGCCAGCGCTGCTGGGTGAGCTTTTCGTGGTCGGAAAATTCTAGCCGAACCATCATGCGGACCTTCGCAGGTGTCTCCGCGAGCGTCGGCTGTTGGCTCGCGGCCGCCGTTTTCTTCTTGGTCGACTTGCCCTGCGGTGCAGCTTCCCCGACAGGGGTCGCCGGCGCGCCGGCCGGTTCCTCCCGCGTGAATTTGAGCAGCATTTTCTTGCCCAGGCGCGAACCTTGCTGCCACGCCTCGATTTTGTGGCGGGCTTGCTGCGCCGCTTCTTCGTTGGTGCCAAAATCGAAAATCAAAATGGATTGAGCCATACGAGTTCTATAGCGACGCTGGGCGCGGGTGTCAAGCGCGGAGTCGGTTAAGGCTTGTTGCGGCGAGCCGAGAGCAGGCTGTTTCCTCTCGAGCAGATCCCGCGGAGCGGCCCGTGCATGCTAGAATCCCGGTGACAATTTTGAGGCGATGGAGTTCGCCTGAACCGTCCGCGAATGGACTGATGACTCCTGGCCGC
This sequence comes from uncultured Acidobacteriota bacterium, assembly GCA_963718485.1. Classification (GTDB taxonomy): domain Bacteria; phylum Acidobacteriota; class Terriglobia; order Acidiferrales; family UBA7541; genus Palsa-295. The sequence continues at coordinate 36,334 of CAVQZU010000108.1, forward strand.
CGGCGGCGTCCAGGAGTTTTTTACTTTTCAGGCCGCGGAAGTAAAAAGGAAGGCCCCCGTGCGCATTGCTCTGTTGATCGTCTTTGGGATTGCGGGCACTCTGGCCCGCTACGGCTTGCAGGGATTCGTGCAGCAGCGCACGGGGTCCACCTTCCCGAGTGGCACGCTGCTGGTGAATCTTAGCGGTTGCTTCTTTTTGGGCGTGATCGGGCAATATGCGCTCACCCATTTAACGATTCCCGCCGACTGGCGCGTCGGAATCACCGTAGGGTTCTTCGGCGCTTTCACAACATTTTCGACCTTCAGTTATGAGACCGTCCGCATGCTCGACGACGGAGACTGGACGCGTGCGGCCACCTATCTTCTATCGAGCGTCCTCGGCGGACTGATCGCCGTGTTTGCCGGCATGCGGATCGCGGACCAAATATGAGCCGGACCAAGGAGCACCCATGGAACACACGACCAAGCACGAGCGGTTCGAAGGCGAACGAACCCTGATGCGCATCCATATCGGCGAATCGGATCGTTGGCGTGGCAAGGCGCTCTATGAGGCCATTGTCGAATTGCTGCGGCATGAGAAGTTCAGCGGGGTTACCGTGCTGCGCGGGGTAGGCGGCTACGGCTCTTCGAGCATTTATCACACCGAGAAGGTGCTTAGGCTCTCGCAGGATCTGCCCATCGTGATCGAGGTGGTCGAGTTTACCGAGCGCATCGAGGCGATCCTGCCCCGCCTCGATGAAATGATCGGCGGAGGTCTAGTGACGCTTGAAAAAGTGCGGGTCATTCTCTACCGTTCGGACAAAAAGTAACCAGCCCGCCGACAATTTTCCGAAAATTCCCCAATTACCGCCTTGCACTGAGAAATCGTCCGTGTTACGGTAAGCGAACAAAAGGCGAAGACGATGCAGGGCCGCTCATCAGGCCGTGCTGCGCGTAAAGGAGCGTTTCATAGCAATGGCCGGGCAAGCATTCGCCGGACAACTGGCAATTCGCGGCGGCGGCGGCGATGCCATTGACCGGGTGCAGGAAGCGCTGACCGCGCTGGCATCGCGGCATCAGGCCGACGAGGTGATCACGGCGATCAAGCGCATCCCGGCACAGGAACCGCAGTTTCGTCCCATGCCCGATTGGGTGCGGCCCGAACTGGCCGAAGCGTACAGAGCGAAGGGCATCGAGAACCTGTATTCACATCAGGCGACGACCGCCGAATTTGCTCGCGCCGGCAAGAACTGCGTGGTGGTGACTCCGACGGCCTCGGGCAAGACTCTTTGCTACAACCTCCCGATTCTCAATGCGGTGCTCGAGAATCGCGACACGCGGGCGCTCTACCTGTTCCCCACCAAGGCGCTGGCGCAGGACCAGCTTGCGCAGCTGCACGACCTGGCCAAGCGGCTGGAGGACAGTTTTGGCGTGTTTACCTACGACGGCGATACCCCGGGCGACGCCCGCAAGGCGATCCGCGAGCGCGGCCACCTGATCCTTTCCAATCCAGACATGCTGCACACCGGGATTCTGCCGCACCACACGAAATGGGTGCGGCTGTTCGAGAATCTGCGCTACGTCGTGCTCGATGAGGTGCACACCTATCGCGGCGTGTTCGGCAGCCACCTCGCCAACCTGCTGCGGCGCCTGGCGCGCGTCGCGCGATTCTATGGATCAGAGCCGCAATTCATCTGCTGCTCGGCGACCATAGCGAACCCGGGAGAACTTGCCGAACAACTGATCGAGAAAAATGTGTTTGTGGTCGAGGAAAACGGAGCCCCGGCAGCGGAAAAGCTGTTCGTCTTCTACAACCCGCCGATGATCAACCGCAACCTGGGAATTCGCCGCAGCTATCTGAACGAGTCGACGCGCGTGGCCAAGGAACTGCTCGCGCGCAAGCTGCAGACGATTGTTTTCGCCAATAGCCGCCTGCACACCGAAGTTCTGCTCACCTATTTGCAGCAGGCGAATCGCCCTCAGCCGGGGCAGCCGGAACCGATTCGCGGGTATCGCGGTGGATATTTGCCGCAAGAGCGCCGGGAGGTCGAGCGCGGTCTGCGCGAGGGTCGCATTCGCGGAGTTGTTGCGACTAACGCGCTGGAGTTGGGGATGGACATCGGATCGCTCGACGCCTGCGTGATGGCAGGATACGCCGGCTCGATCGCCTCGACCTGGCAGCGCGCCGGACGCGCCGGACGCCGCAGCGGGACATCCTGCGCCGTGCTGGTGGCTTCCTCGGCGCCCCTGGATCAGTATATCGTGCAGCATCCCGATTATTTCTTCGAGCGCTCACCCGAACACGCCTACGTGCAACCCGACAATCTGGAAATTCTTGTGAATCATTTAAAATGTGCGGCCTTCGAACTACCGCTTTCTTCCCAAGACAAATTTGGCAGCGTCGATGTGGCCACCTGGTGCGAACGCCTGGCCGAAGCGGGCTATCTGCACCGCAGCGGCGGGAGCTGGCACTGGGTGCAGCAAGCCTATCCGGCCGACACCGTAAGCCTGCGCGCGGTTACTTCCGACAATTTCGTCATCATCGACACGACGGGTGGGGAGCACGGCGATCAGGAGGTGATTGGCGAGGTGGATTTTTCCTCGGCGCTGACAACCGTGCACCCGAAAGCGATTTACATCCATCAGGGCCAGCAATATCACGTCGACAAGCTCGATTTCGACCAGCGCAAGGCATATGTGAAGCGCGTCGAGGTGGACTACTACACCGACGCGATTCGCTATACGCAAGTGCGGGTGCTGGAAGTGGCCGAGGAGGAAAGCGTAGCGGGGCCGGCGGCGCGCGCCCACGGCGACGTTGTGGTGCGCTCGCAGGTGGTGGGCTTCAAGAAGATCAAATTTTTCACCAATGAAAACGTCGGTGACGGGAAGCTGGAGCTCCCGGAAAACGAAATGCACACCACCGCGTTCTGGATCACGCTCGAGCGCGGGCTGCTGGCGGAGCTGCCGTTTGCCTTATCTGACCGGCAGAACGGAATTTTCGGACTGCTCTATGCACTGGAATCGATGGCTTCGCTGCTGCTGATGTCTGACCGCCGCGATCTGGGTACGGCCGTGGGCGAGCGACCGGCGAGTCCTGGAATCGACACCGCGTGGCAGGAATATAGGACTTCGACGAGCGATCTGTCGGAGAGCAGGGAATTTTTCGAGCCAAATTTGTATTTGTACGATGCCTATCCAGGTGGGATTGGATTCAGCGAGCCCTTGTATCGGGTGCACGACTTGCTGCTGCGTAAGACGCGCGAGTTGATCACGGCTTGCCCCTGCGAGCAAGGATGCCCGTCGTGCGTGGGGCCGGCCGGAGAGAAAAGCGAGCGCAGCAAAGAAGCAGCGCTGGCGATCCTGGATCGGCTTTGCGCATGAGGACCGTTTGCCGATTCAAGAAGCTTTGTGGGTCGGGGCTTTCAGCCCCGCCAAAACGAGGCCGGCGCGACATGCCTTCCTGGCGCAGCTCGTTTTCCGCGATTCTTGATTTTTGTGTTTGCGGCAGTGAGCGCAACCGGTAGGAGATAGGAGAACAATCTCATGCGCACGCGAAGTCTAGACCAGCTTCCGAGCTTGAAAGCTCTGCGGGTCGCCGCTGGCGTGCAAAGCACGCTGAATGTCGTGGCCGACCAACGGCGCGGAATGTCACCCGAGCTTCCCGCCGGCGCGGAGCGGCTCGCGGGGATTTTGGGGGCTACGCCTTGCCGCAATGAATTCGGAGAGCATCTGGCGCTGCGGCGCTGGTTTTCGGAGTCGATTGGAGCAGATCCGCCTCATGCCACGCTTGATTTGTGGGCGCTGCGACTCCTTGCTCCCGGTGCTCATGAAAGCGTTGGCGACCCACAGCAATGGCTTTTTCTCGACACGGAAACCACCGGAATTGTCGGGGGCACCGGAACCTACCCGTTTCTGATCGGAATCGCCTGGTGGGATGCGGGCGGCCTGGAAGTGGAGCAATTTTTCATGCGCGAGCACAGCGAAGAGCATTCTGCGTTGGTGGCGCTTGCCGAGCGTATGGCCACCCGGCGCGTGCTGGTTACCTTCAACGGCAAGTCCTTCGATTGGCCGCTACTGGAGACGCGCTACAACATGACGCGTAAGATTCGCGTGCCCGCGCCGCGCGCGCATCTCGATTTTCTGCACCCGGCGCGAAATCTTTGGCGGCTGCGGCTTGGCTCGGCACGCCTGCCGGACCTTGAGAAACACGTGCTTGGATGGAACCGCGGTGCGGACGTGATGTCCGAACTGATTCCGCAAATCTATTTCGATTATTTGCGCGGGGGATCGCCTGATCCCTTGGTCCCGATTTTTCGTCACAACCAGATGGACCTGCGCGGCCTCGCCGGCCTGGCCAGCCGCACGCTTGCGGTGCTCGGCCATCCGGAATTGCACGGGCAGGACGCGCTCGAGCTTTTCGGCGTGTCGCGCATCTGCGAGCGCCGCGGCGAAATGGCGCGGGCGAAGCAGTTGTACGCCCGGTCGATCGCCTCCCAATTGCCCGCGGAAACCGAACGCTCCGCGCAAAGGTTCCTTGCTCGGTTGGCAAAACGGGAAGGAGACCTTACGCTGGCGTGCGAGCTGTGGGAGAAGATGCTCGGCTCATCGCGCGAGGGATTCGAAGCCTACGAGCAGCTGGCGATCCACCACGAGCGGCGCAGGCGCGATCCGTTGCGCGCGACCGAGCTCGCGCGCAAAGCATTGACCGAGCTGCGGCGGGCCGAGCTTCTGGGCCTGATGGCTCCAGGCAAGTACAAGCAGACGCGGGCGCGATTTGAGCGCCGCCTCGCGCGGCTGGAACGTAAGTCCTCGACTCTTCTCGGCCCGAATCTGCAGAGTCGGAATTTGGCAGGGGCCAATCCCATGAGCGGACCACCAGCGGGAGAATTCCATGGCCGAATCGGATAGCGCCGCGGTGCAAAGAATGAGAATCTCAGAGCCGGAGGGCAGGCCGATGCCGGAAACCACCGACACCTATATCCGCACGCAACTCGAAAACCGCCGGGAGCGGCTGACAACCGCGATCGCTTCGGCGCCGGTTGCGGCTCCGATCGCGCGATACCACGAACTTCTTTTCGAAGTAGATTCGGCACTGCACAGAATAGATGCGGGGACCTACGGAATCTGCGATGTCTGCCACGAAACGATCGAGCCCGACCGGCTGCTCGAAGATCCGCTGGTGCGAGTCTGCCTGGATCATTTAAGCGGCGAAGAGCGGCGTTCGCTGGAAGGCGATCTGGAACTTGCCGCGAACATCCAGCGCAGCCTGCTTCCCCCATCGAGCGTGCAGTCACTCGATTGGCAGATCGAGTACGAATACCGACCGGCGGGGCTCGTCAGCGGTGATTACTGCGATGTGATCGTGCCAGAGCCCGTCGGCGGCGGTCCCATTTTTCTCGTGGGCGACGTTTCCGGCAAAGGGGTAGCAGCGTCGCTGCTGATGTCCTACCTGCGGGCCACCTTTCGGAGCCTTTCGAGTGCAGGCATCGAAATCAACAAGCTCCTGGACGCCGCGAACCGCCTCTTTTGCGAAAGCACCATGGCCGGACAGTTCGCCACGCTCGTCTGCGGGCGTGCCGGGCAGGCGGGCGACGTAGAAATCGCCAGCGCCGGGCATTGTCCGGCGCTGGTTATTTCCAGGCACGGCGTCAAGCAAGTGGGTGCAACCGGTTTGCCACTGGGTATGTTTTCGACCAGCCGCTACACCGCTGAGCGCATCGGCCTTGAGCCAGGAGACACCTTGTTGTTCTACACCGATGGCCTTTCCGAGGCCTGCGACGCGCAGGGAAACGAATACGGCGTCGAAAGCATTTCGCGATTTGCCGGTGAATGCCATGGCCGGCGGCCCGGGGAGATCTCCGCTGCCTGCTTGAAGAATGTTCAAACCTTCTCCGCCGGAACTCGCCAGGCCGACGACCAGACGGTCATGGCCATCCGCCGCAACGCCGCCAGTGCATTGCCGGCGAGATAGCATGTTCCTAGGTCACTTTGGCGTGGCATTGGCGGCTAAGAGAGCTGCTCCCAAAGCTTCGCTCGGAATGCTCGTGCTGGGCGCGCAGCTTGCCGACATGCTCTGGCCCATCTTTCTTCTGCTCGGCTGGGAGCAGGTGCGCATCGAGCCAGGAAACACGCGGTTCACCCCCTTGAACTTTGTTTCCTACCCTTACACCCACAGCCTGGTTGCACAGCTGCTTTGGGGCACCACGCTTGGCGGCGTCTATTTTCTTTTTCGCCGAAATGCACGGAGTGCCATCGTGGCCGGTGTTTGCGTGCCGACGCATTGGCTGCTCGACTGGATCGCCCACCGGCCCGACATGGCCATTTTTCCTGGCGGTGCGCGCCACGGCCTGGGCATGTGGAATTCGCTGCCTCTAACGCTGTCTGTGGAACTCACGCTCTTCGTGGCGGGAATTGCCGTGTATCTGGGCGTGACGCACGCGAAAGACCGAACCGGTCGATATGCTCTTTGGTCGATGATCATTTTTCTCCTGCTGTCGTACTTCGCTTCGGCCTTCGGAGCGCCTCCGCCGAGTGTCCGCGTCCTGGCATTCACCGCTCTGGCAATCTGGCTGTTCGTGCCGTGGGCGGCGTGGGCTGACCGGCATCGCGCAAGTACTGAGAAAGTTTCGCGACACACAGGATAATTCACGCTCCTAACCGGAAGCGCTCGATGCCCATATGCGTGGAATGATGCGTGAAGACGCGCGCCCCCTCGATCGGTGAAGAAGCGAGCAAACCCTGCAACTCCGACCGAGTGTAAGCGGCATGAACGGAATCCTGATAAAGTTTGTACATCGTGCCCGAATAGTGGCGCCCATGCCAACGCACGTGGAATGGAAACGCGAAACGTCCTGGGCGGCGCAGGTCGCGGAGCAGAATCGCCGCGGAAGGTTTTGCCACCCGCGCAATTTCCGTCAGAAAAATGCGCGGCTCGGCGACGTGATGGAGCACTGAATTGCACATCACCAGATCGAAGCTCGCTTCAGGAAAGGCCAGCTGGTTCCCATCCTCGGTATGAAAGTCAACGCGCCCGGCCGTTTCGCTCGTTGAGGCCAGATGCGAGCGGGCCTGCACGATCATGTTCGCGGAACGATCCACCCCCGCGAACTTCCAAAGCTTCAGCCGCTTCGCCAGCTTGAGCACGATCTGGCCCGGACCCGTGCCGATATCAAGGCCGCGTCCGCGCTGCTTGCCCCGTATCAACCGCAGAACGTGCTCGACGAAGGTGTCGTCAATCTTGTCGAGGAAGGATTGCGCGGCGGCCGAAGCGTACGCTTCGACCTCGGAGGCATCGTCCATGACTTCGGCTTCGGGGATGCGCGGTAGGGTGAACAAGCTCATGGCGGCCGACTGTCGCGTCAAGCTCTAGCCTATGCACAGCGCTTCCATCTGGCAAGCAAGAGAATCGGCCAATTTGCGGCCCTTAAGCTTCAACTAGCGCGCCCTGTTCCGCGTGGCGTTTCCCCCCTGGGCCAGGCTAATTTCCCTTCCTCGCCAGCTCGGCAAATCCGCATGGGTTGCGGGTCGAGGCTCCGCCAATGCTACAGCGCACGCGCCAGGAACGTTCCCAAGCGATATCCTGCGATGAATTTGAACGGCGCCACACCCAACGAATAGTGTCCGCAAGGCAACGACACCGTTTCGAGCGCCACGTTATTCCGTCGCATGGTGGCGAGAAACGAATCGGTAAACTGCGGCCAGAACGTCGGATCGTAGCGCCCGCTGATGGCCAGAATCCTCTTTCCCGCGCCTTGGAGTTTCGGTATATAGGGCAACGGGCTGATCGGCGACCAGTAATGGGTCGCCTCCTGGTGCGTCAAGGTCTCGCTCATCGACTCCCAAACATTCATCGTGGTGAGCCCGTTGACCACGACTTCGCCAAAATAGGTCGCCACGTGTAAAAACGCCCCCGCCCGCAACGCCGGTTCGTGGCACATGGTAATAAACGCGATCGACGATCCAATGCTCGTGCCAACAATCCCCAGGCTCGTATAGCCCCGCTGCTCGAGCCAGCGCAGCGTGCGCTTCACATCCAGCACCGCCTGCCGATTGGCCTGCATGGTCAATCCGATGTTCGGCCCGACCAGATGATCGGCGCGCCGGTGGCCGGGAATCGAGCGGCGATCATGATACGGAAGACTCATCTTAATCGCCGTCATGCCGCGCTTATTCAGCCACCGGCAAATGTTCTGCTGTTCCTCCCAGCGCGCGTTCCACTGCGCCAGCACCACCACCGCCGGGCCGTCTTGCCGCACCGGAAAAAATTGTCCATAGACGCGATTATTCTCGATCCAAGGGGAAGTGATCGCGCTCGTGAAGGTCAGCACGTTATCTTGCAAGGCGTAGTCCATGGCCGGAGCCGTGGCCAACCACTCGTCGCTATGCGCGAGAGTCGATTCGACGAAGCGGTCAAGGAATCCGCGCGGGTCCGGGTCGTCAGGGTCGCCGCCGATGTGCTCAAGTCCCCAGGCAAAGGGTAGAACGCAGCGGTTCGGCTCCTGCGCCCAGCGCATGTGCTCATACCGCCGGACTCTTTGCTCGACCCAGGTCCTCATCACCAGCTTTCGACTATAGCGGAGCGATCAGCATCATTCAAAAGCTCCACCGCAGGTTCTTCACGCCAAGCTCCGTGCGCTCGCCTGTTAGCACTCAGGCACGATTCACAGCGTGCGGCTTGAGCCACTTCCAGCAATGTGGCACATTCAAACCGTGGCTCCCTCGACGCTGATCGGCATCTTCGTCTCGCTCTTCGGACTCATCATCGGAAGCTTTCTGAACGTGTGCATCGTCCGCATCCCCGAGCGCAAATCGATTGTCTCCCCTTCATCGGCATGCCCGAAATGCGGTTCTCCGGTACGACCCTACGACAATATTCCGGTAATCAGTTATGTGCTGCTCGGCGGAAAGTGCCGCTCCTGCAAGACCACCATCTCGCCGATGTATCCGGTGGTTGAAATCCTCACGGCGGCCCTGTTCTACTCCTGCTATCGGGCCTTTGACCTGACGCCCGAAGCCCTGAAGTGGGCGGTGTTCTCGGCGTTGATGATCGTGCTGGTATTCACCGATCTGCGCGAGCGCATCCTGCCCGACGTGGTGAACTACACCGGATTCGCGCTGGGGTTAATTTTGAGCCTGTTCACCCTACCGACCGACGGCACGGCGCTATTTATTGCCAAGCAGGTATTCGCATTTCCTCCCGGCGCACGTTTTGTCACTTTCCGACGCGCTCCTGGGAGGCGCGGTAGGAAGCGGCCTATTGTGGCTTGTCTCGGAAGCGTACTTCCGCCTGCGTGGCCGCGAGGGCCTGGGCCTGGGCGACGTAAAGATGATGCTGATGGCGGGCGCGTTCCTGGGAGCCAAGCGTACCCTGCTTACGATTTTTGCGGGCTCGATACTGGGCAGCATTTTGGGCATCGGGTTCATCCTCGCGCGGCGCACCGGCTCGGATTACGAACTGCCCTTCGGCACCTTCCTCGGAATGGCGGCGCTTCTGGTGGTCTTTTTTGGCACGCCTGTCGTAAATTGGTATCTCTCGACGCTTTTGGTGCGATGATGATCAAGCAGACTCTCTCCATGCCGGCCCTGCCCCATCACGCGCCGCAGATTTCTTCGCTTGGCATCGGCTATCTGGTCGGCAGTTTCGTGTTTCTGGTGCTGCTGATCGCCGCCTTGATCATCTTCACCCGCAAAGCATTTCGCCGTGGGTCTGCGCAGCAGCAAGAAAGTTGGGCGGAAGCGAAGCCCGGCACGGACAACGCTTCGGCCTTCATGGCCGCGTCAATGCAGGGGGTGATCGAAAAGCTCCGCGCGCAGGAGAAGGAACTGGCGCGCCTTCATTTGCTCGCCCAGGAGCGCGCGCAGGAATCCGAGCGGCTCACCGAAGAAGTAACGCGCAACATGCCCACCGGCCTTTTGCTGGTCAGCGCCACCGGCGCCATCAGCACCGCGAATCCCGCGGCGGAAGAAGCTCTGGCGGTGCGTTCGCTGCGTTACCGCTCGTATCACGAGGTCCTGGGCGCCGATTCCGATCTTTCGCAAATGCTCGCCGCCTGCCTGCACGACGGAAAAACCTTCCATCGCGGCGAAATCGAGCATCTCACCCACGACGGAGAGGTGCGCCGCCTGGGGGTGACCATTTCTCCGATTTATCGTCACCTGCGCGCGCTCGTGCGCGCCGCCGGCGGCGAGCAGGGCGCAGCTGCGGAAATGAAAATCAGCGGAGCTCTGTGCCTGATGAGCGATTTGACCGAGCTCACCGCGCTGCAAAAGCAAATTCGCTGGAAAGAGAATCTCGCCGCGCTCGGCGAAATGTCCGCCGGAATCGCGCATGAATTCAAAAACGCGCTAGCGACAATTTCTGGCTATGCCCAGATGATCCGCAGCGAAGCAACGCAGGGCGATATCCATGAGTCGGCCGAGCGCATCCTCGATCAGACTCGCTCGCTCACCCATGTGGTCACAGAATTCCTGCGCTTCGCCAAGCCCCTGGAAATCTGCTACGAAACGGTGGCCATGCACAACCTGGTCGAGCGCGTCTCCGCCGACCTGCACGATGCTTTTCCAAATTGCGCCGTGACGCGCGAAGGCACATTCCTTGAGCTACCCGGCGACGAAGCCCTGATCCGCCAGGCGCTCGTAAACTTGACCCGCAACGCCGCAGAGTCGACCCGTGAGGCCGGCCAGCCCGCGCAGGTGACCATTTCCGGTACCCAGGAGGAGCTCGGCGGACGCAAGTGGCAGCGCATCTGCGTCGCCGACAACGGCCCGGGAATTCCCGAGCACGATCTGCCCAAGATATTCCTGCCCTTTTACACCACCAAATCCGAGGGCACCGGCCTAGGCTTGGCCGTCGTCCAGAAGGTGGCCCTGCAGCACGGTGGCAGCATCGAGGCCCGCAACCGCCAGGGCGGCGGCGCCGAATTCTTCCTGTGGTTACCTTTGCGGCAGGAGCCTTCACCCTCGCTGTTCCCCACCCGGGCGGCTAGCATCTAAAATATAGGCGCATCTGCAAATCCCAACTGCGCTTGGTAGGGAGTGTCCTCATGCGTCGATGCATCAGAGTTTCGGCAGCTTTCGCACTTATGGTCCTCCCAGCCGCTCTCTGGGCCCAGGAACGCGGTGCGCAGGGAGGGTCGTCGGTGCCTCCTTCCCCGACGCCCGCTTCTGAGCAGCAGACCAAGAGCTCTGCTGGGCCGCCAGCTCCAGGCGCGGAACCGCCCGCCCCCCCACAGCCATCGCTGGCCACGGCCGCCCGCAAAGCCCGGGAACAAAAGAAATCTGCCGCCAAGACTGCCAAGGTCTACACAAATGACAATATCCCGACTTCCGGAGGCATCTCTGCAGTAGGTGCAGCCTCGAGTGCGTCGGCTGGCGCCGCACCAGCGGCTGCCGCTTCCGCCAACGACGAAAAAACCTGGCGCGATAAATTTGCCATGTTGCACCAGAAGCTCGATAGCGATAAGCAGAACCTCGAGGTCATGCAGCGCGAGCTGGGCGTTCTCGACGTGCAGTATTACAACGATCCCGTCAAGGCCATGCAGCAGCAGCTCAGCCGCGAGGACATCAACAAAAAGACTGCCGACATCGACGCCAAGAAGAAGCAGATCGCCGACGACCAGCAAGCGATCGACGATGCCGAAGACGATCTTCGCAAGGCCGGCGGCGATCCCGGCTGGGCCCGCTAGGGGGCGCGCGATGGAACCGCTGCTCCTTGTCGAAGACAAGCCCGAACTCCGGGCTATGTTTCGCAAAGCGCTTGAGCGCAACGGCTACACCGTCGAAGAAGCTCCCGATGGGAGCACCGCCATCGACAAGCTTCGCAAGCGCCGCTACCTGCTGGTTCTCTCCGATTTAAAACTGCCCGGTAGTTCCGGCATCGACGTTTTGCGCGAAGCGCGCCGCGTCGACCCGACGCTTCCCTTCATTCTCGTCACCGCCTACGGATCGGTCGAAGAAGCCGTTACCGCGATGAAAGAAGGTGCGTTCGATTTCATCCAGAAGCCGGTCGACCTCGACCACCTGAAGCTTTTGCTCGAACGCGCCGCAAAGCAGCAGGAGCTGCTTCGCGAAAACCTGCTTCTTCGCGAGGAATACGCGGCGCGCTACGGCTTTCCCCGAATCGTCGGCGAACATCCTTCGATGAAGGAAGCAAGCCACATGACTCAGCGCGTGGCGGCGACCGATTCAACGGTCCTGCTGCTTGGCGAAAGCGGCACCGGAAAAGAGCTTTTTGCCCGGGCCATTCATCATTTGAGTCCGCGGGCCGACAATCCGTTTGTGGCCCTGAACTGCGCCGCCATTCCCGAGGGGCTTGTCGAAAACGAGCTTTTTGGCCACGAGCGCGGCGCCTATACCGGCGCCGGCGCCCGCAAGATCGGCAAGCTGGAGCTCGCACATCGGGGCACCCTTTTCCTCGACGAAATCGGCGAGTTGCCGCTGGCGATTCAGAGCAAACTGCTGCGCGTGCTCGAAGAACGGCGCTTCGAGCGCGTCGGCGGAACCCAGGAAATCGAAGTGAACGTCCGCATCATCACCGCTACCAATAAGGATCTGCGCGCCGCTGTCGCCGACAAATCGTTCCGCGAAGACCTTTACTTCCGCGTTTCTGCTGTACCAATCACGATTCCGCCGCTGCGCGAGCGCGGCGACGACGTCCTTCTGCTGGCGGAGCATTTTCTTGATCGCTTCAAGCGCGAATTCCGCAAGCCCTCGCTTTCTCTGACCGACGACGCGCGCTCGCGCCTGGGCATGTATTACTGGCCGGGCAACGTCCGCGAATTGCAGAATGCCATCGAACGCGCGGCCATCCTCGGGAACGGCTCCGAAATCGACGCCGCGGCGCTGCAATTGCCGGCCTCCAAGCCCGCCTCGGAAGAATTACCGGAGGGAATGCTCGAGGAACAATTTCTGTGGGAAGGTCCGCTCGAAGAGGTTTCCCAGCGCGCGGTCACGCATGTCGAGCGCTTCAAGATCCAAAACGCGCTGCGCGAATCAAAGTGGAATAAGACGCGCGCCGCGGAAAAGTTGGGGGTCTCCTACAAAACTCTGCTGAACAAGATTCGCACCCTCGGCCTCGAGAACTAACCGCGTGTGGCGCAAGCTCACCCCAGCAGTTCGGTAAACACCTCGTTGGAAACCGTCAGCCGGTCAGGAGCAAGTCGCAACCGCGCACCTGCCAGCTCGACCAGTCCTTGCGAACGCAATCCCGAGATTCGCTCCCGAAGCAGGTCGAGCTGTCCGCGCAAATCGGGCGTGTAAGCGCGCTCGATGCGTTCAAGGTCAACTCCTTCGAGTTGCCGCAGCCCCAGAAAAAATTCTTCTTCAAGCGCCTGCTCCGAGGTGACGGATTCAATTTGCTCGCGCGTCGAAATTCCCTGCTCGATGCAGCTTACATAGCGGGCCCAGTCGTGGATGTTCGCCCAGCGCGTGTGACCGTCGAAGGAATGCGCGCCCGCGCCAAATCCAATGTAAGGCTCGCGCCGCCAGTATTTCAGATTGTGCCGCGACCAGCGCCCCGGAAGCGCCCAATTCGAAATCTCGTAATGCTCGTAGCCCTCGCCGGCGAGTCGCGCGCAGGCAAACTCATAGCATTCCGCGATGGCATCGTCGCTCGGAATTCTAGCGGCACTGTAGCCGCTTCCGCCGGCCAGCGATTCCCGGCCCAGCCTGCTGCCCTCGTCGATTTCGAGCATGTATATCGAAGCGTGCTCCGGCCGGATTTTCAACAGCTCCCTCACTGACTCTTCCCACGATTCGCGCGTCTGATGGGGCAGCCCGGCAATCAAATCCATGCTGATGTTTCGAAACCCAGCCGCACCAAGCAACTTTGCCGCCGCATAAATGTCCGCACGCCGATGCATTCGCCCCGCCGCCCGCAGCTCGCGATCGGCAAACGATTGCGACCCAAGGCTGATGCGGTTGAACCCAGCCTCGAGCCAGGCCTGCGCTTTCTCCGCGGTAATCGTCTCGGGATCAGCTTCCAGCGTCGTCTCCACCTCCGCAGGACTTGAAAAGCACGGCCGCAGGCCCGCTAGAATCTTCGCCAGGGCCGCAGGATCAAGCAGGCTCGGCGTACCGCCGCCAAAGTAAACCGTGTCGATGTCTGGGCCACGCAAATCGCCGCCCGGCTCTTTCCACAGCGCGATTTCACGGCACACCGCTTCCGCATACGGCGCGTATCGATCGCGCGAGACCACACCGGTATGAAAATTGCAGTAGGTGCACTTGGTCTGGCAGAAAGGCACCTGTATGTATGCGCCTAGGCTCATCGGTAGAAAAAAATTCCACTCCCCGCATGGCCAAGGCACGCACCAGCGGTCGGATCAGGTCGCGCGATCGGGGAGAATCTTCACGAACAATTCGCGCCGTCGCGGCCCATCGAATTCCGCGAAGAAAATCATCTGCCAGCGCCCTAGCACAAGATGGCCATCTGCAATCCAGATGGTTTCTGAAGAACCGACCAGCGCGGTCTTAATGTGCGAATCGGAATTTCCTTCGGCGTGCCGGTAGTCGCCCTTGGGCGGCACCAGCTGATCGAAGGCGACCTCCATGTCTCGCACCACATCCGGATCGTAGCCCTCGTTGATCATCACCGCGGCGGTGGTGTGAGGGACGTACAAATGGCACACCCCCTGGGTGCAGGCCGAATCGCTCACTACTTTTTGGACCTCCTCGGTAACGTTCTTCATTTCCGTCCGTCGCGACGTTCGGATATTCAGCTTCGACGTGAGTGAACTGCCCTGAGCCGTCATCCAGGCCACCAATCCCGCTTGGGAAAATTTACAGACCGCAAAAATAGCTTCTCGCTGGCAGTTGGCAGCCTCGACAGCGGCCCGCTCGCGCCATTTTTCCGCGAGCCTTGAGGAGTTCCAGGCAGCACCATCGGTGAGCTTCCGCCCGCCTGTCGTCGTCCTCAAACTAGTCCGTCCGCGGACGAAGCGCCGTAGAACCCGTACCAGGGCTTGGCGGCCTTGAGACGGTGATTGACGTTGTTAATGTTCTTAACGCCGGTATCCGCCAGCCAGTCCTCCAGCGCCTTGATTCCCTGTTGGGCATATACGGGAATGCCCTCCTTCCAGGTCGCCCGCCCGCACAAAACCCCCGAAAAATTTACTCCCGTTTCCGACGCCAGTTCGAGGGTCTCAAGAAACACGTCGTTGCTCACCCCGGCCGACAAATAAATGAACGGCTTCTTCGCCGCCGCAGCCGCGCGCCGGAAATGATCCTTGGCCTGATCGCGCGTGTAGGCAAAATCGCCTTTGTTCGCCTTGCTGCCCTGGACGTAGGCCATATTTACCGGGACTTCCACCTTCAGCACATCCACGCCATATTGCGGCTTCGAAAATTCCGCCATGCTCCGCGCCACGATGTCCGGCTTTTGGCGCGCAAACCCGATGGCTTTTTCATCGCCGTTCTCTTCGTAGCCGACGAGCTCCAGAAAAAACGGCACGTCGGCGGCGGTGCATTCGCCTCCGATGCGTTCAACCCAGGCGTGCTTGATCTCATTCACCTCCGGGGTGTCCAATGGCGTATAGTACAGCAGAATTTTGATGCAATCGGCGCCGGCGGCCACCAACCGCCGCACCGACCAGATGTCCAGCAAATCAGGCAGCCGTCCAGGGCGCGTGTTGTCATAGCCGCTGTTCTCATAGGCCAGCAGCAATCCCGCATTCTTCGCGCGGACCAACGCGGCAGGCAGCCCATATTCGGGGTCGAGGAGAATCGCGCTCGCATAGGGCGTCAGGATGCGCGCGACCGCCGTCTTGAACTCCTCGAGCATTTTGGAAGTGACTTCCTTTTTGTCGACGCCCTTCTCCTTGGCGATCGCATTCTTAAGCGAGCCGCGCTGGTCCATGGCCGCCGCCGCGATCACGCCCCGCGGGTCGGACACCGCCTGCATTCCCTTCCGTTTTCCTGGAGTCATCTTCATCATTTAGCTTCCCTCCGTGAAGATCAGGGCTCTTAAAAAGCGCATCATTTTACTTCAAAACGACCACGTGATGCTGCTGCGCGCACAGCGGATTTTCCGCCGAGCCCGGCGGCGGGCTCACGCGTGCCAGTTCGTCCAGGAACTCCAGGCCGTGTTCGGCGAGCAACGGAAGCGCGCACAGGGTACGCTCTTGCAAGCCGCGGTTCGGATAAATCGAATCAAGCAGCATCTTTTCGTGCCGGTCCAGAACGCCGGTGCGCATGTTCTCGGCACGCGAGACTTTGCCCTTCAATTTGTCAAATTGATATAGCATTTTTTCCTGCGCTGACTCGACCACTCCCCGCAGTGTCGGGTCGAGCTTTTCAAGCTGCGCTTTGTAGCCCTCGAGCAGTGCGCGCAGACGCCGCTCCGTCCCGTTCGAACTGCTCGGCCAACCCTGGCGGAAGAAATTTTGCTTCCATCTTCGCGCGCAGATGCTGACGCCCAAGCAAGAAGTCGTGCATGCCGAGTTCATACTTCTGGCCAGCAGGTTGGCAACCGGCGCTTCCACTACGGTAAAACTCGCGCGCGGCAGGATGGCGGGCATGCGCCCCAGAATTTCGCGATAGAACAACATTGGCCTGCGCCATGTAGGCTACTTCGGCGGGCCCGCCGATGTATGCCGCGGTAGGCAGCAGGGTGTCCTGCATCACCGGTCGCAGCAGGGCGTTGGGCGAAAAATCCTGGGGCCTGCTTTCGATGGCCGCCAGAAGCTCATCGCGCGAGAAAGCCTTCTTGCCGGCTGCGAAGTTCCCGTTTTTTCGCTGGATGGGCTCGCGGCGTCCTTCGACATCGCAGAAAAGTAACGTGGTCTCGCGCGTGATTTTCACCTGCGCGTGAAAACCGCCCGCCTCGAGTTGTTTCGAGCGGTCGAGCAGCGCACCCCCCAAGGCGTCGGCGTTGGCGATGGCTTTCTGGAAGACGGGCATTGCCAAGCGGTGCAGCCGCGTGTCCAGGGGATTGAGGAAGATGATGCCCCGCCCGGCCAGCAGTTTTGCCAGCAACCTTCCGAACGCGGAGCCGTAGTCCGCATCCGGGGTGTAGGATTCGCGCAGCATGCGCTGAATCGCGTCCGCAAACGCTCCTTGCAGGCTCTGCCCGGCAGCCGCGACAACTCCTTCGATCGCAACGCCCAGTTGCACTTTTCCGGCGCGTTTGCCGGCATCCTGTTCGCGCAGCGGCAGTTCGTACTTGGAAAGGCCCTCGCGCGTGTTCCAGAAGGAGTGGTTTACTTCGGCGAGGTCGTGATCTTCGGTCGCCAACCAGAAGATCGGCACGGCTTCGATTCCGCGCCGCGTCAGTCGCTCGGCGGTGCCAATCGCGGAGATGGCCTTATAGAGTGTGTAGGCCGGGCCCGAAAACAGTCCCACCTGCTGGCCGGTGACAATCGCGACCGCGCCTGCCGCGAGGCGGTCGATGCTTCGATCGGTCGACGCGTCGGTCCCCAGAGTGTGGTCCTGCTCGCGCAGCACGTCCACCAGGCTGCGGCGAGCTGTGGCATCTAGCCGGACTTCGCGAGCCGCCGCATCGATCCCGGCTTCACTCGGTGGATGCGCGTAATAAGCAGAGACACTGCTGAAATCTTCAAGGAAGGAGGAGAAAAGCCTGGTCGCGTCAGGAATTTCGCGGAAGGGAATACAGCGAGACTCCATCGGCGCGCTCATGACAGCCGCCGCTTCCGACTGCGGCAACATTCCCCCACAATCGCCCGCAACTCGACCGTTCGATGCCTTTTCGTCGTCATGGCTGGATTGGATGATATGGCGATAGCCGCGATTCAGCGCCGCGGCGCCCTAATCTCCGGCGACCGCCTCGGAGACAACCGACGCTAGCATGGCATCGAGCTCCTTTTTCGCGGAGGCGTCCACCGGCAGGAGCGGAGGGCGCGGCGGCCCTCCGTAGTAGCCAACCCGGTCCATCACGTACTTGAGGCCGGCGATTCCGTACTTGGGCCCGAACAGGCTCGCGGCAGTCACCAATTTCTTCTGCGTGGCAACGGCACGCGCCGCGTCGCCCGCGCGCGAGGCCTCGGAGGCCTCCACGCACATTTCGGGAAACGCGCAGGCAACCGCTAGAATTGCGCCCACCCCGCCTTTTTGCAGCGATTCGTGCAGCACCGAGACGGCGCCCACCAGCAACTGAAACTCCTTCGGCACCGCAGCCAGAATTTCGAGCACCCCCTGGAGGTCGCCCGAACTGTCCTTCATTCCGATGACGTTCGGATGCGTGGCCACGCGCCTGACCACCTCGGCCTTCAGTGTGAGCTGGGTGAAAATCGGCACCGAATAGAGCAGCACCGGAATTTTTGCCGCATCGGCCACCCGAAGGTAGAACTCCGTTAAGGCCTGTGGAGTCATCTGCGGCTTGAAATAGTGGGGCGTGCGAACCAGGGCGGCGTCGCATCCGATGGCTGCGGCTCGATTGGTATGCTCGATGGTCTCCGCGGTGGATTCGGCCGCCGCGCCGGCGATCAGGATTTTTCCTGGCGCCGCCACTTCCCGCGCCGTCTCCCATATCCGCTCAATCTCTTCCCATCGCAGCAGTACGGACTCGCCGGTCGAGCCGTTCAGAACGTAGCCCGCAACGCCCGTCTGGTTATAGCGTCCGATGTTCTCGCGAAGGCGCGCGATGGAAACGCTGCCATCGGCCGCGAAGGGCGTCGTGACTGCCGGGTAGATTCCTTTCAGGTCCATATCCGCTCCGAGTTCGGGCAAGGCAGTTTTTTCAAGATGCACGGAAACAGCTACATTTCCTGTAGGTCTAGTTGCCACGCACGCCCTAAAGGTCCGGCCCCTAGAAACCAACTTCTTATCCGCGAACTGTTTAGTTGCTCGCGCGCTGCGTGGGCTCCGCGAGGTAGAAATATCCAACCCTGTTATTGGTCGGCGTTGCAAACCACATCCGTCCCTGCGGGTCGATGAAAAATTCGCGCATCAATCCCTCGGAGTGCGGGAAGGGGTACTCGGTCACCTGGCCGGTGTTGGGGTCGAGGCGGCCAATCGTGTCTTGATCGGTTGAGCCATACCAGATGTTGTGATTCCGATCGAGGTTGATTGGATAGGGACTGGGCGACGGACCCGGCAAAGCGAAAGTCTTGAAAGCGCCTGTGGTGGGGTCGAGCCGGCCGATGGTACTCCTGGGCCGGCCGCTAAACCACACGATGCCGTCGGTATCAACCTGCAAGCGCTGCGCCGGGCCGCTGTTGGTCGGCCAAAGCGTAACTTTTCCGGTCTTGGCGTCGACTTTTCCGATGGCGCCGTCTTTGGTGTATACCGCAAACCAGGCATTGCCCTGGTTATCGATGATGTCGCCGTACGAGGATGGCGCTTCATCGTAGTGGGTGAACTTCTTGGTCTTGGGATCAAAACTGCTGTAGGGACTGCCGCTCATAAACAACCGTCCCTGAGGATCCATGCGAATCGTGTGCTTGCTGGGACGCTGCCCGGGAGCTGCGCCTTCGTCCTGGTACTCGGTAATCTCGTTCGTCTTCGGATCGAGATGCGCAATTTTATTCAGAAAAAATTCGGTGAACCAGACAGTGCCATCCGCTACCGGAATCGCGGAGTGAATGCCCGCGGAATGTTCCGGCGGCAAGTGGAAGAACGTCACTTCACCGGTCTTGGGATCAGCCGGCCGACTTCATTGCCTCGCCATAATAGGGCATCCAGAGATTTCCTTCCTTGTCGGGGATCGCGCTCCAGGGCAGTCCGGCCGAGGCGGCAACGTCATATTCGACGTAGACGATGTTCATCGCGTCGTCGCTGAACGTGCGCACGGAGTCCTTGTATTCGGGCAGATCCGCCGGAGATTTCGGCTTCGTCGAATCGGGACCAAAGGTGGAGGTGAGGTAGGTGACCACGTCGTCAGCGGTCTGATCGTTGAAGCGCGGACTCAAATCCATGTTCGCGCGCATATAGTCAACGCGATCGCGCCAGCCGTCTTAGTCGCGCGTGGTGG
>CAVQZU010000109.1:0-91611 GCA_963718485.1 uncultured Acidobacteriota bacterium
CCGCATCGACGCGAAGTCATCCACGCCGAGAACTGTCATCACCTTGAATTTGCGGTAGGCCGCCTTGTTCATCTTGCCGTCTTCCCACACCACCAGGGACGCCACCGTCTCCGCGCCCTGGATATGGGAGATGTCAAAGCACTCGATGCGGCGCGGCAGCTCGGGCAGCATCAGGGCGTCGGCCAGCGCCTCCTGGATCGCCTTGCGCGACGGCTCCAACACCCGGAAACGCTGCGTATAGGACTGCTTGGCGTTCTGGCCGGCGAGATCGACGAGAGAGCGCTTCTCGCCGCGCTGGGGAACTGCCAGTTCAATGCGGTGACCGGCCTGCCGCTCAGCAGGCGGTAAGGGCTTCGCGGTCATCGAAGTCCACCGGAACGAGAATGCTGCGCGGCACATACGGCTGCTCGATGTAAAGCTGCTTGAGCAGGGCGGAGAAGACATGGCCGGGATGGAAGGAGGCTGCGTCCGGCGAGTCGCTCGATCCTGACTCCTCCGTCTTCTGGTATCTTCGGCGGACCAGGCTTTCCAGCAGCTCCGGCAGATCTTCCCAGAAGAATTCGCGCCGGTCGACGATCTTGCCGCCGCGCACGTGAAAGAGGTTGACCGCGAGACTGCCCGCTCTCGAAGTGATAGCCGAAGACATCGGCATCATCGTCCTGCTCGGCGGTGGCGATGCGCTGCTTCTCCTGCAACTGGTGAACCGTGGTGAGCTGATCCCGCAGGCGCGCCGCGGGCTCGAACTGTTCCGCTGCGGCAGCTTCCGTCATGCGCGCGGTCAGGGTGCGCTCCAGCTCCGCCGGCGGCCTTCCAGAAAAAGCTGCGCGTCCCGCACCGCATGCCTGTAGGCCTCGGGCGTGGTGAATCCTTCGACGCACGGGCCCAGGCAGCGGTGAATGTAGTACTGCAGGCAGGCGCGCGGATGAAACCGCGACAGGTCCACCTTGCAGCTGGGGAGCAGGAAGCTGCGATGGATCAGTTCCACGACCCGATAGGCCAGGTTGCCGGGAAAGTACGGGCCGTAGTAAGCGGCTCCATCCTTGCGCAGCCGCCGGGTCACAAAGACCTTGGGAAAGCGGTCCAGCGTCAGTTTGACATAGGGATAGGTCTTGTCGTCGCGAAGAAGGATATTGAACCGCGGTTTGCGCTGCTTGATCAGGTTGTTTTCGAGCGCCAGCGCCTCATGTTCGTTGGCCACCAGGATGTAATCGATGTCCACGCCTCGCGCATCAGCGAGCCGGTCTTGGCGTTGGCCTGCGAGGCCTCCAGCAGGTACGACCGCACCCGGGAGCGCAGGTTTTTGGCCTTGCCGACGTAAATGACCTCGCCTTCGGCGTTTTTGTAGAGATAAACGCCGGGCTGGGTCGGCAAAGTCCGGATTTTCTCGTGAAGATCCATGAGGATAGCGGCGCTTGAGTCATTAGATTAGCGGCTGGCGGCGGAAGGCGCAGGTGTGGAGGGGGTAAGCGGCAATCCTTACCGTTTACTGTAAAGTTTACACGAGCCGCCGGAGCGCGATCAGTCCTCCGCATGCACACAATAAGGTCTATGGAATCAGATACTTAGCGTTTATATGGCCGTTTGGCCCATGGGTTGCATCTTAGTACACGGCAAAGGACGTCTCCGCCGGGGTGCGGCCTGCCAGATCGGCCCCTGGAACGCCGGCAAACGGAGGAATTTGAAGATGAAGAAAGCTCCCTTTGGTTTATGTGCAGCGGCTTTGGTTTTGATGGGGGTTTCAGGCTGCGCGACCAAGAACTATGTCCGCAATCAGACAGCTCCACTGGTCGATCACACCAACCAGCTGGACGAGAAGACGGCCAACAACAATCGCAACATTCACGATGTGGACGATCGCGCGCAGGCTGGTATCAAGACGGCGCAGGGCGCAGCCGATAGTGCCACGCAGAACGCTCAGAATGCGGGCAAGGAGGCCGGCGACGCCGAGACCGCCGCGAACGATGCAGTGCATCGGGCGGACTCGCTGGACAGCGTGGTGAAGGGCCTCGACAACTACAAGCCGATGGCCAATGTCTCGGTCACCTTCGGTTTTGACAAATCAGTTCTGAGCAAGGACGACAAGGATCAGCTCGACGGCTTTGCGGCGCAACTGGGGTCGGCCAAGAGCTACATACTCGAAGTGACGGGCGGCACAGATTCCACCGGGCCTGCCGATTACAACTACCAACTGAGCCAGCGCCGCGCCGATGCGGTGGTGCAGTATCTGGCGACGAAGTACAACGTGCCGGCCCGCCGGTTCTACCTGATCGGCATCGGCAAGGACAAGGAAGTTGCCCCCAACAACACCGCGGAAGGCCGCAAGCAGAATCGTCGCGTCGAGGTGCAGTTGCTCTCGAATTCAGGCGATCAAAGCGCGCCGATGGCGGGGACACCGGGTACAGGACGATAGACGTTCCCGGTTGCAAAGCTAAATTACAGTACGACTTACATATAGCTCTCGCCTAAACCAAGGCCCCGGCACTGGCTCGGGGCCTTCGTTTGTCGGGACAAATATCCGGACTGGCATTCGCGATGAGCTATCGCGATGAGCGCGTCGATGTCAGGCCGGCCCGGTTTCCAACTGCCGTACGTGCTCGGTGCGTACTTCGTCGGCGGTAAACAGTCTCAGAAAGGGCGCATCGGCTGCGGCGGTTTCGACCGCGGGGCGTCCGTTGGCCTCCTGCCGTTCCACAATGCAGACTACGGCGGCCACGATCATGCCTGCCTCACGGGCTGCTTCAATGGCGGTGATGGTTGAGGCGCCGGTCGTGCAGACGTCGTCCACGATGACGACGCGAGCCCCAGCACGGCAAAACCCCTCGATGCGCCGGCCGGTACCGTGCGCCTTCTCCGCCTTGCGGACCAGGAACCCGTGCAGGAGCGGCGAGCCGGGACGAGACTGGGCGCGCCAGGCGCTGGCCGTCGCCACATTGGAGACGATGGGGTCGGCGCCCATGGTGAGGCCGCCGACGGCCTCAGCCTCGACGCCGTTCTGTTCCAGCAGTTCGAGAATGGCGTGGCCGGTGAGCCGGCCACCCTCCGCATGCAGGGTGGTGGTGCGGCAGTCGATGTAGTAGTCGCTGGTGCCGCCGGAGGAAAGCTTGAACTGGCCAAGGCGGAAGCTGGTGCGGGCGAGCAGGGCGAGCAGTTGCTGAGCGTAAGTCGATGCGGTCATTAACTATGATTGTAAGTGGGAAATCAGAGCGAACCAGGGAAGAGGCGAATAAGGAACTGCGATCGCGAGGCCTTTTAATCCGGCCGCCTTGCCCATCATCGCTGACGGTTACCGCTTTCCTCACATTTCCGTCCATGTGCCGGAACCCCCCGTTCCCACAATCATCAGGCAAAGAGAAGCAAGTTGTAGCTGGAGCGGACACGACACTGGCCGCCAAAGATCGCGCCCCCAGCCGAGACGCCGCAACACAAGGCTGATGCATACCAGGAGCAGAAACGGGCCGATCGAATACCAGGTCTGCGCGCCGTGCATCAAGGCAAAAGGTATCGTGACCAGTACCGAGGCCACGATCATCGCCGAGCTGACCACTGCGGATGCCCGTCCTGGTCGAGCGGCGCGGGCGGCGCGTGACCCTCCGTAGCCAATCATGGCCGTGCACAGAGCGGGAAACAAAAAACCGCGATAAGAAATCTCTTCCATCAGCGGCGCAAACGTAACGCCAAACCAAAGAGCACCCATACGGCCCCGGCACTGCGGAAGATGTCTGGTCGATGGGCGCATGGTCGGCCCCGGCATCACGAACTATCCACGAGGCGCGCACAAAGCACAACGAACGCCGCTCCCACCAGGCGCCACCGAGCCGGCAGGCCGTCGCCCCTTCCATTGGATTCCGTCGAAAAAATACTTGTGCCATGCCAATGGAAACACCGCAGGCAGCCGAGAAGAGTAAAGAGATACCAACCCGCCTCGTACCCATGCGGTAATGTATCTCTTCTACTTGGTCTGCTTGAATGCTGGATAACGCCCAGCAGATGAAAGTGCAGGGCGACCAGCGCCAATAGCCTGAGCAGAGTGACCCCCAAACGCAGCACGGCGAAACAGAAGACAACCCCAGAGTCAGGCTTGCGGCGCGGTAAGAGCGGGAGGCGGAAATATCCGAAGTGCGGAAGAGGGACTTCTGCCCCCGCAGGCGGCTCGGCGGCCCCATCACTCGCGAGAACATCACTGAGGGGTGCTCGTCGGCGGCCGGTATCACACCTCCGGCAAGCTCCGGCTCCACGTCCAATGCAGACGGACTGGGAACTTCAGCTGCACCTTCCCCCAAAATATGGGGCGGCAAAAAGGATGTCGCCTCGGGCTCCAGATAAGGATCACCCTCGAAATGAGGCCGCCCATTGTGCCGTTCCGCTTCCCCGTGAAAAGCATCTTTCCCTGAAGACGCATCCGAAGGCGCGCTCATGGCAGCACCGGCCGCTTGCGCCTGAAGTCTTTTTCGGCGGCCGACTTCTTAGGGCTGGCGCCATTGCGGCCTTTCTTTCGCTGCCGATCCATTTTTTGGCGCGGCGCTGTTTCCTTCCGATCCGTTCGCGCACGGAGGCTTCCCCGGAAACAATGGCAAGATGGGCGAGATCTTGCTCGTCTTCCACCGGCTCGAGATGCCCGTTGCTGAGGTGTAGTAGCGCTTGAGGAACTGCCCGGTGTAGGAATCCGGCGTGCGCCGCGACCTTCGCCGGCCGTCCCTCGCTACAAGGCGTCCGCCGTCTTCGCCGCCCTCGGGCCCAAGATCGATGATCCAATCGGCATTGCGGATGACGTCGAGATTGTGCTCGATGATGATGACCGTATTGCCCAGGTCCGCCAGCCGGTGCAGCACTTCCAGCAGCTTGCGCACATCATCGAAGTGCAGCCCGGTCGTCGGCTCGTCCAGCAGATACAGCGTGCGCCCGGTCTGCCGTTTGCGAGAGCTCGCGCGCCAGCTTCATGCGCTGCGCTTCGCCGCCGGACAGCGTGGTCGCGCACTGGCCCAGGTGCACATAGCCCAGTCCACATCCACCAGCGTCTGCAGCTTCTGCTTGAGCTGCGGAACGTCTTCCAGCACCGTCAGCGCATCTTCGATGGTCAGGTCGAGAATGTCCGCGATCGAGTAGCCGTTGAACTTCACCGCCAGCGTCTCCTGGTTGTAGCGCCGCCCGTTGCACACCTCGCACTGTACGTAGACATCGGGCATGAAGTTCATCTCGATGCGCCGCTGCCCGTCGCCCTGGCAGGCCTCGCAACGGCCGCCCGGCCACGTTGAAGCTGAAGCGGCCCGGCTTATAGCCGCGCTCGCGCGACTCCGGCAGCATCGCGAACAGATCGCGGATCGGCGAGAAGACCTGCGTATACGTCGCCGGATTGGACCGCGGCGTGCGCCCGATCGGCGACTGGTCGATGCGGATCACCTTGTCGATTGTCGGCGCCGTCAAGCGACTCGTGCGCGCCTGGTTCTTCGCGCGAGCCATAGAGGTCCTTGGCCAGCGAGCGGTACAGAATGTCGTTGACCAGCGTGCTCTTCCCGCTGCCGCTCACCCCGGTCACCACCGTCATCACGCCCAGCGGGAATGCGCGATCGTCACGTCCTGCAGGTTGTGCTCGCGCGCCCCGTCACAGTGAGCCACTTGCCGGTGAGCGGCCGCGGCGCGGCCGCGATGCAGCGATACCGATCTCGCCGGACAGATATTGCCCGGTGAGCGACTGCGGGGCAGGCCATGATCTCCGCCGGCGTGCCCTCGGCGACCACGTTGCCGCCCAGCTTGCCCGCCCCGGGGCCAAGGTCGAGCACATAATCGGCGTGGCGAATCGTGTCTTCATCGTGCTCCACCACCAGCACCGTATTGCCCAGGTCGCGCAGTTGCTCCAGAGCCTCGATCAGGCGCTTATTGTCGCGCTGGTGCAGCCCGATCGAAGGCTCGTCGAGCACGTACAGCACGCCGCGCAGCCGCGAGCCGATCTGCGTCGCCAGCCGAATGCGCTGGCCCTCGCCGCCGGAGAGCGTGGCCGCATTGCGGTCAGCGAAAGATAGCTCAAGCCCACCGCGACAGAAATTCCAGCCGCTCGACGATCTCCCGCGGATGCGCTCGGCGATCAGCGCCTCGCGCGCCGTGAAACTCCATCGTTGCATGGCCGCCGTAGAGCGCGCGATTCAGCGACAGCGCAGTGAAGTCGGCGATCGAAAGGCCGCCGATCTTCACCGCCAGCGACTCCGGCCGCAGCCGCTTGCCGCGGCACACCGGGCAGGGTGTCGCGGACATGAAGTTCATCATGTACTCGCGATAGCCGTCGCTGCTTGGCCTCTTCGAGGTGTCGCGCAGATAGGCCAGAATGCCGTGAAAGCCGGTGCGCGGCGCCTCGTTCTTCGGCGGCCCGTACAGACCAGGATGTGCTGCTGCTTGGGCGGCAGCTCTTCAAATGGCTTGCTTCAGATCGATGTCGTACCGCTCGGCCGCCAGCTTGATCGAGCTTGAGCAGATACTGCGAGCCGAGCCCGGCCCCAGGCCTCCATCCAGCAGCGGCTTGGACCAGTCCGTGATCACCTTGGCCGGATCGAAATCGTAGAGCGAGCCCAGCCCATGGCACTCCGGGACAAGCGCCCAAGGTGGAGTTGAAAGAGAAGCTGCGCGGCTCCAGCTTGGGCACGTCCAGGCCGCAATCCGGGCAGGCCATCGACGAGGAAAACAGCTGCTCGTCCTGCCGCCTGGCTGCCCGCAGCCCACCAGCACCAGTCCATTGGCCATCTGCAGCGCCTTGAGACCGCCGCCTCCAGCCGCTTCTCGAGCGTGGCGTGCGTGCCGGCACTGGCGCTGCGTCGGCTTCGGCGCAGGCTTCAGGATGATGCGGTCGATCATGGCTTCGATGGTGTGATTCTTGCGCCGGTCCAGCGCCACGCTCTCCGACAGATCCGGATCTCGCCGTCGATGCGGGCGCGAAATCCCTGCTGATCCAGTTGGTCGAGCAGGTCTCGTGAATTCGCCTTTGCGCCCGCGCACCACCGGCGCCATGACCGTGACGCGCTCACCGGCGCCGAGCTGCATGAATGCGCTGCACAATCTGGTCCGCCGTCTGCCGGGTGATCGGCCGCCCGCAATTGGGGCAGTGCGGCGTGCCCACCGAGGCGTAGAGCAGGCGCAGATAGTCGTAGATCTCGGTGATCGTGCCGACCGTCGAACGCGGGCTGCGGCTGGTCGTCTTCTGCTCGATGGAGATGGCGGGGCTCAGGCCCTCGATGGAGTCCACATCGGGCCGCTCGATCTGGTCCAGAAACTGGCGCGCATAGGCCGAGAGCGTCTCCACGTAGCGGCGCTGCCCCTCGGCGTAGATGGTGTCGAAGGCCAGCGAGCTCTTGCCCGAGCCGGAGAGGCCGGTGACCACGGTCAGCGTGTTGCGCGGGAATGCGGACATTGATGTCCTGGAGATTGTGCTGGCGCGCTCCGCGTACCGAAATGTGGGTGATGGTCATGATGATGGGTGCGAGGAGGGCCGATTGTGAAGTGGGCGGATGGGCAAGTTAGAGATTCTCGCTCTAGGGGTATTCTATTGTCAATAGAATCAAGGGTCAATGAAGCGGTTTATCTGCGAGAATCGCAGAGACGTCCGGCTGATGCAGCGCATCCAAACGTGCAGAAGAGCTGTTGTTTGAACTGCCCGGTCATGACCTCGGAGCTGGCGAAATCAAGGCGGAATTAGATGGCTGATTTATTCAATTTAGTGATGTTGGTTTGTGCGACGGTGGGCTCGATGGCATTCGGTGTGCTGGTGGCTTATGGGGTCTTCCGGGTTGGTTTTCCTCTGATGCGGCCGCGCCGAGCGGCCGGGTCGCCGTCAAGGCACAGGCCGAAGCGGCAACCATCCTGTAACTTACCCGATTGCGGTCTGATTGTTTCTCTAAATCTATCAATCCTGGGCAGCCGGCTCGCGTGTGCGAGTTACGGTCGATGATGCCCATCTGCACCTTAGGCCACCGCCTCCAACCAGCGTCGTTGGAGGCTTAGAATAATTGGCCGCGCGCCATAGCTCAGTGCGGTTGTTGCTGTTGTTGTTCTGGTCTGTTGCATCTGTTGCTGCCGCTGCTGCAGTTCCTGCAGCATCTGCTGCGGCGTGCGCGGCGCCCCCGGAGGTCCTTGCTGCGGCATCGACGGCCGGCCATTGATCATCGGGGGCTGCATGGGCGGCTTGTTCATCCACCTCCGGCTGGTCCGGGACGTCTTCATCGGGCTGATCCTGCGGCGTCTGCCGGTTGGCCTGCGATGGGGTGGGCCCGCTGTGACGGGTGCTGAGCACAATCTGGCGCGGCGTGCCCGCTCCCTGGTCGCCAATCATCAGCACGTTGTAGCTGGACCCGTGCAGAACCTGCGAAATTACGTCGCGTGCCGCCCCCGGCCCATACTCGCCAAAGACACGCTCATCCGTTCCCATGCCTTCCAGCTTGGCGCCGGTATCGGTCGAAACCTCGTTCAAAATGTCATGCAGGCTGGAATTGTTGGCCTGGATCTTTAATCCGCTGGCATCCCACGTCACCGATGGCTTGTTGGGAGAGTCATTGACCGGCCAATGCGGCGGTTCCGGCAACGAAGCCGTGGGCGCCGCCTGTTCCGCCGGCGCCACCACCTGGTTTTCAGACGGCCGGGTGCGATGACTCGGCGATTTTTTCGCCGCCGGGGCTGACGGGGAACTCGCCGCCTGAGGCTGCTGCGCGGCCACCGTCTGGGCCGCCCATAGAGCCCCGGCCGCCAGAATGGCACAGGGTGCCCATGCCATCGCCGTCCTGCGACCGAAAATCCTTGTTGGTGAATTCATACGGCTCATAACACTCGGCTCCCAAGGCCGAAAAGCGCAGCCCGAACCCGAAAATCCAAACTGCCTCTGTGTACTAGACTATCAGTGACCCGCGTGCGCTCGCAGTGGCCGCAGCCACTGGCAAAAAAAAGACTTTTGCGCGACCAGATTATGCGCTAGGATGCGCCGGGGCCGGGAAGGATGCCTGACCGATGCGCCATTGCGCAAGGAGCCGGGATTCCCACAAACCGCTTTTACTTTGTGGGGTGGAAGGCAGTAGAGATATCAAAAACATCCGTTGCAGAGTCGCCGTGCTCTTGGGCGCATTGCTGTTCGCTTCCGCCGCGGCCAGCGCCACCAGCTGCAGTACCCAGGGTGAAATGAATCCCCAGGATCGCGATACGCTCGCTTTGGCGGGCCAGCAACTGGGGAACGCGGTCATTCAGCAGAACTTCAGCGCCATCCAGGGCACGTTGTTGCCGGCCGTGGCCCAGCAGTGGGACGGCATCCGCGGCGTCATCGAGCAGGGTGCACCTTACACCAAGGGGGGCCAGGTGCAGCTCAACGCCCTCTATGAACTCGATGCCACTCCCTCACCGCCCCTGCCGATACTCAGTTCTTCTGTTCCACTTCCAACGGGGCCCTGACCGTGACGGTCTCGTTGCGATCGCTGCCCCCCGGGAAGTACGCGCTGATCCTGGCCTATGTGATGGGCGCGCCGGGCTCCGGCCAGCCCCCGACCGCGACGGTAGGGCAGTTGGGATTCATTCTTGGCCTGGAAGGAAACGCCTGGAAGGTGGGCGGCGTCTTCCTTCGCCCCGGAGTGCTGGACGGGCACGATGGGGTCTGGTGGTGGCAGCGGGCCCGGGAACTGAACCGGCAGAATACCCCCTGGGCTTCCTATTTCGCCTATGAGACTGCGCGTTACCTGCTGCTGCCCGTGGACTTCATCTCATCGCCCAACATGGAGACTGCTCGGTATCGGCGGTATGCTCGCTTCCACTGCCATTACATTTTCCGCCGCATCGAGCACTCCTGTCTCCGCGTATTTGGCAGCCATTCTGGCGATCGCTTTGTGGCCCATGCGCCGCAATATGCGCATGATCCGCTGGGGCATGGTCGTTGGGATTATCTGCTCGAATTTTGTGATGCACGCGCCGGTTTGGTATTTCCTGGAGCACATCGATTTGGCGGGTGGTTCCGCGGGCCAACATCGAGCTGAATTGATCGACAACTTCGTACACCACTTTGGAGACTGGTGGCTTGTCGGAACAAAAGACAACGCGAAGTGGGGATTTGAGATGTGGGACATCAGCAACCAGTATGTCGCCGAGGGGGAATCCGGGGGGTTGGCGTCTTTCGTTTGTTTTGTGGCCATCCTTACAATGTGTTTTAAGAGGATTGGCGTTTCCCGGAAACTGGCTGAAGGAACCGGCCGGGAGTGGTATTTTTGGCTCTTAGGTACTGCTTTTTTCTCCCACTGCGTAGCATTTCTTGGAATTAGCTATTTTGATCAGACTCGCTATGCCTGGTATGCGCTGGCGGGCTCGATTCTGTTGCCACAGCCGAGGCTGCAGCGACCGAACCCGTGCCCGAACACCCTCTGGAAACGACATTGGTCCGGCCACCGTTGCGCTATTCGAATCCGGCGGCGCCGGGGCACGCCAGCAGCCAGCCACGATCGCTATTCGGCCCGGTTCGATGAAATTAAGCGTCATCATACCCGTATTCAATAGTGAGCGTACGGTTGGCGCGGCGATCGATTCAGTTCTAAGCCAGAGTATCCCTCCCGACGAAGTACTGATCATGGACGACGGCAGCACGGATGGAACGCCTTCGATTCTGCGCTCATATGGAAGTAGAGTCCGGGTGTTCCGGCAAGAGAATGGAGGAGTGGCCAGCGGCCGGAATTTTCTCTTGAAACAGGCTCAGGGAAATCTTATTGCCTTTCTCGATGCAGATGATTTGTGGCATCCCGAATATCTTGCCATACAGCAAAAACTGTTTGAGCGGTATCCCGACGCCGTAGCATTTTTCACAGGGCACGCGGATTTCTTCGGATACGGCCCGTTTCCGTGGCGGCGTCAGAGACTCGATTACACTCGCGGGGTCGAGATCATCGAGTCTGTGAGTTTCTTCAAGAGGTATAATCAAGATCCCGGACCCTTTGCTTCGCCGAGTTATCTGTGCGTTCCGAGGAAAGTGTTTTCCGAGATGAACATGGACCCTTTTCCGGTGCGAGTGAGCGGAGCGGACGACTTCTTTCTTTGTAACTATCTGCCATTGATCGGGCCGGTCGTCTACGCCCCGGAAATCGCAGTAGCATACAGAATCACAGAAGAGGCTCAATCGGCTAATTTGGTGAAGTCCCTTTCCTTGTCAGTTCAGGCGTTCGAACTGCTGAAAGAACATTACTCTCATTTTGGCAACACACAGCTGGCAGATCTCCTGAGTCAATACCTGGCCTCGAGGCGACGTCAATATGGCAAACGGTTAATGGGTGCGGGCGAGATAGGAGAGGCAAGGACACAATTCCGGTATTCCATGAATGACTCAGACAACCTCTTGTCTGTAACCAAGTCGGCGGTTCTGTTGTTTTTCTCGACTATAACGGTTTTGCAGCCGCTTTGGCCCTCTGGACAACGCGAGTGGGAAGAACAGTAGTCGCTGCGCAAAAATATCTCCATGGCTCCAGTCAAAAAGCCGATTCGCATCCTTTACAGCTTCCCTCACAAACTGGGAGCCGACCGAATTTGCTACACAGCTTGGCAGCAGGTGAATGGCGTCGCATCGGCGGGCGGCGACCTTACAGTGTTTCCTGGTGTGCTGAGCCGGCCTGTGCTGCCGAGCGTCCGTGTGCGTCCAACACTGGCCAAAGGAAAACTGAGGATTCCATACAAGCTGTTGGGAAGAAACAGAGCCTTGGCACTGCACGATTATATCGTTGCGTGCAGACTTGACAAGATCGCTGCTCAGATAGATATCGTTCATGTTTGGCCGCAGGCGGCGCTTAGAACCCTCGCCGTTGCTTCTCGGCTCGGAATCCCTACTGTTCTTGAAAGGTGCAACGCGCACACCCAATATGCCATGCATGCGGTTAAAAACGAGTGCGTGCGGCTAGGTATGTCCATGCCGAGGCATCACGAACACGCGGAAGATCCAGGGAGACTCCGGATTGAAAGTGAGGAATACAGAAGAGCCGATCGGCTTGTCTGCCCTTCTGACTTTGTGGTACGCACGTTCCTCGAAGAGGGATTTGCGCCGGAGAAGTTGGCGCGGCATCAGTACGGGTTTGACGAGAAACTCTATTCCCCCAGCGAGAGGTCGCGCCGGGACAGCGACGGGATGGTGATGCTCTTTGTGGGGGCCTGCACCCCGAGGAAGGGACTGCACTATGCACTGGACGCTTGGCTCCGGTCACCAGCCCATGCCAACGGTAAATTCCTGGTCGCAGGAAAATTCATCCCCGGATACGCCGAAAAACTTTCTAAGATGCTGTCACACCCTAGCGTTCACGTTTTGGGGCATCGGACGGACATCTCGGATTTAATGCAACAAGCCGACGTTCTGGTGCTACCCACGATTGAGGAGGGGAGCGCGCTGGTAACGTATGAGGCGCGGGGCAGCGGTTGCGTGCTTCTCGTGTCGAATGCCGCCGGTGCGGTATGCGAGCATATGAAGAATGCACTGGTTCATAACGTGGCGGACGTGGCTACGCTTACCGAACACATTACGATGCTTTACCGCGATCCGGAGCTTCTGAAGCGTTTGCGCACCGCGAGCTTAAGTACGTTGAGTGAGATTACCTGGACGGCGGCGGGCGTGAAGCTGCTCGATGTGTATCGGGAGACGATGGAGATGTATCGCCGCGGGGCGCACGCTGAAAAAGAAACACCGGCCAAACAATTGGAGCGAACGAGCGTGTCGAGCTGAGGGATGCAAAACGAGGCAGGGTCGCCGTATCGCTATTGCTCGGGATAAATTCATGAAACTGTCGATCATCATTTTATGCTGGAACGATCGGAAGGTAATTACGGATTGCTTGCGGTCGATTTACGCGAACACGCATTCGACGGAATTCGAAGTGATCGTTTCCGACAATGGGTCGACCGATGGATCGATCGAGTTCATCCGGCAGAATTTTCCAGCAGTCCAAGTGATCGAGAACGGGCGGAACCTGAGATTCGCTAAAGCGAACAACGTCGGGATTCGCGCCAGCCGCGGCGAGTATGTGCTGATCCTGAATCCGGACACGCTGATTCACGAAGGCACCCTCGATAAGATTGTGGTATTCGCGGACAACCATCCTGAAGCGGGAGCATTTGGCTGCCGGGTTCTGAATGCGGACGGGTCGTATCAGATTTCGGGACGGCCATTCGCGTCGCTGCGCGGCGGATGGATCGCGGCGCTGTATTTGCGGCCGCTGGGGCATCTATCGAGCTGGTGCTGCGCCGATTTCTACGTGGATTGGAAGGGAGACACGGAGAGGCGAGTCGAGTGGGTGTCGGGCTGTTTTATTCTGGCGCGGGGAGAATTGATCAAGCGCCTGGGCGGGTTCGATGAGCAGTTCTTTTATTATTACGAGGACATGGATTTGTGCCGGCGCGTGTGGGAATCGGGCACACCGATTCTGTTCACTCCGGAGATGACCATTACGCATCTGGGCGGGCAATCGACCAACAAGAAGTTCCCGGCGCTGAATTTCGCGCTCGACGGGCAGGTAACCCGTTATCTTTACTACTATAAATACTATGGGCCAAAGGGCGTGCGCGAGGCGCGAAGGATCGCGCTGGCAGGCCTGGCGGTGCGGCGATTGGGCTACCGTATCGCTCAGATCGTCAAGCCGACGGGAACCAGAAAAAAGCGCCTCGAATTTCTTCACAATCTGTATGAATGGAATTATCGGGTCGATCCAGTACGTCTGGTGGAAAACAAGGAAGAGCCCGACCTCGGCTTCAAGACAGCGGGACGGGTGCTGGAACGATGAGCGGGGTGGTTTCGTTTGCAGACGATTGCACAAAACCTGACAGAGCAACCAGCAAGTCGAATACAAATTGACTACAGGTGAGGTTCTAACCAACTGATGGATATCCGACTCGAAGCGAAGCACCTTGGGGATGTTGCGGTGCTGGTTCCAGATGTGTTTCAGGATAGCCGCGGCTTTTTTATGGAGACATTTCGGGAGGATCAATTCAAGGCGATGGGATTGCCGCATCAGTTTGTGCAGGACAACCATTCGCGGTCGGCCCAAGGCGTGGTGCGCGGTCTACACTTTCAGTGGGAGCCACCCATGTCCAAGCTGATGCGGGTGACGGCGGGAAGCGCGTTTCTTGTCGCCGTGGACATTCGCAAGGGCTCGCCGACGCTCGGGAAATGGGTGGGGATCGAAGCGTCGGCGGAAAACCGGCGGCAAGTTTTTGCTCCGGCCGGATTTGCCCGGGGCTTCTGCGTGCTTTCTAAGTCGGCTGAGATTCAGTACAAATGCACGGGTGTTTACAACAATAAAGCGGAGTCGGGGATTCTCTGGAATGATCCGGCTATTGGCATCGAATGGCCGCTCAAAGACGTTCAGCTTTCGGAAAAGGATAAGAAGGCGCAGAGCTTGGCGCAGTGGCTGGCCTCACCTCTTTCCGACAATTTTCGCTACTGACGCATCATTTTTCGGCAACCGACCGAGAGCAAGAGATCTTCACACGCGAGGGAGAATTCAATGAAAGTTCTAGTCGCCGGCGGCGCCGGATACATTGGCAACGTTTTGATTCCCAAGATGCTCGATCGTGGCTACAAAGTGGACGTGGTCGATCTATTCTGGTTTGGCAACAATTTGCCGCGCGAAGTCGGCATACTGAACAAGGATATTTTCCAGCTATCGGTCGAGGACCTTGAACCGTACGACCAAGTGATTTTCCTGGCAGGACTTTCCAACGATCCGATGGCGGAATTTTCGCCCAGCAAGAATTTTATTTTCAACGCCGCCGCGCCCGCGTATCTGGCTTACACCGCAAAAAGGGCGAAGGTCAAGCGATACATTTACGCGTCTTCCTGCTCGGTCTACGGCTACACCGAAAACGAACTGTTCGATGAAAGCCGGCCGGTGAGCTCGATGTATCCCTACGGAATTTCGAAGCTGCAGGGAGAACAAGCGGCCATGCAGCTGGCCGACGAGAATTTCTCAGTGGTTTCCCTTCGCAAAGGAACCGTTTCTGGGTACAGCCCGCGGATGCGCTTTGACCTGATCATCAACACGATGTTCAGAAACGCCGTTCGCGACCGGGTCATCACGGTGAACAACCCCTCGATCTGGAGACCTATTTTGAGTATTGAGGACGCGGCAACCGCCTACATTCGCGCGGTGGAAGCAAACATGAAAATCTCAGGGGTCTTCAACGTAGCCTCGGGCAACTACACCGTGGGAGAAATCGGAGATTTGGTGAAGACCGCGATTGAAGAGCGGCTGAAGATTCGGGTGGACCTGAACATCAAACACATTCAGGATTTCCGCAACTACAAAGTGAGCACGGAGAAAGCCAGCAACGTGCTGAGCTTCCATCCTACCGGCGACGTGAAATCGATCGTGGGCAGCCTGATCGACAATATGGACAAGTTCAAAGATTGGGATAATCCGCTGTATTCAAACATCATGTCCTTCAAAAAGCTCGAGAATGACATCGACGTGTATTCGATGACCGGAAGCCCGGTACGATGAAAGTTGCCGTCATTGGCAGCAACGGTCAGCTCGGAAGCGATCTGGTGCGGGCCTTCCGGAGCCATGGAGATGAGGTCCGGGGCGTTACGCACGCAGAAATGGAGCTTGCCGATCTCGATTCCGTCTCCGCAGTACTGCAGCAGGCTCGCCCCGATGTGGTTGTAAATACTGCGGCCATGCATCACGTAGAAAATTGCGAGCGGGAGCCGGAAAAAGCGTTCGCCGTGAACGGACTGGGAGCACGAAATCTGGCCACGGTTTCGCGCCATACGGGAGCGGTGCTCGTGCACGTCAGCACCGACTACGTTTTTGATGGCGCGAAGGGCAAGCCCTACGTCGAAACCGACGCGCCCATGCCACTCAACGTGTACGGCAACACAAAGCTTTCCGCCGAATACTTCGTCCGATCGACGACCGAGAAACATTTCGTATTGCGAGTCTCCGCAATCTATGGAGAGAATCCGTGCCGCGCAAAAGGCGGGCTCAATTTCGTCGAGCTGATGCTGAAGCTGGCCAGGGAACGAGGCGCGGTCAAGGTGGTCGACAGCGAATTCGTCACACCCACTCCCACAAGAGAAATTGCCAAACAGATTGTGGCGCTGAGCCGTTCAGACGCCTACGGTTTGTACCATGCGACCGCCGAAGGCAGCTGCTCGTGGTATGAGTTCGCCCGCGAGATTTTTTCCCGGACCAACACCAAGGTCGACTTGACAGTTGCGGGGCCGAACGAGTTTCCAGCCAAGGTGCCGCGGCCGCGTTATTCGGTGCTTGAGAATCAAGCCCTGAAGGAGCGGGGCTTGAACGTATTCGAACCCTGGCAGAACGGTCTGCAGGCCTACCTTGATCGCAAGCTGACTGAAAGCTCGGTTCGCAAATAGGCTCCGTTTTCTTGATGCCCATCCAGGTGGCCATGGCTCTCGCAGAAGCAAACCAGGAAATGACGGGTTGGACGCAAAAAAGCGGGCCCAAGTATGCGATCGTTTCTCCCGTTCGCGACGAGGAAGAGTATATCGAGCAGACGCTCCGCTCGGTGATCCAACAGAGCGTCCGGCCGACAGAGTGGATCATCGTCGATGACGGATCGAAAGACAGGACCGCAGAGATTATCGACGAGTACGCGAAGAAATATCCCTGGATCAAAGCGCTGCACCGAAACGACCGCGGGCAGCGGGTGCCCGGCACCGGCGTCATGGAAGCCTTCTATTCTGGGTATGACAAACTAGCATCGAAGGATTGGGAGTTTATCGTCAAGTTGGACGGCGACGTTGGGCTGGGACCCGACTACTTCGAACAATGTTTCGAGCGATTCGATCAGGACCCCAAATTGGGCATGTGCGGCGGGGTGATGTATCGGATCGACAACGGCGAAGAGAAGCTCGAATCGCATCCCCTGGTGCATGTGCGAGGGCCGATAAAACTCTACAAGCGGCAATGCTGGGATGCGATCGGAGGCCTCATCAAAGCGCCTGGCTGGGATACGGTCGACGAGATCCAAGCAAACCGGCTGGGCTGGCACACCAGGAGTTTTCAAGATTTGAAGGTTATCCATTATCGGCCGACGGGCGCGGCGCAAGGGGTATGGAAAGACAGCGTCAAGAATGGCCGGGCCGATTATATTTCGGGGTACCATCCACTTTTCATGATCGCGAAATGCGCTAGGCGGCTTTTCGCAAAGCCGTTCCTGGTAATCGGAATCGGCCAAGCATGCGGATACGCAACGGGTTATCTGAAGCGGATTCCGCAGGTAGAGGACCGGGCTCTCATACGCTACATTCGAGAGCAGCAGATTCGACGGCTCTTGCATCGAGAGAGCATTTGGAAATAGGCCGCCCTGCTTTCGCCGCACACGCCTGTAAGCCTCTGCGGTTGAGCCAGAACAGCGAGCTTCGATTCGTGAACGGCCTCGCTTCAGCAGTCATCAAGGACTAAGACCAGCATGTGTGGTATTTGCGGAAAATTCGTGTTTGACCCAGACGGCGGGGTGTCCCAGCTTTTGCTAAAAGGGATGGCTGACGCCATCCGCCACCGGGGCCCGGACGACGAAGGGTTCTACATTTCCGGACAAGTGGGACTGGGTTTTCGCCGCCTGTCCATCATCGATCTGAGCGGAGGGCACCAGCCGCTGTCGAACGAGGATGGCACCGTCTGGATCGTTTTCAACGGTGAAATCTACAACTACCAAGAACTTCGCCAGGAGTTACGGGGGAAGGGGCACGTATTTTCGACCAAGACCGATACCGAAGTGATCGTTCATCTTTACGAAGAATACGGCGCGGATTGCGTCAAGAAATTGCGGGGGATGTTCGGATTCGCGATATGGGACGCGGCAAATAAGTCTCTGTTTATGGCCAGAGACCGCGTGGGGATCAAGCCGCTGTATTACTACCTGGATGGCAAGTTCATTTCGTTTGGCTCGGAAATCAAGGCCATTCTCGCCGACCCGGCGGTCCAGCGGGAAGTCGATCCGCAAATCATCGATCGCTTTCTGACTTATTACTACGTTCCGGGAGACCGCACGCTGTTCCGCAATCTTTTCAAGCTGGAGCCGGGGCATACGATTACGGTTAAGAGAGGCGGCGCTGCCGAGATCCGTCAATACTGGGACCTGGATTTTTCCGAAGCGAACGATCCCCGCGAGCGGAATGGCCTCGAGCACGAGCTTCTGGAACTCCTCGAGGAGACCGTTCAACTTCATATGATTAGCGACGTGCCGGTGGGCTTCCTGCTGAGCGGGGGGGTGGATTCGACCGCGATGCTGAGCTTCGCCGCAAATAAGACGGACAAGCCCATCAGCACCTACACGCTGGGGTATTCGTCGCCGGGCGTGGTGGACGAGCGACCCTACGCCAAGCTTGCCGCCGAGAAATTCGGATCAAAGCATTACGAAATATCGATATCGCCCAAAGAATTCGTTTCATTCCTGCCGAGCTACGTCTGGTACATGGAAGAGCCGATCTGCCAGCCTCCCGCCGTGAATTTATATTACGTGTCAAAGCTGGCCAGCCAATATGTGAAAGTGTTGATTTCCGGGGAGGGTGGCGACGAAGCATTCGCCGGATACGAAAACTACCGCAACAATTTCTGGTTTGAGCGGGCCAAGAAGTTTCTGGGGCCGCTCCAGGCGCCGATCGGAAAAAGCATGACCTCGCTCGGGGATACCTTCCATTCCCGAGTGCTTTCGCGATACGGCCCGCGGATGGGAGTGAGTTTGGAACAATACTATCTAAGCCGGACCTCGTCGCCTGCGCAGTTCTTCAACCGGGACGTTTCGGCTTTTTATTCCCAAGAAATGATGGAACGAGTAGACAAAGAAGCGTCGATGAGCATTGCCCGGAAGCACATTTCAAACGCTTCGCGGTTCGGGGTGCTTGAGAAAATGCTCTACGTCGATACCAAGACCTGGCTCCCGGACGACTTGCTGGTGAAGGCAGACAAAATGACGATGGCGAATTCGGTGGAGCTACGCGTGCCCTTTCTCGATCATAAGGTGCTGGAGTTCGCGGCGCGACTACCGAGGCAGGAGAAAGTCCGCGGCTGGCAGATGAAGTATCTAGCCAAAAAGGCGCTGCGCACCCGAGTACCCCAGGAGATCCTGGACCGCAAGAAGGCCGGCTTTCCGGTTCCCTACGAGAGATGGTTCCGGCAGGATCTAAATGGGTGGGTGCGGGACATCTTGCTCGATGAGCGAACCTTGAACCGCGGGTACTTCCAGCGAGCCACCATCGAGAACATGATTACTCGGAATCAAGAGGGCCATTGGAATTCGCAGGATATATTTTCACTGGTTGTTCTGGAACTGTGGCATCGCGCCTTCGTGGATCAAAAGCCAGTACTGGTGTGACGATCGGTTACTCCTGTCGCCAGCGGTCTCAAATTTCTAATTTCGGCAAAGGTTCATACCTTGATCGGCGTAATTTCAAAACCAGGCGAATCCAGCATCGTCCGGGAATTTTTCCAGCTATTTAAAACGCCCTGGGAATTCTTCATTCCGGGGCGCGGGTATGATACAGTTTTGGCAACGTCTGATGAGATTCCGGAGAATCTGAACACCAAGCTGCTTGTAGTTTACAGTTCGCAACCAACCGCCTGGGACAAACCTGCAGCAATCCGCGGGCGCGCGGAAGCAAACCGATCTTGGCTTGCGTGGGATGGCGTGGAGTTTCCGGTGTACGGACCAGTGGCAGTTCTCGAATGCGCCGGCCGCGCGTTCATTCGCCGTCGAGACGATGCCAGCATTACGGGAATCGAATCGGACCAGCCCTTTCCTGCGGCGCGCATCGGATATGACCTTTTCGAGGAAATCGGGTTGCTGCTCTCGAAGGGGCAACCTAGGGAAAACGCCCATCTTCCGACGCTCGAGATTCATATATCGCTGCTTCGCTCGATGATGCTGCGGGCGGGAATTTCGTTTCTGGAAGTTCCACCGGTGCCGGCCGGTTATGATTTTATGGCCTGCCTGACGCATGACGTGGATTTCACGGGGATCCGGGAACACAAAGGGGACCACACCCTGTGGGGATTCCTCTATCGCGCTTCGGTATCGTCAACGCTGAACGCAGTGAAGGGGCGGATTCCCTGGTCGCGATGCTTTCAAAACTGGAGGGCGATCCTTTCCCTTCCTCTGGTGTTCCTGGGTTTGCAGGAAGACTTTTGGCTTGAATTCGACCGTTACATGGAAATTGAGAAGGGACTTGGTTCGACATTCTATTTCATCCCTTTCAGGAATGATCCTGGAATAGGAGCACCGTCGCGCCGCGGGGCCAAGTACGATTTTTCGAAGCTCAAAAAGGTAGTAAGGAAGTTGATTGACAATGGTTGCGAAGTCGGGCTTCATGGAATCGATGCCTGGCAAGATGGGGAAAAAGGCCGCGCGGAACTGGCGCGGATTTGTGAGTCCACCGGAGCGCCCGACGCAGGGGTCCGGATCCACTGGCTTTATTTTTCCGAGGCCTCCCCGAAGATCCTGGAGAATGTAGGCCTGAGCTATGATTCGACTTTCGGCTATAACGATGCGGTTGGGTTTCGAGCCGGGACGTCCCAGGCGTTCTGCCCGCCCAGTGCGAAGAACCTTCTCGAATTGCCTCTAAACATTCAGGATACGGCCCTGTTTTATCCCGGGCGGCTCAATCTGTCTGAAGGCGAGGCCTTGGATTCGTGCAAGCAACTGGTCCAATTTTTATCGCTTTTTGGCGGAGCATTGACACTGAATTGGCATACCAGAAGCCTTTCACCGGAGCGGTTGTGGGGCGAGTTCTACGGGCAATTGCTGCAACTGATCTCGTCGCACCGTGTCTGGTTCGCAACAGGTTCGGAGATTACAGCATGGTTTCGTAAAAGACGTGAGCTATCCTTCGATCTCGTGCAGATCGATCCGCATCGTTTGCACCTGAGACTGGGCGGGGCAGCCGTCGATGCCAATCCTCCTTTTATTGTGAGAGTTTATCGGCCGAAGGCACGGTCGTCTGCCCAAACTGCGGCAGTTTCGATCCCGACCCCGTTTTACTCAGACCGGGTATGGGACGGTCAAATGGAAGTGGAAATCAGTTCCTAGCTAGTTCTACGCGGCCTTATGAGTTCACCATCTTCTCACCTCACTCCACCAGCCAAGCCGAAGCGCGTGTGCATGATTGCGTACACGGGCTATATAGGGGATGGCCGGGTGCGCCAGGAAGCGGAGACGCTTGTGGCCTGGGGCCATGAGGTCTTCTTCCTGGTTCCCAAGCGACAAGCCCAACCCAGGAATTACACCCTGCAGGGAGTTCAGCTACGGGAGTTGAGCCTGTCGAAGTATCACGGCAAGAGCCGCTTCCGCTATGTTCTCTCTTATCTCGCTTTCGTGTTCGTCGCCTTGCTGGGCTGCGCGCGCCTGTTTTTCAAAACGCGATTTGACGTGGTGCACGTCCATAACATGCCCAACGTTTTGATTTTTGCGGGCCTGGTGCCTCTTTTGTTTGGACGCAAGCTGATTCTGGACGTTCACGATACCGTTTTGGAAACTTACGTTGCAAAGTTCGAGAAAACCTCGCCGCTGATCATGGCTATCCTGCGGCTGGACGAGAAAATCTGCTATTCGCTGGCTCACAAATTGATATGCGTGAACCACACGCAACGCCAGGCGCTGATCGATCGCGGTGTGCTCCCCGGGAAGATCGTCACCGTGATTACCATGCCCAAATTCTCGAACGTGTCGATCTCCAAAAACGGGCACCACGATGGCGCATTTCGCATGGTCAATCATGGAACCATGTCGAAGCGCCTAGGCAACGATCTGATCATTCACGCGACGACCCAGCTGATACGGGAAATACCCGGGTTCGAGCTGCACATCATCGGCGGTGGGGATAACCTGGACGAGGTAGTACGTTTGAGCGATTCCCTGGGACTCCAAAAGCATGTACATTTTCACCCTGGAGTCCCTTGGGATACGCTTCCTGAAAAGCTAAAAACGATGGATGTGGGCATCGTGGCCAATCGAGTTAATATGGCGACAGAACTGATGCTTCCTTCGAAGTTAATCGATTTCGTGGTGCTGGATATACCCGCCATCGTTCCGAAATTGAGGGCCATCGAATACTACTTTTCGCCGGATATGGTTTCCTATTTTGAGCCTGAGAATATTGATTCGATGGTCGAAGCCACGATCAGGCTCTATAAAGACGCGCCCCGCAGAAAACTGCAACCGCTAAAGGCGAGGGCATTTCTCGACCGCTATGCATGGGAAACCGCACCCGACGGTTTGAGACACTTGTATGACAGCTTATTCGCCCCAAAGGACCAAGCCGAAGCTCATCGAAAAGCCGATTTAGCGGTGTAAAGCGGCGTCCTGTTAAGACACAATCGAATTTCCGCAGGCAGGTCAAAAATTCACGAGAAGGGGTAGAACACACCTTGTCCAATGAAACGGTGATCGTCGTAGGGATGGGAGAAGTAGGGCGCCCGCTGTTCGAGATTCTCAGCCGGAAGCACAAGACCGTGGGAGTGGATATCGCGCCGCAGGCAGCGGATGAACCGTGCTCGGTGTTGCACATCTGTTATCCGTTCCAGATTCCGGATTTCGTAGCCACCACGGTTTCCTACATTGGAAAATACCAGCCGCAGGTCGCCATTATCAACAGCACCCTGGCAGTGGGAACCAGCCGCAAAGTGCAGGACAAGACTGACACGCCCGTGGTTTACAGCCCGGTAAGAGGCAAGCACATCAAGATGGTGCAGGACATGATGCACTATCGCAAATTTGTGGCCGGCTTCACCGAGGCGTCTACGAAACAGGCCGAGCAGCACTTCGCTGCCGCAGGGTTCGGAGTGGAAAGCTCTCGAACACCCGAGGTTCTGGAATTGAGCAAGTTGCTTGAGACCACCTGGCTGGGCATGCTTATCGGCTGGGCTCAGGAGATCGAGCGTATCGCCGCGGAGTGCGGAGCTTCCTACGACGAGGTAAACGCGTTCATCAAAGAGATCGGCTTCCTTCCCTCGCACACCTTCCCGGGCCGCATTGGCGGACACTGCGTCATACCCAACATCGCGATTTTGCGCGGGAGATTCTCGTCCAAATTCCTCGATGCCGTGTATGAGTCCAACCAGAAAAAGGAGCAAGAACTGGAACTGTTGGCCAAAAACGGGAGCCGCAAAGCTTAGGCTGCCGCTGGCGAGGAATGGAGAGGCTGGATGGATGTGCACCGGATCGATCCCACACAAGACGCGAGATGGGCGGCTTTTCTGGTCCAGCATCCGTTCGCCTCGGTATTTCACAGCGGGAATTGGCTGACTGCGCTGCGGCTCACCTACGGTTATCGGCCAATAGCCTTCACCACTTCAGATCGCGAAGGCAAGATTGACAACGGAGCCGCGTTTTGCCTGGTTCGAAGCTGGATCACCGGACAACGGCTGGTTTCCTTGCCGTTTTCCGATTACTGCGAGCCTCTGTTTGACTCGACAGAACAAGCCGATTGCCTGGTCCAATATTTGCGGAGTCATTTGCAGGAGGACCACTGGAAGTATGTGGAAGTTCGGCCGGTAAACGGGCATTTTGGAGCGATCGCGAACGATTCCGGGTTTCGCTGCGCCAAGCAATATATGTTGCATCGCATCGACCTGCAACCGGACAGCGAACGCCTATTCAAGAACCTCGACAAAGACTCGGTGCAACGGAGGATCCGGCGGGCGGAGCGGGCTGCGTTGCTTGAGGAATGCGGCAATTCCGAAAAACTGTTGCGGGACTTCTATGCTTTGCTCATCAAAACGAGGAGCCGCCATCACGTTCCGCCGCAGCCCTATATTTGGTTCCGCAACC
Organism: uncultured Acidobacteriota bacterium; assembly: GCA_963718485.1. GTDB lineage: Bacteria > Acidobacteriota > Terriglobia > Acidiferrales > UBA7541 > Palsa-295. Next base: position 23,764 of record CAVQZU010000109.1, read on the forward strand.
TGGTGAAGTGTTTTGGCGATGCACTCGAAATACGATTGGCATACAAGGATCAGACGCCGGTGGCCGCAATTCTGACCCTGCGTTTCAAGGACACGGTTTATTACAAATATGGCTGTTCCGACACAGCATTCAACAACCTCGGCGCAACTCCTCTTCTGCTGTGGCGAGCGGTATCGAACGCCAAGGCCACCGGCGCGGCCGCATTCGATTTAGGACGGACCGATACGGACAACGCCGGATTGATTGCCTTCAAGAATAAGTGGGGTTCCCGCTCGCAGGTGCTGACATATCTGAGATTCCCCGGCCCGTCTACGGCGAACGAGGAGGAGTGGAAGTTGCGGGTGCTGAAACGCGTTTTCTCCTACATGCCCGCTCCTCTATTGCAAGCCACGGGAAACCTGATCTACCGCCATATCGGCTAGAGTTATCTGAGAAAGCAGTTTTACAACGTATAACAAAATAAAATACCGTCGCCAGTGGACCTAATGCTGTAACTTCGCTAGACGGCGGAAACAACATCCGATGGCTTCTGTGCTGACAGACTATTACCGACTTCCCGAAGATTGGATAACTCCGGCTGCTTCGGAAATCGCGCCGGGGGATACGGGATTTTTCCGGTTTGGCTCGAAGATCATTTGTTACGGGAGCAGTGCATCCGGCGTTGCTCCGGATTCGGGGCGTGCCAAGAGCTTCGATGCTCTGAAGGATGTACGCCGCAACGGTTCGGAGATTCATCTGCCATTCAGCATTTCACAAGTGATCGATAACCTGCGGAAGGAACATTACGTTACACAATTTGGATCTCAGAACAAAAGCCTAGGCAACCGGCAGGTGGTTCGCAATGCCTATTATTATCTGAGACATTTCCTTCCCGTTCCTGTCCGGCGCCACCTCCAAAGATCCTACTTTCGGGGATGGAAGGAATTGCCGTTTCCGGGCTGGCCGGTGGATTTCACCGCCGACAAACTCCATCAAGAATATCTGCGGCTGTGCATGATGGCTAAGAACGTACAAAAAATTCCGTTCATTTGGTTCTGGCCCGAGGGCGCGCCCAGCGGCTTGATCATCACACATGACGTGGAGACTTCGACAGGAAGAGATGCAACCCCGGCGCTCATGGATCTTGACCTTTCGCATGGCTTTAGAGCATCGATCCAAGTCGTTCCGGAAAAGCGATACGAAGTGCCTGACGAATTCGTTGACGCGATTCGCCGGCGGGGATTCGAGTTCAACGTGCATGACTTGAATCATGATGGGAATTTGTATCGCGACCACGCAGAGTTTCTGCGCCGAGCGGCAAAGATCAACGAATATGTCCGGAGATACCAAGCGCGTGGCTTCCGTTCCGGCGCCATGTACCGCAACCTGGATTGGTATAACGCCTTCGAGTTTTCCTACGATATGTCGGCCCCAAATGTGGCGCATCTGGAGCCTCAACGAGGCGGATGTTGCACGGTGATGCCATATTTTATAGGGAAGATATTGGAAATTCCTTTGACCACCACTCAGGACTATTCGCTTTTCCAAATCCTGGAGGATTATTCGATCGATCTCTGGAAAGAACAGATCGAACTGATTCTGAGAGCCAATGGCCTCATCAGCTTCATTGCCCACCCGGACTATCTTCTCGATCCACGGGCGCGGGATATTTACACCAAGCTGCTCGGGTATCTCACGCAACTCGTGGAACGGGAGAAAATATGGACGGCCTTGCCGGGTGAGGTGGACGTTTGGTGGAGAGCCCGGAACGAAATGAGGCTGGTGGCCAAAGGGAACAGTTGGGAGATTTTGGGCCCGGAAAGCGAACGCGCCCGCCTAGCGTACGCACACCTCGATGGTGAAAACCTGATCTATGAAGTCGTGGGAACGGGAGCAAGGGAACGAGTGCATCCCTAAGCGATGGAACGCACCCAGACCGAACTGCGAGCGGTAAGCGGATCCTTCCGCGGCAATCGCTTTCTGATGGATTGGCGATTCGGGGCATGTATCCTGGTCTGTTTGCTACCGATCCTCCTGGCATGGGGTCTGACGCAACGTGTTGTGCAGCTAGCCTTCACGAACGATACTTTTACGCACATTCCCCTGATCCCGCTTATCAGCGGTTTTTTGATCTATAGCGAGCGACGGTCCATCTTTTCCCGCCTTGGACCGAGTTGGATGACAGGTTTGAGTTTCCTGGCTCCCGGTTTAGCGGTCGTGCTGGCTGCGGATTTCAAGGTTGGGGGGCTTTCCCCGACCAATCAAATTTCCGCCTTTGTATTTGGAGTGATCCTCATTTGGATTGGCGCGTTCGGAATGTTTTTCGGAAGCGACGCCTTAAGGGAGGCGAGATTTTCACTTTTGTTTCTTTTTTTCATGGTACCGATTCCAGAACCGTTGCTCTCGAAGGTGATCCTCTTTCTCCAGGAACAAAGTGCAAGCGCTACCGAAGCGCTGTTCAGCCTTTTTGGTGTGCCGTTCTTGCGGCAGGACTTGGTGTTTTCCCTCCCAGGAATGGCGATTCGAATCGCCGAGGAATGCAGCGGCATACGCTCGACGCTGGCATTGTTGATCATGACGGTGCTGGCAAGCCATATGTTCCTGAAGACCACCTGGAAGCAAGTACTGGTATGCTTGCTGGTTATCCCTCTCTCCATTGCGAAAAACGGCCTGAGGATTTCCGTCCTGTCCGCCCTTGCCGTTTACGTGGATCAACGATTTCTGACTGGACCGATTCATCATCAGTTCGGAGGAATGCTGTTTTTTGCGGCAGCCTTCGTCCCGCTGGCCCTCACATTCGTCCTCCTTCAAAAGTCCGAGCAGCGAAAAGTAGGGGTGTAGCCGGAAGCTCTGGCGTCCGGGCGGAAAAATTGTTTCTGGTATTACTCTTTATGCTACTGACCAGAACAGAAAGACCCTGCGGTTTTCAAGGGCCATTACCAGCGACTCCGGCTGAAAATAGAGCATCGGTCTAGCGGGAGGCGCCCAGGCGACCATGCGAGTCCTCATTCTGCTCTCGAGGTACGCGGGCCGATCGGCGATAAACGTGCAGAACCTTGTGCGGCCCATCAGAACGATGGGGGCAGGAGAAACTTCTTGATTTTGGGGAGAAGCCATGACGCAGCACTGTGACGTTGCGATCCTCGGCGCGGGGCCTTACGGCCTGTCAGTTGCCGCCCATCTAAAGACCATCCCGGGACTGGAAGTTCGGACCTTCGGCGATGCCATGTCGTTTTGGTCCGAGCAAATGCCCGTGGGGATGCTGCTCCGCTCGGCTTATTCAGCCTCTCACCTATCGGCGCCGAGCACCGCGCTATCTCTGAAAGGTTATGAGGCGGCGCGGGGAGCGGCGATTGGCAAACCGGTTTCGCTCGACGACTTCGTTCGATATGGGTTGTGGTTTCAGCAGCAAGCCGTGCCCGACCTCGACAGCCGCAAAATAGTTTGCATCGACCGCGGCGGCGACGGGTTCAAGCTTTTGCTCGAGGATGAGACCGAACTCCAGGCGGACCGGGTTGTGGTTGCTGGAGGTATCGGACCTTTCGCACAGGTGCCGCAGCAATTCCGCGGGTTGCCACAAGGGCTGGCGTCTCACTCGTCATCTTTGAAGACACCGCAGTCGTTTGCGGGGAAAACGGTCGTAGTTGTGGGCTCCGGGCAGAGCGCTCTCGAATCGGCTGTATTGCTGCAAGAGGCTGGAGCGGATGTGGAAGTGCTCATGAGAAGGAGCAAGGTTCGCTTTATCGGCTGGAGCCACCGCGTTCATAAGCTCGGTCCCGTGGCCAGAATATTTTATGCTCCCACCGATGTAGGGCCGGCAGGTATCAGCCGCCTTGTGGCCGCGCCCCAACTGTATCGAATGCTGTTGCCGCGTCCGGTGCAAGACACGTTGCGCGACTTTTGCAGACGGCCAGCGGGCGCTTTCTGGCTGCGTCCGCGGCTGCAAGCGGTTCGAGTAACCACGGGATGCGTGGTCGCTTCCGCCGCCGCTGCCGGAGATCGGGTGCGGCTTAAGCTCGGCGATGGTAGCGAAAGAACGTGCGATCATGTCCTGCTAGGGACGGGCTATCGCGTCGACGTTTCGCACTATTCCTTCCTTTCGCGGAGCATGGAACCCAAAATCCGCAAGGTAAACGGTTTCCCGGTATTAGATTTTCATTTCGAATCGTCCATTCCGAAGCTGCACTTCGTCGGCGCTCCGTCGGCGTGGAGCTTCGGCCCGTTGATGTTTTTCGTGGCCGGAGCTGATTTCACGGCGCGCACACTCGCCAGTGAAATTCAGGGGGCAAACGGCAATTGAATTCTCAGGTTCCAACTAACGGCAACGGGCTTGCGGCGGCAGACGCGAAGCTATCCGGCGCGGTAGGCGCCCTGGTGATTGGAGGCGATTACCAGGGCCTGGGCGTCGTGCGCAGCTTGGGAAGACGCGGCGTTCCGGTTGGTGTGGTGGACGATGAAGCCTCCATTGCACGCTATTCTTCCTATACCTGCTTTTCGGAACGACTGCCCTGTTTAAAAGACCCGGAGAAGACCTTCCGAGCGTTAATGGACGTTGCAGAAAGACGAGGGCTGCTGGGGTGGGTGCTCTTCCCTACGCGCGATGAAACAGTCGCCATGATCTCTCAATATCGCAAGGAATTGTGCAAGGTGTACCGGGTAACCACGCCGAAAGAGCAAACGATTCAATGGTTCTGGGACAAGAGAAAAACATATGAGCTAGCCTCGCGATTGGGCATTCCAGCGCCGCGGACTTGGTACGTTCAGGACGCCAAAGATCTCGATCACATCGAGGGGCATTTTCCGGTGGCCATCAAGCCGGCCATCAAAGAGCACTTTATCTATGTGACCCGGGCGAAAGCATGGAGGGCGGACAATCTTCCGCAACTACGAGAGCTCTACAACAAGGCGATCGAGTTCATGCCTCGGGATGAAATCATGATTCAGGACATTATTCCGGGGAACGGAAGCTGCCAATACGCCTACTGTTGTTTCTTCAAGGAAGGGAAATCGCTGGCCAGTCTGGTTACGCGGCGCCTACGGCAGCATCCTTTGGAGTTTGGGCGCGCCAGTACCTACGTCGAATCGGTCGCTCTGCCTTGCCTGGAAGAGATGTCGGAACGGTTCCTTCGAGCGGTGAATTATTACGGATTGGTGGAGATAGAGTTCAAGCAAGACCCGCGGGATGGGCAGTACAAGCTGCTCGATGCCAATGCGCGCACCTGGGGATATAATTCGATCGGGCGCGCGGCTGGAGTGGACTTCCCTTCTCTGCTGTTCTCAGATCAAGTTAGCGAGCAAGTGCCTGTCACACGAGGACAGGTAGGCGTTCGTTGGGTGCGGCTGCTTACCGATCTTCCGACCGGAGCGCTAGCGATTTTCAGCGGGCAACTGAAGGCCCGAGACTACCTTAGCTCGTTGCGTCACGTCAGCGAGGAGGCTGTTTTCAGCCGCGAAGATCCTCTGCCCGGGCTGGTTGAATTTGCCTTGGCGCCCTACCTCTTCGTAAAAAGAGGATTCTAGACTCAAGCGCTACTTTATACCGGCTCGGAAACAGCTCCCCGCAAGCCGATCGATAGGGTTGGCTTCTCCTCTCCAGGTACTCTCTGCTTGTCGATCAGCGCCGCTGCGCCAATTCCTGAATACATCGCGATCCAGGGGATCAGAGCGAAGTGATATCGGGGATCTCCGATGAAGAGCATGTAAACCATGGTGAAGTACAGGCAGACGAGCAGGCCGATGCTATAGACCAGATTGCCCCGGCGCAATACGATCCGCAGAGAGACAGCGACAAGCGAGAGCATAACGAAATAATATGCTTCCCCGATGACCCGCAACCCCACGTACAGCGCTTTCATTTTTCCACTCAAACCACTCATAATGCCGATCGTATAGTAGAATCCCTCCACATCCGAGAGATAAAGCGCGACAAGCTTGCGGGGCCACAGCGCGAGCACACGGGCGGGATGATGAAGGATGTAATCGATGGCCACGTGACGAGCGCGAGCGTCGCGAGCGACTTCCTGGCCATCGAACATATGGTCTTCATCCGCGCCTAGATTACCTAGCAGCGATATTACGTTCGCGTCCCACAGCTGGCGTCCCCTCGCATACGGATTGTTGCCAATCATCAGCGTTATACCGCCGTTGTTTGAAAACACCGGCTTCCCCAGAACCCGATCGTTGCGTGCGATCCAGGACCCCAGCACCGCGAAGATCATGAGGTAAATTAGCGCGCCTGCGTGCAATATCGACTTTTTATCGGCGAGAAATATCAGAAGGAAAATTGCCGGAACCACAATGGATTGCGGCTTGGTAAGGGCCGCCAAGCCCCAGATCAGCCCCGAAAGAATCCAGAATCCCGAGCGTCCGTTGGCAGAAATGAACACGATGGCGCCGAGCACGAGGAGAAAGGCCAAGAACATGTCGGCGGTCAGCAACGAAGTGTAAGCGATGTTGTTGGGATGAAATGCCAGAATTAAAGCCGAAATCCTTGCGGCAGTCTCGGAATGGAAAACCTTCCTGACGAAATAATATACGCAGAGAATTGTGCCGAGAACCTCGAGGATATTGGCGGCCTGCCCTGCGACCACGTGCGGCCCGAACAAATAAAAGACTCCACCCAGGAAAGCAGGGTATCCGACTGGCCAGTACGCGGTCGGAATTCCCGCAACTCCATACCCGCGGCCGCTCGCGATATCCACGCCGCGCTGAAAGTACCAAAGCCAGTCATAGCCTTGGACGGCGGGAACCAGCGCCAGCCAAAGCAGCCTGACGAGCGCAGCGCATAGCAGGCAGACGAACACGAAGTGTCTATATTCGAGGATCCTGGTGAGCTTTGCTCGGAACATGTATTTCATCCTCCTGCTTTGCTATGGCTGGACGCCCTGGTCCGCGATGGCGCAATAACGCGGCTGTGGTTGAGCCGCGGATATTACGTCAGGCCGTCAAGTGCTGTTTTTTTCCCGAGCCGCCGACCGGCGGGAATAATAATCCAAAAGCAGCGTCCTCCCGCCGGAATTGAACAGTCGATAATGAACGATTCCCTTCCGTTGCAATGCACACTTGAGGGTCGTTCCCAGGACCCCCATTCCGTACTTCACGCTGCGGGAAAAATTGATCGAAGAAGCTTCTTCAAAATATTTTGTGGGACAGGAAACTTCGCCAATGCGGTAGCTGAAAACGATGCACTGGGCGAGCATCTCATTGTCAAAAACGAAGTCATCGGAGTTTTCCATGAGCGGAAGAGCCATTAATACCTCCTTACTGAAAGCGCGGAAGCCGGTGTGGTACTCGGATAACTTTGCTCCGGTGAAAAGGTTTTGAAAAGCGGTGAGAAAGCGGTTGGCTATGTATTTATAGACGGGCATTCCGCCCTTGAGAGCGCCGCCACCCAGAATGCGTGAGCCGAGAACGACATCGTAGACGCCGAAAGCAATCATGCTGGCCATGGCGGTGACTAACAGAGGCGTGTACTGATAGTCCGGATGGACCATTACGATGATGTCCGCGTCGGCCGCGAGGGCCTCGCGGTAACACGTTTTCTGGTTCCGGCCGTATCCATAGTTCCCGTTGTGAACAAAGACCTGCAATCCAAGCTTGCTGGCGATTGCCGTGGTGTCATCGGAACTTCCGTCGTCGACCAGGATCTTGACGTCCACGATGTCGGGGAGTTCGCCAACGGTCTTTTCCAGAGTCTTCGCGGCGTTATAGGCCGGCATGATCACTGCCACGGACTTACCGTTAATCATGAGGGGCCAACCTGCTCAGCGCCGGCAATTGGTGGCTCAACCTCATTGGTTTGTTCGTGCAGAGATCACCTTGAAATCGGTTCATGGTCTTTCGCCCGGGGGCGCAGAACCGAAATGTTGCCCGGGTTTGCCCCCTAGTAGGAACAAGCATATCAGGGCACAGAAAGCAGCGATCCACCAGCCTGCGCGCTCTGCGCTTTGAATGGGAATATCCAGTAGGACACGCTGGGGGCCAGCGGGCACCTCGAGCGCTACCAGGCCCTCCGGCATTTCTGGCTTCGTGACCAGGGGACGCCCCCCGGACGCCAGCCTTGCTCTCCAGGCGGGATAGTAGAACTGGCTCACCATGATCCAACCGCCGGTTTCACTATCGGTTTGAATTTCAATGTGCCTGGGCTTCCAGACGGGAGCGCTGGCAGTACCGTCTCCGATCAGGAAACGAACCGCAGGGCCGGCGCTGGCCTTGAGGGCGCTTTCCTGATTGAGCCCTGGAACCGACCAGGAGTCGAACCATCCGTCGGTGTCACTGGCCGAAAGGCTTGGCGCGGGAGCCGATTCTGTTTTGTAACGGTTCCAAACCTCCGCCAAGGACGCAAACCAGGTAAGAATCAGCAAGAACACCAAGCCTAGCGATAAGGCCTCATACCATCGCTTCAGAGAAAAGTTCTGCGACAAGAAGGCGGCAATGATCGGAAGCGACGCGAGGCAAAGAATCGTGTTGAACCGCCAGGGGAACTGCAGCGCATGGTAAAGCGGCGGAAAACCTTTCCAGAGGGGCAAACTCCAGCTTGAGGTCAAGAAGATCGGTACGGCACTAACGGCGAGCCAAAACAGCACGTTCTTGCGTGTCGCCTTACCTCCGAACACCAGGACCGCTCCGCCACAAACGGCTACGAAGGCGATCATATCAAGCTCCGCCAAAGTAATCGTGTGGGCAAAGCGACTCGCGGTTGAGGATACCTGGCCAGTCCATCTGACCAAGTTATCCTGCAAGGCGTATTCGGGAAAGACCAGTAGCCTGGAGACGGGGAAATATCTCGAACTGAACACTGCAGGAAGCAGGTAGAAGCACGACAAGCCTGCGCCAAGCAGCATTGCTTCCATGACTCGGAGGGTCGAACGGACCGTTTCACCCTTTGTCGACAAAGCGATGCTGGCCAGCACCGGGATCGGGGAAAAAATAAGGGCGGTAATCACGTGGCTCAAAATCAGCAGCGCGTAGCAGACCGCTGTGCCCGCAAGACTGCCGCGCCGGCGCGCAACCGCGGGACTGCTGAAGTAGAGAACCAGCGGCATCCAAACGAAAGCCCATGATTCTGAGAGCGCGGTGCGACGGTAGAAATCGATCGAAAGATGATAAGGCATCAGCATGTAAAGGAAGGCGGTTGCAAGCGCGATCCTTCGACTGGCCATCGTGCCGACCCACAAAAATGCCCCCACGCCAGATCCTAGTAAGGCCAGAAACTCTTGGAGGTTGAAGGCATTGAAGTGCAGCATCCTCCCGAGAGGATATAGCAGCGTATACACATAGGAAGGCAGGGGCGGGTATACAAACAGGGTCGGGCTACCCAGGCCGTGATTCATCCCGATGAGCCAACGTGGATACCATTCGCCGGCCCAGAATTGCTCGGCGAAATGGCGAGAAAAGTTAAGGTGTTCGTAGGTGTCATGGCCTTGCACCATGGGCCCGTGAATCAGTACCGGAAGAGCCAGAAGGAAAGCGGCGGCCAGGAGGAAGAAAGCACTGAGGTAGTTCGAGAGCGGGGCTGGCTCAATCGGCGGACTATTGGAGGGGGGTGTATTGTCTGACATCGTCGCCCGTCGCTTGAATATTATATGAAACTATAAACTGATATTGGCTTCGAGCTTAATAGGGCAAGCAGTTTGCGCGGCTTACAAGTAACGGCCTTCCTTTTCCGGCGGGACCGGCAAGCACCTGTTGTCGCTTTTAGATATTGGGCAACCGAAGTGGCGGTGAATTACGGCTTCAGGTAGAATGCTAGCGACGATGCTAACCAACATTCAAGGTACGACTAACGGAGCAAAGACTTTAGTGCGGGTGCGGCCCCGGGGATTCTGTGCCGGGGTGGTACGGGCCGTCGACATCGTGGAACTGGCTCTGGAGGCTTACGGCAGCCCCGTTTACGTGCACCATGAGATCGTGCATAACCGCTACGTGGTAGACCAGTTGCGGCGCCGGGGAGCGATTTTCGTCGAATCGATCGGTGAGGTTCCGCTTGAAGCCGTGCTTGTTTTCAGCGCTCACGGCGTGCCGCCCCGGGTCCGCATCGAGGCCCAAGAACGCCATCTGCGGGTGGTTGATGCAACCTGCCCTCTGGTAACCAAAGTGCACCTGGAGGCGCTTAAGTTCGCGCGTGAGGGACGGACGCTGATCTTGATCGGGCATCGCGACCATCAGGAGATTATTGGAACCTCGGGCGAGGCGCCCGATCAAACGCTGATTGTGGGGAGCGTCGAGGAAGTCGATCGACTCGAAGTGCCCGATCCCCAAAGACTGGCCTTTTTGACGCAGACGACTCTTTCCCTCTATGACACGCAGGAAATCGTTGCCAGGCTCCGTCAACGGTTCCCTGCCATCGTGGGGCCCGCGTCTGATGACATCTGCTACGCAACGCAAAATCGTCAAGAGGCGGTCGAAGCGCTAACGCGCGAGGTGGAATTGATCCTGGTTGTTGGGTCGGCCAACAGTTCGAATTCGAATCGACTTGTGGAAGTGGCGAAGCGAGCCGGAGTTCCTTCTCGTTTGATCGAAGATGCAAATGATATTGATGCGTCATGGGTTCAGGGGGTCAAGACGCTAGGGCTGACCGCCGGAGCTTCGGCTCCGGAGATCTTGGTTGAACAGGTGAGCCAGCGTCTGTCAGGGTTCGGCTTTACGATTCATCGCGACCTGGACTTGATCCGAGAGGACGTGCGCTTTACTTTGCCTCCGGAACTTGCCGCGAGACAGAATCAAGGGCGGGCTTCTGGTTAGCGCTTTGGGGACCAGGTTCTAGAGCAGTTACAGGAGCGCATGAGTGGCGGTCAAAATCGCCCGCCAGCCGAACAAAATTGCTCTACTGGGCGCGCCGACCAGCGCGGCTGCCCTTTCGCTTGGCCACGAAGGCGGACCCTCGGCGCTGCGCGCCGCCGGATTGATCGATGGGCTGAAGTCGATCGGCTACGAAGTTGTTGACCTCGGTGACGACCCACCCCAAATTTTCAAAGCTGACGAAGAAAGTCCCCGTGCGCGGAATTTGCCGGCCGTCGTGGCTGCACTGGAAGCCCTAAAACCGCGAGTTGAGCACGCCGTGAAATCGGGCGCTCTACCCTTGATTCTGAGCGGGGATTGCTCGGTTGCGCTTGCTACCGTTGCCGGAGTACGCAGATATGTCCGAAATGTCGGGCTCATTTATATGGACCGGGATGCGGACTTGAATACCCCCGCGACTACGTCGTCGGGTTCGGTTGACGGAATGGTTGTCTCGCATCTTACCGGACGGGGCGCCGCGGAACTGGTTCGGCTTTGGGGCGAGCCTCCCCTGGTACGGGAACCGGACCTTGCGCTTTTTGGCGTGGACCGGCTCGAACCGGCGGAACAGGAAACGCTGAGCCGCTCGCCATTGCGCTGCTACCTGGCGGTTGATATCCATCGCTCAGGTGCCGGGACGACGGCACAAGGGGCAGTCGACCGCATTCATGGCAAAGGATCTGAATTTGTGCTGCACTTCGACGTGGATGTAATTTCCGATTTTCAGTCCACCAATTATCCCGGGAGTGGCGGTCTGGTGTTCGAGGAAGTCCGTGAGGCGCTGAATGTTTTCGCGAAGCAGAAACATCTGGCGGCGATCGAGGTGACGGCCTACAATCCGGCGAAAGATTCAGATCGACATGGCGCTAAGATGATCATCGATCTCTTGGTGGATGCTTTGCAGGCGCGCCTCTCGGCTTCCAAGGGGGAACCGGCGCCTTCGGTGGCAGTTGCCGTCGATGCTTCATCGGTCCCGGCCGAGACTGAGCCAGGGCAGCAAAGCACAACAGGGACTCTGATTGAACCCGGTGCCGGCAAACTGAGCGAAAGTGCAGAATTGGGGACCCCGGTTGAATCGGGCCACAATGTCGAATCCACGAAGGACGAACCAGCTTCGTGACTTCAGCGCAATACCTTCCCAACCATTGAGCCCCCCCAAGACGAAAAACAACAAGCCGGACCTGGAGATGATTGTCTTTGACGTCGACGGCGTTCTGGTTGACGTTCGGGGATCGTTCCACTTGACTACACTGCAAACCGTGAAGTTTTTTACGGGCAAGCGGGTAACCTCCGGCGAGTTGCAGCAATGGAAAAACCGTTCGGGCTTCAATGACGATTGGACACTCTCAACCGCGTGGGTTCAATCTCTTGGCGGCAAATTCGAGTACCCAGAAGTAAAGCACAAGTTCATGGAACTCTATTGGGGAAATGATGGCGAAGGAAACGTCCGTCGCGAGAAATGGCTCCTGCCGAAGGTGAGTTTGCGTCGGCTGTCGAAGGTCGCGGAACTGGCTATTTTTACAGGCAGAACGCGGCGTGAACTCGATCATACTTTGGAATTGCTCGGGGTTCGCGAGTTCTTCGGGGACATCATCACGGTTGAGGATGTGGCACGCCCCAAACCAGACCCCGAGGGATTATTGAAGCTCCTAAAGGGACGCTCGTCTGAAAATGCTATCTACGTAGGAGACAGCATCGACGACGCCATCGCTTCGCAATCGGCTGGAATCCCCTTCCTTGGAATCTCTTTTGGAAGAGGCCGGCTTCGGGAAAAGAGAGTCCGGCTACTGAAAGCTTGCGGAGCGAAGGCAGTCCTCGACAAGGTGACGGATTTGGAACCCTGGCTCAAAGAGGCCGGCTACCGCGGTTAGTATCAACCCGCTCATGTCGCCGAGGCACACCATAGCGTTGTAGTGCCAAACTGGACACTAGTACCATTGTCGGAAAGTCTTGCCCCTTACACAATTTATCTTAGGCGGCGCATTGCCTACTCATCATGTCCACTGTTAACACGCGCCATGCGGCGGCTCGCGCCTTTGTGCGAAGCCTCAATATTTTGCTTAAGTTCGCTCGTATGTATGACTTTGGGCATCCTCGAACGGCAAAGCAATACGAGACGGCATGGAGTGAACTCCGCACGGCGCTCGGCTCGGATAACGAAGCAGGGCTGTTGCTGGCTGTTTCCGGGGAGCACCTTCTGCTAGACGGAACGCCGCTGGAATCGGCGGCCGCAGAAAAGAGCTTTGCACGAATGCTCTCCTCGGCGGGCATCGCCAGCATCCACTTTTCGCCGAATGTGACGCAGACCAGCTTGGCTCGGCTCGTAAAGGGCTTTCCCACAAGCACAACAACCAAAACCGTACAACTCGCGGAGCAATTGAAGGTCGCTCTGCAAGGGGACCCGAATATTCACGTGAACGAGGTTTGCTTCGTGCCCGCGGATTCGGCTGTGGCCAAATCGACGGTTGCGGCCCAGATCGCCGCACGGACGATCGGGATGAACTCCGAACAGCAAGACGCGCTCTTTAACAGCCCTGAAAAGCTCTTGCAATTGATCGTGGCTGCGGAAGGAACAAAAAGCGGCGGAGGCGCTGGCAGCGGCACGGGAAACGGCGGAAGGGGTGGCGCGGGATCTGGCTCAGAAGCAGGCGATGGCGGCGGTGGATTCGGGGGGTCAGACGGCGGAAGCCAGCGAGGTGGCAGCGGAGGCGACTCGAGCGTTGAAATCCCCGGCCGTTGGGCGAGCGCAACTACGGGCATTCGCAGCGGGCGGCCTGCTCGTGGCGGAACAGGGTCAATGGCGGTTGAAACGGGACTGATGACCCTTCACGAGGATGAACTCCAGGGAATTCTTCAGGTTCTGGCGCAAATCGCGCGAACCGGCGAGGCCAAAGACAAGCTCGATCCTGGCGCATTTCAATCGCGGTTATCGACACTGCCGCGCCGGGCCCGCTTTACGGTTAGCCAGGCGCTATCCGCTCTGGCCGCTCAAGCGCCGACCGAGTCGTCAGACAAGCCCACACTTCTCAAGCTAGCTGAACACATCGCGGTACGGTTCGCACTGGAGAGCTACGAGCGCGGCGACACCCAGGTAAACACGATACGGCAGATGCTCGAGGAAATGAGCACGGAGCTCGAGGGGCTGCGCAAGATTCTGGGAGTTTACGAAGAGAAGATGACGCGGGCCGGCCTCGATTTGCCGTCGCATGTCGACGTTCTGGCCCAACAATTCTGGGCGCATCTCCCCGAGGAAAAGCAGAGAACCGCTCTTGAGTCCGATGATGCCTGGTGCGTGCCACCCGCCAAGGCTCGCGAGTGCATCGAGAAGTTGGTTGCGAGGGGCGAAAAACAAGCCGTCGAAAATATCCTCCGCAACTACGTCGCGGGGATAACCAAGGAGTCGAAGGAAGTACGCCGGCAGACCGCAATGGGGATTGCGGAACTTGCCGGGCTCTATGCTTCGAGCGACGAGAAGCTCTTTGTCGACACGATTCGCCAGATTGGCGTGCAACTGGCGGAGGAACGGGATTCGGAGCTGCAAAGTCTGGTGGGCGCGGCGTTTGTCCGGCTGGCGCAGGAAGCGACAGCGAAGCGCGCTTTCCGGGCGATCCAGCGTTCGGTCGAAGTCGTCGATTACGTGGAGACCGAGCGGCCGGGCGTGGGGAAAAACCTGCGACCACGGATCGCCATCGAAAATCGGCTGCCGGAATTTATTGATGAGGCCCTGCGGGCGGGAGAAGTTCCGACAGGATTAAAGGATCTGCTTCGGCGCTTGCCCGGACCTGCCTCTGAAAATATCGCCAAGCGTTTCAGCCGGGTAGCCTTCCGCGAAGATTGCGAGCTACTGGTTTCCATGATCGAGGTCCTTGGTCCTGATGGACTCGAACACCTGCGCAGTCAATTGACTCATGGGGGCGCGCATGAGGCGACCGATACCGTGGGATTGCTCGCGCGGGTGGATCTTGAAACGCTCGAGCGCGTGCTGCCCGGGCGCATGAGGGAGTGGAAACGCACCGCGCACGATCGCGTCATCCGCCAGATTTCGGCGAGCGGTTCACCGAGCCGCGGGCGGCTGCTTCTTGATTTGTTCGACGCTCTTGATCCGGTGATTCGCCCGCTGGCGGTCGACGAGATCGGGATGTGCGGCGAGCAATCGTCTGACACCTTATTGCTGCGCATCGCCGAAGGCGACCTGCCGAAGAATGCGACCGATTATTTGCGGTTGAAAGCAATCGAAGCGTTGGGCCGGCTTCGCGCGAGGGGCGCAGAAGCCGTTCTTAGGAAGGTCGCGGAAGCACGAAAAGCGTGGCGATGGGCTTTTCCATCGGAACTTCGGCTGGTGGCGGCACAGGCTATGGAGAAAATCGACCCGGAGTGGGTGCGGAACTTCGTTCCCCGCAGCGGCCTGAGCGTGGCCGAATTCAGCATCGAAGTACTGGATACCGATCCGAATTCGTCGGCCATTCGACAGCGCCGGTATCCACGATTGCGACTGGAACAGCCAATGTGGGCCACCACTACGAACCTGAGGGAAAACTGCCGGATTGAAATTCCCGAAATGACGCTTGGAGGCGGGGTGGCGATTTGCGAGCAGAGTCTTTACCCCGGCAGCATTGTGGATCTGCGGTTGAATCCGGCTCAGAAGTCCGTGAAGGCACAGACAATCGTTCGGGATACAAATACGCAGGCACGCGCGTTTGAGGTGGTGGACATCGACCTCGAGGAGCGCGCGAAGCTTCGCAAGCTGCTTGTCGAGCTGGGTAATGCGCAGAAAGAATCCACGCCGCACGCACGTAGCCGTGGGCCGCGCACGATTCTGAAGAACTCCTCTTGACCGAAATCGAGTGCAGAAATTCGTTGCCCTATTCCGTTATCCCATGTTGGTGAACCGTATCCCTTGATCTTCGATAGGACGAGGATATCCGTTGCGGTTGGCGGAGGGTGGGATTCTTGCCTGCATGCCGTCGCTAATTCCCCGACAAGTCTGGTGGAACTTGTGCGCCCAAATAATCAGCGTATTTGCTGCGGTTGATGTTCGTGACTACGGTCGAGCCGCCAGCGTTTCGAGTGCCCCTGGCTCCGCCCTTTACCCACATCAGGCAACCTCACGCACTTCTCAAGCTCCGCTCGCTACTGCGATACCCCCTGCCGCTGGCCCCCAAAGCCGCCAGAGCCTTTGAACCACGCGGCCCGACTCAAACGCACCGGAAATCGGCAGCCACGCCCCAGAACGCCCTTGAGCGCCTGGCTGCTTCGACGCATCCCAGGCCTATGCTGGGATAGAAACCGTCCCTTTCGAGATACCTCTGGCTAACCGATTTCAGCATTCTGGTATCAAGATAGAGCGACCACGACATAAAGCTTAAGCAGCTAGCGTATGTTGTGCTGCAAGCAATCGCCGGATGCGATTACAGATGGCCAACGATACTACACGCCCTAATCCTGAGAGCATCAAGAGTATGTTGAGGTACCATTTTAAATGGGTAGTAATTCTTTCGGTCCCAGCTATTCTGATAATTCTTAGGAGCACCGTTTATCTTTATCTGCTGGACTGTCTGAAGTTTGGTTTCTTCAGGTTTAATTCCGCAGTATTCCACCAGCTTATTTCGATGGTAAGCTGACACAACAGAGAGCAGGAGAAACGTTAGAAGATATGCTCGCTCAGGCGGCGACAGTTCGACCATTCCGCCCCACTCCACGATAGGCTTCCCGCTAGACATCCGATCCTACACTTATGAAATTGGGCCTCGTGTCGGCGATAATTGGTTCTTCGCGAAAGGACGCCTGCGAACGCGACCACTGAGACCGATGCCGACGAATGTGAGCCCACCTAGTCCTCTTGAAGTTCTCCCGGCAGGACCCTCGCTGGCCCCTTCCAGCCTGCGGCTGTTGCCGTGGCTGATTGCGGTGGCGTTTTTCATGGAGTCGCTCGACACGACCATTTTAAATACCGGAGTACCAACGATCGCGGCGGCACTCCAGGTGGCTCCGCTGAGCATGAAGTCGGTGCTGGCAAGCTACACACTGAGCCTGGCCGTTTTCATTCCGATCAGCGGCTGGATGGCGGATCGGTTCGGGACGCGCCGGGTGTTCGCCTCCGCGATCGGCATCTTCACGCTGGGGTCATTCCTCTGCGGCATATCGAGCAACATCCATCTACTGGTGGCGTTCCGCATCCTCCAGGGCTGCGGCGGAGCGATGATGGTGCCCGTCGGAAGGCTCACCCTTGTGCGGACGTTCGCGAAATCCGAAATCGTTCGCGCCATGAGCTTTGTCGCCATCCCCGGCTTGATTGGCCCCATGCTGGGACCGATCGCGGGGGGCCTGATCGTCGGATACCTTCACTGGCGGCTTATTTTCTTCGTGAACATTCCAATTGGCCTCGTCGGTTTGTACATGGTCTACCTGCACCTGCCAGACTACCGCGAGCGCACTGATCCTCTCGATGTGGCCGGGCTGATTCTTTTCGGATCGGGCGTCGCTCTGCTGTCGTACGTGCTTGAAGTGTTTGGCGAACATACGCTGAACGCCCGCGAAATTTTGGAGCTTTTGGCAGTTTCCATCGTTCTGCTGGCGGGCTACGGATTTCATGCGACGAGAACCGCGCATCCAATGCTGCGTCTCACACTATTTCGAATTCGTACGTTTCGGGCGGCAGTGGCTGGCAGCTTTCTGACCCGCCTTGGAATTGGCGGCATTCCGTTTCTGTTTCCGCTTCTGTATCAGGTGGGCTTAGGGTTCACCCCCATTCAATCCGGCCTCATGATGATGCCGCAGGCCATCGCTTCTATGAGTTTGAAGCTGACAATGCCCCGAATTTTGGCTCGCTTCGGCTACCGTGCCGTGTTGGTCTCGAACACTCTGCTGATCGGCCTGCAGATTTTTCTTTTCGCGACCATTGGGAAGGGCACGCCGGTGTGGCTGGTCGTGGCAGAAATGTTTTGCTACGGATTCTTCACCTCGCTGCAATACACGAGCATGAACACGCTAGTCTACGCCGACGTGAGCGAGGAACAGGCGAGCAGCGCAAGCTCCATCGCAAGCACGATGCAGCAGATGGCCATCAGTTTCGGCGTCGCTTCGGCATCGCTCGTGACGGCCTTATTCATTCCCGATCGCCATAGTTCCAGTGCCCCGCAATTCATTCACGGCGTCCACCGGGCGTTCTTTGTGCTTGGCGCGATGACCATCCTCTCGACGATCGTTTTCCGCGAGTTGAAAAAAGGTGACGGCGACGCGGTGAGCCAAGGGAAGGAGCTACACGCCGGGTAAGGCGTCACTATGAAATCTTATAATTGTCCGGACGATTTCTTGACCTCTATCGGGCGCTTGCCTTTCCGTTTGCTGGGGATCCGGATATGTGCGTTTGGTATGTCCTGTGGCTGGAGCGCTCGGATCGCGCGCGGATCCACCAACTCGCCCGCGATTACGGAGTAGAGGGAACTCCCAACGATCTGATCGAAAACTGCGAAATCGGTCCGAAGCCTGAAGCCGCGCCACCTACCGGCGTCGAAACCCCCGATCAGGGATCGAAGCGGGTGGCGAAGAGTGCAGGTCGTGAACGTCGATCCCGAAGGAGCAGGTTGTGAGCGATAGCGTCAGTCAGGTTAAATTAGGTCCTGTTTTGAATTGATCGAGCTATAGATCTAGCAGGATCCCCAAGCGAGATGGCCCAAACCGGCTGGGGAAACCCGAATCGTAAGCCGGCAGCAGAAAATAGCGCGCGGGCTGGTAATGATTCTCGGCGGTAAAGGGAGAGCAAAAGGGCGGATCAGAAGCGAGGTCGTTCCGCACAAAGAACGCATTGCAGCCAAGAAGGTTGCAGGCAACTAGTGAGTAGCCCTTCGACACCAGCAATTCCTCCAAGGCTTTCAAAGACGCGCCAAAGTAATCCGTGCCATCCCAGCGATGCGTTTCGTCATACTCCATAACCCAGGAAACATCGGGCGGGAATTTGGCGTTGTACTCGACGACGATCACGCGCGGTGATAGGGAACGAATTTCCTGCAGAATATAGTAGTCGTTGCCGTCGATATCGACAGACAGTAAATCAATCTGCGCCCCAGTGGCAAATCCAGAAACGATCGCATCGACATTTTTCGCCGTGACGAAATGCTGTTCGATGCGGAGGATCCCATCGTTCGCGAAATGCGCCGCGGACTTCTTCGCCGCGGTGATTCTACGGGCCGAAGCCTCGATCCAAAAGCCGCGCCATCCTTGCGCCACCAGGAACAGCGAATTGTTCTCCAAGCCATCGCCGCATCCGATTTCCACAAAAGTGCGGCTGCTGGTGCCGATGCGACGGAAGATCTCGTGGAGGATGCCATCCTCATCCGACTGAGAGTAAACCCGATAGCCGAATTTTAAGAGGCGCTTCTCATCGGCGTACCTTGGTGATTCAAGCAGCGCCCGCCGGTGTTCGTGCAATTGCGCCAGATGAGCCGCGCGAGCGAGCTTTTTTTCCGAGGGAGCTGACCCTCGTTCGTCGCCGCCAAACAGCCGCCCAAGACCTGTCTTCATTGGTTGGAAAAACCCCCGAACGGGATCAAAAATCGTTTTACTGCGGCTGCCGTGACGCAATGGGAACAAGCCGCTTGTCGCGAATGTAAAAGTCCTGGCCACGCCAACGGATGCGCTGCGGAAAAAAGCTTACCAGCCAGACCACAAACCCCATCGCGTCGCGCAACGGTAGCATCCATATTTTTTCCGCCGCCAGTCGATCTCCCATCAAGCGGATAGCTACGATCCAGGCCACACCCGCGCGGAGTATCGCGTAGGCCAGCAGGTAGGCGGCGGCCATTCCCCAACTCGGCGCTACCGCGACTGCCAGGCAGGTCCACGGCAGCCCTTGCGAAAAGATCAGACCCAAATGACCCCACGGACGGGAGCATCGAATGGTCATATTCCAGCGGAGCTGATGCTGGAAGGCATCGGCGAGAGTCTGGCGGGGATAAACGATGGATACTGGAAATTTGCTCAGTTCCACGCGGCTGCCGCTCTTCGCAATGCGGTTGCCCAGTTCATAGTCGTCGGAAAGATGGTTGACCAGGGTTTCGAATCCGCCGATCTTCGCGAGCTGTTGCTTGGTGGTTGCCATGACGGCACCCAGCATGAAATCAAGATCGCCAAGCAGCCAGGCGACCAGGACGCCGGGAGCAAAATCGGTGCTGTTTCCGAGGGCTTCGATTTCAGCCGCGAGGGTGTCGTCGGTCAAACCGCGATACAAGCAGGTGACGCCGCCTACGCTGGCGTCGCTGAAGGGCACAACGATCCCGCTAAGAAATCCTGGCTCGATCCGCACGTCGCTGTCGCTGATCAGGACGAGGTCGTAGCGCGCCTCGCGGACAAGCCTGCAGAGTTTGTTGACCTTGTCACTGACGCCCAGGGGTTCCGAGCCAATCAGCAGGCGAATGGGTCGCGCCGGGAAATCCTGGATCAATTTTTCGATAACCGGAATCGCGGGTTCCTGGGTATCGGCGACGCAGAAAAGTATTTCGAATTGAGGATAGTCCTGACGACAGAAACTTGCGTAGTTTTCGTATGTTTCGCGATCCAAGCCTCGGATCGGCTTCAGAATGCTGAGGGGAGGACAAAAATTTTCTTCCCCAGAGGAGCGGAGACCCAGGAAACGCATGGCGGCAACCAAAGCGGCCAGGTAGTAGAGCAGGGGCGCGATCGCCGCCAAAAGAAGCCCATCGCGAATGACCGCGCCGCCCGACACAGTGGCTATCCTTTGCCGATGAAGACGAGCGTGACACCGACGCAGACCAGCAGAACTCCGGCCCAACGCTGGCGCGTGACGCGCTCGCCGAGAAAGAATCTTCCGCCCAGGGCTCCGAAAGCATAACTCAGGGCCGTTACCGGAATCACCAGGCTCACGTTCTCAAGCGAAAGCATTCCCAGCAATGCCAAAAAAGCCAAGGTCATCTGTCCCAGGCCAAGCCACATCCAACCTACTTTCATCGCCCGGAAAACCACGCCAACCAGCGCCATCGGTCGAAAATCGGTGACTTCACCAATGGTCTTCATGGCGCGGGTGACACACAATTCGCCGCTCGTGCCCGCCACAACAATCAGCAAGTAGAAAATCGTCTCTCGGAACAAAATCAACTCTCCGTGGTTCGCGGCGAAGTATGTGCCACGATGAACACACCCAAGCAAATAATGAGGATCCCGGCCCAGCGAATGGGTGTAACCGTCTCACGCAGTATAAAGTAGCCGAGCAAGGCAACGACTCCATAGGCACCAGACGAGGCTGGCTGTACATAGCTGTAGTCGGCCCACGACAACACGAGCATATAAGCGATAAAAAAGGAAAACAGCGAACCGATGCCGAGCCAAACCATAGCTGATCTAAAAGTACTTTCGAAAAAGTGAAGAAGATCCAGGGGAGCCCAGCTCGTCAAAGCCCCAATGCGTTTCATGCCTTTGCTGAGCAGGACGTCGCCCAAAGGGCCGAAAACAACCATCAGGAATATGAGCAGGTAGGTCTTGAAACGCAGGCCTGCCTCCGGCTTCATGCGCTCGGGGACTCGCTGGCTTCGGCCGAAGCGTGCGGCTCGATACCGGGAACGCTGACGAAGGCTCTCTTGTCAACGCTCTCCCGCGCCAGCTTCTTGCGGTCCGCGCGCAGCTTGAGGAAATCGACCGCTTCATGGTACAGCCGCTTCCGCTCATGGCCGTCCCAGAGAGCGTCGCGGACGATGCGCCAGGCGACCCGCGGGCGGAAGTAATAGCGATCATAGAAGCGGTTCACGGCGTCGACCATGTATTCCTTGCTCAGGCCGGGATACTGCAGGTGGGGCAACTGGTGACCACCGGAATCGGTAATGGCCTCTCCGGCCAGGAAACCTTCGCGCATTCCCTGATCGTAAAGCTCTGTTCCGGGATAGGCGTGCGCCATGGAGACCTGGATCGTTTCGCAATCGAGTTCCTTGGCGTAATCGATCGTTTTTTCAATGGTCTCCTTGGTTTCGCCGGGAAGTCCAATGATGAAGTCGCCGTGGACGTGGATACCAACCTTCTTGCAATTCTTGACGAACGCTCGCCCCATCTCGATGGTGACGCCCTTCTTGATGTTTTTCAGAATCTGCGCGTCGCCCGATTCGAAACCGACGATCAGAAGGCGGCATCCGGCGTCAGCCATGGCTTTCAGGGTTTCGTAATCAGAATGTGAGCGCGCGGTGCAGGACCACTGGAAGCCGACGGGTTTGAACTCCTTGCAGAGGGCCAAGACGCGGTCCTTGCGGATGTTGAAGGTGTCGTCATCGAAGAAGAATTCCTTGGCTTGGGGAAACATTTTGTGAGCCTGCCGGAACTCGCGCGCGACATTTTCAACCGAGCGCACGCGCCAAGCATGCCCCGACAGAGTTTGCGGCCAGAGGCAGAAGGTGCAAAGGGCCGGGCATCCGCGGGAGGTGTAAAAGGAAACGAACGGGTTTAACAGGAAAGGTACGTTGTAATTCTCGACGGCTAAATTCTGTTTGTAGACGTCGGTTGCAAACGGCAGCTCATCTAGATCCTTTGTTTCCATCAGTGGGCGCGAGGGATTGTGGACGATCTTTCCATCCTTGATGTAGCTCGCGTTCTGGATGTCCGCCATGGGCATACCTTGTGCAAATTCCACGACGGCATGATCGAATTCACCGCGGACCACGAAGTCAATATCCGGGCTCGCGAGCAGACTCTCGGCCGGCTTGATCTGCACCTGCGGGCCGACGAAGGCGATCTTCAGATCGGGCTTTTTCTCCTTCATGGCGCGGGCCATTTTGAGGTCGCTGTAGAAGCCCACCGTCGATGTGAACAGCACAACGAATTCGTAATCCTGGGCAGTCTTGATGACTTCATCCGGCTTGATGTGATGCGGGGGCCCGTCGAGCAGCCGGCTTCCGGGCAGCATCCCGGCAGGATAGGAGAGCCATACGGGGTACCAGTAGGACTCAATCTCGCGGGTCGCCGGCCATCGCGAACCCGCGCCACCGTCAAACTTTTCAAAGCTCGGAGGATTCAGGAAAAGCGTTTTCATTGCAGACGGCATTAAACCCCCTCAGGACTGCATGATGACAGATGACCAGCTGATACCCGCTAAGGACTTAAGTGTACTCGATTTGGCGAATTAGCCCAAGAACCCTTTACCTCGTGTTCACCTGGTTTACTGCAATAGCTTCGCTAACTGGCCGGTTGCCTGCAACAGAGCCAGCTGCGCTTGCTCGCGGGCGAAATCGGCGTCCAGAAAGGCAATCCACTTGTCGTTTTCGTCGAGCCGGGCTTGCTCGGTCTCCTGCAGCGTGGCCCGGCCCTGATCCAGCCGAGCTTGCACAAGTTCGACGGTCTCCTGAGCCAGTTTCAGGTCGAGACGGGCTACTTCTCTTGTAGCATCTAGTTCGCGCACGCTGCGGGCCTTCTGCTGGACGTCCAGGCGAACTTCCTGCCGTTTGGTGCCCATGGTAAGTTCGGCCGCGTTCAATTGGCTCTTCGCCAAAGCGATGTTTGCGCCGGTCTTGGCCGCAAATAGCGGAATTGTGAGCACGACGCCCACGTTCAAGTTGTTGCGTTCGAACTTCTTGTAGAACTCCAGGTAATTATTGAACTTGCTAGCAACGCTGTACTGTCCTACTAAATCCACGGTGGGCCAATAGCTCAGGTGCGCACCTCTCAGTATATGTTCGCGCGCGGCCCGCTCGTTTTCTGCTTCGCGAACTCCGGGATCGGACTGCAGGGCGAGATTGATCATCTCGCTCTCCTGCTGATCGGTTGCAAAAGCTGGGGCTGCGGTTTCCACCTGCACCGACTGGGAATCGGAAATGCCTGTTAGCGTCCGGAGCTGTTCAGAGAGAATGTCGTCGCGATCGGTTATTTTGACGATTCGCTCGCGGATTCGCGCCAGCGCCAGTTCGGCGCGTGTTGTTTCAATGGGGAGCTCCTGATTGGCGGCCACACGCTCGTGGGTTACTTCGAGAATCTTCTGGGCGCTCTCCTGCTCGTCTCGCACAAGATCGAGCGAATGCCGGACCTTGGCGAGTTCCAAATAGGCGGTTGCAGCGCGGACCATGACATCATCCTGGATCCGGTCGATTTCAACCTGTTGGCCTTTGGCCCGGTCCTCGGCCGCCTTTTGCTCTCCTTTCAACAAGGGATTGAAAATGGCTTGGTTATAATCCAATTCGAAAAGCGAGGGTATGCCGCCACCAGGCAGACTCGGGAATCCGTGCGTATAGGTGTAGCCGGCGCCGGTGTAGAGATTCGGTCTGAATGCCGCACGGTCGACGCC
Source organism: uncultured Acidobacteriota bacterium (assembly GCA_963718485.1). GTDB lineage: Bacteria > Acidobacteriota > Terriglobia > Acidiferrales > UBA7541 > Palsa-295. The sequence continues at coordinate 47,792 of CAVQZU010000109.1, forward strand.
GGCCTGGTCGAGAGCCACTGTATATTGCACGCGAGCCAGTTTGAGGTCCCGGCTGTTCTGTAGGGCCAGGGTCACGGCTTGGCGGAGGGTCAGTGTCTCGCCGCTTTGCGCTCGGGCGGGATTCTCTGAGGCGAGCGCCAGCAGGGCGAGGAGTGGAACAAAAGGGAAGATGAACGGCTTGCTCACCAACCGAGTCGGCCGCATCATGGTGTTACCTTTTCGAGCTTTTGCAGACGGGCGGTTGCTTCTTTGCGTCCGGGTTCGAGCTGCAGCGCAGCTCGATATTGTTCGGCAGCTTCCGCGCGTTTGCCCTGCGACTCATAGAGCCGGCCCAACCACTCCCGTGCTGCGGCATGAGAAGGCCAATCGCTGCGCTCTGGAGTGCTGGCAATATAGGACTTCAGAAACTCCTCGGCGCGCGGCGCTTCTGATCCGGAGAGAACCCATTGCGCGGCTTGAAAAAATTCAATGCGAGGATCCTTGACGTTTACGCGTTCTGCGCCTTCAATGGCCGACTCCATTTCTGACAGTTTGTTCTGCTTTTCAAAAAATGCCATGGCCTCCAGGTACGGTTCGATGCCGTTCGGGTTGGCCTTCAGAATTTGCTGAAATTCGGCTTCGGCCAAATCGGGTCTTTTCATCGCGCTCAGCTCGAATTTGCCGCGCGCCACGTGCCCTTCAATCGCATCCAGCGCTGAAATTGCGTCTACCTGATCGTGCGCTTCGTCCTTGTTACCGCCGACAATCCACGGAGCGGTCATACAGAAATCCTCCAGATCCGCGCGAGCGGGAATGTTGGACGGATTTAAGCGAACGGCTTCCTGGAGCTCCTTTTTGACTTTCTTGGCGAGAAAAAAACTTCTGTCCCGGTCTGCCTTGCCGCCATAGGCGCGGCCGAGCCACTCGTGATACAGAGAGTTTTTCATGTCCAAAGCTACCGCCTTCTCAGCCTGAGCGACTGCGTTGTCGAAGTCGCGCAATTCGTAATAGCTGCGGGCGAGCCAGAAGAAGGCCTCCGCGCTCAGGGAGTTTTGCGAAGTTGCCGCTTGCAGCGCCTTGATGGCAACGGTGTAGTTTCCCAACTCAAAGTCACGTTGAGCGGTCTGAATGAGCGCAGCGACGTCTGCTGGCGGCTCGGGCACCGGGGCGGGCAAAAGCGCTTCGGTTCCGGCGCTCACAACCAGCCACAGAGCGACCGCCCAGATCGCCTTCCACGCGTAAAAACGAAGCCGCACTTAGCTTCCCTCCACCGGACGGACTTCCATGCCGTCCCTCAGGTTCCGATCTCCCGGCAGCGCCAACTGATCGTTGAGGGCAATTCCCGATTGAACTTCATAACTGGCGGCATCTGCAATCCCCACCGAGATTTCTCGTCTATGAATCTGACCTCCATTCACCACGAACACGTAGTGTTTTCCATCATCTTCGCGTACCGCAGCTCGAGGCACCACGAGAGTTTGGTGCCGCTCGATAATTAAAATGGTGACCTCGACGTTAATATTCGGCAGAAGCTCGAGCTTGTCGTTATCAACCGAGCAGAGCACCTCTCCCACGCTGCGCATACCGTGCGGAACAACCTGTTTGGGAATCTGCTGCGTACGGCCGGACCAGCTACGTCCCGGCTTGGCGTCCCAAGTGACCTGCACGTCCTGATTCGGCTCCAGGCGGCCCAGATCGGGTTCATCCACAAAGGCTCGCACGCGCATCTGCCGCAAGTCCGCCATTTCAGCGAGCACGTCGCCCACTTTCACGTAGTCACCGGCGCGCACGGGGAGGGAATACAGGGTTCCGTCGGTGGGAGCGAAAACTGTCGCAGAGCGGATCTTTTCCTCCAGGGACTGCACTTGTTCTTGGGCTTGTTTCGCCATCAGACCGGCATTCTCGGCGTTTACCACTGCTCGCTCGGCCAGCGCTTCCTTGCGCTGTTCCAATTCCTGAACCCGCGAACGGGCCTTCTCAAGGGCTGCCTGGTTCTGCGCCAATTCGTCCTGCGTCGCAGCGTGCTTGGCAACCAGCTGTTCGAGCGCTTGCTGGGTGCGTTCCAAATTGGCGGCGTCCACACGCGCCTGTTGCAGACCACCCCTGACTTGCGCGACCTCGTCGGGAGCACCGCCCGCTCGGGCGTTCTTGAGCTCGCTCTGCGCGGTGAGCAGGCTTGCGCGGGCCTGGGCGAGCTGGGCCTGCACGTCGGAGACGTCCAAGGCCAGAATCGGCTGTCCGCGATGCAGCGCTTGGCCTTCGGCGGCCAGGACCTTGGAAACGAAGGTTGGAAACTCGGCATGCGCGACTGTGGGAGCGACGGGCTCGACTTTGCCATTGCTGGTAATCGTTTCGCTCAGGTCTTGCCGCACCACTCTCACAACCTGCACGGCGATAGGCTTTCGGCGCAGCGCGGCGAAGGCAACTACTAACACCACGACTCCGGCAACGACCAGCAGGATGACCTTGGGGGGCTTGTTATTTTCAGCCATTATCGGGCACGGCTCAACGCGAACCTCGCCTTGAGAAGCGCAAAATTGTAGCAGAGGACTTCAGTTCCCGCCTAAGGCGAACGGCCCAGGTGTGCCGAAAACCCCATCCCAACTGCAGATGCTATACTTCGGGCTCAGGATGCCAGTTGTTTTCGTGATCGCTTCTGACTGGACCCTGCGGACCGCCGTCCGCGCTCAGTTGCGAGAGCTAGGGGTTCAGGCGCTAGGGATGGAATCAGCGGACCAAGTGGGCCAGACGATGGGAGCCGGCGAGATGCCTTCTGCCGTTGTTCTCGAAGCGACTGCGGCCCTGGCTTCCCATCCCGCTATAAGGAAACTGCTCGAGCGCGTGCCAACGGTTCTGATCGCTTCCCGGACAGAAAATCTCGATTTGCCGCCGATCGCCCAGCTATTTTACCGGCCCGTTCGCATCGAAGAAATCGTTTCGCGGGTTCGCGAATTGCTGCAGCAACCTCATTGGGGGTAGGTTTAGTTGCATCTCCCACGCGGCATCGATCCGCTGCGTCGGCTCCAGATATTGCCGGTTCGATGGCGGCAACTTTCACCGCACAGGCAAAGGCCGCGATCGATGACGAGCGGGTTTGGTGACGGCATCATTCTGGTTTGGTCGCGGCAGGCGAAATCCGGCGTCTTGCTGAATGCCCCAGCAAGTTCTGGGTGGCCTTCCGCAAAGGTCGGCTCGAGCTTGGCCCGGCGCAGCCAGGTGCTTGTTGGTCGAGCTCGACGAGTTTGTGCCCGCGGCGCGTCAGGGTCAGAGTGATGCGCGGATCGAGTGGCCGGCACGATGCGCAGTTAGCGGCACCCGCGAAGTGATAAAATCCATGATTGACAGATGAGTTCCGATCCCTTCATTTACGTCCACGACCTGTGCAAGCATTTTCGTTCCTTTCGTCGGCGGGAAGGTGTCTGGGGGGGCATACAGAATCTGTTCGTGAGGGACTACCAAACGGTCGAGGCAGTCGATCGGGTGAACTTTTCGATTGAGCACGGTGAAATGGTTGGCTACATCGGGCCCAACGGAGCGGGCAAGTCGACCAGCATCAAGATGCTCACCGGCATTCTGGTTCCCACCAGCGGCGAGATTCGCATCAACGGCTTCGTTCCCTTTCGCCAGCGGCGCCACTACGTGAAGACGATCGGCGTGGTTTTTGGGCAGCGCACGCAGTTGTGGTGGGACATCGCGGTCATTGAGTCATTTAAGCTGCTTCGGCGTATCTACGACGTTTCCCAGCGTGACTTTGACGCTCGAATGGAACGCTTCGACGAAATTCTGAACATCCGCGACTACCTGCACACGCCGGTGCGCAAACTCTCCCTGGGCGAGCGCATGCGCTGCGATCTGGCAGCGGCGCTGCTCCACAACCCCCCGCTGCTCTTTTTGGATGAGCCGACGATTGGTCTTGATGTGGTGGCCAAGGATCATATCCGGCAGTTCCTGCGCGCGATCAATCGGGAGTTTCGCACCACCGTGCTTCTAACCACGCACGATCTCGATGACATTGAGGAGCTGTGCAGGCGGATCATGATTATCGATCACGGCCGGGTCCTCTACGATGGACAGTTGAGCGATCTCAAGTCCCGCCTGCTGCGCACCAAGCAAATCAAATTCATTCTGAAGGACCGCTCTCAGGCCGACGCGCTCGAGATGTTTTCAGGCGAAGGACTCGACGTCGAGCAGGTGGATGAACTCACCTACCGCCTCCGTTTCGATCGGACCAAGGTGGTCACGGCCGATCTCATACGCCGCATCCTTTCGGCAATCGAGGTGCGCGACCTGCTGATTGAAGACGAACCTATCGAGGAAATCATCAAGCGGATATACGCCGGGGAGTCGCTGGCCGAGGTGCGCGCGTGAGCGGATTTGTTGACGCCGTTGCTCCTTACCTGGAATTTTCGCGCATTGGATTCGTCAATATTCTGGCGTTCCGGCTGCGCTACTTCACCGGGATCGTCACTTATACGCTGAACGTCACGATTTATTACTTCATCTGGAGCGCGGTCTATCATCCCGGCCAATCCATTGCTGGCTATAACCTGCCGCAAATGATTACCTACATCAGTGTGGGGTGGATCATCCGCTCGTTCTACATCAACACCATCGATCAGGAAATGGCCTACGAGGTGATTGAAGGGAAAATCGCGATGGACCTCATCAAGCCGGTTTCCGTGCCGTGGATGTGGATTAGCCGGGCGATCGGTGAATCGGCGTTTCGTCTGAGTCTGCTCACGCTGCCGACGGCGATCATTGTGTCTTTCGTTTTTCACTTGCAGGCACCCGCTTCAGGCGCAGACCTGCTGCTGTTTGTGCTGGGGGTTCTCGGCAGTTTTTTCTTGATGAGCGCCATCAACTTCATGATCGGCACGTGCGCCATTCCCCTGAAGTCGATCCTGGCGCTGATCCGCGCCAAGTTCTGGCTCATCGAGTTGCTTTCCGGGTTGCTGATTCCCATGAGCTATTTCCCCGAGAAGGCTCGCGCGGTGCTCGCATGGCTCCCTTTCCAGCACATCGCCTACACTCCGCTCCAGATTTATCTCGGTAAACTCGACCGGCCGCAGGCACTTCAGGCGCTCGCCACCCAATGGGTGTGGGTCGTCGTGCTGTTGGCGCTGGCGAATCTGTGGTGGTCGCGGGCCTCTCGCCACATCACGATCCAGGGTGGCTGAGATGGCCGCGGATTCCCTGCCACCGACTTCGTCGATCACCGAAAAGCGCCGACTGCCGGCGGCTGCCGCTAGTATTCGCAGGCATGCGCTTCTCCTTTTTGATTATTTCACCCAGTACGCCAAGGTGCGCGTCAGCTATCGGGGCGACTTTTTCATCAGCCTGATCACCAGCTTTGCGGCAACCGTTTTCGGTTTGGCCTTCGTAATCGTGCTGTTCCAGAAAGTGCCGCAACTGGCAGGCTGGCGTTTTGAGGAAGTGCTTTTTCTTTACGGCTTCTCTCTGATTCCCTACGGCCTTTTCAACGTGCTCAGCACGAACCTTTACGATTTCGGGAACAATTACGTTATTGAGGGCAAATTCGATCGGATCCTGCTGCGGCCGATTTCCTCGCTGTTTCAGATTCTGTTTGAGACGTTCCGGATCGAGTCGCTGCAGGAAGTGGGGACCGGACTGTTCTGCATGACCTGGGCTTCGGTGCATCTGCACACCGTGTGGACACCCTGGAAGATGGCGATGTTTCTTTTTTTCGCGGCCTGCGCGGGCGTCATCTATATTTCAGTGTTTCTGATACTCACGACGGCTTCGTTCTGGTTCGAGGATCGCATCGGGGTGCACCCTCCGGTGTGGAACGTCATTGCGTTCGGGCGGTATCCGCTATCGATCTATAGCGGCGCGGTTCAATTCTTTTTGTGCTGGATTATCCCCTTTGGGCTGGCTTCGTTTTATCCGAGTGTGCGCATGCTCGGGCGCACCGTTTCACCGGAATATGCGCCGTTTGTACCGCTTGTCGCCGTAGCGTTCTTCAGCCTGGCGATTTTTCTGTGGGGGCTTGGCACGCGGCACTACTCTTCGACCGGCTCTTAGCCGGCGCTGGCTGCGGCCGAATTGCCCTTGTATTGAATGACCAGAACGGTGACGTCATCGGATTGGGCGGCGCCCTCGGTAAACAGTTTAACGCCGTCGCGGATGGCGTCCGCCATTTCCTCTACGGTTTGGCCGAGGAAGTCCTCGACGATGCGGCGCAGTCTGGGCTCTTCGAACATTTCATTGCGTTTGTTAACGGCCTCGGAGACACCGTCGGTGTACACTACGATCCATTCGCCTGCCGCCAGCGCCACGCGAGCGCTTTGAAATTGTGCCTCTGGAAATAATCCCACCGGCAAATTCTCCGACGCCAATGGCTCGAGTTCCCCGGTGCGCCGGCGGATGAGCGGTGGAACATGCCCCGCATTGACGTATTCAAATTCCCCGTCGGGTTGAAGGACGCCGTAGAACACCGTAGCATAGCGGCTCTCCAGGGTGCGTTCGCAGATGTATTTGTTGACCCGCGAAAAAATATCGCAAATCGGAATGTCCATGGCCGCCGTGGTGAAGAAAACGCCTTGCAGCAGGGTTGCCAGCAGCGCAGCGGAAATTCCTTTGCCGGAGACATCGCCAACGAAAAATCCGTGGCGGCCGCCGCCCAGTTCGATCACGTCGAAGCAGTCGCCTCCTACCGAGTAGCACGCGATCGTCGAGCCGGCTGCGGCCACCTCCGGCAAGTTCGGCAGGGACTTCGGCAGGAGGCGCTGCTGGATTTCACTGGCGATCTGGATTTCGTGGTCGAGCCGCGCTTTGGCCCGCGCCGAGGCAAACAGGCGAGCGTTCTCCACCACCGTGGCCGCTTCGCGTGCCAGGGTGCGAAGGACCTCCCGATCGAGATCCGAGAAGGCGCTCGTGGGCGCGCGGCTATCGAGATATAGAACTCCGAGAAGCTCTCCCTGGCGGGTGGCGATGGTGACGTCGATGGCTTCGATTACGGGCAGCTTGTCGATGGGGATCGCCACCACCGTGCGCAGCGCGAGACGGGCCATGCTCTCCTGTGGATTGATGGGAACCTCGTCGCCCGTATCGCTCACGATTAATTCTCGCCGCGAAGCGACCACCCGCTTCACCACGCTTTTGGATACCTGCAAATCCTCCGGACGCAGCGTCGAGCGCTGCTTATCGCGAGCCACAATCGTTTGCAAGGCGCCGGAGGCATCGGCGAGGAGCAAAACACCGCGTTCGGTGCCGGTTACCTGAATGGCCGCATCGACCACCACCGTGAGGATATCCTCGAGCGAAAGGCCCGTGCCCAAGGCCCGCGCGACGTCCAGCAGCACTCCCAGGTGATGGAGTTCGCGAGCGCCCGCCTGCGCCGGTGCGGGCGCCTCCACAAGACCGACCAGTTCCGCGATGGTGGCGCCCTCGCCGATGTAGATCAGCTTGTAGGAATCGGCGATTCCAAAATCGATCCGATCGTTTGGCTTTAGCTCATGGCGCAGGATCTTTTCGCCGTTTACGAAGGTGCCGTGCCGGCTGCCGCTGTCTTCGAGAATGAGCCCGGCGTCGGCGGCAACGATCTGGGCCTGCTGGCGGCTGATGCGGCTGTCACGTAGAGTCAGTTCGTTGTCGGCTTGCCTTCCAATGCGGAATGGCAGGGCGGCAACGTTCATCTCTTGGCGCGTGCCATTTGGTTCGATAACCACAAGACGGTGGCCGCTTGCTGGCATTACGTTCCTGCCTCACTGTGGAGATGCGAATCGCGCCTTCTGAAGCGATTCGGAATACCGCTCATGGTAGGGAAACCGGAGAATGAAGTAAACCCCCGGCAGGCTCAAATATCTCAGCGGAATTCAGCCCTGTGGGATTTCACCGGCGTGCCACCCTTTTCGCGTGAAGCATTCGCCCGGCTAAAAAAACCCGTGATCGTGGCGAGTTCATCGGAATCATAAGCGGAGACCAGCTGTTGCATGGCGGCGATGATGGGTTTGTAGAGGGCCACAATCTTTCGCATGCGCCCCGGAACCGCCCGGACGATAACGCTTCGCCGGTCCTGCGGATTTCTTTCGCGCCTGAGGAAGCCTTGTTTTTCGAGGCGGTCTAAAGCGACGGTTACCCCGCCCGTTGTCAAGCCGGTCAGCCGCGCAAGCTCTCCCGGTTTCGCCTGGCCGCGAAGGTCCAGCAAATTCAGGACCTGATAATCGGTGGAGTTGATACCCAGTCTATCGGCGAAGTGCTGGTTGGTCAGCACCGCACCGGCAATGAAGCGGCGAATTTCCTGCAGCAGAGCTGCAAGACTTTCCCTGCGCTTTTCGTTTGACTCGCCCACCCTGTTTATGCTCATAATATAAGTATCTTATATTGTGAGGTACATACGATGCAAGCAAAAGCATATAAGGGAATAGGGATGGAGGGACCGATCGCGCGTTGGTATGCCACCACCACCCGAAAAGACTTGAACGAATTCAAGGCCCTGGCGCGACGGATGGGAAATGGTTTGGCGGAGGGCGCAAGCGTGCTCGAACTGGCGCCGGGGCCCGGATATTTGGCAATCGAGCTCGCCAAACTTGGGAAGCAACACGTGACGGGGCTCGACATCAGCAAAACATTTGTCGAGATCGCCCGGGAAAACGGTGCACAGCAGGGAGTGCAAGTCGATTTCCGCCAAGGCGACGCCGCACGCATTCCTTTCGGCGAGGGTAGCTTCGAGTTAATTCTCTGCCGCGCGGCGTTCAAGAATTTCAGCGAGCCGGTAAAAGCACTGCGGGAGATGCGGCGAGTGCTGAAGCCCGGCGGGAAAGCAGTGATCATCGACCTGCGCAGGGACGCGCCGAAGCAAGCCATCGATTCCTACGTCGACAATCTTGGTGTTGGCAAGCTGAACGCGCTGTTCATGAAATTCACTTTCCGTTCGATGCTCCTGAAGCGGGCCTATACCAGAGAAGAATTCGATCGCTTCATCGCCGAGAGCGGATTTCCGACCTGCCAGATCGACGACACGCCGCTCGGATTTGAGATCACGCTGCGTAAATAGCCGCATCCCCAAACGCCCGGGGCGAAATGCCTGGCGCAAGGCAAAGCAGAATTCCAAAGGGCGGGTGGAAGACCAGGGTTCCCTGAGATTTTCCGGTTGGGCTTCCCCCGGGGAGGCAGGAGGGTTTGGTCAGATAATTAGCGGCGTCCATTCGCCTGTTTCCACGGCCGTTTCGATCGTGCCATACTGCGCCAGGTCTAGGGCCCTCTGTGGATGCGTCTCGCGAATTCGCTTCAGGAGCTTCGCGATTCCACCCACTTCGCGGAACACGCAGGTCTAGCGATTGCCATGTCGACTGGGAGTCGCTGGCGAGAAACAAGTTAGCGATGATCCCCAGTGAAATCGGGGAGGTAGAGGAGCCGCAATCCGGTCCTTTCCACGGCGTGCGGTATTGGGCCGGTGTCGATCCGTTTAAGATCGTGATGTCCGGGTCGCGAAAAGCATCAGGCCACCCCCTTCGATCTGCTGCCATCTTAGGAATCGAATTCGTGGCCCGCTCAAAACCAGGAGACTTTCGATGATGCGTCCAGCCGCAATTCTTGCTTTAGCGGGGTCACTGTTTGGTGTGACTCTGTCCATGTATGCGCAGAATTATTCCGAGGAGCGTTCGGTACGTGCAAGCGTTCCCAACACGGTTACTCCGGGAACACGGTTTCTTGCCGGATTGCAGGATTCGCTCAGTACCCAGACCGCCAAAGCGGGCGACCGGTTCTACGCTCGAACTCTGGAACCGCTCCCCACGTCAGATGGAACCATTCTGCCGCCGGGCCTTGAGATCAGCGGGCACGTGGACAAAGTAGAGGCGGCACACAAGACCGGGCGTGCCCGAATGTGGCTCACCTTCGACGATATGAAGACACGTGCGGGCTGGGTTCCACTGGTAGCAGATCTGACAGGAATTCCGGGCGTGCACTCGATCAGGGTGGATTACAACCGCGAAGGCGAAATTGAAGCCCGGACAAGCAAACACCAACAGGATGCCGAAGCCGCAGCCGCCGGTGCGTTAGCCGGTGCCGCCGTTGGCGTTGCGGCTCACAACGGCAGGGACGCAGCGCTGGGTGCGGCGGCGGGTGCGGCCACAGGATTCATGGCTGCCTCCGGTCTGGGGCAGGAATTCACTCTGGCGAAAGGTACCAAACTCGAACTCATTATCGATCGCCCGCTCTACGTCAGTAGGTTCTAGGCCACCAGAACCGACCGAACCGGTTCCCTTGGAATTCAGGGACACTGCTGGTAGATTCAATGATTCATGGCTTCCGAAAATCATTTACACCGCATCCTGATCGTCGAGGATGAGGAAAACGCACGTAAAGGGTACGAAGCGCTGCTGCAGAGATGGAACTACGACGTGCTGGGCGTTGGCACAGGAGAAGACGCCCTCGCCAAGTTCCCGGAATTCTCGCCTGATGTAATTCTTGCCGACGTCGAACTGCCCGGAATGAATGGGTTGGAACTGCTCGGCCACCTCGGCGAGGAAATTCAGAGGATTCCGGCCATTATCATTACCGGGCGCGGGAGCGAAGAACGCGTCGTGCAGGCCATCGAAGCGGGTGCCTATTGGTACATCGAAAAGCCGCTTAAGCCTTCGGTGCTGCAAGCTCTTCTCAAACGCGCCCTGGAGCTTTTTGAGAGCAAACAGAAGGTGGCGGCACTGACACGTGACCTGCGGAGCGCCGGAAAATTGGGCGCGCTGGTTGGTTCATCGGGCGGAATGCAGGACGTGATGAGACAAGTGGAGACGGCTGCCCCGTCGACCGCGTCGGTTCTAATTACCGGCGAAACCGGTTCCGGCAAGGAAATCGTGGCGCGCTCAATCCACATGCTTTCCCCTCGCGCCGACCGGCCGTTTGTGGCCATCAACTGCTCGGCAATTCCCGAATCCCTGATGGAGAGCGAAATCTTTGGCCACGAGAAGGGAGCATTCACTGGCGCGGCGGAGCGGCGCATTGGGTGCTTCGAGTTGGCGCATGGGGGCACGCTTCTGCTGGACGAAATCGGGGAGATGCCTCCGCAAACCCAGGCCAAGCTGCTGCGCGTGCTCGAGGATCGCAAAGTCCGGCGGTTGGGGAGTAAGGTGGAGACCCCGGTTGACGTCCGCGTGCTAGCGGCGACCAACAAGAATCCCGAACAGGCTGTCGCCGACGGACACCTGCGTCAGGATCTGTACTTCCGCCTGAATGTATTCCACATCCATCTGCCGCCCTTGCGGGAACATAAAGGAGATCTCCCCGTACTGATCGAGCATCTGCTGGCCGATATTTCCGAGAAACATGGGAAAAAGGTCACCGGCGTCGGTGCCGACGTTATGGAGCTTTTTAAATCCTACCCCTGGCCGGGAAACGTTCGCGAATTGCGAAACGTGCTGGAGCGGTCGGCAATTGCCTCGGATCGAGGAATCATCAACCGCCAGCATTTGCCCTCGGATTTCGGACATGCGCCGGCGGTAGCCAGCGCCGGGCTCGGGGCACTGCGCTTCCCGATCGGTACCACGGTTGATGATGCGGAGCGCGAACTCATTCTTCAGACACTCTCCGCCACCAACCAGAACAAGACCAGAGCCGCCGAATTGCTCGGCATCAGCCTCAAAACGCTGCATAATAAGCTGAAGGAATACGAGGCGGGGCGGAGAGATGCGTCTCAGCCTGAAAACTAAATTCACGCTGGCTACCTCGCTACTCGTGCTGGCGGTCGTGGCGGTGGTTTCAGCTCTGTATCTGGGACGGTTGACGAGTCAAGTTCTTCGGCAGGCGGATGATCGCGCTCGATTCGTCGCGCAACAGGTTTTCCTGGCCTGCCAGAATGCGCTTGCCGAGGCTTCTGAAACGGGACACTCCCCGCGTTCCACGCAGTCAGACGACATTCTCGAATATGTTCGGCAGACTCTTGACAACAGCAGTCCGCTGAATTCACTGATCGAGTCGGCCGTTGGATATTCTCCCACGATCTACGAGATTACGATCACCGACAACAACGGTACGGTTTTGGTGTCGAGCGATGCCTCCAAAAGAGGACAGAAGGCGCCGGTGCGGCCGCGAGCGGCAGCTTTGGTTCGCAGCGGGTTCATCCCGGAACTGCGAACGCTGTACGGCCCTCCCCAAACCTACGAATACTCGCTTCCATTTAGCCTCGGCTCGGGCCCTTTTGGCGATATACGAATCGGTCTTTCGTCCACGCTGCTGCGCGACGAAATATCTCCAGGGCTGCGATCGGCAGGATATTGGGCGCTCGGAGCGGTGCTGCTCTCTACCCTGCTTGCGCTGTTGGTTAGCCGGATCACCCTCGCGCCGCTGGCGCGGATCACCACGCAATTGGACCGCATTTCCGCCGGAGAGTTCGATCTGGAACCCGCCGTAGAGCGAGGCGATGAACTGGGCTTGGTCAGCACGAAAATTACCGGCATCGGGAAGCAGTTACATGACGTGCGCGAAATATTCAGCACCGTGCGCGAAAATCTCGATCAGGTGATGCGGGGACTCGGCGACGGACTCCTTCTTTTCAACGCGGAAGGCCGGGCCGTGCTGGTGAGTCCTTCGGTTGAGAAATTTCTCGGAGAGCGGCCTGATGCGCTGCGAGGCAAGCGCGTGAGCGAGATTTTTCCGCCGCGCCATCCCATTAACAATACCCTTCGCATTCAGGGCGATCACATCGAATCCGTGGAGGGTGCGGAAGTAGCGCTTGGCAATGCCCAGGCCGAGCGGCGCATCGGGATAAGCGCGCAGGTCATTCGGGAACACGGAAAGCGCATCGGAACACTGGTAACGCTTCACGATACCGAAACGATCGAGCGCATCGGAAACCAGCTTCAGGTATCGGAACGATTGGCTGCGCTTGGGCGGGTGACCGCGGGAGTGGCCCACGAGGTAAAGAACCCGCTGAATTCCATGCGGCTCTGGCTCGAGGTCCTGAAGGGCAATATGCCGGTTGAACCCGAACCGCAACAGGCCGTCAAAATGCTCGACAGCGAAATCGATCGGCTCGATCGAGCGGTGAAAACTTTCCTCAATTTCACCAAACCGGTCGAAATCAATTTGGAAGAAACAGACCTTCGTGACTTCCTCGAAGAAGTTCTCAATGCGGCTAGGCCCTCCATCCTCAAAGCAGGGATTGAGCTGGTTGTCGACTTGTCGCCCAATGTTCCAGCCACGCTCTTGGACCGGCAACTCATCCATCAGGCCGTGCTGAATCTGCTGCTGAACGCTTCCGATTTCACTCCTCCGGGGGGAGAATCACCCTGGCGCTGCGTCGCAATGGTGAATTCGCCGAGATTACGGTTTCCGATACCGGGAAAGGAATTGCTCCACAGGACCACTCCAAAATCTTTCAACTTTTTTTTACCACCCGCCCCGGAGGTTCCGGGATCGGACTGGCGAACACCTTTCGGTTTGTGCAGTTGCACAATGGTCGCATAGAATTTGAATCAGAGCCCGGACGCGGCACAATCTTTCGGGTGGAACTGCCTCTCGCGCGAGGAGAAGAAACGACCGGGTCTGTCGGCAAGTTCCGCGATTTCAGCCAGCCATTCGCGGCGGAAAAACGGTAATGGCGAGCTATCCTATGCGGGATCGAATCCTCCTGGCCGCGTGCTGCTTGTCGATTTTTGCGGGCGGATGCGCGCGCAAGAGTGTCCATGCCGCGGCGCCCGTTACTGCGCCGCCGACTCCGTCGCTATCGGAAACCGAGCGGCCCATGACGATTGCTCCCGATACCGACGCCTCGCCGCCTGCGGAGACCGCGCCGGTACCGCCGCCGGTGGCCGCCGAGGAGTTGCCGACTCCGGCTGTGTCCATTCCGGAGACCAAAGCGACTCCGACTCCGCGCAAGCCGCCCGAACCTGTGGCCGAGGCGGCGGCTGAGCCTCCTGCGCGCCGGCCTGCCCCGCTTATCTCCCCGCAACTCTCTCCCGGAGATCAAGCCAGCTATGAGCACAAGACTGGCGAGGACATCGGCATGGCGGAAAAGAATCTGCAGGGTGCGCAGGGGAAACAGCTCAATGCCGCGCAACAGGACCTGGTCGACAAAATCCGAAGCTTCCTCAGCCAGGCTCGAGACGCTAGCAAGAGCGGAGATTGGGCCCGCGCGCAAAACCTGGCTCAAAAAGCCCGGCTTCTCTCGATCGAGCTCGTGAATTCCTTTTAGCAGCGAGCTTGCTAACGACTCTCGTTCCTGAAGACGATGCCTTTTGAGTGGACTCGCACCCGCCGGGATCGAAACGCGCTCCTGGCTAAGCTCGACTCCAAACCCCCTAGCGACCGCTGCCTGATGCAACCCCGGATCGCCATCGTCCCGATCCAGGGCACTCGGGCGAGAGCTCTCCCCGGCGCTTTTCCACCTTTTGTGCCGCGTCGCAAGCTAGAATCACTCGATTTCGGATCCGCCGCGCGGAACCCTCGAGAGAGGATCATTTGCGGTAACATTGCTGCGTGGAAACATTCGACGTCGTAGTAATTGGCGGGGGGCTGATCGGGTGCTCCATCGCATTCGAGCTGGCCGCCGAAAAACTGAAAATTGCCGTTCTGGACAAGCAACAACCGGGGCGCGAAGCTTCCTGGGCTGCGGCGGGAATCCTTTCCCCAGCGCCGGAATCTGCGAAAGATATTCCACTGCTTAGCCTTTCGAGGGAGAGTTTGCGGATTTATCCGGACTTCGTGCGGGCCGTGGAAGAGACCTCGGGAGAAGCGACCGGGTACACGCGGAATGGAACGCTGCAACTTTTTTCGACGCCAGATGCAGAGCGGGAGCGAGACCAATTGCTAGCCGAACACAAGCGGCTCGGCTTGGCTGCAGAATCCATTTCCATGAGAGCGGCCCGCGAAAAAGAACCTTCGGTCGGTTCCACCACCCACGCGCTTGCCTTCCTGCCCGACGAAGGCGCGGTCGAGCCCCGTTTACTGATGGATGCCGTGGCCGCTGCGGCGAAGCGGCGCGGCGTGGAAATTCGCGCGAACTGTACGGTCACCTCCCTGTTGCAGGAGCAGGGCCGATGCGTGGGGGTGTGCGCGGATCGAAAAATTGCCGCCCAGCACGTGATTCTCGCGGCAGGATGTTTTTCCGGCGAAGTTGACCGAGAGGTTGCCAGGCGGTGCGTGCCAACAAGGCCCGTCCGCGGGCAAATGCTTGCGCTCAAACGGGCCGGGTTGCGTCTGCACCGGGTCCTGCGTTCGGAGCGAGGTTATCTGGTCCCTCGCGCCGATGGCCGCATTGTGGCGGGCAGCACAACCGAGGAGGCCGGATTCGAGAAGAAGGTGACGGCCTCAGGGATCATGCAGATTCTGGCGGCTGGCGTGGAATTGTGTCCGCAACTGGCTGGGGCCGAGATTGTGGAAACCTGGTCCGGGTTGCGGCCTGGAACACCCGATGCGCTGCCCATTCTTGGACCGACCGGGATGGCAGGGCTTCTCGCGGCCACGGGTCATTATCGAAACGGGATTCTGCTGGCGCCCATCACCGCGAAACTCGTGCGGCAATGGATTACAACCGGACAAGCGAACTTCGACGTTCAGCGCTTTTCGCCGTTACGCTTCGGCAATGGCAAGCGAAAAGTAGGACAGCAGAAACATCTCGATCATCCAGAAATAACGAAGCGCTAGAAGCGAAGGGATGGTCCCAAGTCATCGGGCTAGAAAGGGACCTTGTTCCGCTGAGGTTCGCGGCTCGGAGGGCCGGGAAGTGCAGAGGCTTGGCCGGGACTTGTGAACTGGACTTTGTCAGCGTCCAGAAACAGCGACCGGTTGATCACCGCGTCGAGAGTTGAACCGCGCGGTAGCTCCGCCTCAGGGCCGCGCGAAAGCAGGACCGCAGCGAGGCCCACAGCGGCACCGATGCCCGCGCCGATGCCAGCACCTTGGCCGCTACGCGCCGCGATAGCCCCTATTCCCGCGCCAGCGGCGGTTGTTTTCGCGATCGTGCCAGCATCGGAGGCTTTGTCGCTGTCACCGGTGACTTTGCCTTCCTTGTCCATGGTTTCACCACCGCCGGTGCCAGGAGAGCCGCCGGGCGAGGCATTCAAGTTGACCATGTAGGCGTTCGGCAAAATCATCGTGGTGAGTTTCACCATTAATTCGGCGCGGCCTTTCACGCGTCCGGAGCGTTTGGTTTCGGTCACTTCCCCGCTGATGTAGGAGCCGGCGGGAATGGCCACGCGGCCATCCACCATCACCGGAAACAGGGTTTCGAAATAGACCGGATCCCCTTCGCGAGCGCTGCGGGTTGAAATGGCATTGTGCAGCACCAGGGGAATATGAGTGCCGCGGGGGACTTCAATCTTTGCCGTCGTCCCAGACGGCGTGCCGCCCGGGTTGGTCGCGACCGCGGCCACCGGTGCTGCAGCGGTGGGCGGTGCGGATTGCGCCGGCGGTTGAATCTTGGAAACTTCGGGCAATGGGCCTGCTTGCTGAGCGAAAGCGGGAACAGAGCATGCTGCGGCAAACCACAGGATTCGCAATTTGCGATTTTGCAGTACACCGCCGATGGCCATCAATTCCCCCATTACCAGTCTACGGATGCCTCCTGAGCTTGCGCGGGATGCCTTCGGTCAGATCAGAAATACCGTCTGTCCGGTCAGATCGAACCGTTTCCGGCAGCGAATATTGCGGCACGCAACCATGTTGTCGATTCGCACCATGTACGAACGGGCTTTTGCAAATTGCTGGCGATCGCTATCGTTCGCACCGCCCGGGATCTGGGCCTTCTTGGTCCTGACGATCCAGCGCACTGGAAAGGTGCTCTCCTGCCGGCAGTGCGGGCAAACCAGAGGAATCTGCTTGGTCTCTTCTTTCTCGTCGTAGAATCGTTTTTCGTCCATTCCGTGAGCCTATGGTCTCCCTTGGTTACCACGAACTTCCAGCTAGATCATCCATTCCCACGAACCGCATCCCCGCATCTCTCCAACGAGGAAGCCAATACTCGAGAGCGGTGATGGTGTGGGAGCGATCGCCTATTAGGGTGCGATGATCGCCATCGTGCAGCAGGACGATATCGCCTCCCTTCACACGGCGCAAGCGCTTAATGATTCGCTCGGGCGGCTGAGCTCGCCAATCACAGCCGGAAACCGACCACATGACGACGCGCAGATCCGCGTCCTGCTTGCGGACCGCAGCTTCCAGTTGCGGGCCGCGATAGCCGTAGGGCGGGCGCATCCAGCGCGTCCGGCGGCCGGTGGCCGAGACAAGCGCAAGCGCGCAGCGTTCCAGTTCTTCTCCGATCCGCCGAGGAGATAGAAAAACCAACCGCGGATGCGTCGCGGTATGGTTGCCGATCGAATGCCCACGGCTCGACACTTCCTTTGCAAGAGCCGGAAACTGGCGCACGTGATCGCCAATTTGAAAGAATGTTGCGGATGCGCCGTGGCGATCGAGCAAATCCAGAATCGCCGGCGTGACGCTGGGATTGGGCCCGTCGTCGAAGGTCAACGCCACCGCCAAGGGATCGCCCGTGTGCCTGAGAGTGGGGCCAAAAAGCTGCGCCGACGGCGCTACCGCGGCCCAGGAAAAAAAGCCCCCGCCCGCGCATAAACCAGCCGCTCCGAGCAAAGCCGGGATGGAAGGGCGCATGCATGAATTTTCGCATGCCCCGCGACGCCGAACCAGCAAAAGCTCAAGGCGCGCGAAAGTTCCACGGAATTGCTCGAGGCCGCCGATCGCGCGCTTTATCAGCATAAGCGCAACACGCAACCAAGAGTCCCATCGCTAGTTCGCCTGGCCACCAAGATCGTTACGAAGACCGCCGATCCAGGTAGGATTTGCCCAAGCCATCTGGTAGCATGAGCGGCACTCACCCTCGGCGCCAATGGCGAGTTCCCCGACCAAAAGCAGTTTCGCAGATTGGCAGCGATGGCTGGCGCTGCTATGGCTGCTCCTCTGGATTCCGGCGTACTGGCACACCTGGGGCGCCTCGAATTTTCTCCAGCTGTGCGATATCGCGGTCATCCTGACCTGTGCCGGAATTTGGAGCAACAGCCGGCTTCTTGTTTCCAGCCAGGCGGTTTCCTCGCTGCTGATCGATGCGGTGTGGACGGTGGATGCAGCGTGCCGGCTTTTTCTGGGGCATGACCTCATCGGCGGGACCGAATATCTTTTCGACGGCCGGTATCCGTTGTGGGTGCGCCTGCTCTCACTGTTTCACGTGGTCATGCCGGCCTTGCTCCTATGGGCGGTGCGGCGCCTAGGATATGACCCGCGAGGTGTCACCCTGCAGTGCGCGATTACGGTTGTTGCGTTCGCCGCCGCCCGATTCACGGACCCGGCCAAAAATATGAACTTTGCCTTTGTCGACCCGTTCTTCCATCGGACTTGGGGGCCTCCGCCGGTTCATGTCGCCGTTAGCGCTCTGTTTATGACCGTGGCAGTTTATCTGCCGACTCATCTGGTGATGAAATGGCTGTTTAAGAATAGGTCCGCTCAAACGGTCTGATTCTCGAAGTTTGGCAGCTGCTAGTTTTCTGAACGAATGGCGCGCAGGTCGATTCCAAGCTGCTGACATTTTTTGTAAAGATGGCTGCGCTCGAGTCCGAGCGCCTTCGCGGTGTTGGTCATGTGGTGGTGATGTCGCTTGAGCTCAAGCAGCAGCGTTTCGCGCTCGAATACTTCCACGCGCGAGGCAAGAGATCCATTGGCGGGCGCAGCCTGAGAGGCGCTTCCGGTGTCCTGGGAGCCTGCGATTCTCACCTGGGAATCTCGGGGCAAGGCGCGGTCCACGGTTTCAGAGTCCACCGTATCGCCGGAAACCAGCAGCAGCGCACGTTCGATCACATTACGCAATTCACGCACGTTTCCCGGCCAGGGATATTGTTTCAACCGCTCGGTTGCCTCTTCCGAGAATTTCTTGAGCTTCCAATTATTTTGCTCAGCGAACTGCCGCACGAAATGTTCGGCTAGCGCCGGGATGTCTGCGGCGCGTTCGCGCAGGGGCGGCAGCACTATCGGAAAAACAAAAATGCGATGATACAGATCTTCGCGAAATGCGCCCTGGCGAACCTGCTCTTCGAGATTCCGGTGGGTGGCCACGACCACGCGCACGTCGACGGCAAAGGGACGATCTCCTCCACGCGTTCGATCTCGCCCTCCTCCAGCACTCGCAGCAATTTCGCCTGCATCATCAGCGGCATGTCTCCTATTTCGTCGAGAAAGAGCGTGCCGCGATGCGCCCGCTCGAACTTGCCAACATGCCGCGCGGCAGCTCCGGTAAAGGAACCCTTTTCGTGGCCGAACAGCTCCGACTCCATCAGCTCAGCCGGAATAGCAGCGCAATTCAACGAAATGAATGGGCCGGTCCGCCGCTGGCTTTTCTCGTGCAGCGTGCGGGCGATTAGTTCTTTGCCGGTCCCCGTCTGGCCCCGGATGCACACGCGCGTTTCGCTTGCTGCCACATGCTCTAGCTGTTCCATCACCTCGCGCATGGCGACGCTCGCCCAAACGATCTGGTGCCGGCCGAGTCGGCGCTGCAGATCGCGATTCTCCTCCTCCAGATGAGTCAAGCGCATCGCGTTTTCGACGGTAAGCAACAGCTTTTCGGTGGAAATGGGCTTCTCGAGAAAATCGATCGCGCCGAGCCTCGTCGCCCGGACCGCCATTTCGATGGTCGCCTGACCGGACATCATCACCGCCGGAACCGACACACTTGCATTTTTCAGGTCTTCGAGCAAAGCGATGCCGTCCCGCCCGGGCATGACCACATCGGACAAAATCAAGTCGAAGCGCTGCGCCTTGGCCATATCGAGCGCACGCGCGGCGTTGTCGCAGACGGCGGCGTCGTGCCCTGCCAGCCGAAACGCGCGAGCCAGTGACGCCAGGGTGTTCGCGTCGTCGTCGATGATCAGGATGTGAGCTTTCAGAGCCACGGCCGGGTTATGTCCTTTCGGCCTCCGCCAAGGCTCGCACCTCTGGAGCGGGCAGCTGTGGCCGCGAGACCGGCAGCGTGATGTGGAATGATGTACCTACGCCGCTTTCGCTCTCCACCGAAATTCGCCCTCCGTGATCGCTCACAACCGATTGCACGATCGCCAGCCCCAGACCCGTTCCGTGCTGTTTGGTGGTGTAATACGGAGTGAAAAGGCGCTCGCATTCTTCCCGCGTGAGTCCTTCGCCGGTATCGGAGATTTCCAAGTGCACCTCGTCGGCATCGTGGGTTGTGCGCAGCATTACGACGCCTCCCGCAGGCATCGCATCCATCGCATTCAACACGAGATTCTCGACCGCGCGATGCAGCAGGGTCGAATCGGCCTGAATCACCGGCATGTTGTCATCGAGGTGGACTTCGGGTGTGACCGGCGGGCGGCCTACGGCGCTGAATTGCGCTTCGAAGAGCTTTAGAACACCGCGCACGATGTCGTTTAGATTCACGGCGCCCAGCTCGGGCCGGGGCATTTTCGCGAAGTCGCTGAACCGAGCGACAATCTTTTTCAAAGCATCGATTTCTGAGAGAAGGATACCGGTCGACTCGCGAAAGACCTCTTCGAACTGTTCCGGGCTCCGTTCCCTGGCACGCTGCAGATTCTCGACCGTGGTCTGCAGCGGGAAAAGCGGATTTTTCAGCTCGTGCGCCAGCCGGCGGGCGATCTCACGCCACGCGGCAACACGCTCGGCTTGCACCAGGCGTTCCCGCTGTTGGTTCAATTGCTCGGTCATGCGGTTGAAGGTCCGCGCCAGGTCGCCGATTTCGTTCCGGCCGCTCACCTCCACCCGTGTATTCCAATCGCCTGCCGAAACTTTGCGCGCGCCTTCGGCCAGCTTCAACACCGGCCTGGTAACTCCGGCCGCGCCCCACCAGCTGAGAAAGATGCCCAGGCATACTCCAACGCCCACCACACCGAGCGCCAGTAGCCGGATACGCCGGGTGAGTGTAACGGCCTCGGATTGCGAACTTCCTACCAGGATCACTCCGAGCAAGTCTCCCGGGCGGCCCATTAGGGGAAGGGCGTGAAACTCCTCCGCGCTGGCGCCGTTTTTCGTCCAAAGAATCTCGAAGCGCTGCTGGCCCGGCTGTTGCTTTTCCCTTTCGATGAACGGCGCAAAGCGCTCGGCCTGCAAAACGGCCCCGGACTGGTCGAGCAAGTTCTGGGGCTGGAAATTCGGAGTCAAATTCCTATACAGCAGGGCCCGCATGCCGGTAGGCAGGACAAGCGATGCCAGGAACTCCTGCCCGAGCCGCTGGCCGCCCACGACGTACAGGTTCCTGTCTCCCACGCGAACCGTAGAAACGGCAATCACTCCGAGTTCCGGTCCGTTGGGAGTATCCACTTTGATCAGAAACGAACCGAGCGAAGGCCAGTCGACTGGCTGCGTGACCCAGGCCAATTTGTATCCGAAACGCGCAGACCATTCCGCGGAAGAAACGATGGAGCCGTCACTGCCTACGAAATCGAGATAGTCGAGCTGGTGGGACTGCGCGACTCCGCGCGCATCGTTCACATAGATGGAAACGTCGGCCTGAGGACGGCTCAGATCGATGGCCATGCGCACCGTGCTTTCCGCATCGGCGATTCCCTGAACCTGATGCGTCACGTCGGCTTCGCGCCTCGCAAACTCGCGCGAAAACTGGGAGACGGCGGCATCACTGTATTGATGGTTCAACTGGTCGAAGGCGCGGCGCGTCACCGCGGTCACACCGATAGCGACCAGGCCGACCGACAGCAGGAGCGCGAAAGTGAATACGATGAAGAGTTTGGTGCGAAACGTCACAAATCTTCCTATTCGCCAAACGCGCACGGCGCCAACCGAGTTGCCCTTGCTACTTCGATCCGCTCCCAGCGCCGAGGTCATCCAGCCATACATCGGCCAGCGGCCAGCCTTGCCCTGGAGTCGGCGCCTTCCAGTCGCGCACGCGGCTGCCAAGACCATACACGTGCGGCAGCCACACAACCGGCACGATCCTATGGCTGTTCACGATGAACCTCTCTCGTTCATAGATCTGTTCGGGCGAAGCGGGATCGGGAAGCGGAGCCAAATCCATACCCGGCAAGGGGCCCATCTCCGCGATGAAACTCTCGAGCGCCGTTCGCGGCCGCGGAGATGACAGGCGCAAACGGATCAACCGTGCATCGGGCTTGGCGGAAGTTGGCAAAGAAGGGGCCAGGCCCCCTATGGCCACTTGAATTCCCGCTTCGCGGGCGTTCACGACCATGCGCTCGGCGATCGTCTGTTCCAGGCCATCGCCTGCATCATATCCCAACAAAATCTTGGGCGGCCCTGCGATTCGCGACCATTGTTCCTTCGCCCCGGGCAGGTCGGCGGCGGTTGGAAACAGGAACGCCGTGCCGCTCGACCATTGCGGCAGCAGGCCGCCCGCCGGTTCGCCCTCCTTCTGAAGGATCACATTGGCGATGGAAGTCCGGTCGATGCTCCGCGACAACGCTTCTCTCGCCTGCCCGTCCTCAGCAAGGGGGCGGCCGGAGACAAACATCACCGCGATCAATTCATCAAGTCGAGAGGTGCTCAGCCGCACGCCCTGCTCGGCGGCGCGCCGCGCTTCCTCTGCGGGGATCTCGGCGAGGTCGGTCTTATTGAGTTCGAGATCGATCAGACGGTCTTTGGCATTGCGGCCCATCTGAATCTCGACGGCGTCGACAAAGGGGCGTCCGCCAGAATATTCATCATTGGCGGCCAGCGTCGCATGTTTGCCCGTTTCCCATTCCACAATGCGAAAAGGAGCGCTGCCAGCACTGGGGTAAAACGGAGCATCACCGGCCCGCGGCGGATCGAACAGCCAGGCGAACAGGATGTTGGTTGAAGTGATTTCCACCTTAACACCGGCGTTCGGAATATCGAACGGACTCAGTGCCGCGGAGATCTCGATCCGCAGCGTGCCACCGTAGCGAGGGCGCCGCGCCGTAAGCGCCGGCAGCGCTACCAATAGGCAGCTAATTCCCGCAAGAAGCAGAGATAATCGAGGCTTCATACATTCCCGTCTGCAAATTCCGAATTACCACGCGAGCCGATTTCGCGTCCTCCGACGGCCATAGCGCCACAACCGGCCCTGGAAATTCCAGCGGCTGCCCGGCCGCGACTGCCTGCTGCCCCGCAATCTCGTAGGCCTGAATGCGGTCGGGCTGGGCCCAATCGCCGATTCCAGTCGCCAGTACGTGACCCTCGCTGCCGCATCCTGTGGTTAGCGAAGCGATGTCATCTCCCCAGCCGGCAAAGCTGGCGACCGGCCCCTTGCCGCCTAAGAAAAGCTCGGCCCTTTCCTCTGCTTCGGTCAGTATCCAACTGGCGGGGCTATTGCCGGCAAGCATTGCAAGCGAATAGGCGATCGGCAATTCAAAATTTGATTGGCCCGCTGGCAAACGATGGGCGGCAAAATAGTTGCGTTCAGGCGTGAACGGCAGGATGGCTTGTTCTCCGACCGGCCATGCCAGTTGGGCATCCTCGCGGCACTCCAGGGTAAGCTTAGAGGACCAACTGCCCGTGCACGAGACGCCCGGCAGGAAAATCCGGACGGCATTCGCGGTAGACATGACTACATGGCCACGCAAGTCGCGGGACCAGGGATGCAAATGCTTTATGGCCGCCGAATCACGCCGCGCCCAGGCGCTCCCGTCTCGCTCTAGCAGCGTCAACACTCCATTTTGGAGTAACCACAGGAAATCTCCGCCATCGGCTGCCGTCGTCGAGGCAAAATCCAGAATCGGATCCGGTTGCGCCAGCACAAGAGTTTCGTGCAGTGCCGGAACGGGCCGCGCGTTTGTTTCTGCTCTAGCCGTAGACCTCGGACTCATCATAATCGTCCGATCCGCAGGGGCGCCCCGGACCTCGGCGATCCACAGGGATCCCTCCGTGCTCTGCGAGAGCGTCACCTGAATCGAGATTTCCGCCGAACCGGCTGACACGATCTGCAGACCCCGGCCCCTAAATTCAGACTGCAATCCCTTCTCAAGGGCGCTTGCGTCGGCCGCGTCGGGCGCGGAAATACTCCTCACCGTCAGAGACACCGAACGCGGCGGCACGACAATGGCAACAATTTTTTCA
Source organism: uncultured Acidobacteriota bacterium (assembly GCA_963718485.1). Classification (GTDB taxonomy): domain Bacteria; phylum Acidobacteriota; class Terriglobia; order Acidiferrales; family UBA7541; genus Palsa-295. The sequence continues at coordinate 71,747 of CAVQZU010000109.1, forward strand.
CTAAAGGCGCGCAGGTCATCACTCCAGGAAGCCGGCGATGGCGAGGAAACGGGGGTTTGGCCCAGCAAGACGGCGGCTAAGCTGAAAAGGAGAAAAAGAAATCGAGGGATAATTCGGCGCGATAGCCGCATCGATGTGGCTTAAAACCGCGTGACTCTTCTGTCAAGTCATCATAGCACGGACCGCCTGCCGACACGGCACAACGACCAAACGCTGCCTTTGTCTTCGCCGGCTGGGTGGATCGATTGCGCCGATTGCTCGACGAATCGGAAACCACCCTGCAAGGGTTTTTGCCGGCGTCATCCTTGGCCGTTTTCAGCCGGTTGTCTGTTGGCGAGCAGCAGAAACCGGGCTGAAAGCGGTCGGGAGCTTCTAACGTTTGGCGCTCTGCTTTGCTGGCGGATGGTCCTCGTCCAGGGCTGAGCGCAACACGTCGTTGGTGAAGAAGAATTTCCCGTCGTTGGGCACAAGCATGATTTGAATCTTGTCGGAAAGCTTTTCGGCGACGGTGTATTGCACAAGCAGCGGATTCGACCTCAGGGCGTCGGCTTGCAACTGCAGCTGCTCGGCTTGGGCTTTGGCGGTCAGGCGAATGCGGTTCGCCTCGGCGTCGGCAAGCAGAGCCTCGCGCTCCTGCTCTGCCTTGCTATCGATCACTTTGGCCTGCGCCTCAGCCTCGGCATTCTGGATGGTGGCCGCTTTGCGCGCCTCCGCCTCCAGACGCGATTGCTCGATCTGCTTCTGCTTGAGTGGCAGCGTGTACTGCATCGAGTCCGATTCCGCCTTGGCCATGAGCACGCGGGTTTGCGCGTCACCCTCGGCGCGCTTGATCTGCCGCACCTTCAGGGCTTCGGCTTGCGACTCGGCGATTTTCACGCGCTTCTTCTCAATATCCGCTTCGACGGCCGTCTGGTCGTCTTCTTCCTCCTTGAGCAGCAGGTCCTGCAGCCCCTTGGCGTAGTCCTCGGGAAGCAAAACCTTTCGAAGCAGCACCTCTTTTACAACGATTGCATCGCCTGCCAGGCGTGCCGTGATGATCTGCGAAGCGCGGCCGCGAAATTCCTCGCGCTTGGTTGCGAAAAGGTCTCGCACTACGTAATTCGGTGCCAGTTCGCGGAAAACGCTGGTGACGACCGGTGCCACGATCTGTTCATCGACAGGCTGCGGCAAATTGGCTTGGATGTAGCCGAGCCGGCCGGGATCGATGCGGTACCGCACCGTTACCGCCAGCCCTACCGAGAGCCCTTCGCGAGCCTCCACGGTCAGCGTTTCGAGCTTCTCGTGCGGAGCTTCGGTGGCCGATGTGGCAAAGACCCGGTCTCGAATGTCAAAGCTTTCCACGCGGTCGACAAGAGGCAGGATCAAATGCGTGCCAGCGTACAGCGTTCCGGGGCGCACGCCCGAAATTTGACTGATGCAGACCGCCGCACGGCCGTCGGGCAGCACCACGATGCTAGACCCTAACAGCATCGATAAACCGGCTACAGCCGCAATCCGCACCGCAAGCCCCCACCGGACTTCCTGGCGGCGCCTGGCCTCAGGCAGTGGAGGTGCCGCTTCAGAAGACGCGGGCCTGGTCGGTTCCTCGCGCCTACGCAAGAGGCGGTCCAGTTCAAGGGCCAAGCAAATGTCATAGAGCGCCAAGCCTGCCGCGCCCGCCAACAAGACGAAGCCCCCCGCTAACAGCAGGAACCTTAGAAATAACATGGTGTCGCTCCTTCGCTGCGAACCTAGTGATTGCTTCTGAGCTCAATGTGGAAACAGAGGGAGTGCCCTGAAATTCCTGGGGCCTTCCGCCGGTCGTTTGAAATCTGCGCTCCTTCGTGGCTCGGCCTTCGCGATGGCTTCGACGGTTGCTAGCTTGGTGCCCCAGCCGTGAGGGCATCAGCCGCAACAGCCCGTTCAGCGTGAGCCATTCCAAACACATTGCGAGACCCATCGCCGCGATGATTGCTCCGGTTACCTCGGCGAAACCAAGGAAGTCGCTCATGGCCCTCTCCTTTCAGAGCAGAGAAAAGCAGGAGGATGACCAAACAGCAGCCGTTCCACCACAGCAGCGAATGATTGGCCGGTACGGCTCAGGTTTTCAGGAGATTGCAGGCGAAGCCGCTTACTTCAGCACGCTACCGAGTGAACCTCGGGAGACGTGGGCCGCGCGCCACAAACGTGGAAACCGTGACTCGTATGGCGGCCCGTCCGGCTGGGTTGAAACCGGCGCGGAGAAGAGGCGATGAATTCCTCGCTTGCGCGGCGAGAATGCTCACTCTAGTATCGGAGACAGGGTTATGGTTCCTGGGCATAGCCTCTACCGTCGGGGCGGGTACGCGGTTCGCTTCGGGGGAAGATCTGCATGGCACAACCTGCGCATGGGGCCGGCCTTCCGCTCGGACGGCTTTTTGGCATTCCCATCTACCTGCACCCGAGCTGGTTCATCATATTCCTGCTGATTACGGTTTCTCTCCGGACGCAATTCACGTCGATGCACCCCGGCTGGACTCCAGCCCAACACTGGACGCTTGGAATCGTGACGAGTCTGCTGTTTTTTGGCTCGGTCGTCTTTCACGAACTGAGCCATAGCGTGGTAGCCAGAGGTTACCGCATTCCCGTTGCGTCGATCACGCTGTTCGTTTTCGGCGGACTCGCAAGAATCGAGCGGGAACCCGACAAGGCCAGCCAGGAATTCAACATTGCCATTGCCGGTCCCATCTCGAGTCTGTTCCTGGCAGGGTGCTTCTGGCTGGTCGCAAGATATTTTCACGGAGATGAAATGGTTGTCGCGGCCGCGAAATGGCTTGCGGAAATCAATCTCATGCTGGCGATCTTTAATCTGCTGCCGGGCTTCCCGCTCGATGGCGGACGCATCTTTCGGGGAATCGTTTGGGCCATCACCGCGGATTTTACAAAGGCGACGCGGCTGGCCTCCAACGCCGGAAGAGTGCTGGCTTATCTGATGATCTTCGTCGGTGCCTGGCAAGCCCTGAACGGCAATTGGGTGGGTGGATTGTGGACCGCGTTTATCGGATGGTTCCTGCTGAGCGCTGCGCAGGAAAGCTTCGCCCAAGTTGCCATTCGGAGCACGCTCAACGGCGTGCTTGCTGGCGACATCATGAGCCGTGATATTCCCACCGTGCCTCGCGATATGTCACTTGAAGAATACGTTCACGAGGTTCTGCGAACCGGCCATCAATACCACGTCGTGACGGGGGTCGGCAGACCGGTTGGCCTGATCACCCTGCATGCGGCACGGTCGGTTCCTCGGGGGGAATGGGCCAATACTTCGGTCCAGGCAGTGATGCAGACGCTTGATCACGTACTGACAGTCGCGTTGAACGAGCCGGCCCTGGGCGTTCTCGAGCGGATGCAAAAGGAAGAAATCAATCAAGTTCCCGTCGTTTCCGAGGGTCAAATCGTTGGCATCATCGGCCGGGACACGATCGTGCGTGCCCTTCAGACTCGGCTTCAGCTGGGCCACCTCGCCTAGTCGTCTGTCTCGGCGCCGAGGGCGATTTTCAGCTATATTTCATGTATGGGCAGCAGAATTGTTTGCTGGACCGAAGGTTTATAGGGATGCGTGTGCTTGTCGTCGAGGATGACCGCGCCATGGCGGGTCTGCTGCAGAAAGGACTCGCAGAGGAAAACCACGTCGTAAGCCTCGCGGCGGACGGCCGCGCGGGACTGGAACTCGCCGAAGCTTATCGATTCGACGTGATCGTTCTGGATTGGATGCTGCCCAAGATTGATGGGCTCGAGGTGGCGCGGCGTCTTCGCAAAGAGCGAAACGTTACGCCTATTTTGATGCTCACGGCGCGGGATGCGGTTCCTGACATCGTCAAGGGGCTCGATGGAGGCGCCGACGACTACCTGACCAAACCTTTCTCTTTTTCGGAGTTTCTCGCGCGGCTCAGGGCGCTCGGGCGCCGTCCAAGCGCCTCCGCAACGGCTCCCGGACTGACCACCGGCGACTTGACGCTCGATCCGAACACGCGCCAGGTATTCCGCGGCAGGCACGAGGTGCGGCTCACTGCGACCGAATACAAGCTTCTGGAATTTCTCATGCGGCGCCCTGGAGGAGTGGCTTCGCGGCGAGCGATCGTCGAAGCGGTGTGGGGCCTTGAGGCCGAAGTCGAGGAGAACACCCTGGATGCCTTTGTCCGGCTGCTGCGGACCAAGATCGATCATGGACACAAACAGAGGTTGATCCACACGGTGCGGGGCTACGGCTACAGCGTGAAAGAGGAACCGGCGGAATGAGGACGCTTCCCATCCGAGTAAGACTCACCGCGTGGTATTCGGTCATCATGGCTTTGTCGCTCTGCGTGTTTGGAGTGGCCGCCGACCTGGCGATGAAGAGCAGCATTCATAACACCGTAAATGAGGGGCTCGAACATAATATTGAAGGCGTGCGCAATATAATCGTGGAGGAGGAACCCCATGGCAGGGAGGCCCTCGCCGACGAGTTCCGTGAATACGCCGATGGGCAGGGCAAGCGGGGACGGCTGCGGGTCGCCGATTCTACCGGGAAAGTCATCTTCGTTTCGCCCGATAGCGATTTCTCAAAAGTGGCCGAGAAGGAAACCGGACCGGACAGCCCGTATTTGACACGAATCGAAGGCGAGAGTTTTCGGACAGTGCACGAAACTGTCAATGTTGGCGGCGCAACCTACGATGTGGTGATGGCGACGGCCATGGCTGATTTCGAGCGCGCCGTGGACCGGTTCGAACTGGCGCTCTACTTCGCAGTTCCGGTGTTCCTGATCATCGCAGGACTGGGAGGCTATTGGCTAAGCCGGCGGGCGCTCGCCCCGGTGGATGAAATCACCCAGGCGGCGCGCAACATCGGCGCACAGGACCTTGGCAAACGTCTGATCGTCCACAAAACTGGGGACGAATTAGAGCGTCTGGCCGACACGCTCAATGAGATGCTCGGCCGGCTGGAGGCGGTCTTTCAAAGAATCACCAAGTTCACTGCGGATGCCTCTCACGAACTGCGCACGCCGGTTTCGGTAATGCGAACGAGCGCGGAGATCGCCCTTCGGAAGTCGCGCTCGGAACAAGAATACCGGGAGGCGCTTGAGCAGATACTTCTTGAATCAGAGCGCATGTCCCAACTGATCGAGCAGCTCTTGATTCTGGCTCGCTCCGATGGCGGCTCGGCTGTGTTGCCGATGATCCGAACGAATTTGGCGGAGCCCCTCCGGAGCGCTTGCCAGCAAGCGAGTTTGCTCGCCGGAGAGAAGCAACTGGCGTTTTCCGAACGCCTCCCGGAAAGGCCGCTGTGGGTTCGGGGCGATTCGGTAGCTTTGGAGCGGCTTTTTCTGGTCCTTCTGGACAATGCGGTCAAGTACACGCCGGGGGGAGGGCAAATCGAAGTACAGTTGAATTCCGAAGACGGATTTGCGGTGGCCGCCATTCGTGACACCGGGATCGGCGTTTCTTCCGAGGACCTTCCCCATATTTTCGAGCGGTTCTACCGGGCCGATCGGGCCCGTACGCGAGATTCCGGAGGGAGCGGGCTCGGTCTGGCTATCGGAAGCTGGGTGGCGCAGGTGCATGGCGGAGAGATCAGAGTTCAAAGCGAGCCGTCTCGCGGATCTTGCTTCGAAGTACGGCTCCCACTGGCCTCGTGAAAGGAAGCACCCGCGAGCGAAGGGGTCTGGCCGGACTTCTGTTCTCCATCGGTGTGCCTGGCGATGGCTCTGACACTGTCAGTTGAACGCCCAGTCGGAAACTCGTATCATCCACGCCGATGAATCTTGCCAGCAGTTACCCAAAAAAGATCAGGGAGAACGTGTTTGCCGATCGCTTGAACTGGAGCGCGACGATCCACTTGGCCTTCCGCGCATTGGGTCGGAATAAGATGCGGACAGTTTTGACAATGCTGGGAATCACGATTGGCATTGGGGCCGTGATTTGCACGGTAGCCATTGGGCAGGGCGGTTCGAGCATGATTCACGACCAGCTCGAAGGCCTGGGCACGAACATGGTTTGGATCGAAGCGGGCACGCGAAACGTGAACGGCGTTCAAACCGGGAACATGCAAACGATGTCCTTGAAGGTCGACGACGCGATTGCCATTCAGGAGTCGGTCCCGCTCGTGGCCAGCGTGGCGCCCAATGTGGATGGCCCGATGCAGATCGTCTATGGCAATCAGAACTGGTCGACGCATTATCGCGGAGTATCCCCGGAATACTTCAACATTCGACGCTGGCACGTTTACATGGGAGTGCTTTTCACGCAGCCGGATGTGGATCACATGACCAACGTCTGCTTGCTGGGACGGACGGTGGTCGACATGTTGTTCGGTACCGACGACCCCATTGGCAAGACGCTTCGGCTGCAGAATCAGCCCTTTCAAGTGATCGGCGTGATGCAGCCCAAGGGGCTTTCATCCAACGGATTCGATCAGGATGACTTTGTCATCATTCCTTACACCACCGCCATGAAGAAACTGGCGGGTATCTATTGGCTCGATGACATCTATGCCTCCGCGATTTCGGCCGAGGCCATCGCACCCGCCGTCGACCAGATCAGCGAGCTTCTCCGCCAGAGACACCACTTGAGACCTGACGAGGCAGACGATTTCAACATTCGCCATCCAGAGGACACTTTGAAAGCGCAGGAAAACGCGAGCCATACCTTTACCTTGATGCTGGCTAGCATTGCCTCGGTTTCGCTGCTGATCGGCGGAATCGGGATCATGAATATCATGCTTGTTTCGGTGACCGAGCGAACCCGCGAGATCGGCGTGCGCATGGCGGTGGGTGCAACCGAAGAAGACGTACGCATGCAGTTCCTGATTGAAGCGCTGGCGCTCAGCCTGCTGGGCGGCGCCATCGGGGTGGTCGTTGGAATGGCAGCGTCGGCCGGGGTCTCGAAGTTGCTCCACTGGCCGTCGATCATTACGCCTGTGGCGATTTTGGCCGCAGTGCTCTTTTCTGTCGCGATTGGCGTCTTTTTCGGTTATTACCCTGCGCGGAAGGCCTCGCAACTCGATCCGATTCAAGCCCTGCGGTTCGAATAAGCCTGGGATGGAAGGCGAATCCTTGGCGGCAAATTGTCAGCTGCCCGATTTCCAGAATGCGCTATGCTGTCCGGTGGACGCAGAGGGCACTCCCGAGCAATCCGGCACCGCCATAGGATTGTGCGGCCGTTGCATTTATGCGCGCCGTATCGAATCGGCCAAGCGGTCGGTGTTCTACTTGTGCGAACTCTCCACAACCAATCCCCAATTCCCGAGGTACCCGCGGCTCCCAGTACTGCTGTGCGCGGGCTACGAAGAAGTCTCTTCCAGGATCGAACGCTTCTGACTATCCTCGGAAGGAGGTGACGGATCGCGACAGACCATACATCAGAGATGCCGCGCCGCCGGTTCAATAAGCTGTTCACTCTCGGAGGCCTACTGGCAATGGCAGCGGGACTGATTGTGTTCCTCCGGGCGAGGTTGTCCGGCAGTTTTGCTCCTCGCATCGTGGCACAGGCTGGGGAAATTCCGGTCGGAGGGTCGAAAATTTTTACCTATCCAACCAATGCCGAGCCCTGCATCTTGTTGCGGCCGGCCCCAGACTCTTATATCGCCTACAGCCGTCTCTGTACCCACGCTTCTTGCCCGGTTTTCTACAATTCCGTCGCCCATCGATTCGATTGTCCATGCCACGGAGGCTCTTTCTCCATCGCGGACGGGTCGGTGCTGCAAGGGCCGCCTCCGCGGCCGTTGCCGAAGATCGTGCTCGAAAGGCGCGGCTCTGACATCGTCGCGGTGGGTATGACCACAAAGCTAGTTTCACTCGAGGACCGTGGGCAGTTTTCTGGCAACCGAGCCTGGATTTCCAATGGATATGCTTCTGGCGGATTTCACAAGAATAGGTAATATAGACGGGTTACTTCAGGGAATCTCTCCGAGGATTGAATGGCACCTAAGGTAGATGTGGTAGGAATCGGCAGTTGCGCTGTGGACTTCTTTGCCATCGTGCCGCGGCTGCTCGGTTACGGTGAAAAGATCAATGCGACGCGCATGGAAATTCATGCCGGCGGCGTGACTGCAAATATGTTGACCCAGGTTGCGCGGCTGGGCACCAGCACGGGGTGGCTGGGCCTGATCGGCGACGATGAAAACGGGCGCATCATTCAGAAGGCTTTCGCCGAAGACAGTATGGATCTGGCGGGCGTCGAAGTCGTGAAGGGCGAGCGCTCGGCGCTGACCTGGATACCGGTAAACCCGGAAGGTGAGCGGTGCATTTACATGTTCCCGAATGTCACCGGCAAACTCTCGATCCTGCACGTTCGGAACCGCTTCTCTGCGCATATCAAGAACGCCAAGCATTTTCACACCGAGGCTTCGCAATTACCGATCGCGCCGCTGAAAGAAGCGATGCGCTTGGCAAAGGAAGCCGGCGTGCGGATATTCTTGGATATGGATGTAACGCCGCGCTTTTTCGCGCAAATGAATCTTGGGCGCCAGGACGAACTCTGCGATGCCCTCAGGTTGGTCGACGTATTGAAGCCCTGCAAGGCGGCGGCTCGCGAAATGACCGGAATCACGGATTACAATCGCATGGCGGATCAATTGCTGAACCTCGGCCCCAAAATCGTGGCCATTACCCAGGGCGAAGACGGATGCCTGATTGCCAGCCGCGAAAAGAAGGTTCAGGTTCCCGCTTTCCGGGTGAATGTCGTCGACACCACCGGCGCGGGCGATGCCTTCATGGGCGGATTGTCGTACGGACTCCTGCAAGGATGGGATCTCGAACGAGTGGGCATCTTCGCGAATGCCTGCGCTGCGTTGTGTTGTACGAAGGTGGGAGCGCGCGCGATGTCCAGGTTGGATGAGGTGCTCGCCTTCGCCAAATCGAACACTCCGGCCAGTGCCTCGACCGTCTAATACGACCGGCTGGCGCGGTTCGGCATCAAAGCCGCCGAATGAGCACAAACCCGGGCAAAAACGATAGAATGCGCCTCAACATGCGATGAAAAGACTGGCGCGAGGCGTATTACCGGCTGTGCTGCTGATGTGTGGGCTCATCAGTTCGGCGCAGCAGCGGAAACATCCGCGGGCCCCCCAAAGCCCCGGAACACCCCGGTCGGCACTTCCCAGCACGCTGGTGCAAGCCATCCGCGACAATCACCTGGGAATCGCGCTCATGGAGCGGCAGCGGTTTCAGGAGGCGCTCGGAAAGTTCCAAACGGCGTGCATCATGGCCCCGGAATCCGACGCCGGCTGCATGAACATGGGAATCGCGTTCCTGAATATGCAACGGTACGAAGACGCGCGAAGAGTGCTTGAGAAGTCCGCTTCCCGCGAGGCCAAGAATCCCGCTCCATGGTTTAATTTGGGATTCCTGGAAAAGACCGTCGGACAGACCGGTGCCGCGCTCCGCGACTTCGAAAAAGCAGCTTCGCTCGATGCCGAGGACGCCGACACGCAGTATTTTCTCGGTGCCCTCTACTCCGATGAACAGCAATATGCGAAGGCCATTGCAGCCTATTCAAAAGCGGTGCAGTTCAACCCCTTTCATGCCTCGGCGGAGCTGGGCCTTGCGGAAATGGCTCAGCGGACCAACGACACCGACGGCGCGCTCGCGCATCTGAACCGGTTCCGTCATATCACCTCGGAAAATCTCGGAGAACCCGTCAGTGTTTCCTACGGCGAACAGGGAAAGTATTCTCGCGCTCGGGATTTGGTGTGGGATCCCGATCCGCCGGACGCGGCAATTCCGATTCATTTTGTCGATGTGACATGGAGCGCCGGACTGGCGGCTCAGACGCCCGCCCCGGGAGCGCGCAGCACGCGGAAAAAGAAGGACGCTGACAAAACCGATGAATCGGAGTCCTCATCGGACTCTCTGGCGAATTTTCTAGGCAGTGGGGCCTGCATTTTGGATTACAACGGCGACGGCAAGCCGGACGTTTTCATCGTCAACTTCGACGGCCAGGGTAGCCCGGCGCTTTTCAGAAATGACGGTAACGGACGGTTCGTAAACGAGACCAAGACGTCCAAGCTGAATTTTCATGGCCAGGGCCTGGGTTGTGCGGCCGGTGACTATGACAACGACGGACATGTGGACCTGGCGATCAGCACCAACCAGGGAGTGCTCCTGTATCACAACGAGGGAAATGGAACTTTCAAGGATGTTACCGATTCCGCCGGCATCCGCAGCGACGGGCTGACGCTAGGAATTACTTTCATCGATTACGATCATGACGGTGATTTGGACCTCTACGTTACGCGGTTTGCCGATTTACCTCTGCAGAATCCAGGACAGCCTTTTTCGTTCCCGGAAGATACGCTCGCGCCGGGAAACATTCTTTGGCGCAACAAAGGCAACGGCACTTTCATGAATTGGACCAAGGAGCTGGGACTGGCCGGCAACCGACCTTCGGTCGGCGCGATCGGAGCTGACCTCAACAAAGATGGGGCCATCGACTTCGTTGTGTCCGGCTGGCAAAAATCACCGCTGATTATGGAAAACCCTCGCGAGGGGGCGTTTCGCGCGAGGGTGCTGTGGTCAACCGAGATGCCCGGGGCCACCGCGGGACTGGCGGCTCTCGACTTTGATAAGGACGGGTGGATGGATCTCGCCTTCACACATTGGGCGGCGCCGGGTTTGAGTCTTTGGCGAAACCTTTCGGCGAAATCATTTCAGCGCGTGCCACTACCAGACCCAGGTTGGATGCGCGGATGGGGCATCGCCGCTCTGGATTACGACAATGACGGCTGGATCGACGTGGTTGCTGTGGGAGAAAATTTTTCCGGAGAGGGCCGCATTGTGCTGCTGCGGAATGAAGGCCCCAAGGGCTTTCGAGATGCTACCCAGGAAACAGGGCTGGACAAGATCAGTCTCCGCAATCCGCGAAGTGTGATCGCGTTTGACAGCCAGGGTGACGGCTCGGCGGACCTTCTGATCACTCAAAACAATCTGTCGCCGGTGCTGCTGAAAAATGTTGGCGGCAATAAGAATGGATGGCTGGAACTGGCCCTGAAGGGCGGCTTCGACAGCCGCAGCGGAATCGGAGCCGGAGTCGACGTTTTCTCCGGCGCGCAGCGGCAAAGATGGGAAGTTTCAGATGCTTCCGGTTATCTGGGCCAGGGTCCGACGGAGATCCTCGCAGGGCTCGGATCGCTCACCGAAGCCGATGTCGTGCACGTCGCCTGGCCAAGCGGAATATTGCAAAACGAACTCCAGGTACCGAGTTTGCGCAGGGAGGTCATCAATGAATTCGACCCGCGGGACGCCCACTGAACATCTGGTCGCGCCAGAACGCTGCAGACCTCGCGCCGGGAACAGAAGCGCCTCATTCTGCTTAGCTTGCTTGGCAAGCCAGGGGCATGCTAATTTCGCTTTTCGCTCTGGATCAGGTTCTCTGAATATAAATGCACTCAGCCGATTTCAACATTCCTGAAAGTGCTTCTTCACGCCGTAGGGGTGACTCAGCCAACGCAGCCGAACCGATCTTCTGGCGGGTGGAAGGCAGTCTTCTAAACCTGACGGCCGTGAGACCGGTCGGCTTCTTCACCTGGAACGCGCAAAGCTTTCTGGAGCGCTGGATGCGCCGGGGAACGATGGGCGTTCTGGCCATCGCGCGGCCCTTTTTCTACTTGTCGAACCGCGTTTTTGCTACTCGAATCTTGCACACCGTGCTGCGGGGAGAAAGCCGCGATCGGCTCGACCTTCTGGGAGATGAGTTTTTCCAGTACTTTCTCGAGCCGCGATTGAAACGACGGGGCGTCGAAATACTCAGGGAGGTGGCGCGTTCCGGCACCGAGATCGTGCTGGTCAGTCAGGGACTGGACCACATCATGCGCCCGCTGGCGAATTATCTGGGAATCGAGCGGATCATTTCGAACCGGCTGGATTTCCGCGACGGGCTGGCCACTGGACGCCTGCTCGATCCGGTCATTCGGCCCCGCGGGCTTTTCGCAAAGCTCAACCGGCAAGCTCCCGATGGGCGGACTTCTCGCCAACAGCTGCTGCGCGATCTCGGACTCGGGAACAATCCCGATTTACTGGACCAGGCCATCCGGCCGGCGCAACGCCCAAAGCTGAAGGTGAAGCCTCCGGTCGTAGAGTTTGAGGCACACAATCGGAATCGGACATTGTCGGTTCGGGCTACTTTGCGCGGAAAACATATTCTTCTGATCGGCGCCACCGGCTTCATCGGCAAAGTTTGGCTCGCCAATCTTCTCAGCGACTTGCCCAATATCGGCCGGATCTATCTTTTGGTACGCGGCAATCGCACCGCAACGGCGGTTGCCCGTCTTCAGCGTGTTCTTGAAGAATCACCGGTCTTCGCACAGCTTGCGGAACGTCACGGCGACAATTTCTCTAATTTCCTGCGCGAACGCATCGAAGTGCTCGATGGAGATATCAGCAAACCTGGCCTGGGAGTTTCCGCGGAGGTTCGCGAACGCCTCGCCCACACGCTCGACCTGGTCGTTAACAGTTCGGGTCTGACCGATTTTAATCCCGACCTCCGGGAGGCGCTCGCCATAAACGTTCGCGCCACACAATACCTGCTCGACTTTCTAGGGGCGTGCGATCGGGCCGCGTTACTCCATCTTTCTACGACCTACGTTGTGGGGCGCCGCGACGGCCGCATTCTGGAAGGTCTGTCGAAGAATTACAATCCGGCGGGCCAGACCGACTTTGAGGCCGAGCGCGAATGGCAGTCACTCGAAAAGCTGATTGGCGACACCCAAGCGCGGGCGGAATCGCCGGAAATTACCGAACAGATCCGACAAATGGCTGCGGAGAAGGAGCATGCCGCCAAGAACCTCCAAGGAGCGGCGCTTGAGAATCAGATTCGCAAGAATCGCTTTCGATGGCTTCGTCAGGAGCTTACCCGGGCTGGCATGCGCCGGGCCAATGAACTCGGCTGGCCCAATACTTATACCTTCACCAAAAGCCTCGCGGAATCTTTCATCGCCGATTTTTTGGAACGACATCCGGGTAAGGCCATCGCGGTGGTGCGGCCGGCGATCGTGGAATCCTCCGTCGGCCAGCCCTTTCTAGGCTGGAATGAAGGCATCAATACTTCCGCGTCGCTTTCCTATTTGCTGGGGACCTTCTTCCGCCAACTGCCGAGCAACGCGAGCAAGTGTCTCGATTTGATTCCGGTTGATCTGGTGACTCGGGGCATGACGCTGATCGCCGCCGCGCTGGTGGCGCGCCGACACGCGCGCGTCTACCATCTGGCCACCTCGGTTGCCAACCCCTGCGATATGCGGCGTTCGATTGAATTGACGGGCCTCGGACACCGGAAATTTTACCGCGCTCAGAATGGTCTGAATCACCGGCTGCGATTGAAATTCGATGCCATCCCGGTGTCCAAGGCTCGCTACGAAAAGCTTTCTGCGCCGGCGCAAAAACTGATCGTAAAGATGATCAACCGGACCGTAGAGCCGCTGCCGTTTATCCGCCCGCCGTTCGCTCGGCAGGAGCGAGATTTGGAACGAGTCATCAAGTTGATCGCTTTGTTCGAGCCCTTCATTCTCGAAAACGATCATGTGTTCGAAGCCGCGAACGTGGAGCGTTTGAGCGAAGCTCTTCCGGCCGAGGAACGCGCCGCTTTCGAATATGACGCGAGATCCCTCGATTGGTGGGACTACTGGATCAATGTGCACATCCCTGCGCTGCGAAAGTGGTGCTATCCTTTGATAGAAGGCCGGCAGCCGGAGGCTCAGCCTCGGCGTAGCGTTCCTCTCCTGGCTTGCAGCGAGGGGAGTGTGGCTCGTGCTGGAGGCAGATCCCCGGCAACGAAGTAGCATCCTTCACAAACCGTGGCCATTTTTCTCACCGGAAGCACTGGGTACATAGGCGCACACATCGCGTCGAACCTTCTCACGGGTTATACCGACCCGTTGAATGTTCTGGTTCGCGCGCGCCACCTGGCCGAAGGGCGCTCCCGCCTGTGGCGTTCCTTACAGCTGCACATGGAGGTCGCAGCGTTTGAGGACTATCTGAACTCGCGCATCTCCATTTTCCTGGGTGACCTGACCGATTCGCGCTTCGGTCTGGGTGAGGAAGATTATGGCGCGCTCGTTGCGAGCACGGATTCTGTCATTCATTGCGCCGCGTCTCTCAATCGCAAATCGGAGAAGAGCTGTCTCAATGTCAACCTGCGCGGCACACTGGAAGTCATCCAGCTCGCGATGCGCGCCCGCGATGCGCACGGATTGCGGCGCTTTAGTCACGTAAGCACCGTGGCAGTTGCTGGCCAGCGCGCCAATGAGGTGGTTCAGGAGGACGCGGCGATCGACTGGAGCCGGTCCGATTACGATCCGTATGCGCGCACCAAAAAATTCTGCGAGCACATGGTTCGACAGTTGCTTCCGGATGTTCGACGGACAATCTTTCGCCCGAGCATCGTGCTGGGGGACAGCCGGCGTCCGGAGACCAACCAATTCGACATGGTGCGAGCGTTCGTGTTTCTGGCAGGACTGCCGGCTCTTCCCTTTCGACCGACCGATCGTATCGACATTGTTCCGGTTGACTTTGTGGCCGATTCGGTCGTACTGCTGCACCAGAAGGAGAAACCCGAGCAGGAAATTTATCATCTCTCTTCGGGCGAAGACTCTGAAACATTTGTTCAGCTGACCGAGGCCTTATCCCAGGCGCAGGGCAAGCGCGGCCCTGTCTATATGCCAAGCCTCGAGCGGCCTTCCACCAAGATGGTCAACGCGCTGGCCGGCCGGGCGGGCAAAATCGGCGGCCTGGCCACGCTGCTGAAAGTATTTTTGCCCTATCTGGTTTGGAACACGGTGTTCGACAATCGACGAGTTGTGGCGGAAATGGGGCGGCGGCCCGAGCCATTTTCGCGTTACTGCTATCCCCTGCTGCGCTTTACGCGTGAGAATAATTTCGCCTATAAGTATCGAGACTTGCCGCTAACAGACACCTCGACCGCTGGACCTCCTCACGCCGGGAGGACCGCGCAGGAATCGTCGCGATGATGGATTTTGTGCTCGAAGCCTGGGTCTCGGCGCTGATCGAACTGAGCAAGTTGGAATGGATGCTGGGTTCGGGCCGGTCCTGGAAGCCGGGAACGAGATTGAAGCTGCTGTTTGCCGGTTATAACGGCACTCGCAATACGGGCTCCGATGTTCGGGTCGAGGAAATGCTGCGGCAGGTGCGGCGCGTGCTCGGGGACCAGAACATCGCCCTCAGCGTAATGACGCAAAATCTTGAACTGAGCCGCGGGTATTTCGGTGACGCACAGCAAGTTTTTCTTCCGGATATTTTCCCGCCATTCTTACACTCGGAAGTTCGCAAGCATGATGGCCTGGTGGCCTGTGAAGGATCGATGTTCAAGAGCAAGTTCAGCAACGCACTCACCGCCATGTTCATCGGCGCGCTGGGAATCGCCTCGGCGCAAAATAAGCTCAGTCTGGGATACGGCGCGGAGGCCGGAGCAATGGATCCAAGCTTGCAGAGTATGTGCCGCCATTACTGCCAGGACTCGCTGGTGATTACGCGCAATATCGAATCGCAGGGGGTACTGGGGAAACTTGGCATCCCCACGGAATTGGGCACCGATACGGCTTGGACCTTTGAACCTTTGGGCCCCGAGTACGGCAAGAAAACATTGCGCGATGCGGGTTGGGACGGAGTCACACCGGTGCTAGCGATATGCCCCATAAATCCGTTCTGGTGGCCGGTGAGGCCTTCGTTCGCGAAGTGGATCGCTCATTCGGCCGGGGGCGCCTACCGAGAGAGCCATTACCGGACCATCTATTTTCACCGTTCCGGCACGGAGGTCGACATGGCCTATGAGAAATATTTAACGGCCCTGGCCGACGGCGTGCGGAAATTCAGGCAAACGCGATCGGTGTTCCCGGTTTTTGTCGCCATGGAGATGCTCGACCGGGATGCTTGCGAAAGAATTGCCCAGAAGCTCGGCGGCGGACCGGTCTTTAGCTCAGATCGCTTCAACATGTATGAGCTGGTCAGTGTTTTGCGCGCGTGCCACAGCCTGCTTTCGTCACGGTATCACGCCATTGTTACTTCCATGCCTGGCGGAGTGCCTTCGGCCGGAGTGACCATGGATGAACGGATTCGCAATCTAATGCACGAACGAGGCCACCAGCGTCTCTTGATGAGCGTCGACGAGCCAGAATTGGGCGATAAGATCGTCACGGCGCTTCAGGCTCTCGATGACCAGAGGGACGAAATTCGCGAGGCCTGCGGCCGCACCGTCGTGCGGAACGTGCAATTGATGGCGCGCATGGGTATGTATGTCGAAGAGGAAGTTGCCCGGCGCTTTCCCGAATTTCCTGTGCGCAGCGGGGTGCTCGACTGGGAGCAGTACCTGCCTCCGCTGAGCCCCCTGCTCTGTGACTTACTGGAGGCACACAGTGGAGTGCTGTCCGCGTGACATTTCTTGAAGCCATCTTTCAAAGACTGCACCGGCAGGCGGATACTGCTGTGCTTCGCGAAATTCACAACGGCGAATTTAAATCCGTCACTGGCGATGGACTTTTGCGCCTGGTCGGTCAGGCCAGGAGTTATGTGCAGGGAATGGGCCTCAAAAGGGGCGACCGTGGTGCTCTATTGGCGCCCAACAGCATTCGTTGGATCGCTTTGGATCTAGCGCTAATGGCCGAGGGCATTAGCGTCGTTCCGCTCTATGTTCGGCAGTCGCCCAGCGAACTTGCGGCCATGATGAAGGACTCGACTCCCGCCGCGATATTCTGTTCAGACCAAGCGCTCGCGGCGGAACTTCGCAGCCAATGGCCCGAGGGACCAGCAGTCACTTCGCTGGATCGCGTTTTCTCAGGAGAGAGGGTTTCTGACCAGGCCTTGCGCGGGCACGCGGATTCCGATCCGGTGACCATCATTTACACCTCGGGAACTTCAGGGGAGCCCAAAGGCGTCGTGCTGAACGCCGGAAATATCAATTACATGCTTGGCTGCACGAATGCGCGGCTCGACGTGCTGATGGCTGGAAGCCGGCAAGCCGATAAGGTCTTTCACTACACTCCCTTGTGTTTTGCCGCATCGTGGATCGCGATGCTGGGCTTTCTCTCGCGGAACAGCATTCTGACGCTCTCAACCGACCTTACCAAGTTGTCCGACGAGCTGAAGCTGGCCTCGCCGGATTATTTCCTGAATGTTCCTGCGCTCCTGGAAAGAATACGGGCCAGAATCGCCGAGACAATTCAAAAACGTGGTAGATGGACGGCCACGGTATTCAGCCGCGCCGAGCGTGCCTTCTTGAAGGGCGCGGATGGAGCCGACCTCGGGGATCGTCTTTGCCTATCGATAGCCAAGGCCGCCATCTTTCCAAAAATCCGAAAGAGCCTAGGGCCCAATCTGAGGGCTTTGATCTGCGGTTCGGCTCCGCTCGCGGTAGAAACGCAACTTTTCTTCATGATGCTGGGGATCTCCGTGCTGCAGGTATACGGCCTCACGGAAACCACCGCGATCTGCACCATGGACGACCCCTCCGATTTCGAAGCTGGGAAAGTCGGCCCCGCGATCCCGGGAATCGAGATGAAGGTCGCCGAGAATGGCGAGATCGTGGTCCGAGGTCCCCATATCTTTGCCGGATACTGGCAGCGGCCGGAGCAGACCGCGGCGGCTCTGGAAGGAGGATGGTTCCATACCGGCGACCAAGGCGAAATGGACGCCAAAGGCAGGTGGCGCGTAACCGGTCGCCTGAAGAATCTGATTGTGCTGAATTCCGGGCATAAGATCGCGCCGGAACCTCTTGAGCAGGATCTCGCGGCGCGTTTGCCACAGGCCCAGCAACTGGTTGTCGTTGGCACCGAGCGCAGCCATTTAGCTCTGCTCCTCACCACGGCTTCGACCCAGGGACTTTTTCCAGAGCGCATCCAGTCCGTCGTGGACAGGCTCAATGCAGCTCTGCCGCACTACCAGCAAATCCGCGGTTTTCACGTGGTAGGCGAGCCGTTCAGCATCGAGAATGGATTGCTGACGGCGAACGGAAAGATCAAGCGCGAGGCAGTAGCCGCGCGCTTTTCGGCTGAAATTGAGCGGATGTATCAAAGGCGGCCGGCGTGAAAAGCTTCGAGGGAAAGACTCTCGGATGGAGCGTAGTCGAGGGCGTGATCGAAATGGTGCTCGATCACCCGCCGTGCAATGAGATCGGTACCGAGACCCTCGCCGACCTGGAACGGTTTGCAGACGCGCTAGACTCCTTGCAACGCGAGGCGCACGCGCTGATCATATCGAGCGCCCGTACCGAAGGCTTTGGTGCCGGCGCCGACTTACGCGAGCTTTACCGCGGCATGGAGACCACCGCTCGAGAGGAGCGTCTCGCCGAGGTCAGAAAATTCCTGCAGCGAATTCATGGTGTAATGAACGCGATCGACGATGCGCCGATCACCACCATTGCGGCCGTTCACGGGGTGACCTTCGGCGGCGGATTTGAGCTGGCGCTGACCGCCGATCTCATCGTCGCCGATAAAATGGCCCGCTTCTGCTTTCCTGAATTGCGGCTCGGTCTCATTCCAGGCTTCGGTGGCATCCCGCGCCTCAAGCGCGACCTCGGCAATGGTGTGATCCGCGACCTGCTTCTCACCGGCCGCAGCATCAATGCCACCAAGGCGCAGGCGCTGGGTCTGGTGAGCCAAGTTACCGCGGAAGGAGATGCCCTGCGGGTGGCGCGGGCCACGGCAGCACAATTGGCAAAATTTGATCGGGAGACGGCCATGGCAGCCAAGCGCTTTATCAAGCCGATCCCGCGCGAGGAACTGCGCCGCGAAATCGATCTATTTTGCGAACTCTTTACGCGGCCGGCCGTGGAGGCCGGTTTGCGAAAATTTGTCGAAAGCACCCGCGCTTTGCCGTATCTACCCTGAATTCGATGGGGGTGGGCGGCGCAGATGAGAGATCCGCCGGAAATGTGGCAAGATAGCAACCCATGACCACCCTGCAAAAAACCACCGATGAAGTATTGCAGCTTGCTGCCGACCATTTTCGCGTGCCGCGCGAGCAGTTGTCTCCGGATGACGACTTTTTCAGAAAGCTCGGAATCAATAGCCTGCAAGCTCTCGATTTGCTGACCCGCCTCGAACAGCATTTCCGTATTGAGCTTCCCGATTACGAACTCGCAGGTGTAAGCGACTTCCGCACTCTCGCAGAGCGCATTCAGTCTCGTCTTTGATGCTGGACCTTCAAAGATACAATTCTGTGGGCGAGGCGCTAAGCGAGGCGCTCAACCGCTGGCCTGACGAAATCTGCCTCATCGAAGCCGATCGCGAACGCGAGAACGTTCGCCTGACCTACCGCCAATTCCAGCAAATTGCGCATCCGCTTGCGGCCGCGTTGCAAGAAAAAGGATTTCAGAGCGCCGCGCGGGCGGCGATCATCATGACGAATCAGTCCAAATGGCTGATTTCCGGGTACGCGGTTTTTTTCTGCGGCGGCGTCCTGGTTCCACTGGACTATAAACTCACGCCCGCCGAACAAATCAAGTTGTTGTCCCATTCGAAGGCCGAATGCCTTATCGTCGAGTATCATCTTTGGCGCGCAATCACCCAGGAAAAGACCTTCGCTGATCTTGGCCTTGGCCTGGTTCTGGTTACCGAAGCCCCTGCGTCCACTGATCTTAAGGGCGCGTGGCGCTGGGAAGATTTCCGCGGCAAGGAAGGGCCGGTCTTCAGACCGCGTATGCGCAAAGATGCTGCTTGCATCGTGTATTCCTCGGGCACCGGCGGACGCCCGAAAGGGTGCGTGCTTACACACGAGAATTATCTCGAGCAGTGCGTCGCGCTCACCTCGCTCTATCCTTTCTGGCCCGGTGTCCGCTATCTCAGCATCCTGCCAACGAATCACGCGATCGACTTTATGGTCGGATTTATCGGGCCCTTCACCTGCGGAGCGACTGTCGTTCATCTGCGCACCCTT
>CAVQZU010000110.1:0-8636 GCA_963718485.1 uncultured Acidobacteriota bacterium
GGGTGTCCCAGCCGCAGTTGAAGGTTGAAGCGGCGGACTAAGTTGATATTACGCCACCCTCTGCTTAGGGGCGGCGGGATTTTCTTCTCTTCCGAGAATGACCGAGGCAGTCCAGAAGTCCCGGAAGCCCACGACTTTTCGGAAATGCTTTTCAGTGAGGAGCCAGGCGGATGCGACCCAGCGCTCGACCATATCCGCATCACGCCAGCGTGTGACGTTGTTGGTTCGCTTCTGGACGCCGCTTTGCGGGCTCTCGATGAGGTTGGTCGTTCCGAGGCACTGATACAGCGAAGGAGGAAGCTTCAGCCTCTGCACTGTGAACATTTCGGCCATCCCTTCGCGAAGACTGCGGGCTGCTGACTCGTGATCGTGCTCCAGAAAGCGGGCAAGCTGTTCCAGTTTCTTCACACCCTGATCGGCATCGGTCAGCTTCCATGCCGCGCGCATCACGTTCAGCGCCTGCGCGTGCTGCTCGCGCGGCAGTTCTTCCAGCACATTCCGCATTTTGTGATTCCGGCAGCGCTGCACCGCCTGCTCGGCGCCGAACACCTCCTCGATCCCCGCCCGTAGTGCCTTCGCGCCGTCGATCACGAACAGATATTTTCGATCCGTCGGCAGCCCCTGATCGCGTAATCGTGTGAACAGCGATTTCACTGCCGCCGCATTCTCGGTGGCGCCCAGCTCGATACCGAGAATGTGCTTCACGCCTTCGCGGTCAATGCCGACGGCGCTGATGACGTGATGGGCTCCGAAACGCTGGCCGTCGATGTAAAGCACCAGCAGATCGACTTTGTCCCAGCGGCGCTCCCGCAACTGACGCAGTTGTTCGGCACTGCCTTCTATGGCCTGACGGCTGATAGCGCTTTTCGATACGCCCACGGTCGAGGCCATCTCCGGCAGGACCTCCTCGTACTGCCGCGTCGAAACGCCGCGCAGCAGAGCGCCCATCATGCGCTCGGCGGTCGCCCCGTTGTTCTGTAACGCGGCATAGGCGGGCACGCTGACTTCGCCTTGCCGCTTGTGGCGGAGACGCGGACGCTTCACTTTCACCTGCCGGTCCGCCAGCATCACCCGGCCAGGTCTGCGATCCGTGCCAGCGGATTTCTCCGGTAGCCTTGCCCGGCGTCCGCTCGCCGGCTACTTCCTGCGCACTCAGGGTCAGAATCGTTTCAATGGTCTGCCGTCCTACGGTGTTGATCACTTCGTCCACGGCCACCCGGGCTTGGGTGATCAGTTCCACCAGCGGCAGCAGGAACTGTCCGTTGGCTTGGGTGAATTGCTCAAGGGTTGTTGCTGCGGACTTCGAGTCGCGGCTCACGATATGGTACGTTTTCTTCACGGCGGTGGTGTCCTTTCGAAGGGTTGTTTTTGGCGAATCGATTCTAACGAACCGACTTCCACCGCCACTTCAACCTTCAACTACTGCTGGGACACCCTCCGTTATCTTCCCGCGTTATCCTTGGAAATGTTATGAACACCCGTCGCGATGCTCTCGCCGCTGCTCTGGCTCTTGTCACCCAAGCCGCGAGCAACGCCCAAACGCAAACGGCGCAGACCGATCCCGGTTCGGTCTTTGTACACGATCTTCCCAACCTCAGCATGGATGACTGGCAAGTGACCGTCAGCGAGGTTCCGTACCCGCCGGGACGCGTAGGTCAAGTGCATCATCATGCAGGTTTCGTTCTGGCATACGTGCTGGAAGGTGCCATAGTAGCCAAAATCTCAGGTCGGGACGAGCGTATATATAAAGCGGGAGAAATGTTCTACGAAGCACCCGGCGCTACGCATGAGGTTTCAAAGAACGCCAGCGGCACCAAACCGGCTAAGCTTCTGGCGCTTATCTTTGCGAAAAAGGGCGCGACCCTGACCACTCCCGGACCAGCCATCGGCGGGCGCTAAAAAACGTCCGACTTAGCGCGGCAGCGTTTCGCAAAGGGTACTTTCGCCTCAAATTATTGTGCTTGCATGTAATTACAAAAGTAGCTACATTGTGGGATGATATACGAATGGGACGAAGCGAAGAACCGCAGCAACTTCGCTAAACATGGGCTGGATTTTGCGGACGCCGAACAGGTGTTAACCGGCCCTTGCGTCACCTTCGTAGATAGCCGTTTCGATTATGGAGAGGAACGGCTTATCACCTTGGGCCTGCTCGCCGGTCGAGTAGTCATCATCGCCCACGCGCCACGCGGCGACGACATCACGCGGATTATCTCCATGAGAAAGGCAAATCGACGTGAGCAAAAAATCTATCAAGAGCGACTTGGCGAGGGTTGACCGCATGAAGGATGCCGAGATCGACTATTCGGACATTCCGCCGCTCGACAATGACTTTCTTTACGAAGGCAACGGAAGCATGGCCCCCGGCCAAACAGCAACTCACCATCCGCCTTGACGCGGACGTGCTGAATTGGCTCAAAGCCAACGGCAGGGGCTACCAGACGCGCATCAACCGGATTTTGCGGGCCGCAATGGAAAGCCAGCCCCCGCGCCGCTCACGTTCCACGCCAGCGCCGAAGAAGGGCACCGATCACGCGGCGCACTCAAACCCGCGTGATGTTGCACAAACTGTCCAATTTGGACGCATTCAAAAACGTGCGACGCTGAAAGCGTGGACGGCGAAAAACGCAGCAAAACTGACCTCGACCGGATTGACCGCATGAAGGATGAGGACATCGACTATTCGGACATTCCGCCGCTCGATGAGACGTTTTTCACCAAGCCCACGGCAGCGATCCCCGTTAGCGAAGGAGACACAAGACGCATGCCGCTTCCCGAGCCGCCTAGTCTCAAAAAGGGTAATATTCCAGCCATGAAGCCCATGAACAACCCTCACTTCTTTTTCTTTCGTCGCTTTATCCACGCTGCTTTGACGGGAGTCCTTCCAATCGAGGCACCTCGCTTGTTCCGCTTTACTCTGGTGTAGGCTTTACGGATTCCATTGGCCATGTTGCAATCGACCGTCAGCTTGGCCAAAGCCCTGGTCGTGCTCTTCGGCTATGAGAATGGCAACCTGAATAGCAGGGTCTTTGTCGAGCCGGTACAGCACCGTCTTTGACGCGAAAGTAATGGTGTTTCAGCGGCTCGTTTCCGCTTCGGTTTTCCAGCATGATGCGCTCACCGATGCGCGGCACAAATTCTGTTTCGTAGTCGGTTTTGTTTCCGGCTTCGTCGATAACCCTTAAGTTTTTCGGCTCTGAGCAGAAATCTGTAGCGCGTTCGTAAGGCATTGGATATCCGGGAGAAGCGGATTTCGTTACACTCGACAGGGTGCAGGAGAACGACTGGACGAAGATACTGGACTGGCCGGGATATAGGGTATACCGGCGCGAGATCGACGAGACGGGCAAGAAGCTTAAGTTATGGGTACGGCGCAAACGAGGCAATCGGAAGCTGATTTGTTCAGGATGCGGCCGGCGGGTGGAGAAGATCCACCAGACGTATGAGCGAGAGGTGCGGGACGTGCGCTGCTTTCAGTTCGAGACGTCGGTGGTGGTGGAACTTCACCGAGTCTGTTGTCCGGAATGCGGCGTGCGGGTGGAGAAGGTGGAGCAACTGCCGGGCAAGGCGCCGTACAGCAAGCGATTCGAAGACGATGTGGGGGCGCTTGTGAAAGCGCGCCGGCCCGGCAACTGGCGCGGCGGATGGGAATGGCGGAGAGCACGGTGCGGGCGATTGATCTTCGATATCTGGAACGGTGGGCGGCGCTGCGGCGCGAGCCGCCGCTGCGACAGATGGGTGTGGACGAAATCTACCGGGGGAAGAACGACAAGTTTCTCACCGTGGTGAGCAATCTGGAGACGGCCGAGCCGCTGTGGTTTGGCAAGGAGCGGAAAAAGGAGACGCTGGACGAGTTTTTTCGCACTGAGTTGACGCGCGGCCGACGCAGGCGTATCGCGGCAGCCTGCGTGGACATGTGGGAGCCGTTCCGGTTGAGTATCGTGCAATGGGCTCCACACTGCCGCATCGTATATGACAAGTTCCACATCATCCAACACGCCAACGACGCGGTGGACGAGGTGAGGCGGGCAGAGTTCTTCCGTAAGGGGCGGAAGATGCGCGATCTGATCAAAGGGAAGAAGTGGCTGATGCTGAGCCGCTGGAAGAATCTGGCGCCGACGCAACGGGGCATCCTGAACCGACTCTTCGAAGTGAACCGGCGCGTGTTCAAAGCCTATTTGCTGAAGGAAAGCCTGGAAAAGCTCTGGGACTATCGCTACGAAGGAGCCATGGTCAACTACCTCCGGAAGTGGATGGATCAACTGCGCTGGCAGCGACTGCCCTCGTTCCAGGAACTCGCCACGATGCTGATCAAGCACCTCGACGGGATACTCAACTACTGCCGGACCAAAGTCCGCTTCGGCGTCGTCGAAGCGATCAACGGCAACATCCGCTTGCTCATCAACCGCGGCCGCGGCTATAAGAACCTTCGTTGGGGTGGTCCCCTGGGCTGAGACAAACAGTTAAGACACTGTTGGCCGTTCGATGAAAAACAATCGACCGGCAAGACGACTTTAGCGCAAAATGATATACGGTTGGCGAAGCGGAAGCGGACCCTGCTGGAGAGCAATCCGCCGAGGAATAGCCAGCCGGAAACTCATCGAGCCGATGAGGCCGGGGGCGGCGTTGATGCCGCCCCCGGACCAATCGAATACATCGGAGCGAAAGATTTCCCCATGCCTGAAAAAACTCATTAAGAAAGCTGCCGCGAAGCGGCCTCCTTTTGCTGTGCGGCGAGCTTGGCCTCGAACTCCGCCGGCGGCACGTAGCCGAGCGCGGAATGAAGACGTTTCTGGTTGTAGACCTTTTCGAGAAACTTGCGGATTTCAGCCCGCGCTTCGGCCAGATCCCGATATTCGTTGCGGTGAACCTCTTCATATTTCAGCGTTTTCATAAATGATTCGCAGGCGGCGTTATCCCACGGATTGCCCTTGCGCGACATGCTGATGACGATGCCGTTTTCTTTCAGCAGACCCGTGTAGTCGATGCTGGCATATTGCGAGCCACGGTCGGAATGATGGACCAGCCCCGGTTCTACTACCCGTCGTGACAGCGCCATGCGCAGAGCGCTCAAAGTGAGCTCATCTTCCATGGTTCGGTCCAGCGCCCAGCCGATCACCCGGCGCGAGTAAGCATCCAGAATGACGGCCAGAAACACGAACTCATCCCGCAGCCGGATGTAGGTGATATCAGCTCGCCAGAGCTGATCCATGCCGGTCAGCACCATCTCTCGTGCCAGGTTCGGATAGACTTTCCGCCCATGATTGGAATCGGTCGTCACCACGAACTTCCGCTTCCGCACACAGAGCAGATTGTCTTCGCGCATGAGCCGGTAGACCCGTTTACGGTTCACCGCCCAACCGCGGCGGCGCAACTCTTGGGTGATCCGCCGCCGTCCGTAAGTGGGCCATTCCAGGGCGATCCGCTGGATTGCGTCGCGCAGATCCATGTCCGGATCGGGCCCGGCTTCCCGTTCTCGTCGAAGCGATAGTAGCTGGCCCGGCTCACCCGGGCCAGCTTCACCATCCGCTCGACCGTCAGTCCTCGGCCGGCTTTCACTTCTTCTTTGATTTTCCGGAAGACCGCGGATTCCCAGTCAGTGCCTGCAGCATCCGCTGTTCCTCGATGCGCTGCAAGCACCCCTTCAAAAAATCGATCTCCAGAGCCTGCTGGCCGACCTTCCGTTCCAGTTCCGCCACCCGGCCCTCCGCCCAGCGCTGTTTTCCATTACCCGGAAAGGCGTTACCAGGCCCTTGACGGAATTCCTTTCGCCATCGGTGCAGCACGTTCGGGCTCACTTCCAGCCCGCGTGCCACCTCGGCGATCGATACCCCTTGTTCCAGCCGCCGCACGGCGGCCAGCTTAAATTCCTGTGTGAACTGCCTGCGTACAGCTCCCATGACTCAATTCTCCATTCGATGAAAATTGAGTCTTAACTGTTTGTCTCAAAAAAGGGGACCAGTCCAAACCGCCTCCGGGGTATGGTCCAGGTCCCCCTGCGTGACGCATTCCTCGCCCTCGATCCGCATGGCCCATCGGTGTTTCTGATCCGCCCAGTCAATTCCAAGCCAGACAGCCACTTCGTCTCGTCTCATTTCTTTGAAACCCTTTCAGTATGAACGGAAGCCGCTCTGTTTCCGCGAAGGCCTTATAGCAGAGTCCGGGGGAACCAGCCAGACGACATCTGAGTATTCGTTTTGGAAACAACCCATCCCGCTGCCCGAAGCTCTTTGTGGAGTCATCGTAATGTCCGGGTAAGTAATTCGTGACAGCGGGCGGCCCGCTTGCGAAAATACCACGCGCGACAACTTCGCCGAGCGTGCCTGCCCGCGAAACGTTTTCCACAATCGCCGCGCGGCGACGGCTGTGGATATATAGAAACCTTTGTTTCTCTCGCTGAGAAAACTATAAGGGTAAGTTTCGGGACAAAAACCAGCGGCCGAATGAAATCAGGGCTTTGCGCTGTCTCAAATCTCAGGGTTTGAATTCCCTGCCCACAACCGCGTTCATCTGTTCGTAAACCTCGCGCCGGTGCGCGATCCGAGTCAAATCTACGGTTTTTGGCCTTGTCGTCAATCTCGTACACGGCGCAGTAGTCATCAACCCGAATGGGCCATTAGTTGTCGCCGCCTTTAGTTTCTTGCATCCCGGATGCCAGAGGCGTTTTCGCCAGATGTTCGATGCGCGGCACAAGGCGCGCCACCACTTTCGCGGGCAGCGCCTGCAATTCTTTTTCCGCGCTCGCGGTCAGAGCAACGCGATAGCTATTCACGCGGTAAGTTTGCCGGTCTTGATGCGAGCCCGCTTTCACCTTGTCGAGCGGATTCCGCTTTTCCTGCTTGCGCGACCGGGAAACAAGGACATCCTCGATGTCTTCCCACAATTCCCGATGCTTTTTCAGATCGATTTGAACGGCCACCTTATGGCCCTTCTCATCCGTTATAAACTGAATTCCGTTCATGGCTCTATTGTCCTTCGGGTGATGGTACCGGCGCAGTTTACACCCAGTTTTCTGTCCTCTGCAGTAGCCACTCGACAAAATGCGTCATTTTGTAGAAAGTAGAAAAAGTCCCTGCCCTGTTTACAGGGATTTCAGCCCCTTCGGTCAAGAGGAACTTTCGACAAAATGGGAAAGACGGCCAAAGAAAAGAGAGTCCCGATGAATGCGTTCAATTGGCAGTTTATATCCGCAGGAACTACACGCTCGCGCAACGCGGACCGCTCATCCCATTCCGCGCATTATTGAGGCAGATACGATTTAACGACCGGATAAGCCGCCTGCACGAAATCCATCGCTACCTTTTCGGCCTTGTTCCGCTGGCCCTGAAGAACCGGAACCACCACGCGAACCAGCGACGTGTCGCTGCGGTGGCGGCGGATGGAATCTTCAATCAGATAAAACTTCGCCGCGAACTCATCGGCGATGACTCGGCCCTGCGATTGGTACCAATAGAGAACCATGCTCTCGTCCGTCCCTTTCGAGACCAGGTAGCGATTGATTCTGATTGTGTCGCCACCGGCCTGCACGTTTACGCGATCGTTCTCCGACGGCTGCCAGCCTGAGCCCGGCAGACAATTCTTGGGTGAGTGAGGGGATTGTCCCGTCCGCTGTGTCTTGAAGTACGCGATGTAAAGATTGGCCCCGCCTTCCGGACTCACGTACCATCGCGTCATGAGATCGTCGGCCTTCAATACGTCTTCGACGTCCTTTTCGATCACGCCCACCTGCTGCAGGCGCCAACTCCCGAACGAAGCAGGGAACGCCGAAAGCGGAGCTGGCAGCGGCGTGCTCTCGCCGTGGGAAGCAGAATAAAAGAGAATGGCTTGTGCGGCCAACACAACCGAGAGCGCTCGCAGATAGCGATTACGAAAAATGAGGCTGACGTTTATTTTCATTTCTTCAATTTACGCGAACATGGCGCGGGACACGACGATATCCCTGGTGCTGACGCGCGTGTAAGGGAACGCCACCATGAAAATCACCAGGCCCTGCGCCTCGTGGAAGAATCCCTCCGCCAGGTCCGGCTTGATCTCCGATACCACGCCGGTGATGGTAACGCGGCCCGCATTGGCAAGGATGGCGATTGGAATAGTCGAGAAGAAGAGGACGGCTCGCCGCCGTCCGCCTCTCGGAAAAATATCCGTAAACCAGTGAAAAAAACGTCAGGGTCAGCAGCGAGCGGATACCGCTGCATGCCTCGACTACGTTGAGGCTTTGTTGCGGTGAATTCCGAGAACGTTTCCTCGCGAATAACGGGAATCTGCAGAAAGCCGATCGCCGCCTCTGCCGCCCGGCTCGCCAGTAATTGCAGCGGAAATGTGATCTGGTTATAGACCACGGCCGGGATTGGCACCATGAAGAACAACAGAAAGAGAGGAAAAGCGAAGGCCCGCAAATACTCGGTGCCGCCGAGCAGCAGCACCGCGCCAATCACTGAAATCACGAAGGAAGTCCGGGCCAAAAATAACTCCGCGCCCAGCGTCGCGATCCATAACTGAAGGCGGTCCGAGCACGACGATGAGCCCATACCAGTTCGGATGAGGCGCCTTTCCGGCGATCCGGTCGCGCGTTTTCCACGCGAGTAACCGGCAATTGCGGGTACGAGAAACCATGACCGCGTCAAATCATGGGGAAG
>CAVQZU010000111.1:0-5827 GCA_963718485.1 uncultured Acidobacteriota bacterium
TGTAGTTCAGCGAAGAGCGACGACGGAGCGGTTAGGCTCGTTTTCAGATGGGGTGTGTCCGGTTTGAGCTACCACTTCATTGCAATAATCTAGCAATAAGCTCTTCGTCGATCGATCACCTCAGTAACTTGCCGGCGAGCCAGTAATCGACACTGAACTTTCCCGGGCCAGAGCAGATCAGCCAGATAAAGAAGAGCACGTACAGGACTTCCGGAAGGTAGAGGAAATCGTCGAGCCAGCTAAGAGGCGAAAGTCCTTTAGGCATGGTGGAAAGCGCTGTGGTCAGGGTGGCGACAAGCATATCGATCAATAAAGCCACACAGGCCGGCCTCGAAAGAAATCCCACGGCCAGCAAGGATCCGCCAACGAACTCGACACCCGACACGAAATAAGCCGTCAGGCGGGGAAACGGGACTTTGGCCTTAACGAGCGTTTCGTAAACAGGTTTCGTGCTGCCGGCGACAAACAACTTGTTTGCCCCGGAGATGGCGAAGAACAGCCCGATCGAAACGCGTACCAGCAGGATGGCATATTGTTCCAAATCACTGCTACCCAGCAGCGCAAACTGGACCAACCGTTTCCAATCCATCTCTGTCCCTCCATCGGAGGATGTGCTGTAGCGATACCCCATATCATACTGTTCGATTTCTCCGGTAAATGCGGTAATGCAGGACTTAGCGGTTCTGTGGCATGAGTCTCTGTTCTCGACAATATGCTGCAAAGCGGAAACGGCGGTGTCGTTAGCAATCCTCGCGCTTTGAGGCTATGTGTCCATCCGTTCGACCCATTGAGCGCGCGATGCCGGAGCCACGAATGGATCCGCAAAGTACTGCGTTTCCCGCGCGATTTTGACTCCCCTGAACTCCATGATGCTCACGGTGTAGGACGGCTTGCCGTCATATGTCAGGATGAATTCGGTGACCCAAAGATTCCCGCTGCCAATGATTCGCCGGATAGAAAACCGCTTGTTGCTCGGCTGACTCGCGCGCTGGTTCTGTATGTTGTTTCGACCGCGGGTTCGTTCGCCTGACTGCGGGTATTCCAACACCGCGTCCTCGTGATAGATCAGGTGCTCCGTTTCAAAATCGTTGGCATCGGACGCTGCCCAATGCTGATCCAGTGCCGCGCGGATCTCTTGATC
This sequence comes from uncultured Acidobacteriota bacterium, assembly GCA_963718485.1. Classification (GTDB taxonomy): domain Bacteria; phylum Acidobacteriota; class Terriglobia; order Acidiferrales; family UBA7541; genus Palsa-295. The sequence goes on from CAVQZU010000111.1 coordinate 1,142, forward strand.
TCGCGCTCCAAAATACTGCTCCTTCTTTTGTTGATCGTTCACCTTGAGCCTCCAGTGTGACAAGGAGCTAATGCTTTAGCGGAATCGGAGCATAGGAATCGTCAAGCCGCGCTGTTTCTTCGATCACCCCAGAGTCTACACCGCGTCGACGCGTCTGACTCCTGATAGTCGGCTAACTGTCTATTTGAAGGAGAAGTTCGCGTGTCCGACAAGCGCTGCAGCTCAACGGGCGGATGCAACGCGATCTAATCAGTTGGTCTGACAATGCTTCCGATCGGGATCGATCTGTGCCTATTCCTGCCAGCCGCCACCGAGAGCCTGGTAGAGCTGAACCAGGGCTAGCCGCTCATTGAGCTGCGCCTGAACGAGATTCAGTTCCGCGGAGAAATAATTGGTATCGTTCGTCAGAACTTCGAGGTAGCTCGCCGTCCCGCCGCGGTACCGGATGTCGGAGAGATGCGCGGCTCCCTGCGCAGCCGTGGTCAAGAGGCGCTGCTGCTCGCGGAACTCGCGATCTTTTTGATAGGCGATCAGGGAATCGGAGACCTCACGAAACGCTTCCTGGATTGTGCTTTCGTAGGTTAGCAGTTCCTGCTGCTTTTGCGCCTCGGTGAGTCTACGTTGGACCGGATCCTTCCGCCCTCGAATATCGGTTGCGTCAACGACGGCCCCGCGGTCCACAGACCTGCTGGACCGGTGAAAAGGCGCGTGAGGGCGTCGCTTTGGAAGCCCGCGGTGCCCGTCAATGAAATGCTGGGGAAGTAGGCGGCCTTAGCCACTCCGATTTCCGCATTCGCCGCGATTAGATTTTCTTCGGCCTCCCGAATGTCGGGACGGCGTTCGAGGAGCGCGGAGGGAAGGCCCGGTGGAACGCTCAGCGGGTTCGGCTGCTCGGTGATCTGGCGACCGCGAGCGATCGGGCCTGGGTTCCTGCCGAGCAGAATGCTGATAAGGTTTTCTTGCTGCTGAATCTGGCGCTCCAGGTCTGGAATCGTCTCCGATGCGGTGTAGACGAGCTGCTCCGCCTGGCGCACATCGAGATCGGAGGCGGAGCCGTTGCGCGCGAGCACTTGGGTGAGGCGCAAAGAATCCTGGCGCGACGCGAGCGTGTCTTTCGAGATTTCGAGCTGCAAATCGATGGCGCGGAGCTGAAAATAGGCGGTCGCGACATTCGAGATCACCGAATCCAGCACGGCGCGGCGGCCCCATTCGCTGGCGAGCAGGTTGGCGCGAGCCGCTTCCGTGGCCTTGCGGTATTTCCCCCAGAAATCGAGATTCCAGAGAACGGACAAATTCACTTCGCCCGTATTCGTTTCGAAAGCGGGAAGGATGCTCGAAGTCTTTGCAAGACGCTGAGCGGTGTAGTCGGCGCCGGCGTTGACCGATGGAAATTGGTCGGCGCGAGTGATGCCCAATTGCGCCTGCGCTTGAAGGACGCGGGTGGCGGCAATGCGCACGTCGAAGTTCTGTTGCAAGGCCACACGAATTAATTCTTGCAGCTGCGGATCCTGGAAGACGGTCCACCACCTCGCGTCACCAAGAGATTGCGGTGCTGGCTGAGCAGCTTCTTCCGCGGGGCCTCGGTAGGCTTGCGGCGTATCGATCACCGGTCTTTGGTAGCGCGGACCGACTGTGCAGCCCGCGAGAACAAGCCCGAGGCTTAGCGTGAGGATCGAATATGAGGGCCGCGTCATATGGGCTCCCTTCCGCGGTGACTGACGGCGTCTTTGCGCCCGCCAACTGCTTGGCGCGGAGCGTCAGGCGTTCGACAACGGAGAATGTGACCGGGATCAGAAAAACGGCGATGACCGAGGCCGCGAGCATCCCACCGATGACGGCGGTGCCCATGATGCGGCGGGCCGAGGCTCCCGCTCCCGTGGCAAACCACAGCGGCGCGCTGCCCATGATGAAGGCAAATGCGGTCATCAGGATGGGCCGAAGACGAATGCGAGCGCCAGTCAGCGCGGCTTCCGTGATGCTCTTGCCGGACTCGTATTCCGATTTGGCGAACTCCACAATTAGAATCGCGTTCTTCGCAGCCAACCCGATCAACATGACCAAGGCGATCTGTGTGTATACGTCATTCTCGAAATGGCGCAGCCACAGGGTAGGAAGGCGCCGAAAACAGCGATTGGAGTTCCCAAGAGAACACTGAAGGGAAGCGACCAGCTTTCGTATTGGGCCGCGAGGATCAGGAAGACGAATAGCAGAGAAAGTCCGAAAATCGCGGACGCCGAGACACCCTGCGACGCCCGCTGTTCCTGATAGGACATGCCTTCATAGTCGAAACCCATTTCGCGTGGCATGGTTTGCGCGAACACCTGCTCGAGCGCGGCTCTGGCCTGTCCTGAACTGTATCCGGGAGCGGCCGCCGCATTGATTTGCGCCGCTTCGTACTCGTTGTACCGCATGGTGAATTCCGGGCCGCTGATGTTCTTGATGTTGGTCACAGCGCTCAACGGCACGCTGCCGCCGCTGGCGTTGGTCACATAGAACTGCCCGATATTGGAGGCGCGAGTGCGGTAGTCGCCGTCCGCTTCGACGTACACCTGCCACTGCCGGCCGAAGCGGTTGAAGTAATTCACAAGGTAACCGCCCATGAAGGCCTGCATGGTCTCGTAGACATCGCCGATATTCACGCCTTCGGACATTACCTTGGCGCGGTCAACGTCGACATAGTCCTGCGGTACGTTCGGAAAATAGCTGGGCAACAAACCAGCCAGCTCGGGGCGCTTACTCGCCGCATCGACGAATTTCTTTACGTTTCTTGCCAGAAATTCCGGATCGCTGCTACCGGAACGATCTTCCAGAATGAAAGTGACTCCGCCAGAGGTGCCCACTCCGAGAATCGCCGGAGGCGGGAAGGAAAATGCGAGTCCTTCCTTCACACGAGAAAGCGACGCGCCGAGACTTTCTGGATAGCGGCATACTGTTCCTCCGGGCGTTTCCGTGCGTCCCAGTCCTTCAGCGTTACGAAGAAGAACGAGTGATAGGTGTCTTGCGTCACGCTGATCAGGCTGAAACCTATCACCGAAGTGCAACTGGCAACGCCGGGTGTTTGCAGGATGGCTTTTTCAACTTCGCTCGATGCAACTTCAGTGCGTTGGAGCGATGAGGCAGCCGGCAACTGGAGACCCACAAAGACATAACCCTGGTCCTCATTGGGGAGAAACGAGGAGGGCAGCCTCGACCCCATGAAGACGGCGGCGACGGCGACCAGTGCCAGGAAGAGAAGGCTAAAGCCGGATTTGCGGATCAGGAAACCGGAAAAGCTCACGTAGCCGTTAGTCGTCCGGTAAAAGGCTCGGTTGAACAATGCGAAGAAACGCGCCAGGGGTCCCCGCGACTGCTTTCGAGGTTTGAGCAGAGAGCTGAGAGAGCCGGGCTTAGGGTAAGAGCGTTGAACGCGGAGAAAATACGGAGATCGCGATCGTGACAGCGAATTGCTGATAGAGCCTGCCAGTAATCCCGGGAATGAATACAGTGGGAACGAAGACCGCTGTGAGAATCAGCGCGATGGCGACCACCGGTCCCGAAACTTCTTGCATGGCTTTGATCGCGGCGTCCGCGGGGACAGGCCTTCTTCAATATGGCGTTCCACGGCTTCTACGACGACGATGGCGTCGTCCACAACTAACCCGATCGCGAGAACGAGTCCGAATAAGGAAAGCGTGTTGATGAAAAACCGAGCAAGGGGAAAACAGCAAAAGTGCCAATCAGCGAAACCGGAACGGCCAAGAGGGGAATCAGCGTGGCGCGCCAGTTCTGCAAAAAAATGTACACCACGAGAATAACCAACAAAAGCGCTTCAACCAGTGTGCGGACAATTTCCTTGATGCCGGCCGAGACTGCGAGCGTAGTGTCCAGACCGAACTGATAGTCCAGGTCGGCCGGGAATCTTTGCTTCAATTCAGCGATACGCTGCCGGACGGCTTTGGCGGTTTTGACGGCGTTGGATCCGGGCAGTTGGTAGATGGCGAGAATCGCCGAAGGCTTGCCATTAAAGCGGCCCCCGAGGTCATAAGCCTGCGCGCCGAGTTCGATACGCGCAACGTCCTTCAGGCGGAGGATCGAGCCATCGGGGTTCGCGCGGATGACGATCTGCCCGAACTCATCGGCGGAGACGAGGCGTCCTTGGGCGCGGACGGCGTATGTGAATTCCTGCCCTTTCGGAACAGGCTCCCCGCCGATCTGGCCGGCGGGATTTACGGTGTTTTGCGTGTTGATTGCCTGAACAATTTGCGGGACGGTGACGTTGAGCTTCGCCAACTGGTCCGGCTTCACCCAGATGCGCATCGCGTACTGCCCGGCGCCGAAGATCTGAACGCGCGCTACTCCAGGTACGCGGTTCAGTTCGTCCGTGAGATTGATGTAAGCGTAGTTCGCCAGGAACGTGCTGTCGTAGGTGCCTTTGGGAGAATAGAGATCGATCAGCATCAACGGGGAGTGCTGCGATTTCTGTACGGTGATACCGGCGGCGTTCACTTGGGGAGGTAGTTGGGAGACCGCTTGCGATTCCCTAAGATCGGTGAGCACCTGGTCAATATTGGGGTCGGTTTTTACATCGAAATTGACCGTGATTGTGGTTTGCCCGTTATTGGCGTTCGTCGAATACATGTAGTTCATGTTATCGACGCCGGAGACCTGCTGCTCGATGGGTGTGGCAACCGATTGCTCGAGGGTTTT
>CAVQZU010000112.1:0-5187 GCA_963718485.1 uncultured Acidobacteriota bacterium
ACATCCGAAAAAAATCAGCACGATTGCCAATTGCTCCGGGTAAGTGCAGCCATTGGGTCTAAAAAATGTACTTCAGGTCAAGTTGCAACTTTCTCGGCCCACTGCGAACGCTGGTGATTTGTCCGAACGTTGCGCTCTGAGCCGTATTATTCGGGTTGCTCAAGGCGGTCAGATTGAAGACATTCGACGCGTCCACCCGAAACTCCAAAAACTGCTCGTGATAAACCGTAAAAGCTTTAGAGACAGAACTGTCATACCCCTGATAACCGGGGGCGCGCTCGGAACCAACAGCCGTAGTGCCATAAGTGCCATTCTGCGGGCTTGAGTAGGCGCAGGTCCCATTGTCTGTAAGCCCGCACGATATTGCCGACGGATCAGTTCCGAACCAATCACGAACGCTACGGCCAACGATCTTCATCGGCCGCGGATGGTTCGCACGCTGTATTTTATTGAGAGTGTAAGCATTGTTCGAGCTGTTGTTGATCGTCACCGGAAAACCGGAATAGGCCACCCCTGTCATGGCTACCTTCCATCCGCCCACGATCTCATCCAGTGCAGAATTCATGTTAGCTCCGAACCTCCGCCCACGTCCGAACGGTAGTTCGTACACCAGGTTGCCGTTCACGCTATTGCGCACATCCTGGCCCGTCGGACCATATTCCGCGTGATTGTTGTAGCCGTTTTCCGCATAGTTGTTGGCGCCATTGATGCTGGGAGCTCCAAAAAACCCGATGGAGTTCGTCATCGCCCGGCTCCAGGTATAGTTCAAGGTATATTGCAACCCACGTAGCGCTCGCTGACGGAGCGTCGCCTGCAGCGCGTTGTAGTTCATCATCGCGTTGGATGTGGTGAGCGTGACCGAGCCCGATTGCGTGACTAGCGACTGGAAGGGTGACGGATCTGCTGCAGTGCAGGCGGCGCTGGTTGGCCGGGTCTGGACGACTCCACCAATGACGCATGGAGAGTACAGCTGGTTGGCCGCGTTGTGGTTGACCAGATGCTGCCCCGATTCTCCCACATACCCGATCTGGAAGGACGCAGTATTGCTAACCTGGTACTCCGTTGTCAGGCTAAACTCTCCGATCAACGCAGGACGGAGATTCACGTCCCAGGCATTCAGTGCGAGGACGGGGTTTACCGTGGCCGGATTGGTAAAGCCGCTCTCCACCTTGAAGAACACAGCCGGGTTGGACGCGCTGGGCGCCGTACCGGTCGTGTAGTTGTCTGCATTATTCGGTGGGTTGAGCGTCATGCGGCGCGCTTCGCCGGTGGCTTCCATGAAGCTCTGCATACCGTACCCGCCGCGGACTACAAACCGGGGAGTGACAGCCAGGGAAAAGCCAATACGCGGCATCAGACCGCCGTAGTACGGGTTCACGAGCGAACGGCTTGCACCGTTCACCCCAGCATGGATCAGCTGTTTCGTCGTGAAGTCGACGTTCGCGTACTTGTTATTTACCTCGTAAAACGGCTGATCATACTCATAGCGCATGCCCAGGTTGAGAGTCAGCGTTGGAGTTACCTTCCAATCATCTTGTGCGAAGTAGGCGTCCCGCCACTGCCGCAAGCCCTGCGGCCCGGTGAATGCGCCTTGGCCGACATAGTCGACTCGGTCGAGAATGAAGTCCGCCATGGAATAGCCCCCTGTGTTATAGCCCATGGGATTTGTCGTCGCGTTATTGATCGGGTTGGAAGACGAGACACCGGTGTACGCCATGGTTCCGAGGACGCCATCGTTGCCCGCCGAAAAGCAGTTCGACTGATAGCGAATGAACTGGGCTCCAAACTTGAAGGTGTGCTTATCCTTCAACCAGGTTAGGGTGTCGCCATACGTGAAGGAGTTGTCGACAAAGGTCATCCCCCCATAGGAATTGCCAATCGTGGTGTACTCCGCACCGTTCGCGGTAGTCAGGCCGCTGGTAGATCCGGGGGCAGTTGTTTGAGCCGCAAATCCCACAATACCTTGATTCCCTCCCGGAATTCCGACAACGCCATTGCCGCTGGCGCCGAAAGCTCCGCTTGCATCCACGGGGAGTCCTTCCTCCGGACGAATCCTGTTATATCCGAGGCGAAGCTCGTTCACCGTGGACGCATTGAACGTATGCACCTCGTTGATCGCAACACCCTTCACTGGCGTAATCGGAGCCGTAGGGAAACTCACCAGGAGGACAGGAGTGGTTGTGCTTCCGCTGTCACTTTGGATCCAGCGAGCTGACAGAGTATCTTTCTCCGTCATCTTGTAATCCACCTTGACGTCGAATTGGTCGTTATATTGGCGGCTCTTTTGAGGCGCCACATAATTACCAGTTGCCGGCGTGCCTGCTTGGGGCGCCTGGTTCGGCAACGGATAGATTTCAGGATGAGCAAACAGGTACTGCGCCACAGGACTCAGAATAGGAATATTCTTGTTCCCGGCGTAGGGGGTATATGCGGTTGTTGAAGAGTCATATAGCTGGATCAGCTTGCCGGGTGAACAAGACGAGGTACACATGATGCCCGGATCCAGTAGCTCGGAAAAATCTCCCGTACGCATCTTCGCTGTCATCACCGTCGCTGTCGCAAGTCCTCCCTGGTGGTAGCGGCCCCCGGAATAGTCGGCGAAGAAGAACAGCCGGTTGTGAAGGATAGGTCCGCCGATCGTTCCCCCGAAGATGGGTTGCGTATATGACTGTTTTGGCGTAATCACTGAGTTGTGCCTATTGGCCCAGGTATTGGCATCGAGGTGATAGTTCGAGAGATACCAGTATGCGCTGCCGTGAAATTGGTTGGTGCCACTCTTCAATAGAGCTATAACGTCACCACCGTTGACGTTGCCGTACTCAGCCTGTGCGTTCGCGGAGGTGAGTTGCAGCTGGCCCAACGCATCCGGGGCAACGTTATAGCCGACGGTATTATTGAGAGTCTCATTGATCTCCACCCCGTCCAGCATGTAGTTATTCGCTTGCTGGCGATTTCCGTTTACGGAGACGCCATTGTTCACAGCCTGGTTTACGCCGATCGCCCCGTTGCCCGCAAGCGCCGCCGGGTTAGTGTTGATTGCCCCGGGAACGAACAGCGTCAGTTGCACCCAATTTTGTCCTACCATCGGGATGTTGCCGACCGCTTTCGTATCCAATGTGGTCGCCAATTGGGCATTCTCGGTATTGAGAAGCGGCGCGACGGTGGCGTCCACTGACACTTGACTCTGGGTGTTTCCGACTGCCATCGGAGCGTCGATTTTTGCGTCCTGATTGGCTTCGAGCGTAAACGGCCCAAATATACGCTTGGCAAAGCCCTGGGCATCTACGGTTACGGTGTAGCGAAAGCGGATGTCATAGATTCCCTCGTTATTGGACGTGGTGGTTGTCTGAACATTCGTCTCGACATTCACCGCAGTTATCTTCGCGCCGGCAATGACCGCGCCGGATGCATCCGTCACCGTGCCATTAATATTGCCGGTAATGGTCTGAGCCGTTAAACCGCCGCAACAGCAGAGCAGGAAAATCGCGATAAATAGTATTGCGTGAATGGAACGGCGCATCGCTACTCTCCTGGAAACTTCCGAAGTCGTTAGTCAACTGAGAGTCTGGGGGCCTGGGAACGTATTCTCGGACCACCGAATCATGGGAGTGATTGCGGGGCGGTCATGCGAGAACTTAAATCCAGAAAAACCTAGCGTAAGCGACGATGGGCAGGCTGCAATCCGCCGAAAGGATGAGTACTTTGAAAATATTTACGCCAAATTCGAACTTGAGAGTCGATCGTCTGATACCGTGCCTGGTTCACCCGAGGGTGGGAGCAAAGAATCGGTAGTGAATCATCCATTGCGACATTTTGCCCGGCGCCGCCGGTACATGAAGATAGACCTCCGGACAAACGGCGGTGCCGTTCGTCCAAAATAAGATTCGTGAAATGGAAGTATCCGACGTCTGCTGTACCCCGATCTTCCGGGTTGTGTCCTCCACGGTAATGTCATAGTCGGATCTATGATCGGAATATCCTACGATGTAGGCGTTGATGTTACCCTCTGTTCTGTTGTCGGCTGGGCCGCTGGAATTAAAAGGGCATCATCTCAGGTGTCGCCTGGCCGTCGGTGCGCGGGTCACTGGCGCCAAAGTTTACCTGCAGTTTGTTGTCCCGCTCGACCGCGTTGCCTTTCCCCATCACCAGCGAGTATCTCGGCACCAACGTGATCTGATGGCCCAGGAGGAACAACTCTTCAAAGGTCGGAGCCGGAAACCCAGCCTCCATCGTCACACTGCATCCATGGCCCGCGTTAAATCGCGGAGCATCCATCGCCGCCTGGATGTTCATCCCGAAGTCGACAAGGTTTGCGACAAACTGCGCTTGCGCCTGCGGCTGATTGGAGCCTGACTGGATGCCGAAGCCGATAGCGACATCGTCCTTTTGCATAAAGGCCGGGATAATCGTGTGGAACGGTCGTTTATGGGGCGCAACGGTATTAGGCTGCCCGGGAGTGAGGCTGAAGCCGCCGCCGCGGTTTTGCAGTACAAAGCCCGTCCCCTCCGGCACCAGGCCAGCGCCGAAGTTCCCCGAGTTGCTCTGGATCAGCGACACTATGTTACCGTCGCGATCTACCGCTGCCAGATAAGTCGTATCGCTCTCCAGCTTGGCCAGCTGGTCAGTAATCCCGGAGGGCGGCACATTGCAGTTTGCACGATCGGTAATGGTCTTCGCGCGTTCTACCGCGAGCTCTTTAGAGATGAGCCGCGCCGTTGGCACCTTCACCACTCGAGGATCACCCACGTACGCGCGTAAGTCCGCATACGCCAGAGCCTTGGCCTCTAATTCGATATGTAAGGTCTTCGGGTTATCATGTCCCCATTCCTTCAGGGGATATTGCTCCATAATATTCAGCATGGAGAGCGTCGCGAGTCCCTGCGTGTTCGGTGGTGTCTCATACACTGTCCACCCGTGGTAAGTTGTGGAGATCGGCTCGACCCACTCCGGTTGGAAATCCGCCAGGTCCTCGGCAGTCATCACGCCGCCCTCTTCCTTCGAGGTTTTCAGAATTGCCTCGGCCACCGATCCCTTGTAAAAGCCGTCGCGGCCTTTCTCACCGATGATGCGCAGCGTATTGGCGATATCCGGGTTTTTGAAGACTTGCCCCACATGAACAAACGACCCATTGGGCCAAAAGACCTTTGCGAAATCAGGCCGCTTGGCAAACTGGGACCCGTATTTCTC
>CAVQZU010000113.1:0-18038 GCA_963718485.1 uncultured Acidobacteriota bacterium
TTGCAAATCGAGCTGCGGGTGGGCGAGCCACTGCGAACGCGCTCCGGTAAGCCGCCAAGTTGCCGGCAGGGAGCAGCGGAAGCTGAATAACGTGGCTGCCATGATCATTCTCCGATGAGGTGTAAAGGGACAAAATCGCTGTCCGTTCCTGGGCGCACCGCATTGTCATTGCGCCATGCGGCGGGTAATAATCATAGCTATGACCTCGACAACTACATCTGCCCAAGGACAATCTGTCCGGACTCCGGAATTCGAACAAAACCTCGATCGCCTGGCGGAAATTGCGGTCCGCGCCGGATTGGGACTGGCGCCTGGACAAGAGCTGGTAATGACCGCCACGCTTGATGCGGTCCCGCTGGCGCGACGTATTACCGAGCATGCCTATAAGGCCGGCGCGTCACTCGTCACGGCATTGTTTACCGACGAGGAGTCGGCCCTGCTGCGCTTCCGCTACGGACAGGACGCCAGCTTTGATGCCGCCCCATCCTGGCTATTTGAAGGCATGGCACAGGCCTATCGAAGCGGCTCGGCGCGTTTGGCGATCACTGGCAACGATCCTTCGCTGCTCTCGCAGCAGGATCCCGAGAAGGTGAGCCGTGTGAATCGTGCCACCTCGAAGGCCTACCGCCCGGCGCTGGAACCGATTGCTCGCCACGAGATCAACTGGACGATTGTGGCCTGCGCGACTCCCGCGTGGGCTGCCGCGGTGTTCCCCGACTCGCCGCGGGACCAAGCGGTGACGCGGCTTTGGAACGCTATTTTTGCGGCCTCACGGGCGGATCAGCCGAACCCTGTGGCAGCTTGGAAGGACCATGACGCGGATCTGCATGCTCGCGCCGCGCGGCTCAACGAAAAGCGTTATTCGGCGCTGCACTTCCGTGGGCCGGGGACTGATCTTCGAGTGGGACTTGCTGACGGACACCTTTGGCTAGGCGGAGGAACCACGGCGCAAAACGGGCGCTACTGCATTCCGAATATGCCGACCGAAGAAGTTTTCACCACGCCGCATAAGGATCGCGTAGAAGGGCGGGTGACCAGCACGAAGCCGCTCTCGTATCAGGGAACGATGATCGAAGGGATCTCCGTGCGGTTCGAGGCCGGGAAAATTGTGGAGGCTCATGCCGCGCGGGGCGAGCAGGTGCTGCGGCGGATGATGGAAACGGATGAAGGTGCGCGGCGGCTCGGCGAAGTGTCTTTGGTACCGGACTCGTCGCCGATCGCCTCGAGCGGATTGCTTTTCATGAATACGCTTTTCGACGAGAACGCGGCGTGCCACATCGCGCTTGGGCAGGCCTACAGCACCTGCCTGAAGGATGGCGACAGCCTCACTCCGGAGCAACTTGCGGTGCGCGGTGCCAACGCCAGTTTGATTCACGTCGACTGGATGATTGGGTCGAATCGTGTGGATGTGGACGGCATTAGCGCCCAGGGCGATTCAGAGCCGGTGATGCGCAGCGGGGAGTGGGTGTAGAGCCCAAGGTTGAACTCCGGTTCGCCCGAGATTTGAATAAAAAACCCGCCTTTCTCCGGCAAGCACGCCGAATACCCTTGAGTCCTCAGGTTTTCGATGACGGTGCCAAACCAAACCGTCGTTCCACTGGGATCTTCGCGGTGGCGCTCGTCATCGAGGCCAAATGCTGCGCCGGCGCAATCATACGGCGCGGTGTTTGACGATTTCGTGGAGGTTATTTTTTCGGAACGCAGCGGTGTTGTCGATCTCCTGCACTTCGAGGGAAATGCCGATGGGGGTAGTGTCGTAGGTTTTTTGCAGGAATTCGCAGGCGGCGTCGAAAATTTCCTGGCCGAGGCGCTTGCGTGTTTCGGGAGGGCGGCCGGGGGCCACCCGGACAGTAATGGCCACGAACGCGTTATCGCGATGGCCGTCGGCGATGACGTAGTAGTCGCGGCGTGCGGCCCGTGTGCGCACGGCGGCAACTTCGAAGACGCCGGTCTTCAGCGCGGCCTGGTGGATCGTTTCGACCAGCTGGAGGATGTCGATCCGATTTTCGAGATTCGCGGAATATTCAACAGTCAGGTGTGGCATGCGGGCCTCTCCTTGCAAAAACTTAGACAGTCTCGAGCTTCTCGGCGGAAATCAGGATGCCGTCGTCATCGCTATAAACCCAGTGGCCGGGCGTGAAGGTCACGGTTCCGAAAGATAGCGGAACGTTGACCCTACCGGCGCCGTTCTTGCTGCTTTTCTTCGGATTCGTCCCCAGGGCCTTGACGCCGAAATCGAGCGCGGCGATGGCGTTCACGTCCCGAATGGCGCCGTTGAGGATCACCCCGGACCAGCCATTGTTCATTCCCAACGTCGCGATCATATCGCCGACGAGCGCGCCGCCCAAGTCGGCGGCGCCGTCGACGACCAGGACGTCCCCCGTGGACTTGGCCTCCAGCGTTTTGCGGAGCAGAACATTGTCATTGCGGCACTCGATGGTTTGAATCTTTCCGGAGAAAACTTTGCGCCTGCCGTACTGCTTGAATTGTATCTGGCAGGATTGGCAGCGATCGCCGTACACATCATACAAATCCGCCGTGGAAAATGACTGGCTCATGCGGAGCGGTCCTTTGAAAAGTTGTATCGAGCGAATTTGAGATCGTTCATGCGGTCCTCGATATTCACACAGAAATGCGGGCAACTGAAACAATTTTCGGCCTAGATCGGCACGAGTGGTGATGGTCTGTCGTGCTCAAAGGCTCGAGGCTTCCTAGACCAAGGCTCGTTTCGACGCCGACCTAGGGCATTTGGATCGGCTACCGGCCGCTCAGTTTGCTTGCCAGGGATTCTTGGTTGAGGAGCATCTCGGAATCCTGGGCGCTGATCGGCACGCCGGTCTTGCGGCGGGATTCGGCCATTCGGGATTCACGCTCCCCGGGCATCAGGATTTCGTCGAAGCCTTGGGCCAGCGGACCTGCCTTTGCACGGGCGACAAGTTCGTCCATGCGCTCGCGGTATTCGTCGCGGGTGACGAAAAGATCGGGACGAAACACGAGGAAGAAGTGCCCGACGTTTTGAGGGGTAGTGAAATCGAGGTACTGGTTTTTCACTTCTCCGCCGAACGCGGCGCCGGACATCACACCGGCGAGAGCTTCCATCAACAGGGAGAGACCCGATCCCTTGGGTCCGGCCAAGGGAAGCAAGGTTCCGCGATAGGCCGCGGCGGCGTCGGTTGTGGGACGGCCGTGCTCATCGAGCGCCCATCCTTCGGGGATGGATTCGCCGCGCTCGGCGGCCCGGCGAATTTTTCCGCGGGCAGCCACGGCGGTAGCCATGTCGAGGACCAGCGGCGGCAAATTGCCGCCCGGGACAGCCATTCCGAGTGGGCTTGTGCCAAGGAATGGGGTGCGGCCGCCCCAGATGGGCATGGCGGGCGAAGCGTTGGTGAGGACCATGGACGCCATTCCGGTGTGGAGCGCCTGGAGTAAATAATTGGCTGCGATGCCGAAATGGTTGCTGTGCGAGGCGAGCGCAAGGCCTACGCCGTATGTCGAGGCCGCCGCGATGGCCACTTCCATTGCGCGGGTGCCAACGATGAATCCCATGCCGTTGTCGCCGTCAACATGCGCCACTACGGGCGTTGGCGCGTTTATTTTGAGCCCAGGCCTGGGATTCACCAGCTTCAGGCCGAAGCGTTTGGTGTAGATCGGAATCCGGTTGATGCCGTGCGAGGCGATGCCGCGGAGATCGGCTTGGATCAGGCATTCAGCGACACGGTCGCTATCGGCGGCAGGCATGCCGTGCCCGGCGAATATTCTGCGGACGCGATCAAGCAGCTCTTCATAGGGAATGATCTTGTCAACTTCCGGCATCGAGGGAATCTCCTCACAAGTTATGAACGTGGCGCCCGGATTCGGCTGCTGGGGAATCGCCAATCTCGCAGCAGTGGTGTCGCGGGCGGAAAGGCGCTGCGGGTCCGTCCTTTATGTCTGGCGCTGAAGCGTGGATCCCCTGAACACCTCGGCATCGCTCCGTAGCACAGGAACTCGCGGCATTGACGATGCTATTTCTAGCTTGTGACGCCGCTCCCCTTGCGTCGGCACCGCAGCCCTTCCGACCATACTGTTTCCCAGCTAAGGCCAAGGCGTTTCTATACTATATTGCTGGGCGGGGATTGTGCCGGATTGAGCGCTGTGAACCAGCCCGCACCAAGGACGAACATGATTAAGAGGCTCGCTATATTGGATGACTATCAAGGGGCGGCCTTCGCGCAGCCTTACTGGAAGCAGATCGAAAACCGCGTGCAGCTGGAAGGTTATCGGGATACCTTGCAGGATGAAGACCGGCTGGTCGAGAGGCTGCGGCCGTATCAGATTCTCGTGCCAATCCGCGAGCGCACGCATTTTTCGGCGCGCGTTTTGCAAAAGCTGCCCGTGCTCGAGTTGCTTTCGCTGACGGGGAAAAATTCCGGGCAAGTCGACTTGGCTGCGGCCACGGCACAGGGGATTCTGGTAACCCAGACGGAGGGCTCCGGCGCAACGGCTATCGAAATGACGATGGCGCTGATGCTGGCGCTTGCTCATCGCGTGGCACAAGAGGACCGCGCGATGCGTGAGGGTTTGTGGCAGACGGGGATGGGATTCGATCTGGCGGGGAAGACGCTTGGGGTGGTGGGGCTCGGACGCATCGGTTCGCGGATTGCGGATTTTGGAAAGCATGTGGGAATGAAGGTGCTGGCCTGGAGCGCCAATCTGACCGAGGAGAGAGCAGCGGCTGCTGGGGCGACCTATACTCCGCTCGATGATTTGTTCCGCCAAAGCGACATCGTCACGTTGCATTTGCGGCTTTCCGAGCGCTCGCGGGAAATTGTGACCGCGCGGCACATTTCGCTGATGAAGCCGACAGCTTGTCTGGTAAATACGGCACGAGGCCAGCTGCTCGATGAAAACGCACTGGTGGCGGCGCTGCGCGATCGACGCATTCGCGGGGCGGCGCTGGATGTCTTCCATACCGAGCCGCTGCCAGTCGATCACCCGCTGCGGTCGCTCGAAAATGTTGTACTGGCGCCGCATATGGGGTACGTTTCAGCGGAATCCTATGACCAGTTTTTCCGGGCCTCGGTCGATAATGTGATGGCGTATCTTGATGGCCGCGTGCCGGCGGGCGCGATGAATCCCGAAGTATGGAGGGATGGAAAGTTTTCCAGAAAATCGGCGGCCACAGAGGCCTAAGAGAAATACAGGAGGGGACGCATGGCAACTTCTACGAACGTTTCCGAGAAAAATGCACAGCAGTTCGAAGAGCAGGTTCGCGCAGCGGGTCTGGACGCCCCGTGGTTTTATCCGGGTCCGCTGATTCAGCCGAAAAAGACGCAGGTACAATCGGGACTGTGGAAGTGGGACAAAATCGAGCCGGTGGTGCGCAGCACGCCCGATTTTGTGGCCCCCGGTAAGGGCGCCGAGCGCCGAATTTTACGGATCGCCAATCCTGGTGTGGCCGAACTCACGGCGACGCACACCATTTCGATCGCCTTCCAGTATTTGATTCCGGGCGAAGTGGCACCCGCACACCGTCACAGCCCGAACGCCATGCGGTTCATGATCGATGGAGAAGGCGCCTACACGACGGTGAACGGTGACAAGTGCATGATGCATCCGGGCGATGTAATTCTCACGCCGGCGGGCGATTGGCACGACCACGGTAACGAGGGTTCCGGGCCGGTGATGTGGATGGACATTCTCGATTCGCCGGTGCTGCGATTTTTGGAAGCTCTGAAGACGGAATCGTATCCGCATGAAAAGCAGATGCAAGACGCGAAGAATGAGCGCTCGGAGCGGCGCTACTTTTCGCCGGGGCTGGTGCCTGCGGGAAACACCGACCGAACGCAGGATCAGTTGCTGGCGTACCGTTGGGCGAAGGCTCGCGGGGCGCTGGATCGGCTGGCGGAGGTTGAGAGCGATCCATTCGACGACGTGATCTTGGAGTATGTGCAGCCCAGGACGGGTGCCTCGCTGTTTCCGTGCATCGCGGCATACTTGCAGATGATCCGGCCCGGTATCGAGACGCGGGCGCATCGGCACAGCAGCAGCGCCGTTTATTTCGTGCGGGAAGGGTCTGGGACCACCGAAATCAATGGGACCAGCTATCACTGGTCGAAAGGCGATGTGCTCGTCCTGGCGCCTTCGGCCGTGCACAAGCATAGCAACGCGAACCCCGAGCCGGCGGTGCTGTTTGTGGTGCAGGACAGTCCGATGCTGAAGGCCCTGGGGTTTTATCGCGAAGAAGCAGTGAACGCTCGAAGCTAGGGGCTGGATCGCCCCTCCGCGTTTAAAGCTGGAGCCGTGATCCTCAGCAGGAGCAGTGTGCCCCTACACCCAGACCACAACTCGACCCAATCAGGTAATGGGCTCGTCGATCACACGGTTTCGCAAGGTGCCGATTCCGGGCACTTGCACTTCCACTACATCTCCAGGGACTAGGTAGCGCGGCGGGTCAAAGCGCGCGCCAGCGCCGGTGGGCGTGCCGGTGATGAGGATGTCGCCGGGTTCGAGCGTACAAAAATGCGAGATATAGGAAATGAGGAAGGGGATGGAGAAGATCATGCGATCGGTTGTGTCATCCTGACGGATTTCGCCATTCACGCGGGTGATGATGCGCATCGGCTGCGCGCCGATTTCATCGGCCGTGACCACCCAGGGGCCAACTGCGCCGGTGCGCTCAAAGTTTTTTCCCGGGGTGACGTTAAACTTCCCGTGGCGCAGCCAGTCGCGGATGGTGCCCTCGTTGCAAATCGTATAGCCCGCAACGTGGCCGAGCGCATCGCTTTCCTTGACGCGCCGGCCTCGGCGGCCTACGATGAGCGCTACTTCGCCTTCGTAATCCAATTGTGTTGATTCGGGCGGGCGGACGATAGCCTCCTCGGAGGCCACCAGCGAAGCGGGGAAACGCACGAAGATGCTCGGGTACTTAGGCTGCTCGGCATTGTCCTTATATTCGGCGGCTCTGTCGGGGTAATTCACGCCGACGCACAGAATTTTTCCTGGGTTGGGGATCGGCTTCAGCAATCGAATCTCGCTGAGTTTTAAATTCGCCGGAGTTTGCCGTGCGAGCTGTTCTAGTTCGTCGAGTGCTCGGGCCGAAATCAGGGCGCGCACGTCCGGGAACCGGCCTGAGAAGTGCGAGCCTGCGTCGACGATTCCATCATTTTTCACCACGCCGTAAGAAATGCGGCCATCGGATTCGAAGGTGGCGATTTTCATGCGGCCTGGTCGGCTCCCAGCAGACCTGCTCGTTTTAGTACGGCGTCGAGGCGCTTTTCGAGTTCGGGGGTGGCGGGGACCATGGGAAGGCGATGATCGTTTGTGGGGAGAATGCCGAGCCGTCTCATCATGTACTTAACAGGGATGGGGTTCGTATCGAAGAATATGGCTTGATTGATCTCGAACAATTTGTGGTGCAATGCTTGGGCCGCTGCCAGATCGTTTTTCCAGATAGCTTCGCACATCTCCCGCAACAGGCCCGGGCACAAGTTGCCGACGGCATTCATCAGCCCGCAGGCCCCGACCGCCATCATCGGGAAGGATAGCTCTTCCAGGCCGACGAAAATTTTAAACTCCGGGCCGAATGTGGCCAGGCATTCCGAAACGAAGCCCAGGTCGTTGACGGCGTGCTTCATCCCTACAAATGCGGGCGATTTGGCTTTCAGTTCCTTGAGCGTGTCGAGCGTGACGCCTACGGCGGTGCGGCCGGGGATGTGGTAAACCATCCACGGGAGATTGCTGATCTTCGCAAGCTCGAGGTAGTAGGCGACGAGCCCGCGCTGCGGCGGGCGGGTGTAATAGGGAGTCACGATCAGCAGGGCGTCTGCACCGGACCTCGCGGCATGTTCGGTCAAACGTTTTGATTCTGCCAGTGATTGCGAGCCGGTCGCGGCTACGACCGGGAGGCGCTTTGCGACGACGTGCAGCGCGGCATCAAGCAGTTTGTTGCGCTCTTCGACCGTGAGCGTTGCCGGCTCGGATGTGGTGCCATTCACCAGGATGCCCTGGCTGCCCTTTTCGATTTGCAGGGCGACAAGGCGCGCGTAGGCGTCGTAGTCGACTTCGCCGTTTCTAAATGGCGTTACGAGCGGTGGAATGGAACCTTTCAGCTGGTCGAGCGCTGCTGACATCGTTCTGCCTTTCGTGCAGTTCAAGTAATGGCAAGCATGTTAAGTTGCTAAGCTATTGGCGTCAATTGCGGGGATCGCTTGGTAGGGTCCCCCCAGGGCCCGCAAAAAGGGCGCAAACTCGCGGGAAGGACTCGCTGAAAGAACGGCGCTGCGTAGAAGGGCGATGAATCCAGACCAAGGAGACCGGATGGTGAAAGACACCGGACCGAAGCCGAGCGGGCCGCTGAGCGGGCTTAAGGTAATCGATCTGTCGCACGTAATGGCGGGGCCGGCGTGCACCATGCTGCTGGCGGATATGGGCGCCGACGTCGTCAAAGTGGAAAAGATTCCGGGCGGGGACGATGCACATCATATGGTGCCGCCGCTGATGGGAGACGAATCGGCGGCATTTCTCATCATGAACCGGAACAAGCGCGGTATGGCCCTGGACTTGAAGCAGAATGCGGCTCGCGAAGCCCTGCTTCGTGTTTTGCAAGATGCCGATGTGCTGGTGGAAAATTACCGGCGCGGCACGATGGAACGAATGGGGCTCGGCTACGAAACGCTGCACACGTTGAATCCGCGGCTGATCTATTGCTCGATTTCTGGATTTGGGCGAACCGGGCCGTACGCCGATCGTGGCGGGTTCGATCTGGTCGCGCAAGGTATGAGCGGGTTGATGAGTATCACCGGGGAAGGGCCGGGGCGGCCACCGATGAAGGCGGGATCACCTGTTACCGACGTGACCGCGGGGATTCTGGCCTGTGTAGGAATATTGGCAGCGCTATATTCGAGGTCTTCCACTGGCCAGGGACAGTTGGTCGACACTTCACTGTTTGAGGCGGGCATCATGCACACCTACTGGCAGTCGGCCATCTGCTTCGCGACAGGAAAACCGCCGGGTGCGATGGGTTCGGCGCATCCCTTGAACGCGCCTTACCAGGCATTTCCAACCTCTGACGGATGGATCACGGTGGGCGCTGCGAATCAAACCAACTGGCGGCGATTGCTCGAAGCCCTTGAAGCGCCGCAACTGGGCAACGATCCCCGCTTCGCCGAAAATGCTGATCGAATGAGCCACCTTCCGGAATTGACCGCGGCGCTCACACCCTTCTTTCAGAGCCGCAGTTCGGCGGAATGGCTGGCTCGGCTGGAGAAGGTCGGCGTGCCTGCGGGGCCGGTGCTGGATATTCAACAAATGCACTCCGATCCCCAGGCACTTGCTCGCGCCATGATTGTTGAAACCACGCATCCGACCGTCGGAACGGTCAAATCCATCGGGCTGCCGATAAAATTTTCGGAAACGCCCGGAAGCATTACGCGCCCCGCACCGCAATTCGGCCAGGACACGCGGGAC
This sequence comes from uncultured Acidobacteriota bacterium, assembly GCA_963718485.1. Classification (GTDB taxonomy): domain Bacteria; phylum Acidobacteriota; class Terriglobia; order Acidiferrales; family UBA7541; genus Palsa-295. Next base: position 9,448 of record CAVQZU010000113.1, read on the forward strand.
GTTTTGCGAGACGCGGGCTACAGTGACGCAGAAATCGATCACCTGGCGGCGACGGGCGCCGTCCAGACGGAAAATTCAAACAAAGCGGTCAAATCATGAGCGAAGACATTTTGTACGAAGTCAACGATGGCATCGGCCGGGTCACGTTCAACCGACCGGAAGCGCGCAACGCGTTCACGCTTGCGATGTACGAGCGGCTGTACGAAATTGTGCTGCAGGTGCAGAAGGACCGTTCGGTTCGCGCGCTCGTGCTCACCGGCGCGGGTGAAAAGGCCTTTGCGGCAGGAACAGATATTTCCGAGTTCCGCGTTTTTTCCACTGCCGAGGACGCGCTCGACTACGAAGGCCGGATGGACCGCGTGCTCGGCATGCTTGAGCATGCGACCGTTCCGACCATCGCCGCGATAGGTGGCGTATGCACCGGCGGAGGCGCGACCATTGCGGCTTGCTGCGATATTCGCATCGGCGCGGCGAATGCGCGCTTTGGTTTGCCGATTGCGCGCACACTGGGCAATTGTCTATCGATGGCGAATTACGTGCGCTTGGCTGCCCTGATTGGCCCGGCGCGATTGAAAGACATCGTGTTCACAGCGCGCCTGATCGAGGCCAAGGAGGCTCAGGCCATCGGTCTGCTCAGCGAAGTTCTGCCCGACTACGCGAGCCTGCAGGCACGTGCCGACCAACTGGCGCGCACCATCGCGGCTCATGCGCCGCTGACATTACGGGTCACCAAAGAGGCGCTCCGCCTGATCCAGGAGAAGATGACCCCCGAGCAAGATCCCAACATGATTCTTACCTGCTACCTGAGCCGCGATTTCCGGGAAGGCATGGATGCCTTCCTGAACAAGCGCGCGCCTGACTGGAAAGGCGAGTAGGCTGCCGTGTACGCAGCTTGCTGCAGAGGCTCAGGCGCTTGGGGTGACCTGCCGACAGGTTTACATCCTAGGCTACGGTTGGTGTTGACGCCCGGGAACAGGCGACGTATGGTTCTGCACGCCCATCGTTCCAATCAGGAATCCGCGGGAGATAAGGAAAACACATGAGGCGCTGGAAGACTTTGTTGTGGGCAAGTATGGCGGCCTTTTTTCTGGCCATTCCTCTTTATTCCCAAGCGCCTCCCATCGTGGCGGTTCGCGCCGGGCGCTTGTTCGACAGCAAGTCCGGCCAGATGTTGACGCGGCAGACGGTGCTGATTCAGGGCGAGCGAATTGCCGAGGTGGGTCCCGAGAATCATGTCACGGTGCCGCCGGGCGCCCCAGTGATCGATCTCGGCCAAGCCACCGTGTTACCGGGACTAATCGACGGGCACACGCACATGTACGACACGCTCAACCCCATCACCACAACGAAAGAAGCCTCGGCATTCGCCGCGATTCACAACGCGCAGGCCGACTTGCGTGCCGGCTTCACCACGCTACGCGACCTGGCGTCTCACGGAAACGGATATGGCGACGTGGACATCCGCAACGCCTTTAATCAGGGGCTCTTTGACGGACCGCGGATGCAAGTGTCCACGCGCGGAATTGTTGCGGCGGGCTCCGACTATCTGGGTGTTCCTGGAATCACGCTGCCGGGAGCGAGCCGGGAAATTCACGGGATCGAAGACGCGCGCGAAGCGGTCCGCGAGGAGCTTCATTATGGAGCGGACTGGATCAAGGTGTATCCGGTGGCGGGGTGGTCTTTTAGTTCGAACGGGGAATTGTTCTTTGATCCGACGTTCACGCTGCCGGAATTGCAGGCGATTGTCGACGAAGCCCACCGCCATCACCACAAACTAGCAGCGCACGCCTACGGCGGAGAAGGGCTGCGGAACGCGATCGTCGCCGGTGTCGACACGATTGAGCATGGGCAGGGACTTGATGAATCGATGATCACCATGATGGTGGAAAAAGGCCTGTACTACGATCCCACCGGCATTCGCTACACACTGCCTTCGATCGAGGCGACCGATCGCAAAAATACCGGCGGCAAGTACAGCATCATTCCCATCTTCGAGAAGAATTTTCAGCTGGCGCTTTCGCACAAGGGGCTCAAGATCATATTTGGCAGCGGCGTCGACGGCGCGCTCTACGCGCACGGCACGCAAGGCCGCGACTTTGAATGGCTGGTGAGACATGGCATGACGCCGGTCGCTGTGCTGCAGGCCGCGACCATCCTCGATTCCGAGATGATGGGAATGCAGGACCAGATCGGCTCGGTTGAAAAAGGGAAATACGCAGATCTGGTCGCGGTGTCCGGCGATCCGCTGCAGGACATCACCGAAATGCAGCGCGTCAAATTCGTGATGAAGGGCGGCAAGGTCATCAGAAATGATCTACAGATACCCTGGCACTGAAGTCGGCGCGAATCCGAAAATCAGAGCTGACAATGTTCGCCGGGCGGCTTGAGAATCAGCCCCAGACTTCGCGTGCCGTTTCGACGATCAGCCGCAGCTTGGCGATCTCGTCCTCGACCGTCAGAAGATTGCCTTCTACCGTTGACGAGAAACCGCACTGGGGGCTCAGGCAGAGTTGCTCGAGCGGCACGTATTTCGATGCTTCCTCGATGCGCCGCTTCAGATCATCCTTGCTTTCCAGTTCGGGCCGCTTGGTCGTGACCAGGCCGAGCACAACCATCTTTCCTTTAGGGACGAATCGCAACGGCGCAAAGGTTCCGGAGCGTGCGTCGTCATATTCGAGAAAAAACCCATCTACGTTGAGTTGCGTGAATAGCGCCTCGGCAACGTAGTCGTATCCTCCTGAAGCGACCCACGACGAACGGAAATTTCCGCGGCACATGTGCGTGCAGACGGTCATCTCCGCAGGCTTCTTCGCGAGCGCGGCGTTCAAATTTCGAATGTAGGTGAGGTGCTGGCGCTCGCCGTCGCCTCCGATTTCTGTCAAGTGCTGGCGCTGCGCCGGGTCATTTAAATAGGCCAGGCTGGTGTCGTCGAGCTGCAGGTAGGTGCACCCGAGTTTGCCCAGGCATTCAATTTCGTCCGCGTAGACTTGCTGCAGGTCGCTCCAGAATTGTTCCATGTCCGGATAGACCGCCTCGTCGATCGCCGCGCGACCGCTGCGGTAATGAGCCATGTTCGGAGAGGGAATGGTGAGTTTGGCCGTGCCTTTTGTGGTCGACTGGAGGAATTGAAAATCCTCGCCGAAGATACATTTCTCGAACTTGAGCCTGCCGCTCACACGAATCGCCGCAGGCGCAAATTCGATGTCCCCCTTCTGGTTATGGAATTGCACCTTCATATTGTCCTGGGCTTTGGTCATCCCGCCGATCTGATAGAGAAAGTCCATGTGCCAGGATCCGCGCCGGTGCTCGCCGTCGGTGATGGCTTGCAGCCCGATATCCTCCTGCATTTGGACCACTTCGCGGATGGACTCATCCTCAATCTTGCGCAATTCGGCGGCCGAGATCCGGCCGACCTGGCGCTGTTCGCGGGCCTGCAGCAGTTTGCGGGGGCGCAGCAGGCTCCCCACCTGGTCGGCGCGAAACGGTGGTTTGGTTCTGCGGTTCATCTTGACATCCTCTCGTTCTGGTTTGGCGACTTTGAATGGCGCGCCGATTTCACACCCCTCCCCGAATTGGTGACGAGGCGCTCCTTAAGATAGCGCCGAAATCCAGGTTTTCAAGTTCGTTGCGTGCAAAAGGAAAACGTGGAGCAGGAAGCAGCCCTCAAGTGGCGCGTTTACAGCAGCTGCATGACCGGTCTCAAGGACGGGCTGGGGTCGACTTGGAGGCGTGTGATTCCAGCTCCGCCGTGAGCCTGCGCAGGAAACGGGCGATGACCTGGCGTTCTTCGGGAAAAACCTCGCTCAAAGCGGCGACGATCGCGTCCTCGCGATCGCTCCACAGCCGTCCGCTAATGACCGTGGCGCGAGGAGTGAGCTGCAGCTGCACGACGCGGCGGTCGTGGTCGTCGCGAATCCGCTCCAGAAGCCCGATCGCAACCAACTCATCGGCCACCCGGCTGGCCCAGCCGAGTGATACGCCGACGCCTTCGGCCAATTCGCCGACGGTCATGGCGCGCCCGCCGTGCTGTGCCAGATAGAGCAGAGCTCGGACCAGCTTCGGAGAAATCGTCATGGGAACATCGGAAGGAGGCCCCGAGCGCGTTACCGCTACGTCGGCGAGGATGGCATTGACGAACAGGCCGAACATCTCCCAGCTTTCCTCGCGGCGAACAGGGAATTTGGGCGAAGAACTCGCGGTATTATTCTGAGAGTTGCCCTGAGAATGGTTCTGGGGATTATTCTTCGGCGCTTCTTTCGCCGGTACCGGATTCGGTCGCTCCCGTGTGCTCAAGCCAGCCCCCTGCGCACGCCACTGCTGATAGGTCTGTTCGGTGACGCCCAGCTTTCGTGCGACGGTGCCCACCGCGGCGCCTTGCGCCAGCATTTGGTCCGCCGCCCGAAGTTTTTGCACGACCTGCTCCGCGGAATGCTGCTGCTGTTCGCCCATAATTGCCCCCCCACGCTTCCCACCTTTTCCACGCGCCACTGCCAGCGAAAGGCTTCCGGTTGCGCCGCTGGCCGGCCGAGAAATTCGTAAAATCTACGGTTCCTCGTGTGCGAACTCTGTACTCCCCAAACGTGATGTTAGGCTATGTGGCGTACATGAAAATCACATGAAGACTGCGTCTAGCTTGCTGTCGGTGAGATTCTAAGCGACCTCGCACGGTTGCAGGTGGGCTTGAGCGCGAACCCGACGAGGGAAATTCAGCACAGCTTTAGCGATTCCGCGATCACATCGTGCACCTGGTGCAGGTCCTGCGGGGAAATGACGTACGGCGGCAGAACGTAGACCACGTTGCCGAGCGGCCGCAGCAGGACGCCGGCTTCCAGAAAAAATTTGTAGAGTTTGGGGCGAAGTTTCGAGGAGTAGCCGGCGTCTTCGGCGCGCAGTTCGATAGCCGCTACGGTTCCGATCAACCGCCTTTCTCCGATCGCGGGATGTTGCGCAATGGCTGCCAAACGCTCGCGGTGAATCGTCTCGATCGCTTGGATACGCTCAAACACCGGCTCGGCCTCAAAAATCTTCAGGCTAGCTACCGCCGCAGCAGCCGCGAGCGGATTTCCCGTGTAGGAATGGCCGTGATAAAAAGTGCGCGCGCGGTCCTTGCTCACGAAGGCATCGTGAATCTGGCCCGTGCAGACCGTGGCGCCCATCGGCAGCGCGCCGCCAGTCAGCCCCTTGGACAAGGTCATGAGATCGGGGACCACATTCGCCGTTTCACAGGCAAACATCTTTCCGCAGCGCCCAAAGCCGGTCAGAACTTCGTCGGCGATGAGGAAAACTTCGTGCTCGGTGCACAGTTGCCGGACTCGCTGCAAGAATTCCTGCGGATGCACGATCATTCCTCCGGCCCCCTGCAGAAGCGGCTCGACGATCACGGCGGCGATTTCGCCGTGTTTTTCTTCCAGAACTCGGCCCAGTTGATCGGCGCAATCGATGTTGCATGAAGAGCGGATTTTGCCGACCGGGCAGCGGTAGCAGTAGGCGGAGGGTACGCGATGAACCGGGAAACGGAAGGCGTGAAACGGATCGGTGAAGCTGGAATCCGCGCTCACCGACATCGCGCCGGCTGTGTCGCCATGATAGGCGTGCTCGAGCGCGACAATCGAATTCTTCGCCGGGCGTCCCCTGTTCGCCCAGTATTGCACGGCCATTTTGAGCGCCACTTCCACCGCGGTTGATCCGTTGTCAGAGAAAAAAATATGCTCAAGGCCGTGCGGCAAGACCTTCTGCAGCAGCGAACAGAGTTCTTCGACCGGCTCATGCGTGAAGCCGGCAAGTAAAACGTGATCGAGTCTTTTGGTCTGCCCGGCGATGGCCGACATGATGCCGGGATGGCAGTGCCCGTGAATGCTCACCCACCACGAGGAAATGCCATCGATCAGACGCCGGCCATCGTCGGCGTAGAGGTACGCGCCTTCCGCATGAGAGATGTGGATCGGTGCCGGGTCCAGGGATTCTTGGGTAAAGGGATGCCAGACCCGCAGCGCCGGGTTCATGTCGCAAATACTCCTTGGTCGAAGTTCTTCTGAAACGCTTTTAGCAGCGTGTTTCGATTTAGGGTTGTGAACCGAGCCAGAGAGCCCACCACCGCCGTGTCGCCGTAGCGCTCGATCGCGTCGAGATTTTCGCGATTCTTTTTACCAACCATGATCACACCGCGAACATCGAGCTTCGCGGATCGCAATGCCGCCAGTGACAAGAGGGTGTGATTGATCGTGCCGAGCGAGGTGCGTGAGACGAGCAGTACCGGCAGCCCCAGATGAGACATCAGGTCGACCATGAGCTGGGTCTTGTTGATCGGTACGAGCACTCCGCCGGCGCCCTCGGCAATCAAGCGATCCCGGGCTCCGATCAGCGGCAATTGGATTTTGCGAAGTTCAATTCTGGTCCCCGCGCGCATCGCCGCTAAGTGCGGTGAGAGGGGAGGCGCAAAGTGGTAGGTTTCCGGCATGGTTCTGTCGCCGGAAAGCTGGGCGAGCCGCATCACCGTGGCGCGATCGGTACCCTCTCGGGTTCCCGTTTGAATCGGCTTCCAGTAAAACGCGTTGAGCGCGGCGCAGAGCAAGGCGGACACCACAGTCTTTCCCACGCCCGTATCGGTGCCAGTTACGAAAAAGCGGTTAGCCATGCACGGCGCTGGCAACCGCAAACTGCGGTGCGCACTGGATAGCCGCGCACAAACTAGACACCAGGCGGCGAACATGGTCTTTGGTAATATTGCTGGTGAGCGATAAGCGAATGCGAGCAGTGCCCGCGGGCACCGTCGGCGGCCGGATCGCCCTTACCGCGAATCCGCTTGCTTGGAGTTGCCCGGCGACGTGCAGCGCCATTTCGTTGCTGCCGAGAAAAACCGGGACGATATGGCTGGCACTCGTGCCGCAGGAAAATCCGCTTGACGCCAGCGCTTCGCGCAGCGTAGCGGCAATTTCCTGGAGATACGCTCGCTCGGCGTGCGCGTGGCGGACCAATTCGAGCGCCGCCCGAATCTGACCGGCAAGGTAAGGCGGCATGGCCGTGCTGAAAATGAATGCGCGCGCGCGATTGACTAGAAATTCTTTCAGCGTGCGTCCGCCGCAAACGAAGGCACCGGCGCTCGCGAAAGCTTTGCCGCAGGTGTGAACCATGGCCAGGATCTCGCGTTCGCACTGATAGCCGGCCGCGATACCGCGCCCTTGCGTTCCGCACACCCCGATTGCGTGGGCTTCGTCGATGATGAGTCTCGCTCCATAGACGCCAGCCAATCGAAGCAGTTCTTCGAGCGGAGCGATGTCCCCTTCCATGCTGAACAGGCTCTCGGTAACGATAACTTTCCCGCCAGCCACGCCGGCATTTTTCGCGAGCGACTGTTCGAGCACTTCGAGATCGAGGTGGGGATAAATTATTTTTGTCGCACCGGACAGGCGTAGACCGTCGATCAGACTGGCGTGATTGAATTCGTCGGAGAAAACCAGGTCGCCGGGCTTCAAAATCGAGGTGAGCAATCCGACATTCGCCGCGTAGCCCGACCCGAAGTACAGCGCCCCCTCGGTTCCGGCAAAGCGCGCGAATTCTGATTCCAATTCTTCCCATTCAGGCGCATTTCCGGAGAGAAGGCGCGAGCCGGTCGAGCCCATGAACCGAGATGCGGCCACCGCGGCGAGGACCGCTTGTTTGAATTGAGGATGGGTCGCCAGGCCCAGATAGTCGTTCGAACTGAGGTTGATTCCGTACAGTGTTTCCAGCTCGCGAAACTGCGATTGCTCCGACAATGCTCGTCAACTCCTCGCTCATGCGCAGCAGAATGTCGCTTTGGCTTGGCTCAGGCACGCGACATCGCCTTCATACCTAAATTTTCGAGGAGGCGCTGGTCTGCATCCGCAGGCGGATTCGGCGTGGTGAGCAGTTTTTCGCCGCCGAAAATCGAGTTCGCGCCTGCCAGGAAGCACAGGGTTACCGCTTCAGGAGACATTTGCTGGCGGCCGGCGGCCAGGCGCACGCGCGATTTGGGCATGATAATGCGGGCGGTGGCAATGGCGCGCACCATCGCGAGCGCGTCGATTGCGGCGGCCTGCTCAAGAGGCGTGCCTTCGGCGCGTACGAGCATGTTGATGGGCACGCTTTCGGGGTGCGGGTCGAGGCTGGCGAGCTGTTGCAACAGCCCGATGCGATCTGCTTGGGTTTCGCCCATTCCCAGAATTCCGCCGCAGCAAACGGTGATCCCTGCTTTGCGCACATGCGAGAGCGTCTGCAAGCGATCGGCGTAGATGCGGGTGGTAATGATCTTTGGGTAGAATTCGGGCGAGCTGTCAAGATTATGGTTGTAGGCGGTCAGGCCGGCGTCTTTTAATTGAACGGCCTGTTCTGCGGTGAGCATTCCGAGTGTGCAACAGACCTCCAGGCCGAGCGCCGAGACGCCGCGCACCATTTCGAGCACGCTTTCGAATTCTTTTCCCTGCGGGGCTTGTCGCCAGGCAGCACCCATGCAGAATCGTGTGGCACCTTCGGCCCTGGCTCGATTCGCAGCTTGCAACACCGCTGCGGTATTCAGCAAGCTCTCCCGGGAGACGCTGGTTTCATAGTGCGCGCTTTGCGGGCAATAGGCGCAG
>CAVQZU010000114.1:0-11438 GCA_963718485.1 uncultured Acidobacteriota bacterium
CTAAGCGTCCAGTTCTTCCCATCGATCAAGTACCGGCGGATGTCCAAATCGAAGGGAGAGGATCAGCAACGCGCCGCCCCACAGATACCAGCCGCTCCAGGTGTATCTTCCGAGCAGCAGCAACACGAACGCCACGAGGATCGATATTCTCTGATGCTGCTTGCTTGCGAGGCTATAGACGATGTGCCCGCCATCGAGTTGCCACAGCGGTAAGAGGTTAAGAGCCGTGGCAAAGAATCCCACCCAGGCCGCGCGGCCGACCGGAGTCAACAGCACCCAGTTCGGGTTCACGTTCGGATGGAAGAGCGCAATAAACAACTGCATAAGCGGCGGATGCCCGAAGACGATCTGCGCCGTCTTCTGCACGCCGGGAACGACCCGCGAAGTCGCGATGGCATATGCCATTGCGGGCGCGGCGATCAGAAACCCTACGACCGGTCCCGCGATTCCCACGTCAAATAACGCTCGCCGTGTGGTAAGGGGCGAACGAATGCGGATGAATGCCCCAAAGGTGCCGAAAAGCGTGGGCGCGGGGATGAAGTACGGGTAGCTGACATCGATGCCGTATATCCTGCACGCGACGTAATGCCCCATCTCGTGGGCGAACAAAATTCCCAGCAGCGTGAAGGAAAAGGGAATGCCCAATAGCAACGATCGGGGATGCTCGAGCGGCAAGAGCATCGCGGAGAGCGGATCGCCGCCGTCTGAGAACGGCTCGCGATTCTGCGCGTATGACGAGGCAAACTCTGCCCCCACCGCGAGCGTAGAAACGAGCGTCAGCGCGAAGAGCAGCAGAGCTGGCCAGATCGGACGCTTTTTCTCCCGCTGCGGCTTGATTTCGCCGATTGGTCGGAACGTAACGTCGAGCACGTCGACGGGACTGCGGCCGTGGCCATTGTCACTGAATGGTTCGCTGCTCATGCAGATTGGATGCATTACGGCACAGGATCGCTCTACGGTGCCGTGCGAAACTGCGGCGGCCTGCTAGGATTGGGCGGCCGGTGTTGCGTTCGAGGCGGAATGGGGAGCCGGTAGCGCCTGCAATTCCTTACCTGGTTTGAAACGGACGGCCTTTCCCGGCGGGATGCTGACCTGTTGGCCGGTGCGCGGGTTTCGCCCGATGCCGGTCTTGCGCGGTTTCACGTTGAACACGCCGAAGCGCCGTAGTTCGATCCGTTGGCCCCGGCCGAGTGCATTTTTCATAGCGTCGAAAACGGTCTCGACGGCCTGCTCCGCCTTGGTCCGAGTAATGTTGGTTTTGGTTACAATGGCGTTGACGATATCGAGCTTGATCACGACAGCCTCCTGCGAACCGCAAATCCATGCTAGACAGGGACTTGCAGGTTGTCAAGCGGACCTTCCCTGTAATACACTGCGCAGCTTGCGCCGGGTCCAACGCTCTCCGGGGCGACGATCCGGGATATGGAAGTCGGTCCGCTAAATTCGTAAGCTTCTGCCAGGCGGTTGACCCGGCATTTTGACGAACTTTGTGCTTCAATGATGGGATCCACCACGTTGGTTTATTAGTCCCAGGAGGATGGATGTCGGTTAAGTGTGACAAGTGGATTGGCAAGATGGCTCGCGAGCACAAGATGATAGAGCCTTATGAAGACCGCCAGATCCGCGATGGCGTGATCAGCTACGGTGTTTCGTCCTATGGGTACGACATGCGGGTGGCGGATGAATTTCGCATCTTCACCAACGTGAATTCCACGATTGTTGACCCCAAGCGCTTCGACGACAAGTCCTTCGTCGAATTCAAAGGCCCTGTCTGTATCATTCCTCCAACTCTTTGCGCCTGGCTCGCTCGGTCGAATACTTCCGCATTCCCCGTAGCGTGCTGACGCTTTGTGTCGGAAAATCCACCTATGCGCGCTGCGGGATCATCGTCAACGTCACTCCGTTTGAGCCCGAGTGGGAAGGCTTTGTCACCCTGGAAATCAGCAATACCACTCCGCTGCCGGCACGAATCTACGCCAACGAAGGCCTTTGCCAGGTGATTTTCTTTGAAGGCGACGAGGTTTGCGAGGTCTCCTACAAGGACAAAAAAGGCAAGTACCAGTCCCAGCAGGGCATCGTCCTGCCGAAGATCTAGCTCAAGCAGCCGCGTCTTAGTCGTGTTAGGGCGTGCTCGGATACCAGTCCACCAGCTGGACGTCGATCCCGCTGCCTTCCAAATCCTTCGAAAAAGCGCGCGGGTCAGCCCCGCGATAGTCATAGGGAATCACAGTGCCCGGATGAAAGGCCTTGACCGCATCGACCGCCTCGCCCGGCGACATCGTAAACTGCGAATCCATGCACAGGAGCGCCACATCGATGCCCTTGAGCGCTCGCATCTCAGGAATCCCCTCCGTATCTCCAGAAATGTAGAAGCTTTTGCTTCCATAGGTCAGCACATATCCGTTTCCGCGGCCTTTCTCGTGATAGAGCTTTCCAGGAGCCGGTCCGCGCTGGAGGTTGTACATGGGCACGGCGGCGATGAACCATCCGAACAGGTTCGTCATCTCGCCGTTCGCAAGCACATGACCTTTTCCGAGGACTTTGACTACCGCAGCCGGGGCCATGATTTCTGTTCCAGGTGAGGCAATTTCTGCGATGGCCCCCGAATCCATGTGTCCTGGGCCTGTATCCGTGATGAGAATCACATCGGCCGGCGGCAACCCGGAGAACTTGGCGGGCCTCGCCGGATCGACATAAATCGCTTTGTTGCCCTCTTGAATCAGAAGGCTCGCGTGGTAGAGCGGCGTGATCGTGACCGGATTGTGATAGGTCGAAAACCGGAGCGCTCTTGGTTCACGCGGATTTTGCGGAAGTCTGGGTAGCCGATTGAGCATCGGCCATCACTCTATCTCAATCCGATGATTCGATCATATCTCGCCGGTGTTTTGCCGCCACCTTCTTCGTCGTTGGGAACTCGCCCGACAACTCCGCCGGTCTTCTCCGAATATAAAAAGTATTTACCGGGGCGGATGCGCGCCAAACCATCCAGTCGCTTCCTGGCTTCTTCAAGACCCTCGACCGATTCCAGCCAAAGAGGACTGCCATCCGGCAGCCTGCTGAAGATGTCGAACATAGGCCCGAGTCCCATACATTCTGTAAGGTTTGCCGCGGCTGGAGCGGAGCCTTTCGTTAGGGAAGGCATTTCGATCACCATTTGCAAGAGATAGGCATCTCTAGGTAATTCAGCACGATAGATAGTCGGTTCATGGAAGGAGCCTGGCGGAACCGGTAATTTTTTCGAGGGAGATCGAATAAAATCAGCGCCTATTCTTTCCAAGGCGGGGTTGTAGACTTTAACTAGCAGCCGGAGGAGTTGATGAATGTCGCAGACACAGAGCGCCCAGCGCACCATCGGCAAGAAACCTCGGAAGCACAGCTTCTTCCACGAACATTCGCTGAGCATCTCTTCGATTTTTATTTTGGCATTGTGGACTTTTCTATACGTCTTTGCCAATCCCAGCACTCATGCCGGGTCATTTTTCGGTAACGCCATCGCCGATTGGTCCGGAGTGGTGGTAACGGTTTTGGCTACAAAATATCTGTACGAGAAGGGTTCAGCGGAAAGCCGTCCCTGCCCGACGGCAAGCCATCCTCTGAGACCGGGGCTTGAATACCTGCGCGAGCATTCGTTGAGCATCTTTCTCTCTTATTACCGGGATCGGCTGGGTGCTTCTGTTTCTGAGAATGGATCCCAACGCAAAACGGGGTCAGGCGGTAGGAAACCTCGTTTCAGAATGGACAGAGATCTTCGGGCTGGTCCTGCTCACCAAGCGCATGATCGAGCGCCATTCAAAAGAGGGCCGCCGCTAGCCGGAGCAGGGCCCCGGCATCTCGAGCGCAAAGAGGCGCCCGCACTCCCTGTTCGATCCAACAGGTGCCCCCCCTCTGCGGGGGAGCCGGTCTCGGTTGCCAGCGTCTGCTCTCAGAAACTCATGCACTTTATTAGAACGTGATCTGCGCGCCAAGCTGCGCCGCAAACGGAATTCCGACCGTCGTTCCCGGTCCAAAGAAATCGCCCAGCGCGCCTCCGGGCACGCGCAACTGTTTCGGGCTGGTGATCGGGGTGGTCATCGTGCAAGCGGCGTTGGTACAAAGGTCGGTAATGTTGCCGGCAGCCACTTCCGCCAGTGGAACGGCCAGAGCGCCCACATCGGTAACGTAGTTCGCGCCAGGATTGTTGCGGTTGAAGAGGTTGAAGAATTCGACGAACGGGATCACCGACCATCGATCGCTCATGTGCAATGGTCGGCTCACGCGCAGGTCCACCTGTATATAGGGTGTTCCCCGCAATTCATCAAGAGTGCTCGGTATGCCGTTGATGACAGCCCTGTCATCGACGTTATCGCCCAGCCCGGTAACCGGAGTTGTGGTCGTCAGCGTAATCGGTCGCGCGCTTTCGGCCTGGGTCAGCGTCGTCAATTCAATCCCTCCCGGCACATGAAACGTGCCCACAAACGCAAACCGGTGTGTCACATCTTCCCCGGAAGGACCATAGTCGCCGGCACCGAAGGGCTTCAACGGATTGCAAACGCCGTCGACGTAGTCAAACAACTCGCCCACGATGCATCCCCAAGTGGCCGCTCTCGACAGCGTGTAGTTCGCCACCAGGCTGAACCGTCGCGCCACGTTCCCCTGCAGGTGAATCATCATCGCATTGTAAGCGGAGCGATTGTCCGAGCGAAAAACGGTCACGTTCGGGACGTTGTCTCGCTGGCAGTCAATCGCGTCTTCGCTCGCCGGGCATCGGTTGCCAGGCGAGAAAAGCGGCGAGAACAGTGTGAACCCCGCCTGATACTGATAGCGCGAGAACCCGTGGTTCCCTTTCTCGTAGGTGTAGTCCCCGCTGATCATCCAATTGGCACTAAAAGCGTGCTGCACCCCGCCAGTCACGTGAAGCGCGTACGCGGTCTTGTAACCCGGGGCGATGATCGCACCCGAACCCGCGACTGTGCCGATGGGTCCGGTTGAAGACGCCGGGGGTAGGCATCCCGGATCGCCCGGATTCACGCAAACGCCGGGCCGCGTGTTGACCGCTTGCAGCGCCGGCACCCAGCCGTTTTGCGCGAGATCGTTCGAGTAAATGCCCGCGCCCGCTCGAATCACGGTTTTTTTGGATTGGCCCAGGCCGTACGCGATTCCGAGGCGCGGGCCCAGGGCACCGTTGAAATCGTGCGGCGCGCCGTTCAGCAGAGGAATCTGCAGCGCCTTCAACGTCAGGTAAGCGGGATTCTGCAGCTGGCTCTGCCCTGATGCGATGAACAGCCCGAAGCTGCGGTCGTAACGAAAACCGTAATTCACCGTAAGCCGCGGTGTGCTGCGCCAGGAATCCTCGACGTAAAGCCCCAGCCGCTGCAGGTTCTGCCCGAAGGTGCCGTTCCCCGCGGGCGTCGTCCCGCACGACGAGCCCGGATTCGCGTTCGGAGAAGGACTCGCTGCGCACAGCGAAAGATCTTCGGTGAACTGTTGCGGGTCGGCCAAATAGTCGATCGGGTTCTCGGCCAACGTGACGATCGTCTCCGGATTACTCGTTAAGGCTCCGCTCAGCACCGGCTCGTGGATGAAGTTCACTCCGAAGCGGATCGAGTGCGCCCCTGTCGTGTGCGTCAGGTCGTAGCGGAATTGGTATTTCTCCTGATTTCGCAGAACCGGAAACGCGGTGATCGGCGTGATGAACTGATTGTCTCCAAACGTCTCGAATCCCGAAATCGTCGCCGACGTCGCAGTGAACGGAAAGGCCAGCGCGAATCCCAGGTTCGAATTACGTGCCGCGGTCAGGTGCAACCCGCTTGCATCGAACACAAACGCCCCCAGCCACGACGGGCTGAAGGTGAACTGATTGCTGATTACCATGTTCATGTAATTGTTGTGCTGTTCGACGCCGGTCGACGGCAGTGCCGCCTGTTCCACTAGAGCGTTGTGCGTCAGAAAGTTGTCGATCGCCACGCGCAAGAACCATTGCGACCGCGCCGACTGCGCCCAATCGATTCGCGTCGTTGCCAGGTAGTCGCGGAACGGCACCGGCACAATATTCGGCGTAGGAATCGAATGGACCATTGCGCCGTTCACCTCGATCAAGCCCTGCTGCGCAAGCTGCGCCAGCGCGTTGAACTGCGCCTGGCTCGCTGGGCTGTATGCGATGCTCGCGTTCTCGTGTACGTATTCGAATGAAGAGAAAGACCATACTCTGTCCGGCACAATCGGCCCGCCAAACGAGGCCACGTAATTCTGCCGGGAAAAAGGCTGCTTGGGGTTCGGAGCGGGATTCTCGATCGGAAACCGGGCGTTCAGCGCCGCCTGCCGATCATAGAAAGCACCGTCGCCATGCCAGTCATTTGTGCCGCGCTTGGTAGTGATCACGATGGACGCGGCCGTCGTGCGCCCCGTGTCAGCATCTTCTCCCGCGATCCGCACTGCAAATTCCTGAATTGCGTCGGGCGAGAAATTCTGCAGGAATCCGCCAATGTAGTCATCGGAGTTGTCGCCGCCATCCACCGACAGCTCGTTGTTCAGCCCTGAGCTGCCGCCCGTCGACAGGGCCGTTATGCGTGCCTTCGTTGGATCCGAGGGCTCGACCGGCTCCGTTCCTGGCGCTAGATATGCGATGTTGGCGAAACTGCGGGCTGCGAGGGATCGTCTCCAGGTCCTGCGCACTAATGGCAGTCTGATGAACGGCGCTTGTTGTATTGATTGGCTGCGTCGTGATCGACGATTCCTGTCCTTGGACATTGACTGTCTGCTTAATGGCAGCCGGGTGCAGCGTGATGGTTACTTCCTTCACTGTGCTGACGACGACGGTAACATCCGAAAAGGCATCCGCGAAACCCTTCGCCTTCACGCTCAACCTGTACACGCCGGGCGGCAAGTCATCGATACGGAACTGCCCGTCACGGTCGCTCGTCGTGTCGCGTTGCACCGACGTGGCCTCCACCGCTTGTACACCTATGCTCGCATTCGAGATACGCCCGCCCGTCGCATCGTCGACAAACCCCACCAATCCGCCGCGAAAATTCTGCGCCTCCGACCGGGGTGTCACACAACCAAAGTCCGTCGCGCACAGCATCGCCGCACAAATCCACCACAGCCCCAGTCTGCGCCCTCGACTATTCCCCAGGCGAATCGTCTGCTGCATGTCCGTCTTAGGAGGCTACCCCACCCGCCATTCCTACTACCACGCCTAGTAGTCAGGGCGGTCTGGTGAGAACTGAGATAGCGGCTGTCAATCGCCAAGCTTCAAACAGACTCACGAGATGATCAACCTTGGACTCAGGGCGCGCACTCCTGCGTATCAGATTCTGCGAGGGTTCCCCGCAAGCCCAGCGTCTACAACCAAAGCTTTACCAGGTGACACCCGCAGACTTCCCGAAAAAACTGCCAGACATTACATGTCTCAGGAATGTCAGGCATACGATTCCGTCTGATCCTGCATTCGAACCCCTGAGGGTAGCCGAAAGCCCGATGGGCAATTGGGCTGGTGTATACTGCGAGAGTCCGGGCGAAAATTAGGGGCGCGTGCCAGCGCGCAACTTGAAAGTAAGCAAGAACCGGAAATGGAGTCAGGATGTCTAAATCTAGCCGTCGCGAATTCATCCAGAAATCGATGGCTGCCGCCCTAGGGCCGATTGCCGCCGAGAGCGAGCTTTTCGCTCCTGATCCTCGCAGCGATGCCCAAGTCCCAATATCCAACAAATCCTTTTTCGAAGGCTTTAAGCGTGAGCAAATCAAGACCACAGGAGCAACGATCAACACCATCTACGGTGGAAAGGGATCGCCGGTATTACTTTTACATGGCATTCCGCAAACACATGTGCTCTGGCGCCACATTGCTCCTCTGCTCGAGCAAGATTTCTTCTTAGTGATCACCGATCTCCGCGGATATGGTGACAGCAGCAAGCCACCGGGAGGCGAGAATCACGTGGCCTATTCCAAGCGCGCCATGGCGCAGGACCAGGTCGAAGTGATGCGGAATCTGGGATTCCAGAAATTTGCGGTTGTGGGGCACGACCGGGGCGGCCGTGTCGCGCACCGGATGGCTCTGGACTATCCGGATAGCCTCACCAGGCTGACGATTCTCGACATCGTGCCGACTTATACGATGTACCAGAACGTTAGCAAAGAATTTGCGACTGTTTTTTATCATTGGTTCCTTCTGGTTCAACCGCCTCCCTTTCCCGAAACTTTGATCGCGAATAGCGGCGAATATTTTCTCAAGTCTCTGTTGTTCCGGCTGGGCGGAGAAGTACCGGGCGACACGATTCCCACGTGGATAGGTGAGTCCGCCTTCGCAGAATACTTGCGTTGTTTTCGCGACCCCGACTCCATTCACGCCATCTGTGAAGATTACCGCGCGACCGCATCCATCGATTTGTTGCACGATGCGGACCAAAGCCAGAAAATCCAATGCCCGCTTCTGGTCCTCTGGGCGGAGAAGGGCCCTTTTCATCGCATGTACAATGTCTTGGAGACATGGCGCGGCCGGGCTGCCAGAATAAGTGGCAAGGCGCTTCCGAGCGGGCACTTCTTGCCGGAACAGGTGCCGCAGGAATTGATTGCAGAGATCAAACCGTTTTTGAGCGCTTGAGCAGCACTTCGAAGTCACAAGATATCAGGTTCCAGCCCGTCCGAAACCAACCCCCCGTAGAGGTAGTGCCCGACAGACGCGCGCTTATCGGAGAAGTGAACCGCTACTCAAATTTGGGGTTTTATGAGAAATTTATTCCCAAGTGGCCGCCAGATCGAGATTCTTCCACTAAGCCGCGGCAGCGCGCTTACTGCTGCGGCCCGCGGCCCATCATCATGGGATTAAACGGCGTAGGCGTGCCGGTGATTTTGTCTTGCACGTTCTTGTCCATTTTGGTGAGCAATACAGTTTGCTCCTTGTCCTTGTCCGTCATCTTCACCAGTCCGTACGGCGGGACATCCTTGCTGACCCAGACGTCTGTGCCGTCGTTGTTCTTCCCTCTATAATGCTCGCAGCTGAACGTACCGGCGGGCACGGTGACCGACTCGCTGCCGAGATCATCGGCGCTGTTACGAATATCCTCGGGGGGCGGTTGCGCCATTGGCATGCGACTACCCATGCCAATGGGTATCTCGATCGGACCGCGCCCGGGCATTAGCATCACCATTTTTGTGGGATGGCTAGTGTTGCCATCAACCACCAGCAGTTCCTTCACGACGAGAGTGCCCATCCTCGGATCGTCGGCGGACACTTCAAACCAGTAGGCGTCCTTACCTTCAGCCGACTCTTTGCCAACGATGGCAATCTCGAAGTTAGTTTTCGAGTCGTCTTTTTTGTCGATCTCGTATTGGGCGCCCGAGCCCACGATGGGGTTGAAGATTCCCTTGGGCGTGGGTATCTGCGGTCGGCCCGTTTGAGCCCGGGCGCTGGTCGCCGCGAAAAGAGAACTTAGAGTAAGAGCTGCTACGATCGTCGTGTTTTTCATGTGGCACCTGTTTGCGCCAGTACGGCGTGGAGTAAAGGGCGGAGCGAATTGTACTCCGGGGAATGTACAGATGGCTATGATCTCCAGTGGCGGGAGTGCGCAAGTCCAAACCGAAGAGCAGCCTGATCAATAGAGTACAATGTCGGATCAGTACCGACCGGAATAACAACTACTTCGTGCAGTCACAATATCGAGTAACTGTGAAACGAGTGTCCGGATGATCTTTGCTCCGACCTATCGTTAGGATGAAGAAGCGGTCGTATTCGGGTTCTGTGATCGGCGGAACCTCCGGGGCACCGAGGTCATGCAGAATCTTTGGGAGGGTGCCCCCATGCCAAACAACCAAGATATTCATACCTTTTCCGGATCGAATCGCCTTTACTAGATCGTCCGGCTTGCTGAAGGGAATTATCACCGGCTTCAATTGCAGGCGCATAGCCAAGGGCGCAGCCGTTTGCTGAGTACGCTGGAGATCGGATGTGAAGATTTGTTCAATGTGTGCATCGGCAAGCGAATTTGCGAGACACTCAGCACGTCGGTGCCCTTGTTCGCTGAGCAGTGAATCGTACGCTTCCGAAACCTTCTCCGCATGACGCACCAGGAAGATAGTGCGTACTTCCTGACACGGAACTTGCTGGGCAAGAGCGAAGATTAAGAACCCCAAAATAGCCGTCATTCTCATAATTGTTTTCATGGACTGTGCTTGGTTTCTCATTTGCCGGTATTTTTCGCTTCGAGCTTCGTTTCTCGTCTCCGAAAGTCAGCATTCGACTAGGCTCCACGAACCAGCAGCTGCCCCAAAAGAGCGCTACTCAACTGAAGACGACCAGCGCATGCCGAAAGAGACGGTTGGGTGATAAAACTCGCGCTGGATCGGATAGATTGGGCTGCCCTGATAGAAGCCAAAGACTTCGTTGCTCAGGTTCAGTCCCGACACCACGGCCTGAAACCCTTTGGCGATACGATAACTTCCCTGTACGTCGAATTGTGTGTGCGCATAGAGGTAGATGTCGCCGGTTGGTCCTTTCAGTCCGAGGATTGGATCACTGGGACTGACGGCGCTCTGCTGCTGGTAGTTGTAGGCGTAGATGTTCGCGTCGTTATGACTCACGCCGAAACGCATCGAGAAGCGCGACCTGTCGTAGGTAAAGCCGAGGTTCCAAGTGTTCGGCGCCTGACGGAGCAGCGCCGGGCGATCGGTTCGACCGCCGGCAAAACCGGCTGGAAAGCTAACCTGTGAAGTCGTGTAGCTGTAGTTTGCAGCGACTCCAAAACCGCTGAGGAACCCGGGGAGGAACGAGAGCCGTTGTTCCCAAGCGGCCTCGACACCGGTAATGTGTGCGTTGGGCCCGTTGATGGACTGCTGCAACTGGTAGCCGGAATACACTCCTGAACTAACTGTTTGGGTTGTGTTGTAAATTGGGTCGCTAAGCTGCTTGTAGAAGAAACCGGCTTGCAGGATGCCTAGCGGGTGGAAGTAGTGTTCAACGATAAGGTCATAGTTGTTGCCGCGTGTAGCTTTCAATGCGGGGTTGCCCACGACAACGCTCTTCGGGCTCTGGTTCGGATCGGCCACAACCGATGGCACCAGATCGGACCAGTTTGGGCGGGCGATGCCAATGCCAAAACTGGCCCGAATGTTGGTGTTCGGTGTGAGCAAGTACTGAAATTGCACGCTGGGGAGCACATTAAGATAGTCCCCACTGCCCGGGACAGGCGTGGTCGAAACGTAGGCTCCGCCATTCAGATTGACCTGATTGGCGTTGTAGGTCGAGTCGGTCTGCTCAAAACGGAGGCCTGTTTGCAAGGTTACCTTGCCGAACGTCAAGGTGTTCATCAGGTAGCCGGCGTAGACTCGCTCGGTTGCGTCGAAGTCCTGTGAGTCCGACGTTATGTGAGTGGTGGCGAAATCGAAAGTGAAGGAGCCAGGATTGTTCACGAACAGATTGAGCAGCTTGGAATAATCGGAGAGCGGTCCAAGCTGATAGCTCTTGT
>CAVQZU010000115.1:0-65325 GCA_963718485.1 uncultured Acidobacteriota bacterium
CGCTCACGATGGTGGAGGGCATCGAACAGCTTCCGCCGGGTAAATTTCTGGACTGGCGTGACGGCCAGATTCAAACCGAGGCTTACTGGCGCCTGCCTCAGCCCCAGCCTCGCTGGCGCCCGATCGAAGATGCGCAGCAGGAGCTTGACTCCCTGCTGCGGGACTCGGTGCGGGAGCACCTGGTGTCCGATGTTCCGCTCGGCGTTTGGCTCAGCGGCGGCATCGATTCATCGACGGTGCTGCACTACGCGGCGCAGGCCTCGCCCTCCCAGCTCAAAACACTTTCGATTTCGTTTCCGGGCCGCAGCTTTGATGAAAGCGATTACATTCGGCAGGTGGTCGCGCAATACGGCACCGACCACGAGCAACTCGATCTGAGTCCGGAAGTGAATCTGCGGGATGCTATTGAGGACTTTGGCTACTACGCGGACCAACCAAATGCCGATGCCGGCGCTTTGCCGGTATGGTTCTTGTCAAAAATGAGCAAAGCGAAAGTAACGGTGACGCTCAGCGGCGAGGGCGGCGACGAACTGTTTGGCGGCTATCTCACCTACCGCGCGAACCACTATGCCAAGGCGATTGGCAGGCTGCCTCGGATCCTCGCGCAATTGGCGCTCGCGGGGGTGCGCGCGTGGCCGGTGTCGATGACAAGATCAGCTTCGAATACAAGCTGAAGCGGCTTCTCGAAGGCAGCCTGATGTCGCCTGAGCGCGCGCATGTCTTCTGGAACGGGACCTTTTCCGACCAACAGAAACGACGGCTGGTACGCTGGCAGCTTCCGGCTACTCTTGATCGTACTCTCGATACTTTGCGAAAGGCTCGCGCGTCGGGCGACGATTTTGCGCCCTATCTTTGGTTCGACCAAAAATATTACCTGCCCGACGACATTCTGAACAAAGTGGATCGCATGAGCATGGCCCACGCCCTGGAAGTTCGCCCTCCATTGCTTGACCACCGCATCGTGGAATTTGCGGCCACCCTGCCTTCGTCTTTCAAGATGCAAGGCTCGCGGCAGAAAGTGATCCTGAAGGATCTGATGAAAGGCAAGCTGCCGGAGTCGATTCTGCGGCGCAGCAAGATCGGCTTCGATATTCCCGCGCATCAGTGGCTGCGCGGTCCGCTCAAATCTTTACTGCTGGATTCAATCGCTAGCGCGTGCGCAGGCGACGCGGGCCTTTTCGACCACGCGGCCATCGACGCCGTCGTCGGCCAACACATGGAGCGGCGCGCCAATCTTGGGTATCACCTTTGGGGGTTGATGGTTCTGTTTCTGTGGATGAAACGATGGCGGATTCAAACGGCACCGATCTCCGCTCAGAGCCGACAGGTGGCGGAACGCGTCCTGGCTTCTACCTAGCCGTCCTGCTCTTTGCGAGCGCAGTGTATCTGGGGTGCATCGTTTCTCCGCCGTCGCTGATGGACGACGTGGATGCCGTGCAGGCGCAGATCGCGCGCAACATGCTCACCTCGGGCGACTGGGTCACCGCTCGTCTCGACGGGGTTCCCTACCTCGAAAAGGCGCCGCTCGTGTATTGGGCCATCGCCGGCTCCTACGCCTATGGGGCGTCCACGACTGGTCCGCGCGTATCCCCATAGCCCTTTCTGCCATCGCCCTGGCGATGCTCACAGCGGCCTTCGCTTCCTGGGCCTTCGGCAGGCGCGCCGCTCTCTATTCCGGTTTATGTATCGCGACCTGCGTTGGCTTGTTCCTGTTCACACGAATCCTGATTCCCGACGTAATGCTCACCGCCACCATCGCGCTGGCGATGTGGGCGTTTCTTCGCTCTCTTGACGAACAAGAAGCGCATCCCCGTCGGTGGTCAGTAATTCTGGCGGTGAGCCTGGGAATCGGTCTGCTCCTCAAGAGTCTTGTTTCCGTCGTTTTTCCTGTGGCCACGGTTCTGATTTATCTCGCCATCACCGGTCAGCTCTTCTCGATCCGCGTCTGGAAGCGCCTGCATCCCTTCACAGGCGCCTGGATCGCGCTTCTGATCGCCGCACCCTGGCACATCCTGGCCGCGCTCCGGAATCCGCCCTACTTCTCCTCTACGCTGCACAGCGGGCCGGGCCAATACCACGGCTTTCTGTGGTTCTTTTTCATAAACGAACAACTTCTGCGCTTCCTAAACCTGCGCTACCCGCGCGATTACAACACCGTCCCTCGATTCTATTTCTGGGCCTTGCATTTGCTGTGGCTGTTCCCCTGGAGCGTTTATTTCCCGGCGGTCGCGAAGCTCTCATTTAAACCGGCTGATCGTGCTGGACGTACCCGTCTTCTGGCGCTTTGCTGGGGTCTTTTTGTTCTGGTGTTCTTCACGTTTTCGACGACCCAGGAATACTATTCGATGCCCATTTATCCGGCCCTCGCGCTGCTCTGTGGCTCGGCCCTGGCGGTTGAAAATGTGTGGGTGCGGCGGGGAACTCGCCTTCTATCGGTTATCGCGGCAATGGCTGCCATCGCCTGCTTCACGCTGATCTTCCTGGTCCGCCGCCTGTCCACGCCAGGAGACATCTCCTCGGCTCTCTCTCAGCATCCCGGCGCTTACACCCTCGCCCTCGGTCATATGCTTGATCTGACCCTGGACTCGTTTGCCTACCTTCGCTGGCCACTGGCTGTTGCCGGGATTGCTTTCTTGATCGGCGCCATGGGAACCCTTCGGTTGAGCGCTACGCGCGCCGCCCTGGCCATATCGCTCATGATGGTTCTGTTTTTCCAGGCGGCGCGCCTGGCGATGGTTCGCTTTGATCCGTTTCTTTCCTCGCGGCCTCTGGCCGACGCCATTCTCAAGTCCCCGCCAGGCAGGCTGATCATGGGCGACCAGTACTACACGTATTCTTCGATATTCTTCTACGTCAATCAAACCGCGCTGCTTTTAAACGGCCGTTACTTTAATCTCGAATACGGCTCCTACGCTCCGGGCGCAGCCGCTGTCTTCATCGACGACGACGCGTTTAAGCAACTGTGGCACGAGCCGACCCGCTTCTACCTGGTGGCCGATGGCCCGCAGATGGCGCACATCGAAGGCTTGCTCGATCCGGACCGACCCGATGTTGTGGCCAGCAGCGGGGGTAAATTGCTGGTCACAAATCACCCACTGCCCAATTCTGGATCCTGGCCAACTTCTTTGGATCAGAAAGGGCGTTAGGGGGTTAGAATGGGCGTTTGTTACCGAATATCGCTTACCCACCGGCCCGGGTGGGAGAAGGGAAGCACGTTTGGGCCCGCATAGGGAGGGCAGCCCGTCCTTACCGTGCTTTTGCAAAAAAACTAGATCTTCTACCGGGCTGCGCTCCGGCTTGCGAACATTTCGAGAAAACGGGCGAGCGAACAAATCCGAAGGAACTTTTTGCCCCGGCGGGGTTAATTCCCGAAGGCATGTAACGCATTAGGAAAGCTGGACATCTAACTTCTCTGGAGGAGGGAACATGAAGATTGCCGTTCTGGGGGGCGACGGCTATTGTGGCTGGGCAACGGCATTGTACTTGTCAAAAAAGGGCCATTCAGTCGCCATTATAGACAGTTTCGCCCGCCGGCAGTGGGATTACGAACTGGGCGTTCAGACTCTCACTCCCATCCGCCCCCTTCCCGATAGGCTTCGGGCTTGGCACCAACACACCGGAAAAGTGATCGAACTCTATGTCGGCGACGTGACCGACTATGAGTTTCTGGCCTCCACCATTTCAGAATTTCGGCCTGAGGCGGTGATCCATTTCGCCGAACAGCGTTCGGCCCCCTACTCGATGATTGACCGCCGGCACGCCGCTTTTACCCAGGTAAATAACGTCGTCGGTACGCTCAACCTTCTGTTCGCGCTCCGCGAATTGGACCCCGAGTGCCACTTAATCAAGCTGGGAACCATGGGGGAGTACGGCACTCCGAATATCGACATCGAAGAAGGCTACATCACGATTGAGCATAACGGCCGCAAGGACGTCTTGCCGTATCCAAAGCAGCCGGGTTCGTTCTATCACCTCTCGAAGGTGCATGACAGCCACAACATCCTGTTCGCCTGCAAAGCCTGGAAGTTGCGGGCTACCGATCTGAACCAGGGGGTGGTCTACGGAACGGTAACCGATGAATCCGAACTTGATGAAGCCCTGATCAATCGCTTCGACTACGACGAGGTTTTTGGCACGGCCCTGAATCGATTTTGTGTCGAAGCGGCCGTCGGCCACCCGCTCACCGTATACGGCAAGGGCGGGCAGACGCGTGGTTTTCTTGACATTCGTGATACCGTGCGCTGTATCGAGCTGGCCTGTCTTCACCCTGCTGCGCCGGGCGAGTGTCGTGTGTACAACCAATTCACCGAGCAGTTTTCAGTGTTGGAACTTGCGCAAATGGTTCAAGCAGCTGCCGCCAAGTTGGGACTGAACGTGGAAATCGATCACCTCCCGGACCCTCGGGTTGAGGCCGAAGCCCACTATTACAACGCCAAACATTCCAAGTTGATCGACTTGGGCCTGAAGCCTCACTACCTATCTGACTCGCTGCTGGATTCTCTGGTAAACATCGCCATCGATTACCGCGATCGCATCGATACATCGCTTTTCATGCCCCAGGTAAACTGGAGAAATTCCACCAACGAGCGCCGGCGCAAGATTTCTGCGCCCGCGGCTGCGCCTTCCTCACCAGCGACCTTCGATAACCCGGCTTTTGCCGATCGCGCTTCTGACGATTAACCTTGAAGGCAAACGCGGGAGGATTTCGCGCCGAGCACCGGTTGGGCTTCGCAGAGCAAGTCACTGTGCCCCGCCGCCGGCCCCGTCTGAGGTGCTTACACTTGAATTCGTGGAAACAACCGCATCGCGTTGCCGCGATTGATCGCCTCCACATCGCTCATGGAAAACTTGCCGTACTGTTTCAGCCCGGCAATCGTGGTGGCAATTTTAACAAACGGGTAGTCGCTTCCGAAGAGCATCTGCGAAACCGGGACGACGTCTGACAGAGCGTCCAGAGCCGCAGGGTAGGTGGCATTCGAAACGTCGAAATATAACTTCTTGAGCTCCCCGCCCACGCCATTCGGTGCTCGATCACCTGCCACGCTGGGCGGAAACATGCCCTGCAACCGTCCCGACAAAGCAGGCAGGCTGCCGCCCGAATGGGAGAAGATAAAGCGTATATTGGGGTATTTGGGAAACGTCCCGTTGACCAGCATGCTGTTGAACGCTCGCGCAGTGTCGAAGTCATACTCGACCCACGACTCGGGAATGTTCGGCACGAGCTCGGCGCAGCAGGTGGGTGCCGTCGGGTGGATGAACACGACCGCTTTTCGGCGATTCAGCTCCTCGAAGGTCGGCGCGAATGCCGGATCACCGGGCCACTTGTCGCCATAATCGGTGACCAGCGCAATGCCATCGGCCTTCAAGGTATCGAATGCGTATTCGATTTCCTTCAGACTGGCATCCTGGTTGGGCAAGGGAAGGGCCGCCAGATGCCCGAACCGGCCGGGATAATCCCGCACCATCTTGGCCGCAAATTCATTGTCCTCGCGGACCAGCGTACGCGTCGCTTCGTTATCGCCGAAGGTAACTCCCCCCACGGCGATCGACAGCATGCCGGTCGCGATTCCGCCCTTATCGAGTTCCTCGACGGCCAGCGCCGGTGTCCAGCGCGTTAGAGTCGTGTCCGATCGCGCGTTCCCCCGACTGGGATCGACGAACCGGGCCGTGCGCTTCAGATAGGCCGGCGAAACCACATGAAAATGAACATCGACTCGAGAAGGTTTTTCGCTCGCCCCCTCCGGCCCCTGTCCTGCCGCGATTGTTCGCAGGCCGGGAGACAGGATGGCCCCCGCTCCTAACGCCGCCAGGGTTTTTAAGAGTTGGCGCCGCGACGCCAGGCCTCCGCCGTCTCCGACATTGCCATGTGCCATGCGTCCTCTCTCCATTCGCGCGGATTATAATTGAACCTCGCGCTGCTGTCCTGAATTTTCATTTCAGCTTCGCGCCGGGGAGTTTGGCATACTCGGATTTCGCTTGCCGCATGAGGGGAGTTTGCGGGTCGGCATTCCTCCAGCGGGCGAGGAAATCCTGATAGGACTGGCGGCTGCCTGCAAGGTCGCCGTTAAGCGCGCGGGCACGGGCTTGATCTAAACGGGCCAGCGCGCCATGAAGAAGCGCACCCATGATTCCGGGATGGTCTAGGACTTTCTGGAATTCCGCCGCGGCGGAATTCCCATTGCGGAGCTGCAAATAAGCTTCGCCACGCAAGAATACCGGGAAAAGTGAGGGGAGCGGCTCGGTTTCGCCTAGCTCGTAGGGCGCGGCGGATGCCAGAAAGTGAAGAGCCCCGTTGGCATTGCCACGGAGCAGTTCGAGCTGCGCGCGGATGGTCGGGAGCCAGACGTTGTTGAGCAGAGTATCGCGAGGGTATTGCTCGCCTAGCTCGCTTATGAGCGCTTGGGCGTGCGGGGCATCGCCGGCACGAGCCAGCGCGAGCGCGGCCAATACTTCGGCGTCGTGGTTCTTGGCGGTAGCTTCCGACATCATTGCGAAATGCCGGGCCTGCTGGGGACGGTCATATTCGGCCTCGGTGAGAGCTTCGAGAGCTTGCCAGGTGGCGGTATTTTCTCCCGGGTTGTCCCGCGCCGAGGTGTCTTCGGCGCGCTCGAAGAGATCCTCGGCCGATCGCAGGCGTCCAGAGAAGGCCGCAGCCGAGGCTTCCAGCGCCAAGAAAACGCTTTCAGAGGGTTTAGCGGCAGAGGATGTCGAGAGCGCCCGCATGGTGGCTGCGTCGTTTTCAAGGAAGGCAATAAGATACCGCTTTAGCGGTGCGTCCTCGCTGCTGAACCCGTGAGCGACAGACTGCGCTGCGGTAGCTTTGGCTTGGGCTAAACGATCCAGGCAGATGTAGCTGTCAATCAACTCCTCGTACGTCATGAGGGCTGCATGCGGGTCCAGGCGGAATGCTTCGAGGATCTCGGCAAGGGCTTTTTCGTGTTCGCCGCGCCGATGATACATCTCGGTGAGATTGATGCGCGGGACCACATCGCGTGGATAGGTTTGCTGCCAGAGTTCGTATGTCTCAGCCGATCGATCGAGCTCCCGAGTGACGTTGTCGTAGTAATGGGTCAAGATATAGAAGCGCTCCTGATCGCCCGCGCGTTGCCGGCGTTCAAAGGCCTTACGGGTGTAATCTGCGGCTAAAGCGCCTTGTTCGTGGTTCGCATACACTTGCCCGAGCACGGCGTAAGCCATGGCGAAATCTGGGTCGAGCTCAATCGCTCGCTGAAACAGCGGAATCGAGGAGAGTTCGTTGCCACGGTTGCGCTTGGCTTGGCCGAGGCTGAAAGCTTTCAGGGCCTCCAGCGAAGTGGTGGTGGCCTGCTCGATCGGTACATCATATTTTTGAATGGAGCTAAGTGATTCACCGAGCTTGCGGCGGATTTCGGCTGCAGCGGCGTCCAGTGCTTTAAGGGTTTCCGGCTTGCTGGCTGCTTCGCCGCCGGCCCGGGCGATGGAGTCCCCGCTCGCGCAGCTGAAGGCTTCCAGCAAGATGTAGTAGTGGTCGGCCAGTTGCGAGACCTGCCCAGTGAGCATCGCCTTGCTACCCAGGCGCTGGCAAATCTCTCGGGTGGTGGCCGGAGTGAAGCGCTCGTCGGGCGAGCGGCCCATGAAGCGAAGAGTGTCGCGCATGCGTGGTTCGCCAACGATGCTCAGGAATGGAGATTCCCCCAGCTTTACGGCAAGAGCTTGACGAAGTGCACTGTCGAAGACCGAATCGGAGGTGGCATTGGCAAAATCGGCCAATACGATCGAGTCAGCTTCGGTAAGGCTATGTGTCGATCGGGAATGGAGATATCCAATCGAAGCAAGTACGGCGACCAGGAGAACCACAGAGGCGAGCACCGCCGCCTGGCGGCTCCAGGCGGAGAAGGAACGACTCGGTTGGCTGCCTGGCGTCACGGGTTCCCGGGTCTGAAACGCCCCGGCTGCCGCAGGCAATTCCTCAACGGCTTCGCGCCTGCCATCGCCGTTTCCGATGCCGTGGGCTGCCGTCAGGGTGCTGTGCAGGGGCAGGCTTGGGTTGACCTGGGCAATAAAACGGTACCCGCGACGTGGCAACGTTTCGACATAGCGGGGGCTATCGGCGGAGTCGCCTAGAACCTCCCGAAGCCGGGCGACCGCAGAGTTGACGCCGTGCTCGAAATCCACGAACACGTCTCCGGGCCACAACCTTTGACGAATTTCCTCCCGAGTCAGGACCTCGGCGGGGCGCTCAAGCAACATGACCAGGATTTGGAATGGTTGTTCCTGCATCCGGATCCGCACGCCGCTCTTGCGGAGCTCGCCGGCGCGGGCATCGGCCTCAAAAACTCCAAAATGAAAAACGCCAGGCCTTGGTGGGCTTGAACCTTGCATGTCGCCAGCTTCCATCAGACTAGGATTTTCTAAGCCTCAAGGGCAAAGTTTAGCATTCTGGATCAAACCTGCCGGTGCGGCGGCGCGTGAGACGCCCTCGTAGGTAATAGACTCGGCGCGATTTATTTCGTTACCAACATTTAATACTGCTGGTATTGCCATAGGCGCGCGCCTAGGCGACCTTTCATGGCGTGAATGGCCCAGGAAAGGTGCCTCATGAAAGGGATTCTGCAAGACACTTTTGGATTCGGCATCGCAAGCCTGGGAACCGAGAGGTTCCCGAGAAGCAAGAACGTGAGGCGCCTGTGTCGGCTCGCCTGTCTGATGCTGCTAGCGACCCCACCGAGCCATGCGCAGAAGACAAGCGTCGTGACGACGGTTCGGATGTCGACCGAGCCCGGCCGCGCCATGGTCGGAGTGCCCTGTAAGATCAACGGCGAGCAGCGTCGATACATCTGCGTCATCGACAGCGGGGCTACCTACACGGTTGTTTCCGGCCGCGTGATCAAGGCCGAGGGCCCGGTTATCGAGATGACGACCGGGAACGGAGTCGTGCGGGTGCATCAACGCGAGGTGCTATTGACGATTGCCGAAGCTCTGGAATTCAGGCCCAAGGTGCTCGTGCAGGAGGGCATGATGGAAGGGGTCGATATCTTGTTGGGCGAAGATGTGCTGCGGCAATTCCGATACATAACGTTTGACTACGAGAATCGGAAGGTTGAATTCCAACGCTAATTGGGCGCTTCAAAAAGTAGGGTGGTTTGCGGCACAAGACCGCTTTGTTCTTAAAGAATTTCGACCCTTAAAACTGGAAGCGAGTCTTTCCTCGGGTTGCTTGGAAGACAGCTCCCTAGTCCCTCTCTGGTCGAACCTGGGACCCGGCCGTGCGCCCTCGCGCATACCATTCTGCAGCAGTGATCTCCCAAAGCTCGGTGGGGAGGGGGCCACAGACATAGTCGCGTTCGCTGACCGCTATGACCCGCATGCCTTGCTTTTCGGAAATGCGCCGCGAAGCGGTGTTGGCGATGGCCTTGGGGACACGCAGAACCTGAAACTGCAATTCGCTGAACCAATACTCGGTCACGAGCTCACATGCTTCGCTCATCAAGCCCTGCCCGTGCCACGGCAGGCCAAGCCAAAAACCGCGATGATTGTCTTTGCGGTTCATGAGGGTGATACAACCGATCAAGCGAGTGGGGGAAGTCTTCAAGCGGAGGGTCCAGTGCCACTCTTCGCCGCGCTTGATCGCAGGAAGCGCCACTTCCTGGTAGTAGCTTTGCACTCCGCCATCCGGATAAGGCCAGGGCACCCGATGGTTCAGGTACCGAACGACCTCCCAATGTGGAAACAGCAACTGCGCCTGTTCGGCATCGGTTAGTTCCAGAGGCCGCAACAGGAGCCGCGGCGTTTCAAGTTCTCCGGGCATCCAGAAGTTCCAAGATCGCTACTGGGAAGGGTAACATCGCAGAGCAGCCGATGACCGGCTATTCCGGGGCCCAGGGTTTCAGCAGCGGTTTGAAGCCCTGGGTTTCCAGATCACCCTGGACCTTGGCAGCAGAGTCTCGGTCTGGGAAAGGGCCGACCACGACCCGATAGAAGCGGTCGGAGCCGCGTTTGAAAACAAATGCAGAAAAATTCTTCTGATGGAGACTCGCAGACAGGGCGTCCGCATTGGTTTCCTTATCCATTGCTCCCACCTGAAGCACGAAGCCGGGCTCGGCCATCGAGGGTGCCGTAGCCGGCGAGGGGTTCGCCTTGTCGGGGCCTGGCATAGCGGCAGCTGCCGGCGCCCTCAGAGAAGGTGCAGCTGAAGAAGGCTGCGATATCCGCGAACGTACCCGCGCACCTCGCCAGTAGTACCCCATCAGGAAGGAAACCGAAGACATGACCAGAGCCAGAATAATGCCGGCCACATAGGCGGGCGTGCGCTCGCCGTTTATGCCGTTCAATGCCTCGTTTTCCGAGCCCGCAGGAGCTTCCCATTTCGCAGCGGTCGGCAATGGAAAAAGCGCGGTCCTGGGCTGGGCCTTGTCGGATGTTCGCGTGAGGACGGTATCAGCCGCGGCTTTCTGCCTGACGTCGTCTGCAAGGTCTTCTGAAAAGAGCGCCTGCAGAGCCTCAGCGCCGTTCATGGCCAGCCGCGCGGCCAAATCGGTCGATATCCAGGCCTTCAACTGTTCACGGTAGCTATCTTCCAATTCCACAAATCGAAACCCGGTACGATAGCCTGAGTCACTGGTCCAGACGATTTGGGCTTTTGCCTGGATGCAACCATTGCCTGCGGGCAGATCGAACTCGAGTGAAAACACGTCGGGCGATTTTCTCGCTGCCAGTCCCTCGACGGCCAGGCCGCCTTCACAAAGGTCAAACAGAAGACTGTACTTGGATTCATCCAACAGGACCAATTGTGGCGAACTCGGAGTCAGTCGCTGGTATTGGCGGCGGTCCTGGAACATCAAACCCTTCCTCAGAAGATGCGGAATCCGGCCAGATCGTAGTTGAAACCAGGGGCATTGAAACAAGATTCGAACGATCAAATTGCCCAAATAATAACCACCGGCCCCTTGGAGCGCCGCGAGCAAAGACTACAGTAAAATTCGGCGAGATTCCACGGCGAACCTCGGGCGGAAGGCCAGGCGGAGATTGGCTATGGCGAGCGCGCAAACAGCCGAGGGCCTTTTGGGCGGCTAGCTAGCTAGATCTTTAAGTGAAGCACGATCGCAAGCAGGCTGAGCACGAAGAGTAATGCCAGGAGCACTCTTTCTGTGATTTCGTCTCGAGTCGATAGGCGGCGCATTTCTAAATTCTTCCGAGTACATTTCCTAGAGATATGGAGACAGCGTAGCCGCAGCTTACAATAGTAAGCAAACGGAGTCCAGCGGGCAGCAGGAGAACAACTGTGAATAACCCAACTCCGGCGAGCTTAAGACGACCAACCGCGCCTAGGCGCTGCGGCGGCAGCCTTTGCAAAAGGCATTTAACCTTGACTAGAATGGCCCGATAAGGCCACAGTATTTTGAGCCCAATGGCCTGGAAGGTGATAGACCGCCTGCTGCTGCCGGCCGCGTTCTTCTTGATCGCGTTCGTGGTGGCCCTTACTTTGTGGCAATTGCTCATCGGACACCGTCGCGTTGAGATTCAAAATGCGACCAACGAACAAGCCATCTTTGTGAAGACCAAGATGGAATCAGAATTGAGGGCCAGAGTTGTGCCCCTCGAGCATTTGGCTGGGCGTGGCGCGGACCGGGCCGAGGTAAACGGCCCGGCAATGGAATTTGACGCCAAGCTGGTCATGAGTGCCTTTCCCGCTTATCAAGCCCTGGAGTGGGTCGATCCTACCTACCGCGTGCGCTGGGTAACGCCCCAAATCCGTAACGAAGCGGAACTCGGTGCGGACCTCGGGAAAGACGCTCAGCAAGTTGCCGCGCTGCGCGCTGCGGAGCAGACTCGCGGCACCGTCGTGACCCATGCTGTGAACTTGAAAGAAGGCGGCCGGGGCGTTCTGGTGTGCGCTCCCGTTTATTCAAACGATGAGATTGCGGGCTTCATCGTCGGCGTGTTTCGCTATAACGATCTAATCCCCACCATCCTTCAAAACGTGGCCCAGGGTTACTGGGTCGCTGTGTATGACGGCAGCGAAGAAATCTACCGCCAGGGCGCAGTGCTCGCCTCTCGGGATTCGGAATGGGCTCAAACGGCTGATGTTCATTTTCAGCAGTTAGCCTGGAGAGTGCAGGTATGGCCCAAAGCGGAAACTCGCTCCTACACGTTGTCCCTTCTACCGCGCTTTGCTTTTATTGGCGGGATCTTGATGGCCGGGCTAATGGCCTTCACCGTGTATCTGGCCGAAACAGCGCGGCTGCACGCCAAAGAGGTGGCGGCCAGCAACAAAGAGCTGAAAAAAGAGATTGCGGTGCGCGAGCAAGCCGAACAAGCGTTGCGCGAAGCCCAGAAAATGGAAGCGGTGGGTCGCCTGGCAGGCGGAGTGGCGCACGATTTCAATAATTTGCTAATGGTGATTCGCGGGCACGCAGCTCTTTGCTTGAATCGAGTGGGTTCCGATGGCGCCCTGCGTCGGGAACTGAACGAGATCCTAAGGTGGACCGACCGCGCCGCATCGCTAACGCGGCGGCTCTTGGCATTCAGCCGGAAACAGGTCCTGCAACTTCGCGTTTTCGACCTGAACAGCCTGGTTAGTCAGGTGAAGGATTTGTTGCCACCGGTAATCGGCGAAGACATCCGGCTGGTCATGGATCTAGACCCGGAACTGGGCCGGGTAAAGGCTGACGCGGCGCAGATGGAACAGGTCATTATGAACCTGGTGTTCAACGCTCGCGATGCCATGGTCGAAGGCGGCGAACTCATGATTCAGACCGCCAACACCGAACTTGATGAAGCCTGGACGCAGCGGCATCCCGGTGCTCAAAGCGGGCCGCACGTAATGCTGGCGGTGCACGACACCGGGCACGGGATGGACGAGGATGTCTTGTCGCACATCTTTGAGCCATTCTTTACCACCAAGGATCGCACCAAGGGTACCGGGCTTGGATTGGCGACCGTGTACGGCACGGTGAGGCAGAGTGGAGGCTGCATTGCCGTCTCAAGCAAAGTGGGCGAAGGCACGACATTTCAGATCTATCTTCCGCGCGTCGAAGAACCGGCCGAGGTGATCGAAGCACCCGTGGCTACGCCGAAGCCGGCCCGGGGCGCTGAGACCATCCTCGTGGTCGAAGATGACGATGCTGTTCGGCGAATGACGCGGGAATTCCTGAAAATCCACGGCTACACCGTGATTGAGGCGCGAAGCGCGGCCAACGCCATCGAAATCATGGGAACGCAGAAGGATGAGGTCGATTTGGTGCTGACAGATGTTCTCATGCCGGGAATGAAAGGCCGCGAATTGGTGGGCCGCTTGACCGAGGTGCGTCCCGACCTGAAGGTACTTTACATGTCGGCCTATACCGAAGATGCCGCCATCAACATCGGAGTTCTCAACCCCGGCACCGAATTTATCGAAAAACCCTTTGGTCCCGACGATTTGGCGGCCAAGGTTCGCGAAGTCCTAGCCCGCACCACCACCATCCAGAGTTAATTCTCAATTCTGGATACGAGCCAGCGAGCGGTCCCGGATGCAGAAGATCAGCGGCCGGTTAACAGCTGGTACTGTTCAACGGTGAGAGGCACGACTGAAAGGCGTCCCTGGCGGACCAGCGGAGAATCCGCGAAAACTGAGCTGGCTTTTATTTCCGCGAGCGTCCAAGGTTTCGCCAGACGCTTGCCGGCCCGGATCTTCACCTGCGGGTTTTGGGGGTCTGAGCGATCCACGCTGACCACCGTGGCCGTTCCGACGGCACTTTTGCGATCTCCGGTTTCATAGACGATCAACTTGTCCGCCGATTTCATTTCCCGGAGATGTCGAAGCGCCACCGGATTGTGCACACCGTCCCAGACGGTTTCTTCATCGCGGTTCAAATCATCGAATGAATATGCGGACGGCTCGGTTTTCAGTAGATATTGGGATGCCATGATTTCCCCCGTTTCACTGCTCAGCGCCAAACCCCATAGCGGCCAGGCAGACGGCCCGAAATCGCGGGCCGCAATCATTTTAATCCGCTTGACTCAATCTGCGGCTCGCGATTAGCTTGCCACAGCTCGATTGCTGGGCGGCCGATTTTTTCGCGGAGGATATCGATGATTCGACGAATGATATTCGTGCTCGCTGCTGCGCTTTCTGTCGTCCTGCTGGTTTCCGGCTCGAGACTGGCATCGGTTGAGGGCCGAGCGAAAACTACCACCCGTGCCGCCGCGGTGGCCACCGAGAAAGGCGGACAGGATATTTACGGCCCCTACCAGGTTGCCGCCGATTGGCCAAAGCCGATGTCTCAGTTGCCCGGACACGAAAACTGGACCTGGGGATCGGTGGACGGGGTTTTTGCGCAAAATCCGAACCGCGTGTACATCCTTCAGCGGGGGGAAGTGCCGGTCTTGAGGAGACCGGCTGCCACGCCCTTGCCGCAATTCGGGCCCAGCTTGTCATTTCCAATCAGTGGATTGCCGTTCAGAAACATTGGTCAGGGGCCTGTTTCCAGTCCTCCTGGTCCCGAGGGATCCGACGAAAGCTGGAAAGGCAACTACGGTGTCGATGGACGATGGGAACATTGCCTGGTGGTCGTTGACGCGACCGGCAAAATAATCGAGGCCTGGACGCAGTGGGACAAACTTTTCAAGCATCCGCACGCGATTTTTATGAACCCATACGATCCGGATAAAGCCGTGTGGGTGGTAGACGACGAGCGTCAGGCGATTTTCAAGTTTTCAAACGACGGCGAGAAACTGCTCCAAACCATCGGAACTCCGAATGTGCCAGGCGACGATGAAACCCATTTGGGCCGGCCGACCTTCCTGGCATGGTTGCCCGACGGGACGATGTTTTTAGCTGATGGCTACGTCAATACCCGCGTTGTGAAGTTCGATAAGAACGGGAAGTACTTGCTGTCGTGGGGGCAAAAAGGAAATCCGCCAAACGAGACCCGTCCGGGATATTTCAACACGGTGCACGGCGTCGCCGTCGATCCGGTTACCAGGCGAGTGTATGTGAACGATCGGGAGAACCGCAGGGCTCAGGTGTTTGATGAGAACGGGAAATTCATCGATCAGTGGTCCTACGGTCCGGTGTCCTCGGTTTACTTTCTTTATATGTCCGCCGACCGGCATCTTTGGGCCGCAGACGCCTCTACCTCCAAGATATTGGAATATGATTTGAACGGGCACTTTCTGTATTCCTGGGGCACCTTGGGCGACTGGCCCGGCTCGCTCTGGGGGGTCCATGAGATGAGCGTCGATCAGGAAGCAAACCTCTACGTCTCGGAAGTGGAGGCCGGCCGCGCGCAGAAGTTTATTCCTCGAAAAGGCGCCAACCCGGAGCTGCTAGTAGGCAAACCGCCTAAGGGAGCCTGGTGAGCGTCGCCGTCAGCTACGGAGCGAAGCCGCTTGCGACAGGGTCGCCAGCCGGTGAGGGCTGCGATAGGACCGCCCGGTGAATCATGGCTCCTGTAAATTTATTTCCGGCGTTCTTGAAAATCGCAGGCCGACGATGTGTGGTCGTCGGCGCCGGCCCCATTGCGGAAGAGAAGATCCGCGGATTGCTTAGGGCCGGCGCCAAGGTATGCGTGCTCGCGCCGAGAGCCACCGACCGCATTCAAGCCTGGCATCACCGCGGTAAGATTCGCTGGCAAGCACGCAAGTTTCGGGAGGCCGATCTTTCGGGTGCATTTCTGGTTATTGCGGCAACTTCGTCCCCCGGGCTGCAGGAACGAATCTACAGGCTGGCCCGGGGCAAGAAAGTTCTCTGCAATGTCGTGGACGATCCCGTGCATTGCGATTTCTACTACGGCGCTGTGGTGCGGCGAGGCGCGCTGCAGATCGCCATTTCAAGCGGTGGGCAAAGTCCCGCGTTGGCTCAGCGGCTCAGAAAGCAACTCGAACAACAGTTTGGCAGCGAATACCAGTTGTGGATCGAGGAACTTGGAAAAACGCGGCAGCGACTGTTCTCGCGCGGAATCGCGCCCGCCCGCCGCAAAGAACTCTTGCACCGATTGGCGAGCGCATCTTCGTTTGAGGAGTTTCTTCGCCGGCGAAAACGAACTTCGCGAAGGGTCTAGGAATCGTCGCCCGCCGCAAGACCATTGAAAATCCCGATAGGACCTATTGAATCTTCGACGAACGCAAAACCGCGCTGCCTTGCTAGACTTCTGCATGGTTCAGCGGCCAGGTGACATTCCCACCCCACACCTCCACGACACCTGGCCGCTCTTTCTCTATCCATCGCCGATCAAAAGCCGCTGCTGATTGCGACCACACAGTTCGATCCCCAGCGATTGCCGCCTCAACTGAAATACCGATCTGTAGGAATGTGCCTAGGCGAGCGCCGAAAGGGAAGCCAAAGCGGTTGGCTTTCAATTTCTCTTGCCTCTGTTGGCCAGATAGCTCCTGGCGCGTTCGGCAGCTTCTTTGGCCAAAAAGCCCATTTTAGGATGGCTGGGCTCAAAGTCTGGGACCATGCCATGTTCCCGCAATGCTTCGGAGGTTACCGGCCCGATCGAGCCGATCATCAACTGCGCGAGCCCTTGCCGCACCGCATCCCCTAGGTTCATCTCTTCGGCAACCTGCATCAGGTGGACCACCTGAATCGATGTGGTGAAAAGAACTACGTCGACTTCGCCCCGCGCGATTTTTTGGATGGCCGCGCGGAGCGGAGCAACATCCTCGGGAAGCGCCCATTGATAGACAGGCACCCGCGTGACCCGTGCTCCCCGTTCCGTCAATCCCCGGAGCAGTTCGGCATTCGCGGCCCCATATTCCTGCAGCGCGACGCGGCGATTGTTCAAGGGAAGCTCGTGCGACCGTTCATCGAGCGAGCGGAGAAGATCGCGCCAGGTGTTTGGTTCCGGCACCGACAGCGCCGCCGGAACGCCCAGTTCCTTCAAAGCGGCCAAGGGCTTGGGACCCCGCGCAATCACCGGTATCCCTTGAAGCAAAGCAACGAATTGTTGGCGTGGATAGACCGTTTCGACGACGCGCGTCAGCGCCCGGGTACCCACGCCGGTCAAAAAAATGACCATATCGAAGCCGCGCTCTGCCAGGGTGCGGGCAAATGCCATGGCCTCGGTGTTGGATTCCAGCGGAACTTCGCGCATGGAAGGAGCGACAATCGGATCGCCTCCATAATGGGCGATCAGTTTGGCCATTTCAGCGGCGCGCCGGCTCTCCAGGGAAAGGACGCACAGTCCAGTAAAGCCCCCGGGTCTGGTGGAAGGTTCCATACGCGGATATCATGGCACCTTCGCCAAGCTTTTCAGCATCCGTTTTGCAGAAATCGGTGGGGTCTTTTGGTATGCTTGCCAGGTGCAAGGCGCGGCGGGAAAAGCTGCATTCCAATGAAGACACGGCATAGCCTTCACATTAAGACCTACATTTTGGTCGGCATCGTAGTCATTCTCGGCCCTCTTGGAAACGTGCTGGTAGGCAAGGGCATGAAGGGCGTGGGGGAAATGGCCGGCTGGTCGCCGTCCGCGCTCATCAATTTCTTCTGGCGCGCATTTACGACGCCCACGATCTGGCTGGGAATTTCCTCGCTGCTGGCCTTCTTTGTGGCCTACATGCTGGTTTTGTCCTGGGCCGACTACAGCTTCGTGCAACCGGCCACATCGGTTTCCTACGCGGTGGTCGCCCTACTGAGCGTCTTTCTCCTGCATGAGGTCGTTAAACCAATGCAGTGGGCTGGTGTTGCGGTGATCTGCCTGGGCGTCTTTATTGTCGGAAACACCTCGCCGCGCACCACCGATCGCGACGGATAAAGAGGCGGTGCGATAATTTTGGTTTAACGCAGCAGATCTTCGAGTTGAACCTTGGCATCGGTCTTCGCGTCGCGGTATTTCACGATGACGGGCGTGTAGAGGGAAAGGTTCCACTCCCTGCCCCGCCCTTGGGAGATGGCCCGCGACCCGGCGACCACCACCGCGTTTTCCGGAATCACCAGGGGCTCGTCCTCCGATGCGGTATGAACCTTCCCGGTAACCACATCATAGACGGGCGTGGACCGATTCAGAATCGTCCCACTCCCCAGAACCGCGCGCTTTTTGACCACCGTACCCTCGTATAGGCCCGAATTTCCGCCCACCAGCACTTCGTCCTCAACGATCACCGGCAGCGCGCCAATCGGTTCGAGCACCCCGCCAATTTGCGCGGCGGCGGAGATGTGGCACTTCTTTCCTATCTGCGCGCAACTGCCCACCAGCGCGTGGGAATCGACCATGGTGCCTTCGTCAACGTAGGCGCCCACGTTGATGTACATCGGGGGCATGCAGGTAACGCCCTTGGCAATGTAAACGCCGTCGCGAATGCTCGAGCCACCCGGTACGATGCGCACCCCGGACGCCGCGCTAAAGCTTTTCACCGGATAGGTAGCCTTGTCAAAAAAAGGCTGCCGCGTCGCATCGACCGACATATCGACGGTAACTCCCATGCGAAACCCCAGAAGGATTCCCTTTTTTACCCAGGGATTCACGCGCCAGCGGGTTTTCGAGCAGGGATCCGGCTCGGCCGCGCGAATCTTGCCGGAATTCAGGGCGTCCTTGAATTGTTGGAATAAATCGAGCTGTGCCGGGGTGTACTCGCCGGGTTTTCGTCGAACAAGCGCTCGATTTCAGCGTGCAGCATAAACCTGCTGGACCAGGCTCAGGGATTCAAGCACACCGCGAATTTTTGTGAGATTCTCCGGCTTGCACCGAAACCAGCGGAAGCCGGCAAACAGGCTCGCAGAGTCCCATCAAGCGCCATGCCGGCTTTTACCGGAGTGGGGTTCGTTTCGACGAAGTTGACTTCCATCAGTCGGAAATAGCGGCGCTGGATTTCGCGGGCTGCCGCGAAATCGTTGGCGAGCGCCAGCTGTACCAGGCGCGTCATCTCGCCCGGAATTTCGTTCGAGACCACGGAGATGAGCCCGCGGCCGCCGAGCGCCATCAGCGGAAGCGTGACGCCGTCGTCTCCCGAGAGCACGAGAAATTCTTCGGGCACCATGTCGAGCAGCACAGCCATCTGCGAAATATTGCCCGAGGCTTCTTTCACGCCGACGATGTTGTCGATTTCCGCGAGGCGCTTGACAGTGGCGGGTTCAATATTCACGCCGGTCCGCCCCGGAATGTTGTAGAGAATGATCGGCAGCGATACGGCTTCGGCAATGGCTTTGAAATGCTGATACAGACCTTCCTGCGTCGGCTTGTTGTAATACGGGCTGACGGAAAGAATTCCGTCCGCGCCCATCTCTTTGAATTCGCGCGCCAGCTCGATTACGTGCGTCGTGTTGTTACCGCCGGCGCCGGCCAGCACCGGCACCTTGCCGCGCGCTTCCTCATCGGTGATCTCAACCACGCGCCGCTGTTCGGCCTGCGATAGCGTGGGGCTTTCGCCGTGGTGCCGCAGGGCACCAGAAAATCGATCCCGCCGTCGATTTGCCGCCGCGCAAGCCGGCGCACTGCTTCTTCATCCAGAGAGAGGTCCTGCCGAAAAGGTGTGACCAGCGCTGTTCCGCATCCTGTGAACATTTGCCGTCTCCTTGCCAGATGTCAAAATTCAGGCCGAATGCCGATTTTATTCCAGTTCGTTGACGATCGCCCGAAAATCGTAGAAACCCTTTTTCCCGACCAGCCACCGGGCCGCACGCAATGCTCCACGCGCGAAACCATCGCGGCTTCGCGCCGTATGCCGAATCGTAATCGTATCCGCGGCGGAATCGAAGCCGATCTCATGGGTACCGGAGTGTGTTCCGGCGCGGCTCGCGGTTACGTCGATGGGCTTGCCGTAGCCGCTGCGCTTCATCGTCTCAACCAGGGCCAGCATCGTGCCCGAGGGGGCGTCCTTCTTTGTTAGGTGGTGAATTTCCCACCCCCACGCTCCATATTCCGGTTGATGTGCCAGCAATCGCGCCGCTTCGGAGACCAACTGCGAAAAGACACTCATGCCCACAGAGAAATTCGCACTCCAGACCAGGCCGGTGCCCGCTTGATCAACCGCCGTGCGGGCCGTCTCCATCTGATCGAACCAGCCGGTGGTGCCCACTACGACGTTGACGCCGAGCCTTGCGAGGCGCCGAATGTTTTCAAGGGTGGTGCCAGGGGTTGAGAATTCGACCGCCACCTCGATGCCGCGAAAATTCGCCGCGCTGAGACCTTCGAAGTCGGCGTTGTTGTCGATATCCAGACGCAACCTTACCTCGAAGCCATATTCAGGTGCGAGACGTTCAATGATGCGTCCCATCTTACCGTATCCGACGATTGCCAGATTCATATCACCTGCCACCTAGACTCTCAAAACAAAACCCTCGCGGCCACGCTTGCCATGAGCCACCCGTCTTCCAACCTCCCGGGCCGGCATCAGCCGAAAACTGCTGGGTCGCGTTCGGTGAAGAATTCGCGGTGCACGGCGGCCGCCGCCTGGTTCAAATCCTCGGAGGCTATCACCACTCCCAGATTGAGCAGTGACGCTCCCTGCGAAATCATCCGCACGTTCACGCATTTCAGCGCACCCAGCACGCGCGCGGCAACGCCGGGAGTCTCCCGTATTCTATCGCCTACGGCGCAGAGAATCGCCCGGTCCCGTTCGATAGAGACCTCGGTGAATGGATCGAGTTCCGCGCAGATGTCGGGGAGGCGCGCGTCGTTGTCAACCGTAAGCGAAACGCTCACCTCGGAGGTGGAGACCATGTCCACGGAGGTCTCAAAGCGATCGAAGGCTTCGAAGATCCGGCGGAGAAAACCGTGCGCCCCTAACATGCGCGTCGAACGGATGTTCACGACCGTAATTCCCTTTTTGCAAGCGACCGACTTCAGGATATTGCCGCAGGGAACCGCTTCAGCGACGATTTTGGTACCGGGCGCTTCCGGGCGGCGCGAATTGAGAATCCAAACCGGAATGTTCTGCTCCTTGGCGGGTAGAATCGTCGCCGGATGCAACACCTTGGCACCGAAGTAGGCCAGCTCGGCGGCCTCGTCGAAGGAGATTGTTTTCACCGGGTGCGCGTCGGGAACCAGCGTCGGATCGCAGGTGAGAACGCCATCCACGTCAGTCCAAATTTCAATTTCCTGGGCATGGATTGCCGCAGCGACCAGAGACGCGGAGAAATCCGAGCCGCCGCGCCCGAGCGTGGTGGTTACACCATCCTGCGTGGCGGCAATAAAACCACCCATTACGACAACTCGATCTTCGCCGATATCGTCGATCGCCGCCGCCGCGCGCGCATAGGTCTCTGCGATGATCGGGGAGGCCATGGTGTACCGCGAGTCGGTGACCATCACGTTGCGCGAATCAAGGTGCACGCTCGGGATGCCTTGGCTTTCGAACGCCAGCGTGACCAGGCGGCTCGACAGGCGTTCTCCAAAGCTCGCGACCGCGTCGAGGGAACGCGGCGTAAGCTCCCGGATCGAGCAAAGGCCTTCGACGATTTCCTGGAGGTCGCGAAAATGATCGCTCAGAACAGCATGGAGCTCGAGGTGATGGGCAGCCGAAACCAGCGCCAGCGATTCGCGCCGGTGAAATCCTTCCAGCGCCCGCAGCCGGCTGAATGCTTCGTCGCGCTTGCCCTGTGCGGCATCAGACGCCATGGCCAGCAGCGCATTGGTGGTTTTGCCCATGGCCGAAACCACGACGAGCGGATGCTTGGCCAAGCGCGAGCGCACGATGCCGGCCACCCGCGCGATGGCCGCGCTAGATTCCAGGGAACTGCCTCCGAATTTCATTACGATCATTGCCTGAGCTTTTCCTTTTCCTGCT
This sequence comes from uncultured Acidobacteriota bacterium, assembly GCA_963718485.1. Taxonomy (GTDB): domain Bacteria; phylum Acidobacteriota; class Terriglobia; order Acidiferrales; family UBA7541; genus Palsa-295. The sequence continues at coordinate 21,688 of CAVQZU010000115.1, forward strand.
ATGCGCTTTGGAAAGCGCCGCAATCTCTGGGCATTTTCAATGCGCGTGCCCAAGGCTTCAGCACGTCGCCTGCAAGCGTCGGACGGCGTCGGCATACAGGCCCACTGCCAAGGAAAGTTCCTTCTTGGCGACTCTCTCCTCGGAGGTGTGCGCCACCTGGATGCTGCCGGGCCCCAGAAGCAGCGGCTGGCCCCAGGCGCCCCCGAACATGGGCACATCGGTCGTGTAGGACACAACCGTGGTGGGAAAGCCGTCGACCCGTTCGAACTTGATTGCCGGAATGCACAGCACTTCGTTCAATTCGGCAAGCTTGCCCACGGCCGCGGCAAAAGATTCGCGAATGCCCGCTGGGTCGCCCACCAGGCGAACCAGAATCTCTGCGCTCGCCCAATCGGGGATGACATTCGGTGCGCGCCCTCCGGCAATTGTCCCGATATTCATCGTGCCAGCGCCCAAAAGCTCATCGTGCGGCAGCGGCACGGTTCGCAGCGCCGCTAAGGCCTCCAGCAACTTCTCAATGGCTGATTCGCCCAATTCAGGATAGGCCGAGTGCGCGAGTCGTCCTCGCGCGACCACCTCGAACCGCAGTGCTCCCTTCGAGGCCAGTGCCAATTTGTTCTCGGTGGGTTCGCCGTTGATCAGGTAGCGTGATCCGCGCGGCGATTTCGACGCGCGGATCGCGCCGGCGCTGTTGCGCTCCTCTCCCACCACGAAGAGCAGCCCGAAATTGCTCGCTCCCGAGGCCAGCAATGTTTCGGCCGCCCCTACCATGGACGCAAGGATGCCTTTCGCATCACACGAGCCGCGGCCCCACACATAGTCGGCATCTTCGCGCGACGCAAAAAACGGCGGCACGGTATCCATATGTGTGGATAAAGTGACGAGGGGTTTCCCCCAGGCCGCGAAAACGTTAAATCGTCCCGGGCCAGCTTCCATCTGTTCCACGCGGCCGCCCGAAGCGGCGGAGAGTTTCGACAAGTGCGCGTGCAGAAAAGACCCCACCTCTCCCTCGTTGTCGCTGATCGACTCGATATCGACGAGCACTCGGGTTAGCTCGATTACGTTCACGGCTGGCAGAAGCTCCTGAAAAGCCCAAGACGGTACCCGATCATGTCAGGATCGAAGCAATGGCGCGGGAACGAGAAGGAAGGAGTCGCTGATCCAGCGACGAGTATCTTCGCCTCTCAATAGCGCTCCATCCGCTTTACCACGGATGACAGTGAATAAGCCTTAGGCCCATTCCCCAACCGCCGCGGCAGCAGCTACCGCGCCCGGTTTCGGCGGAGTCTCAAAAGCCCCTTTCGCGACGGTCTTCGGAGCTGCCCGAAGTTTCGACCTCGCTAGTAATGGCCTCCGCACCTCTATTAAGAACACCCCAAGTCTAGTGGGAGGGATCAAGCTAAGTCAAGGAAGTCTCCAGGCACACCAGGCACAAGAGGCTCCAGCGGTCTATTTTGGCGATTGGCGCCCAGATATGGAACCCTGCAGTTCGGATCGGGATTGAGCAGTTCGGTCTAGTTGCGATCGGTCGCAATTTCTGAGAGCAGCGCCCTCAGCCCTGCGGGGTCGGCGACGGGCGGGCGGCATGTCGTCTCGACACAAACGAATGCCTGAGGCGTTGCGGCGTTCAGCTGGGACAGCGTCTGGCGGAGAGCCACGGGCAGTTGGCCCGCGGCGAGCTTCTCTGGAGTCAGTCGCAGGATGATCTTGCCGAAGCGGAAGATTTCAGCAGCGGCCGTTTCCAGTGCTGCAGCGGCGGGATCGTTGGCAGCGCCTGCGACCACTACCTGCAACGGATGCCGGGCGTGAAGCAGAGCGGCCAATCCGTAGGTCGCCGCGAACAGTCCGTATTTGGGCGCGAGCACTGCGAAAGCTTCGAGCGTTTTCTCCGCCCAGTCGCGATACAGCTTTTCGCCGGTGAGAGCGTAGAGGCGGTCCAGAACGATTGCGGCGACCGAGTTACCCGCCGGGGTGGGCGAATCCTGCAGCGGCTTGCGGCGAACCTCTAGTCCTCCCAGGGGCGCGGCGTCTTTCGCACGGTCGAAGAAACCGCCCCCGTCGGGATCGCCAAAGCGTGCGACCGTCAGACGCATGGCGCCCTCGGCAATCTGGCAATAGCGCGGATCAAGCGTTGCCTCCCACGCGTCCAGCAGCGCGGCGATAGCGAAAACCTGGTCGTCAAGCGACCCTTCCAGATGCGGCCCACCGATGCGGTGCAGAAAACCCTTTGCGGGGTCCCATGCTTTGCCGACAAGACGATCGAGTGTTTTCAACGCGAATTCGCGGCAATCCTGGCGGTCCAGGACACGCGCGGCCTCCAGGTAGGCCGAGATAAACATCGCGTTCCAGCCGACGTAAAGCGTCTGGTCGATCGCGGGAGTCGGGCGCCGCTGCCGCCGAACCGCGAGCAGCTTGCTTTGGGCAGCAGCCAGCAAGCCGCTGGTTTCGGATTCGCCTAGCTTCAATGTCTGGCCAATGGCTTCGATCGGCTGTCTGATCCACAGGACATTTTTCTCGGAATTGTGATGCATCTCGCCGCGGGCCTGGACATCGTAGTAGAGCTCGGCGACTTGCGCCTCTCGCTCCGTGAGCGCCGCGCGCAATTCAGCTTGCGTCCAGGTAAAGTAATCTCCGTCGTCCTCGAGCGTCTGATCGGCATCTTGGCTCGAGTAAAACCCGCCGCGTTCTTGATCCGACAGAACTTCCCCCACCCAGGCGATCAGGCCCTCGGCGACTCTCCGGTATTGCGGCAGCCGCAGCGATTGATAGCCGTGAAGGTAATTTTTCAGCAGCTCGGAATTGTCGTAGGACATCTTTTCAAAATGCGGTACGCACCAGCGCTCGTCGACCGAGTAGCGATGGAATCCGCCGCCAATTTGGTCCTGGAATCCGCCGGCCGCCATGCCGGTCAGGGTTTTCTCAACCACCAGTCTCAATTGCGCTCCGTCGGACCCTATCTGCCGTTCAAGAAGCAGGTCGATGACCGAGGAATGCGGAAATTTCGGTGCGTGGCCAAAACCGCCGTGGGCTTCATCGAATTGCTTGAGCGCTGATTCGACCACGGTGTCGACGACTTCGGCATCGAAATCTCCGCGAGCACCTTGAAAAACCTCCGCTTTGGCCACGGCTTCTTCGAGTGCCTTGGCCGAGCTATCCACTTCTGGTCGGCGCGTTGTGAATGCTTCGGAAACCGATAAAAGGATGCGCTTGAAGCCCGGGCGCCCCATGGAATCGTCCGGGGGGAAGTAGGTGCCGCCGTAGAATGGTTTACCGTCCGGCGTCAGAAAACCGGTGAGCGGCCAGCCGCCTTGCCCCGAAATTGCGCTGATCGCGGATTGGTAGCGCGCATCGACGTCGGGGCGCTCGTCCCGATCCACTTTAACAGGAACGAAAAGTTGGTTAACGATGGCGGCTATTTCGGGATTTTCATAGCTTTCGCGGTCGATCACGTGGCACCAATGGCACCATACCGCGCCGATGTCGAGCAGCACTGGTTTGCCTTCCGATCGCGCTTTATCGAAAGCTTCTTGGCCCCATTCGTACCAGTCGATCGGCTGATGTGCGGCGGATCTCAGGTATGGGCTTGCGGAATTCTTCAGCCGATTGCTGGTGGATTGGGTCAAGGCCGTCCTTGGGGATGATTTTATTGAATCGGATTCTGATAATCAGCGTCCCGCGGGTCGATCGGTTTGCGTCCGGAGAATCCCTCATCCTGCCGGTGGTAGAAGCGGATGCGATCCTCTCCGAGCCGCCAGCAAAGATAGACTTCCTCATTATTGAGGCGCGACGGAAAATCGAGCAGCCCGATGTCCAGGTCCTTCACCAGGCATCCGGTTGAGTGAATCCTCTCGATGGCGGTCCGCAGGGATTCTTCCAAGCGATTCCGTTCGATGCGCACCCGCGCGGTTTTCTCATAAGAAACCAGAAGTCCTCCCGAACGTTGGATTTTCTCGGCGAGGGCACTCAGCTGCTCGTCGAGTTCACCCAATTTCCGTCTAACATCCATGGCCTCAATCAGCACAGGCTCGATCTGCGACCGGAGGCGTTCTGCTTCGGTCAACGAAAATAGTTTGGATTCCTCATCGGCCATGGCCATTGCTCCCGGCGAGCGACACGGTGGCGAGGATCATCAAATTCCTCGCGTCCTTAGCTCGAAATAGTAAACCGAATTTCACTTTGGCGATATAGGCCTATCCACCGATGTAAACCATGGTGCGGGAGGGAGGGACAAAGTCGGGCTCATTGATGCGGTGGCCTTTTTCCTTCTGGCTGACGATCGAGACAATCTCATCGCCAATCTCGCGGTCCGTCGCGCCGCTGCGCAGCCAGGATTTGATGTCGTGATCAGTCTTGCTGAAAAGGCAGGTGCGCAATTTACCATCGGCGGTGAGGCGGAGCCGTGAGCAATGCCCGCAGAACGGCTGCGTCACAGGGGCGATTAAGCCGATTTGCCCGCGGCCGTCCGCAAACCGATATTTTCGCGCGGTCTCGCTGGGCTCGTGCATCACCGGAAGCAGCGGCCAGCGAGCGCTGATGCGGGTATAGGTTTCCGCTGCGCTGACCACCATGTCGCGCGTCCAGCTATGATCGGCATCAAGAGGCATGAACTCAATGAAGCGCATGATCAAATCACGGTCGCGGGCGAATTCGGCAAACGCTTCCACCTCATCGTCATTGATTCCGCGCACCAGCACCGCGTTTACTTTCACCGGCCGCAGCGGCGAGGCTTGCGCCGCGTCGATGCCTGCGATGACGTCGTCAAAAGTCTTGGTGCGGGTAATGCGCTCAAACCGTCCGCGGTCGAGCGAATCGAGGCTGATGTTGATCCGTCCCAGGCCCGCGGCCACCAGGCGGTCGCAGCGCGCGGCCAGCATGTAACCGTTGGTCGTCATCGAAAGGTCTTGCACCCCAAGAACTTTCAGCCGGGCAAGGAAGTCCTCGACCCCGGGACGCACCAGCGGTTCTCCTCCCGTCACGCGAACCTTCTGGATGCCCATGCCAACAAGGATCCCTACCAGACGTTCGTACTCCTCCCAAGCCAGCAGATTGTGAGCCGGCATGTGCTTTTCGGGGTCGGCGGAGCGGCAATAGACACAACGAAAGTTGCAGCGGTCGGTAACCGAGACGCGCAGGTCGGTGATTTGACGGCCGAACTTGTCGGTAAGAGGCATATATGAATCTTAGATGTCCGCGCCCCGAAAAACCGACCCTGGGAAACGGGGCCGGCACTGGGCCCAAAAATAAAAGCGCCCGAATCCACGTGTGGATTCAGGCAATTCCCGTGTCCGCCGGTACTGCCGGTCGGTCGGGATTCCCCTTTCCAAACGGGAGGAGCAGGCGTTTCCGCCTGAACCCTCAGCCCCGGTCCACTGGGGCGTCGCCTCAAAGGCCCTAAGATTTCTCTCCCTTAGGCCTGGGAGGTCGGAGAACTGAAACTGATTCTAGCTGCGTAACTCACAGGAAGCAAACCGCATCGCCGCTACGTTTCTATGCGGCTGATAAGCCATCCACATGCGGGTCAGCGCCGACGGAGCCGTACGCCGGAACGGCTGATGTTGCGGATCTCCTTGCGGTAATCGGGGGCAAAAATTTCGATGGTGCGGCACATTTCATAAAGGCGGGAACGGATGCGCTTGCCAACTCGTTCGGTCAGCGTGTCTTCGAACGTTGGCGCACGTATTCCGGCGACCGGGGGTGCGCCGGGCCCGGCCCCGCGGACCGCGACGTCGGTATCCAGGAAATTGGTGGTGAGAATCGTGATGCGCTTCTCGTTATAGCGGGTGTTCAGCATGTGACCAACGGTCTCGAGCGCCCAAGGTGACGGCTTGCTCGATCCAACATCGTCGAGCACCAGCAGTTCGGTACTGAGTACCGGTTCGAGTACGCTCATTTCCGTGGCCTGATTGAGCGCATTGTAACTATCCTGTATCTCCTTCAATAGTTCGCGATAGTCGTAAAACAGTCCCCCGTGACCACGCTGAACGATTGCTTTCAGGGCGGAAACGGCCAGATGCGTTTTTCCCACGCCGCACGGGCCCATCAGCAGCAAGCCGTGATCTGAGCCGACCGGAAATTCCGCGGCGAAACGCTGGACGGTCAGTTTTGCTTGGGCCAGGCTGCGGTTCCAATTCTCAAGTTGCTCGCGGGAAACCTGTTCGATATCGTTGTCGGTTTCAAAATTGTCGAAGTCGCAGTGGCGATAACGTTCCGGGATGCGGGCTCGTGCCACGGAGCGTTCGGAGCGATTTCCGACCGTGCAATCGCAAGGGACGGCCCACACGATCCTAGGTTCGCCGGCGGGGGCATCGAGCGGATCTCGTTCCGCCGGGGCCTGCGCGCGATCGATCGCCCGCTCGACCACTTTCCAGCCGCTACCTTCGCAAACAGGGCAATCCGGTCGTGCCATGCGGAAAGCATAAGCGCGACTCCTTCTCGTGCAAGCACAGGATCCGCCGCGTGCACGAGTCTATGCTGGAAACAACTCTGGGGGGAGGCACACAAGAGATGAGAACTTGCGTCTTGCGGCCAGCAAATGGCAGCCGGGATCACTCGCCCACATCCCAGCCCGAGACGGGGCGGTTATCGGCCGGTCACCTTTTCCACCCGAATCGGATGGCGAGGCATCGTGCGCACGATGGCGTTGCGCGCGGAGCGCTGGTCGGGAGCATTGAAATTACGGGCAACTTCAGTGCGCACGAATCTTATGAAGGCTTCCATTTGCGATTGCATCTCCGCCATTTTGTCGCGCATGTTCAGAATGATCTCAATACCCGCGAGATTTACGCCCAGCTCGCGCGTCAAATTCAGGATGATTTCCAGCCGTTCCAGGTCCGAGTCGGTATACAGGCGCGTATTTCCCTGGGAGCGGGAAGGTTTAAGCAGGCCGACGCGTTCATAGAGACGCAGCGTCTGCGGATGCAGTTGATACAACTCGGCGACGGCGCTGATCATGTAGCCCGCTTTCGCCTTTTTTCTGGGCCGTGGTGTCATCGGCGTCTCCTGCCTCCCGGCGATCTTATCTGCTGCACACCTGGCTTACGCTGGTTATAACGAAGCACGGGAGAAAATTTCGCGACGCGGATCTTCCGGGTCGAGCTTGCTGAGCTCCTTCAACAGATTGCGAATCCGCTCGTCTTCCGGCTTGGGAACGACGATTTGCACTTCCACGATCTGGTCTCCGCGTTTCCCCGGCTGGCGTATCGACGGAGCGCCCTTTTCACGCAGGCGGAGTTTTTTTCCACTGTTGCGTGCCTGGAGGAATGCGCACTTGAGCCCGGCCGTCGATGGTGGGCACTTCCACCTTAGCGCCGAGCGATGCTTCGGGAACTGTCACCGGCATTACGGTGTAGAGATCGTCCCCTCGCCGTTCGAAGAAGGGATGCGGTTGAACCTGAATAATGATATACATATCGCCCGGCGGCGCTGCCATGCAGTCCGGAATTGCCTCGTCCGGCCACGCGAACCCGCGAGCCGGTCTGCGCACCCGGAGGAATCCGGACATCGAGCGTCTCGACCTTCGGCACCCGGCCTTCGCCCCCGCAATTGCGGCACATGGTATGAAGTTTTCCGCTGCCGCCGCAGCGCGAGCAGGTGACCTGAAAGCGCATCTTGCCGCTGACCTGCGTGACCTGCCCGCTTCCTCCGCAAGTGGGGCACACTTTTTCATCGCCCGGCGCGACGCCGCTGCCGTGGCAGACGTTACAAACGTCCAGCCGCGTGAAACTCAGCTTCTTGACGGTGCCGCGCATGGCCTCACCAAAGGTGATATCGATCTGATATTCAAGATCGCTGCCCGGCTCGTGCTCCTGTGCCGTCTGTGCTGCGTTGGCGCCGCGGAAAAACTGGCTGAAAAGATCGCGAAAGCTCGTGCTCCCGCCCGCTGCGCCTCCGCTCCCTCCAAAGTCGAAGCCGCCGAAATCGAAGTGAATGTCTTCCGGCAGAGCTCCGCCGTATCCCGCACCCGGAGGCGGCACGCCGCCGGGTCCGGGCGCATTGAAACCAAATTGGTCGTACATCTGGCGCTTCTTGGCATCGGAGAGAACTTCGTAGGCTTCCTGGATCTGTTTAAACTTTTCTTCGGCCGATTTATCGCCGGGATTCAGGTCCGGATGATATTTGCGGGCCAGCTTGCGGTAGGCCGCGCGGATTTCTTTAACCGGCGCTTTGCGCGCGACTCCCAGCAGTTCGTAATAATCTTGTTTGGTGGTGGTCGCCATGTCTGGATCTTCGTGATGCCAAGCTCGAAGCTGAGAGCGGCTCGTACTTCCATATGTTCTTCGGCCCGCACATGTCTACATCGCTACAATTTGGCCCAACGCGCGTTCCATTCGCAGATGGCCTGGGCTTCGCGCTCGAGTTCTTCTTTTTTTTGCCGCTGGACCTCGGTCCGGCCGCCCATGCTGGCCTCTTTTTGGCTCGCCCGGTCCAGCCAGCGGTCGAGCACCAAAATCTTTTGCTCAACCGTAGCTGGGTCGGCTTTGAATCGTAGAAACGTCCCGGAGATTTCCACCGACCGCGGCGCGAAAATCGGGAGGTACCTCCTGCTGCGCATCGTAGAAAAGCCGGCGCCAGTCCGCACTCGGACTACCGGAAATTCCGACCTGCACCATGAATACGCCGTCCCGGATGACTTGCACTGCCTGAGGCGGACCAGTCCGCCGGATGCCATTGGTCGCCATCGTTCTCCTGAACCCTGCCGGCCCAGGGCCTTCAAAAGGTTCAGGGCCGGCAAACCGGCCCCGCCACCTTGCGATTCCTGCGATCGGCGCATCGGCTTAGTTCGGCTTCTTCGATTCGTCCACATCCACGAATTCGGCATCGACGACGTCGCCTTGCCCGGTCCGTGCGCTGCTCCTCCCGGGGTTTCGCCGTTCGGTGCCGGCCGCCCCGGTTGCGCGCCGCCCGCCGCGCCGCTGCACTCTGCTGAGCCTTATAGAGCGATTCAGCGATGCGATGAGAGGCCTTGGTCAACGGCTCCGCCGCTGCGTTCAGCTTATCGAGGCCGCCCTCGTTGAGCGCGCGCCGAGCCTCTTCCACAGCTTCTTCCGCTGTTTTTACGTCCGGCTCAGCCAGCTTCTCGCGGTTTTCCTTGATCAGCTTTTCGGTCTGGTAGATGAGGTTGTCAAGACGGTTGCGAGCCTCGACTTCAGAGAGCCTCGCTTTGTCCTCGGCCGCATGCGAATCGGCTTCTTTTTTCATGCGCTCGGCTTCGTCCTTGCTGAGGCCGGTCGAGGCGGTAATCGTGATCTTCTGTTCCTTGCTGGTCGCGGTGTCTTTTGCTGACACGTTAAGGATGCCGTTCGCGTCGATATCGAAGGTGACTTCGATTTGCGGCATGCCGCGCGGAGCCGCAGGGATTCCAATCAAGTGGAATTTCCCGAGTGAACGGTTGCCGCTGGCCACTGGCCGCTCGCCTTGCAGCACGTGGATTTCAACCGAAGTTTGGTTGTCCGCGGCGGTCGAAAACACTTCGGACTTCCGCGTCGGAATCGTGGTGTTGCGGGGGATCAGCACGGTCATCACTCCGCCCAAGGTCTCGACGCCCAGCGAAAGCGGGGTCACGTCGAGCAGTAGAATGTCTTTCACTTCGCCGCCCAGCACGCCGCCCTGAATCGCCGCGCCGACCGCGACCACTTCGTCGGGGTTAACGCCCTTATGCGGCTCTTTGCCATTGAAAAGGTTCTTCACGATGTCAACCACGCGCGGAATGCGCGTCGACCCGCCGACCAGAACCACTTCGTCGATTTTATCCGGAGTGAGCGCGGCATCGCCCATGGCCTGCTTCACCGGACCCACCGTCCGCTGCAGCAAACCTTCCATCAACTGCTCGAGTTTTGCGCGCGTGAGCTTCAACTGCATGTGTTTGGGGCCGGAAGCATCGGCAGTCAAGAAGGGCAGGTTGATTTCGGTTTCCTGCAGCTGCGAAAGCTCGATTTTGGCTTTTTCGGCGGCTTCCTTCAGCCGCTGAATGGCCATGCGGTCTTTGCTGACGTCAATGCCCTGATCGCGCTTGAATTCGGCCACCATGCATTCGACGACCACCTGGTCGATATCGTCTCCGCCAAGGTGGGTATCGCCGTTGGTCGATTTGACTTCCACGACGCCTTCCCCCACCTCCAGAATCGAAATGTCGAAGGTCCCGCCACCTAGGTCGTACACCGCAATCGTTTCGTCCTTCTTCTTATCGAGGCCGTAGGCCAGTGCCGCAGCCGTGGGCTCGTTGATGATGCGCAACACTTCTAGCCCGGCGATTTCGCCGGCCTGCTTGGTCGCTTGCCTCTGGCTGTCATTGAAATATGCCGGGACGGTGATGACCGCCTTGCTGACTTTCTCGCCCAGGAAATCCTCGGCGGCGCTCTTGAGCTTCTGCAGGATCATGGCCGAGATTTCGGGCGGGCTATATGGCTTGCCCGAAATTTCCACTCGCGCGTCATCGTGAGGACCCTTCACCACTTTGTATGGAACTCGCTTGGCTTCTTCGGTCACTTCGTCGTAGCGTCGGCCCATAAAGCGCTTGATCGAATAGACCGTGTTTTCAGGATTGGTAATCGCCTGGCGCTTGGCCACTTGGCCTACCAGCCGCTCCCCGGTCTTGGTGATCGCCACCACCGAGGGCGTCGTGCGTGCACCTTCCTGGTTGGGAATGACCACCGGTTCGCCGCCCTGCATCACCGAAACCACCGAGTTCGTCGTTCCCAGGTCAATGCCGATAATCTTGCTCATGAAATCTGCTCCTCCAGCCGGCTGGCTCTGCCTGGTTCATAGGCTGAGCCGCTAAAACAACCTTATCATACATATTGAGTGTATCATTGTCAAGTTGGCCCACATAAAACAGTAACGTAATTATAATCAGCAGCTTAAGAGATTTTCGGCACAGATTCCATGGTTCCACAACCAGCAAGTCCCGGGGGGGATGGAATGAATATATTCGCGACCGAAGCGCAAGACAAAGGGATACGCCGGGAGAAGTTTAGCGTTACAATGTGCCCACGAAATCGTCTATATAGACATCGGGAGGCGCCATTGAAAAACGGCATAGATTTCTTGCGCGCGGACCGACCGCAGAGTCACGGGTTGGGCCGGCCGGCGCTGCATGCAGCGGGCGCTTGGCTCGGGCTTACACTGCTGGCGGCCATGTTTCTGTTTTCCCGGGCCGCAGCAGCCCCGGTTCCCAGCGGACCTGCTGCGAAATCCGACCAGGCACTGGCTGCACCGCTCAAGACCTACGGCTCTAAAAATGCGCCGATCACCCTCGAAGTCTTTGGTGATTATGAATGCCCCTCCTGCGGGGCTTTCTATGAAACCACGCTCCGGCAAATGATTAACACCGATGTTGCGGCGGGCAAGGTTTACGTCGTCCATCGCGATTTCCCGCTTTCGATGCACAAGTACGGATACGAGGCGGCGCGCTGGGCCAACGCTGCGGCATCCATTGGAAAATTCCCCGAAGCCGAAGCGGCTCTCTATGACAACCAGAACTATTGGGCCGAATCCGGTAACATTGAAAAATATATGTCCGCGGCACTCTCGCCGACCGATCTAAAGCGCGTGCAGAAACTGATGACCGGCTGCGAAATGAATGCGGCGCCGGGGGGCCATACCTGCCCCTTCGATGCCTACATCGAGCAAGACCGCGCTCTAGGCAACCAGATCCCTGTGCAGGCCACTCCGACCTTCTTGATTTACTACAAGGGCCAGAAATTTCCGGCCGGGCAAGGAGTGGTTTCCTACACCGTGCTGAAGCAGTTCTTCGATCAACTGCTCAAGCAATAGTCATGACGGCCATCGCCGAGCCAATCCGAAGCGTTTCCCCGGCCCGCTGGATCCGCATTCCGGTCCTGGTCGGTAGGCTGGCTCTGGCGGCGATCCTGCTGTTTGCCTCCTATTCCAAAATGAAGCCCCAAATCCCGGTGCGCTGGTCATTTGATTCGATCGAGACCTCGCTTGCCATGTTCGCCATGCAGGTGGATTCCTACCAGATGCTGGCGCCGGCTCAGGTTCTTCGCGTGGCCCATTTCCTGCCGCCTTTCGAATTGTTTTTGGGAGTGTGGCTATTGAGCGGAATCGCTCCTCGATTTTCAACCGCTGTGACGACTCTGGTGATGACCGGATTTTTCGCACTGATGATACGCACCTACGCCCTGGGCCTTTCGATCAACTGCGGTTGCTTTGGATCCAGCGAGCAGGTGGGCCCCCGGAAGATCATGGAAGACGGCTCTTTCTTCGTTTTTGCCTTGGCGGTAATGATCGGCACGTTCTGGTTGCAGCGAATCAAGACTCGCCAAATCTCTTCGGTGTCCAGCGCCGCCTAACAAAGGCGCGTGATTTCTCGACTGCCCTACTGCTGTGGCCCTCTGACTCTGACCCTGGCCGCTTGGCAACGCCCTGCTCTGGGGCCAGGATCAGAACCAGAGCCGTCTCCGAGTTGCCGCATGGAATGGCGAGTGACATAATGATCGGGCTTAGGATTGAGCCACTCCGCCTCAATCCTCCGGGGGTACTTATGGGTATGAGGGATGAGTGGATTGAAAAACGCAGCGCCGCGATGAACGGTGGCGTCCGCAACTTCTCGCAGATGCATTACGCCCGCCAGGGCCTGGTTACCGAAGAAATGGAATACGTCGGGAGGCGCGAGAAAATTTCACCGGAACTTGTTCGCCAAGAAGTCGGCCGCGGCCGCGCGATTATCCCCGCGAACATTCACCATCGCAGCCTTGAGCCCATGGGGATTGGAGTCGCATTCTGCTGCAAGATCAACGCCAATATCGGAAATTCCGCCACCACCTCAAACGTTGACCAAGAGCTCGAGAAGCTGCATCGCGCCGTTCACTACGGTTCGGACACGGTCATGGATCTTTCAACCGGTGGCGATATTCCGATGATCCGGCGGGCTATCATCAACGCCTCTCCTGTGCCCATCGGTACGGTGCCGATCTATGAAGCCATGTCTCGCGTGCGGCGTGCCGAGGACCTGAACATCAACCTGATGCTCGAGGTGATTGAAGAGCAGGCCGAGCAGGGCGTCGATTACATGACGATTCACGCGGGCGTTCTGCGCGAGTTTCTGCCGCTGGTGCGCAACCGGATCACCGGGATCGTGAGCCGTGGCGGTGCGTTGCTGGCACAGTGGATGAGCTTTCACAAGCAGCAGAATTTCCTGTACGAGAACTTCGAGGCCATCTGCAGAATATTCCAGAAACACGATGTGAGTTTCTCGCTGGGCGATGGCTTGCGGCCCGGCTGCCTGGCAGACGCGAGTGACCAAGCCCAATTTGCGGAATTGCGCGTGCTGGGCGAACTCACCCAGAAAGCCTGGGAATACGATGTCCAAGTCATGATCGAGGGACCCGGCCACATTCCGCTTGATCAGATCGAGCTGCAGGTAAAAAAGGAAAATGAGCTTTGCTACGAAGCCCCCTTCTATACTCTCGGCCCGCTCGTTACAGACATCGCCCCGGGTTATGACCACATCACCAGCGCCATTGGCGCGGCCATGATCGGCTGGCACGGCGCCTCGATGCTCTGCTATGTGACCCCCAAAGAGCATCTCGGGCTGCCGAATGCTGATGATGTGCGCCAGGGCGTGATTGCCTACAAGATTGCCGCGCACGCCGCAGACATAGCGCGTCACCGTCCCGGTGCTCGGGACCGCGACGACGCGCTCAGCTATGCTCGTTTCCTCTTCGATTGGAAGAAACAATTCGAGCTCTCGCTCGACCCGGAAACCGCCCGGGCGATGCACGATGAAACCCTTCCGGACGACTTTTACAAAGAGGCCAAATTCTGCTCCATGTGCGGACCCAAGTTCTGCTCGATGAATGCTACTCAAATCGCGGAAATCTATCAGGGGCTTGATCAGAAGGAGCGGGAACAGAAGTTTGCGCAACTCCTGTCCAAGGTGGAAAAGTAGAAGGGCGTTTTGCTATCAAAGTAGTAGGTCGTGGCGCTCCGCTTTGCCTACGCTACTATGGCTATCTCTAGTTAGGGATAGCGATGGCCCTGCCGAGGGTTGCTGGCAGTAGAAATCCTGTAACAAATGTTGCCACTTTTTCTCGCCTTCCGTGTATAGTGCGCGGGTACCTCTTCGACGGATGACCACCCAACCTCCTGTCCCCAAACCCAGACGCTGGCTATTAGCCGTCGACCCGAGGGTCTATCACTGGGATACCCTTTTTGTGAAGGGGAAGGAAATGTGGCGGCACGCCGGCGAGAAGCCCGACGCGATCCGCCAACTCAAACAAGTTCAGAAAGGCGATCGGGCGCTTTGTTACCATGGGAAGCCCGAACACGCAATCTACGCGCTCGCCGAGGTGAGTCGGTCACCTTATCCTGACCCTCACGATAGAGAGTCCAAGACCTTGGTGATGGACCTGCGGGCCATCGAGCGCCTTCCCCGTCAGGTAGTCCTCTCAGAGTTGCGGCAGAACAAGTTGCTGAAAAAGATCAAGTTCCTGAAAAACACGCGTCTAACGATTTGCCCCCTCAGCGACGAGGAGTATTCAGAAATCCTGCGCATGGCGGGAATTGTGGCCTCCCCGGGCATTCCTCTTCCCTAGGCTGCGCTGTCCCGGTAGGCGCCCTTGATTCCACCCGAGAACCCCCGACCGTTTCCTTGAGCGAAAGTCAGGTAGTCTGCTGGCCAGGCTGACGCGCGTCTGGGCAGCAGATGCCATCTTGAGCCAAAGCCGATCGCGCGAGCATAAGCCTTGTCCCTGGCGCGGTTGAAATGAAAGAATGCTTGCGTCACTGCGTGGAAACGATTCTTTGACCGGGCTCGTCCAAAACGAAGGAAAATGGATCCCGATTGGTGGCCCAAAAAAGAAAGGAAGGCTGCGCTCATGCGTGGACTAGGCAAGGTGCTGTTTTGTGCTGGCCAGATCGCGTTCGCTGCGTCGGGCAGTTTCGGTGCGGCCATTACGGGCGCGGTGAAGGGGCCCGATGGAGCTCCCTTCATGGGTGCCTTTGTAGTGGCGCGAAATTCGGCGACCAAGATCACGGTGAGCGTGCTATCGGACCGCGGCGGAAAATACCATATCGATGCGCTTGCCGGCGGCCCGTACGATATACGTATTCGCGCGGTTGGCTACCAGGCTGACCCGCGGCTGAATGTGAATTTGGCAGCCAGCCAACATGAAAGCTTGGATTTCGCGCTTCAGGCTGGATCGGTGAAATGGAGCGACATGTCCTATTCGCAGGCTGCCAAGCTGTGGCCGGAAGCGCCGGGAAAAGCAAAGCTGATGTCGCGTTGCTTTGTGTGCCACGGATTTCAAAACAAGATGGCATTGCGGCCTCGCGATGAAGACGGCTGGCGGCAGGCGGTCAGCTACATGCGCGACACCATGGGTGTTCGGGGGCCCCGCTTCACCGACCAGGATTCAGAAAATGTGGTCCACTATCTCACCAGCCTGTTCAGCGACCATTCGGTTCTCCCCAACTCCCCCGCGGATATGCCCGGTTATAAGGATACGGTGCATCACTATGACGACGAGGCCATGAAGATCGTCTACGTCGAGTTTGAGACCGGACGCGACAAGATGCCATTCAGCGCCACACCGGACAAAAACGGGATCGCCTGGATTCCCATGGCGGGAGATGTGAACAAGCTCGGCCGTCTTGATCCCAGCAGCGGCCAGATTACCGAATTCAAGGTTCCCTATCCAAAAGCCGCGCAGGTACATTCGGCATATCCCGCTCCGGATGGAACCGTTTGGCTGGCCGAAGATCAGGCGCGGGCGCTAGGGAAGTGGGATCCCAAGACACAGGAAATCACCGAATACCCGGATGGTGATTATCCAAAACACACGGTTCGAATCGATCAGCAGGGAACCCCTTGGATTTCGCCCGGAACATCGCAGAAGACGATCAGCCGCTTCGATGTGGAAACCGGCAAATTTACTCATTTTCCGGGCTCCGAAGAAGCCTATGGCATCGTTTTGGATAAACACGGGAACTGCTGGTTCGTGCAGTATGTGAAGGATGGACAAATCGGAAAAATCGACGCGAACACCGGGAAAGTGACCAAGTGGACGGTGCCCACGCCGGATTCGCGTCCGCGTCGCATCGACATCGATCCCCAGGGAAATATTTGGTTCGCCGAGTTTCAGGGAGGCAAAATCGGGCGCTTCGATCCCCAAACAGAGAAATTCACGGAATGGGTGCTGCCGGGATCCAAACCGGGCCCCTATCCTGATGACGAGAATGGGCCATATCCGATCGGCTCTGACCCGGGACCTTACGGTTTTGTGCTCGATAACAACCAGCATGCTTGGTACGCTGGGGTGTCAACCGACACGTTCGGAGAAGTGAATCCCAAAACTGGACGGGTCACCGAGTATCCGTTTACGCACTCCGAACTTACGGTTCGCGAATTGTTCGTCGATGCGCAGGGACATATCTGGTTTGGTTCGGCTGGAAACGATCGGGTCGGCTATTTCTACCTGGCGAAGTAGGCCCGGCGATTTCACGGCGGCGTGCCAAGACGCAGTGCGTCGAATGGAAAGGGTTCCGAGGGCCCGCGCAGGCCTACTAAAGGCCTGTCGCCGTTGTCTCCACTGACCACGTAGAAAACGTCTCCGATGACATCTCCTGCAACGGGCTGTCTGCCGAGCGGCATAGACGGAAGCACAAACCATTGGTTCAGAGCCGGATCGTATGCTTCGACGGTTCGAAAGCTGGAGCTGACCTCTGCAGTTTGAATCTCGCCCCCTGCAATGTAGACGCGGCCATCGTGGATTCCCCAGGCCATCGAAGCTCTCAGAGTGGACAGACGAGCCCTGGGAACGCCCCAGGAATCGCTAGCAGGGTCATACACCTCGACAACATCGGTGTCGCTTCCCAGGCTGACAAAGGGCGAGGCGAGGCGTCCGCCGATGGCATAGATCTTTCCGTTTAGCGCCGCAACCACGAAGTGATTGCGCGCAGTCGGCATGGGGCTCCGCTCGCGCCAGCGATTCGAAGCGATGTCGTATTCCTCAACCGTGCCTAGCGAGCGCTGGGGCGTACCATCAGGTCCCATCTGCAAAGGACGGTCCGGGGCTCCCGGATGAACACCCGCGCCACCCATGACATACACCTTGCCGTTCACTACGGCGGCGGCAGCGGCCCCACGTTTACCAGGCATCGGCTGCAGCGCCCGCCAGAGGTCGGTTGCCGGATCGTATTCCCAGGCATTGTCAATCGGCTCCCAGGCGATTTCCCCTGACGCGGGAAGTTTGAATCCGCCAAAACAGTAGATTTTCCCTCCCGATGCAGCCAGCGCGAGATGGTGCGAAGCAAGGGCCATCGGTTTCTTCGCGGTCCATAGGTCACTGGCTGGATCGTATTCATAGACCAATCCGCGCGGCGTGAATTTCGGCGCCAGCCCGCCAAACAGATACAGCTTGCCCTGCGCCGCCACGGCGAGAAACTCCGCAGGAGGAGCAGGAAACGGGGCGCGCGTTTGCCAGGAGTTCTGTCCGTAGGCTTCGGCCGCCAGAGCAAAAAGCAGCAAGCCGCAGACGAGCCAGGGGGCTGGAATGCGCTGAGTCGGCGCGACGAAATTCGTCGGCCGGCGGGCGGGAATCTGGGGGAACGACTGGGACGCTTTCATGTTTCGCTGCAAGTGCTTCGGCTCGAGCCTATGACGTAGGCGCTCGCAAGATCGGGTACAATAGGCCGTTCCGGGTTCTCGCGGATATAACTCCGCAGGTCCATTGCGGATGCACACGGCGCAAGGAATCTACCGTCCGGACGCTACAGAAAGAACTGTATTCCCTAATTTCCGCACGGCAAATAGTTTAGCTACAGAGGGGTCTGCGAATTCGTCTGTCCTATGGAATCGATCGCCAATCCTGCGGTCAAAGAAGGCCTGCCCTTCCCGCGCGGAGCCTGCTGGGACGGCTCCGGGGTGAACTTTGCCCTGTTTTCGACCAACGCGACCAAAGTCGAAGTTTGCCTGTTTGACCAAACCGGTGAAACCGAAATTCAGCGCGTCGAATTACCTGAATACACCGACGAAATCTGGCACGGCTACTTGCCCAATATTGGGCCGGGTACACTGTATGGCTACCGCGTGCATGGTCCCTACGCTCCCGAACAGGGCCATCGTTTCAATCCGAACAAACTCCTGCTGGACCCCTACGCCTGT
This sequence comes from uncultured Acidobacteriota bacterium, assembly GCA_963718485.1. Taxonomy (GTDB): domain Bacteria; phylum Acidobacteriota; class Terriglobia; order Acidiferrales; family UBA7541; genus Palsa-295. The sequence continues at coordinate 39,812 of CAVQZU010000115.1, forward strand.
GCTCACTTCGGCCACCTGAAATGGGACGATGCACTTTTTGGCTACACGATCGGGTCTGAAGCAGGCGATCTGAGTTTTGATGAACGGGACAGCGCGCCCTTCATGCCCAAGTGCGTCATTGTCGATCCGGCCTTTGAATGGATTGAGAAAACCACACGGCATCAGGCGCCCTGGGATCGCACGATCATTTATGAGCTGCACGTTCGCGGCTATACCAAGCTGCATCCCCTGGTCCCGGAAGATCAGCGGGGAACATTCGCGGGCTTGGCGCATCCCAAAGTGATCGAATACATCAAGTCGCTCGGAATAACATCTGTTGAATTGCTACCGATTCACAACTTCGTCACTGAGAAGTTCCTGCTCGACAAGGGACTCACCAACTATTGGGGCTACAACAGTATTGGGTTTATGGGTCCGCATCCCAGTTACGCTGCCGATCCGCGGCACTGCATGCGTGAATTCAAGGAAATGATCGCCAGCTTTCATGACGCGGGACTCGAAGTGATCCTCGACGTGGTTTACAACCACACGGCCGAGGGCAATGAGCTCGGGCCGACGCTTTCTTTTCGGGGACTCGACAACGCATCCTATTACCGGCTGCAGGAGAATCCTCGCTACTACATCAACGACACCGGGACGGGCAATACCTTAAACACCACCCATCCCAGGGTCATTCAAATGGTGACCGACAGTTTGCGGTATTGGGTGCAACTGATGCAGGTGGATGGTTTTCGATTCGATCTCGGAACGATCCTGGCCCGCGAGCCCAACGGGTTTGACAATCGCAGCGGATTTTTGAAGGCCTGCAGCCAGGATCCGGTGCTCGGCTCGGTCAAATTGATTGCCGAGCCGTGGGATTGCGGACCGGGCGGCTACCAGGTCGGCGCGTTTCCTCCCGGATGGTCGGAATGGAATGACAAATTCCGTGACACGGTCCGCGATTTCTGGAAAGCGGACGCGCCCGCCAGCGCTCTGGCTCCCCGGCTCTGCGCTTCAGCGGATATATTTGCTCATCGCGGCCGGCGGCCCTGGGCATCGGTTAATTTCATAACTGCCCACGATGGATTCACCTTGAACGACCTTGTCAGCTTTAACGAGAAGCACAACGAGGCCAACGCAGAGGACAACAAGGACGGCACCTCGGACAATCATTCCTGGAATTGTGGCGCCGAGGGGCCGACCGACGACCCGGCAGTCAATGTTCTCCGCCAGCGCCAGATGCGCAACCTGATGGCTACGTTGCTGCTTTCGCAGGGCACGCCTTTGATGCTGGCTGGCGACGAATTCGGCCGCACCCAGCTTGGGAACAACAATGCTTATTGCCAGGACGACGAGATCAGTTGGCTGAACTGGCAGATCAGCGATCCGGGTAAAGCGCTCACCCGTTTCGTGCAGAAACTCACCAGGTTGCGATGCACCTACCCGGTTCTGCGCGGCAGGCATTTTCTCACCGGCAAGTTCGGCGAACAGAGGGGCATTCGGGATGTCACCTGGGTGAATCCGGCCGGAACCCAAATCGCCGAGGAAAACTGGGCGGACCCCGGTATGCACTGTTTTGGTATGCTGGTAGACGGGCGCGCGGTGCCCAATGGCAACGGAGAGGCCGCCGCTCTCTTGCTGGTAATGAACTCTCACTTTGAGGACGTGCCATTCATTCTGCCAGAAGCTGCCTTTGGCATGAACTGGTCACTCCTGGTTGACACCAACGTGCCGGAAATGAAGCGTCAACCTTGTTTTAAGATCGGCGAGGTTTACGATGTGAAGGCTCGTTCGTTCATCTTATTCTGTCTAGAAACCTCGCCGCGTGAGTAACGAGCTTCCGAGCGCGAATTTGGGCCAATCCGGTCAATCGCAGGTTGAAGCCGACAGCTGAGTCCTCACCGTTCATGGGCAGAAAGGTCAAATCCAAAACAAAAACGTCGCCTGTGGATCGACTCGCGGAATTGTTGGGAGTCGAGAGTGAATACAGTGACGCTCGTGGGAAGATGCAGCGCGCGAATACAGAAACAAAACGCGCTCTGCTCCAAGCCATGGGTGTAAGCGCCGATGACGACGAGCAAGTTGCCGCGGTGTTGAAAGAAATCGAAGGTGCGGAATGGAGGCGTGCGCTGCAACCAGTCTATGTGGTTCGAGCCAGCCACCAGCCGATTAGCGTACCTGTGACTGTCCGCGATGAGGCTCGCGACCTAGCCTGGCAATTGCAGTTCGAAGATGGCACCGAGAGGACCGGGCGAGTCGAGGTAAGCGAACTTGCGCTCATAAGCCAGCACGAAATCCAGAAAATCAGCCGGCGGTCACTCCCCGTGGGAGGGGATATTCCCTGCGGTTACCATCGCTTGCATGTTAGTTCCGAGGCGGGTAAAGCAACTCTCATCGTTGCACCCGAGCGCTGTTGGCTGCCAGCATCGGCTGCGCAGGGAGAAAAGGTTTGGGGAATCGCCGCCCAGCTCTATCTGCTCAAATCCAAGGAAAACTGGGGCATAGGTGATTTCAGTGACCTCGGACGTCTTGCCGAATCCTCGGCGGCCGCGGGAGCAGACGTTTTGGGATTGAATCCGCTTCATTCCTTATTTCCTGATTCTCCCGAGCACGCCAGCCCCTATTCCCCGGCGAGTCGTCTGCTGCTCAATATCCTGTACATCGACGTCACCAAAGCGCCGGGATTCGCGAATTGCGAGCAAGCACGAACGCTGTTTGCCTCCGGCGAATTCCAGGAAGAACTCGCAGATTCCCGGGCGACTCCTCTGGTCGACTACACGCGCGTCACCCAACTGAAGCTGCAGGTGTTGAGAATCCTGTTCCGACACTGGAATTCTTCGCCGGCTGGCTCCGCAGGTTCTTTCGCCGCTTTCTGCCGGGAGGGGGGCGAAACGCTTGAGCGCCATAGCGTCTTTCACTGCTTGCGCCAGCAGTTTGTGAGCAGGGAAGCAGCGCTCGGCGACTGGCGCATGTGGGCCGAGGAATACCGCGATCCGGCATCCGACGCCGTTCGCCGCTTTGCGCAAGGGCACCAGCAAGAAGTCGCCTTCCACTCATGGATGCAGTGGGTTGCCGATCAGCAGCTCGGCGACGCCGCAAAGTCAGCCGGGACGATGGAAATTGGTCTCTACCGTGACATGGCGGTGGGCGCCGACATCTCCGGCGTGGAAACCTGGTCCAACCAGAAGGCGGTGGTCTGCGGCGCTCATATCGGTGCGCCACCCGACATCTTCAATCCCGCGGGCCAGGATTGGGGACTGCCACCTTTTCATCCGCGCGAGCTGAAAGAGCAGCACTATAAAAGCTTCATCGAACTCATTCGCGCCAATATGCGCCATGCAGGCGCGCTGCGCATCGATCATGTGATGGCGCTACAGCACCTCTATTGGATTCCCTCGCCGCAACCGCCTCAGAGCGGAGCCTATGTGCGCTACCCCAGGGAGGATCTCATCGGCATCCTGGCGCTCGAAAGCCAGCGCAACCAATGCATGGTGATCGGCGAGGATTTGGGAACTGTACCGGACGGCTTCCGCGAACGCATGGCTGAGGCCCACATTCTGTCTTACCGCGTTTTGTTCTTTGAGCAGAATAGGAAGATGGGAGTCTTTCGGCGGCCCGCCAAATATCCGAAGCTTGCCGTCGCGGTGGCTTCCAACCACGACCTGCCAACGGTCCGGGCATGGTGGCTGGGGCGTGACATTGAGCTCAGAGAGCAGTTGCAGCTATATCCGGATGCCCAGGAAGCAGGATTTCAGCGGCGACTCCGGGATCGTGACCGGAAACAGTTGCGCAGCGCTCTGCAGGCAGCGGGACTGGTTCGCAAATCGGCGGAGATGCAGCCCGAAGATCTGGTGCGGCTCGTTTATGCTTACCTGGCAGCAACCAGCTCGTTTGCGACGCTGGTGCAGCTCGACGATGTTACCGGCGAAATCGATCCCGCGAATGTTCCCGGAAGCACCAGCCAATATCCGAATTGGCGCCGCAAACTTTCCGTGACGCTGGAGGAAATTTTCAAGGAGCCTCTGGTCAGAGAGGTTATCCAAACCCTCATCGCGGGCCGTGGCTCCGCCCGGGGCGTACTTCAGAACGTGGCCCCGTAAAGCGTCCCTGGCCCTCTAGGGCGATCCGTGGTATCACCCCGCGAAGTAAGGCCACGAATTGACCCGTCACGCGCGCAGCGGTCTCGAGTACCTCGGCGTGATTGATGGGCTGGTCCAAAATACCCGCGGCCATGTTGGTGACACAGGAAATGCCCAGCACCTGAATTCCCATGTGCCGCGCCACGATCACTTCGGGAACAGTCGACATCCCCACCATGTCGGCGCCGGCCATCTGAAAGAACCGTATTTCCGCCGGCGTTTCAAAGCTGGGACCGGATAACGCTGCATAAATTCCCTCCCGCAGCGTGATACCCAGTTTCCCGGATTCCGCGCGGGCGATATCGCGGTAGGCCTTGGAATAGGCTTCCGACATGTCCGGGAAGCGTGGCCCGAACCGGGTATCGTTGGCGCCCATCAGAGGGTTGGTTCCTTGAAAATTGAGGTGGTCGCGAATCGCTACGAGCGCCCCCTGGTTGAAGTCGAGATTGATCGCGCCTGCCGCGTTGGTCAGGATGGCGGAACGGATTCCCAGGCGTCCCAGGACCCGCATCGGAAAAACGACCTCTCTCGCTGAATAGCCCTCGTAAAAATGTATGCGGCCTTGCATGGCGGCTACGGCAACATCCCCCACCTTGCCGACAACCAGGCGTCCGGCATGGCCTTCAATCGTCGAGCGCCGAAAGCCGGGAATCTGGTGGTAAGCAATACGCGTTGCGCTGCTGAATTCGTCCGCAAATGCTCCCAGGCCTGAACCAAGAACCAGCGCGATCTTCGGCCGGAGCTTGGTCCTTGAGAAAATGTATTTCGCGGCCCGTTCGGCGCGGACAAACTCATCGGCGCCGCCCACCGGGTTCGAGCGAGAGGGGCTCATTGCAACATAACCCCTACGATCGAAGCGGACATCAAGTTGGCCATGGTGCCCGCCAGCATCGCGCGCAAGCCTAGGCGCGCAAGTTCGGACTTCTTATTAGGCGCCAGTGCCCCGATTCCGCCAATTTGGATGCCTATGGAGCTCAGATTTGCGAAGCCGCAGAGCGCGAAGGTGGCAATCGTGAACGAACGCGGATCAAGACTTGGCTGCATCGGGCCAAGCCGCTGGAACGCCACCAGTTCGTTTGTGACCATGCGCAGGCCGAGCAGATTAGCGACCGCATGACAGTCGCGCCACGGCACTCCGATGACCCAGGCCACCGGTGAAAATACCCAGCCGAAGATTTGCTCGACACTCGATGGAAACCAGGCCAGGCCATGAGGCGCGAGCCAATTGTGAATGGCGCCGAAGGCTCCATCCACGAGGTAAATCAAAGCGATGAACGAAATCAGCATCGCCGCAACGTTCAACGCCAAGTGCAGACCGTCGATGGTTCCGCGGGAAATCGCGCCCAGTACGTTCACGTCGCGTTCGATCTCCGCCATTTCCACTTTGCCGGATGTAAGCGGCTTCTCGGTCTCGGGCACAAATATTTTTGCAAGAAGTATCGTGCCTGGCGCGGTCATGATGACGGCGGCGAGAAGATGTTTCGCCTCGATGCCATAGGCCATATAGGCAGCCATCATGCCGCCGGAAACGTGCGCCATGCCACTGGTCATGATGGTCATCAATTCGGAACGCGTAACTTCTGGCAGGAAGGGCCGAATGGTAAGCGGAGCCTCGGTCTGCCCCATGAAGATGCTGGCGGCAACGTTTAGCGACTCCGCGCCGCTGGCACCCATGAGGCTCGTCATCACGCGCGCGGCGGCCTTCACGATCAGCTGCATAACGCCGAGGTAGTAGAGCACCGCGAAGAAGGCCGCGATAAAGATGATCGTCGGCAGTGCCTGGAACGCGAAGTAGAAACCCTTCGCAGAATTCTTTTGGCCAAGGTCGCCAAAAACAAAAGAAGACCCGTAGTAGGCGAAGTCGAGCAGCCACTTTGCACCGGCGCCCAATTTCTCGAAGATCCGCCGTCCAAAGTCCCAGCGCATCACCAGAAACGCGAATGCAATTTGCAGGCCGAGACCCCAGGCAACCGTCTTGTAGCGAATCGCGCGGCGGTTCGTCGAGAATACATAGGCCAATCCGATCATCGTCGCCATGCCCAACAGCCCGGTAAATCGGTGCATTCCCGCCCTCTCCTTCATCGCGGATAGCCCTTAGGTGCAGACAGTCCAGGGAATGTATCACCTGCAGGATCAGATGCAATGATATCCGTTCGTCGGCGCGCCGCGCCGCAAACATCCATCGGGAAGCCGGATCAGTGCTATTGGAAATTTGAGGAGGCCGCGCCGGCCCGGGATCCGTGGCTCGATTCAAACCGGCGGAAGCGACGCTCGAGCTCCCACTGCTGTGCCGCCTTTTCATTCTTCTGAAGGAAAAGCGCACACCCGTCCGAGGGCTTGACGGCTCCGAGCCTGCCGATCGAGCAGGCCGCCACCGGAAGCCGGAAGGTATCCGGATCGCGCCACAAACTATCGCCCGGCAGAAAATCATGCTGCATACCCGTGCGTACCATTTGCTTCAGATCGGCATAGTGCAGACCGTAGGTCTCGACCGCTCTGAGGTACTCATGGGTGAGGTCGATGCGCGAGACGCCTTCGTCGTCGGTAGAAAGGGCCACCGGAACTCCAAATTGGCGATAAATTGGAAATGGATGGTCTGGGCCGGAAACCCCGAGGATGAGGTCGTTACTGGTGAGGTTGATTTCTACCAGGATGTGCTTCTGTGCCATTTCCTGCAGCAAGTTATAGGGCCGCTGCTCATACATCACCGCGACGCCGTGTCCAATGCGCTCGGCGTGCGCTTGCTCGACTGCCAGCCGAATGTGACAGCAAAGCCCTTCCGGAGGCACCAGCCCGGGAGCCAATTCGCCGGCATGAAGGCTGATGTGCACTTGAGGATAGAGTCCATGCAAGAAGCCCACCATGCGCATGTGCAAGGCATAGTCGGACATCGAAATATAACCGTCTTCCGGCATTACATAGTTAATGCCCACCACGCGAGGATCGGCTGCGGCGGTCTCAAACCCAAGCAAGGTTTGCGCAAAAACGACCTGTTTGGGCAGGCCACGCAGGACTTGATAGAGATAGCGAATCTCGACCTGGCAGGCAGGGGCTTCCTTCGGTTGCCCGCAACGCTCCCGTTGCGCGCGCAAAGCTTCCGCCTGATCGAACATCGCCCGCGTCGGTCGAACATCCTCGCCTAAACCGCGAGCCAGCAGGTCGTTGCGCAATCCGGCCAAGTCATCGCGCCAGCCGAGTTCATTCGCGAGGGCTGTCGCGTGGCTGAAATCGGGGGTTTCCATCAATTCCAGGTATTGTTCGTTCTGGGCGGCCGCGCGAGCGGCTACTTCATCGAGCCATTCGCCGGTATGGCGCGGATCGGTGCCGTCAGCACCGAAATGATCGAAGGTGTCAAAGAAGTGGTCGTGTCCGGTGATCCCCGGCGAAGGAACAAAGCCGCGCATCGAGAAGGCATCGATCAGTGCGTCATACAGATGTTGATCCTGGTAGGCCTCTGATGCCGGGACTGTTCCGTCGCCGCAGCGAGGCTGGGGGGTTACCTTGGTCGGTCGGACCAGATTCTTCTTCGCGGGATCGACGCAAAGGCCGTCCTCTGCTGCCGCGCGAATCCATGACTCTGCATACACTGCGCCGCTCAGATGGTTGTGCAGGTCTGCGCCCTTCGGCATGTCGATGAGAAAGGCGCGAAGATCCAGCGGATTTGCGCGGGCAATCTCGAGGGCGTGCGCGGTGCGTTGTTCGGCGCTGACTTGACCGGCTTGCTGGGCAACAGCCGAGCCGCAAAAGACTACTGAGAAAAAGCCCACCAACCAGAACCGGGGCACGGGGACAGCGGCCATAACGGACATGAGGATTTGTCTCCAGGAAATATTTGAAAAGTGAAACTTCAGCACAACGATTTCCAAGGAACAAGAGCTGATTGCTGAAGGGATCGAAAGGGCGGCTCAGGGGAGAAATTAGGCGTGTTGGGAAGACCAACTCGTTGCAGCCCGGGCAGACAGCAGATCTCGCTTCGACTCGGGTGTGAGACTGCCTTACGGCAAACCCTGGCCCGCAGGATGGGTATTGACACGCTTTTGCGCGATGTGATAAGCGTGGAGGCATACGTGGCACCGGCTTCAAATGCCGGTTTGCTAGGGCGCCAGATACGGGACACCAAAATCCCCCTCGGGCGACCGGCAACAAACCCCACCCACCCCGGGAGGTGGAAACTTTGGTTTTCGCCTCCCGTTTTATTTGCCAACCGATGACTCCCCGAATGGCAAGAAAAGCCCAAGGTACATCGTGTGGCTAAGGTTTAAGCCTAGGCCCGCGGTGAACCGCGCATCCGGTTCGCGCTCTTCTGTCCGGGGGCCCAGCGCTTCTGCTTGCGTTTGGTCATGGGAGGGAGGCCTGGAGGTCAACCGGTGGCCTGCAGGTTCACGCGTTCTTTTTAAGTTCCGCGAGGACGAGCTTGGCCACTTCCTTAAGCGTTTCAAACACACCTTGCCCGGTGATGGCCACAGCCTCCACGGCGGGTTCGCCCTTGACCGCCAATTGCTTTTGGAGTTCGACGACCGGAAGGATGTCGGGCAGGTCGCGTTTGTTTAGTTGCAGGACGTAGGGAATGGTGTTGACGTCCAGATGGTGGTCCTTGAGATGCTCCCGCAAGTTGTCGAGCGTTTCCAGGTTCGCGTCCAGCCGCTCTTCCTGCGAGTCGGCCACGAAAACCACGCCATCCGCCCCTTTTAAAATAAGCCGGCGGCTGGCTTCATAGAACACCTGGCCAGGAACCGTGTAGAGGTGAAAGCGCGTACGGAATCCCCGAACCGTGCCCAGATCGAGCGGAAGAAAATCGAAGAAAAGTGTGCGGTCGGTTTCGGTAGCAAGCGAAACCATCTTTCCCTTTTGACTGCTCCCGGTATGCTCGTAGATCCACTGGAGATTGGCGGTCTTGCCCCCCAAGCCGGGACCGTAGTAGACAAGCTTGCAGTTTATTTCGCGTGCGGGAAAATTGATAAATGGCACGATTTCCTCAGAGTTAGGGCAGCTTTTTACTTATAGCATGGGGGCCCCTGGCAGGCCAACGCGAGCACTTGCCGTTGGTTCTCAACTGACAACGCAGGACTTCGCAGCAGACCCGCGCAGATTCATCAAGCCCGCGGGCGCCGCGGCTTAAGACCCGCGGCAGCCTTTCTAAGTCTTTTATTGGCTGTAAGATGCCGTTGCCCCAGGCAATGGATTTCAGGCCCCCAATGACGGGGTCTGCGTTGCGGGCCTTCGGCAACAGTATAGGCGGCCAAGCGCATCTCGAATACAATTGGACAGCCTAACGGCCCGTTTTGGCTTGATCTCGATGGGAGGGGCGTGGTGCGATACAGACTGTTGGTTGTTCTGTCGGCGTTTGCCTGCACGGCTTTGCTTGATTGTCCGGTGAACTTGATCGCCGGTTCGAAGGCCGACGAGCCGTCGACACCTTCGAGCCTTGTGGGACGCATAGGCGACACAGGCTTCATTCAAATCACCGTAGATGCCTTCAACGACCTCTCGTCGAATCAGAAACTCAACGCCTACTGGCTATCGATGGCGGCGATAGCCATCAATCCCATCGCCTACGACCAGAATTCCTCCTACGGACTTCAGGAAAAGCATCTTTTAGAAGCCATTCTGACGCACTCGGGCGGCGTTGACGGCGCGGTCCTCAAGAAAATCGCGGAATACACCATGCTGTTCTGGGGCAACCAAGGAAACCACAACGAATTCAACTCACGCAAATTCCTTCCCGATTTCACTTTCGCCGATTTGCAGGCCGCGGCCGAACAAGCAAGGAAGAATGGAGCGACCGCGCTGGGCTCAGCCGCCGCCCTGCAAAAGCTGTTGGCGGAACTGGAAAAGCCCATCTTCGATTCGAATTTCCAGCCGATGCTGACGGCCAAGAATCCTGCGAATGGACAGGATGCCCTGGAAGCGAGTTCGGTCAATTTCTACTCCGGAGTGACGCTAAAGGATTTGATGGGCTTTACAGAACACTACGCGCTGAATTCACGCCTGACCAAAGGCCCGGACGGCAGTTTGGTCGAAGAGGTGTATCGCACCGGCACGCCGGATGGAAAAGTCCCGCCGGGACGCTACGCCCGCGAGCTCGGCCTGGCGATCCGCGACTTGCAACAAGCGTTGCTGTACGCGCCCGACTCACAAAAAAAAGTAATCAACGATCTGATCCGCTATTACCAGACCGGGGAGCGCACCGACTGGATTGCCTGCGGCAGCGACTGGGTGCGTGACAAAAGTAATCCCGATTTCTCGAACGGGTTCGTAGAGGTCTACAAAGATCCCCGCGGCCAAAAAGGCGCCATTCAGGGTTTTGTAACCGTCGTCGACGAAACGATGAATCACATGATGGCGGCATTCGCAGCCAACGCCGGCTATTTCGAACAGCGGGCGCCCTGGGAGGACAAGTACAAAAACCCAAATCCCAAGCCGCCTATCGTCAATGCCACCGAGACCGTTATCGAAACCGGCACCTTCGCCGTGAACACCATCGGTGACAACCTGCCCAACGAATCCGAAATACACGAAAAATATGGTTCCAAGAGCTTCATCTTTAGCGGGTCAATCCGCGCCTTGAACAGCGCCACGGGCGAAAAGGTCTCCGGAGAATTTGCCAATTCGCAGCAGGAAATAGATCGGGCACAGAAGTATGGCGACTTGGCGGAGAATCTGTTCACCGCCATGCATGAGGTCATCGGGCACGGCTCCGGCAAGCTGGGCCCGAAAATCACCAAAGAACCCGCGTCCTACATCCGGGAATATTATTCAACCCTCGAGGAGTGTCGCGCCGATTTGATGGCGCTATGGAGTTTCTGGGATCCCAAGCTGATCGAAATGGGCGTAATGCCCAACGACGACGTCGCAAAAACGGCCTACGACGGCGAAGCCCGGGCCGCTCTAACCCAACTCCACGAGGTGCCAACCGGCGATACAATCGAAGAGGATCATCGTCGCGGCACTCAGCTGATCGTCAATTATGTCCGCGAAAAAACCGGAGCCATTCAGCCGGTCGAACGCGACGGCAAAATTTATCTGGTCGTTACCGATTATCAAAAAATGCACCAGGGGGTTGGCGCACTATTGGCCGAGCTGATGCGGATCAAAGCCGAGGGAGACTACGATGCGGCGAAGGAGCTGATCACGACTTACGGCATCCATTTCAACACCGCCTGGCGGGACCAGATCGTGGCCCGGTACAAAACGCTCGATCTTCCAAACTACTGGGTGGGCATCAATCCCGAGTTGGAATTGCGCCGCGGCGCGGTGCAGATCAGCTACCCGCGGGACATCGTGAAGCAGCAGCTTCGCTATGCCGCCATTGCCGGTGAATAGAGCGGAATTGGTGGGCTTGCTCCTGAGCAAGCTCGCCACAATCGCCCGGCCCACGGCGGCAAATCCCATTGCCCCGAGTATTCGCGAGCGTCTATAGTATCCAACCACAGATGGGCGAAGTCTCGCGGAGGCTTATGGCGATTTTCAAATCTCGCTGGTTTACGATGGCCTTGTTCTGCGGCGGGTTGTTCGTTGCCGCGATCGGCGCTTCGGTTTTCGGCGGAAATGACGAGCAGCCAGTGCTTCAGGCGGATCATGGCTTTGCGCAGAGTCTGGCCAGAAACGAGCAGAAGGCGGTCGAGAAGTTCCTGGACGCGGACTTTTCCTGGACCGACGCGGCAGGGAAGACCTTGGCCCGTGCGGAGGTGGCAGTTGCACTACCGGAACCTTCGATCCATGACCAAGCCGGCGCACAGACGACGCATCGCAACTACGCGGATGTCGAACTGATTCAGGCACACCAAGGAAGGGCCAATATTCTGCGAATTTGGGTCGAGCGCCCCGCTGGCTGGCGCCTGCTCGTCTACCAAGAGGCCACCCTGCTGAACCGAGCCCCCTTGCCGGTACCGGGCACGGCCGAAACCTGTGATAATCCCTGCAAGTCCCTGCCGTATAAGCCCAAAAACGAAACCGAACGCCAGGTTCTGGCCGGTTATATGGCTCTGCAAACCGCCACCGTCTATCACCACTCCGCGGACTGGGGAAAATACGTCGCCGAGGAATTCTCGGCCGCCAGCTCGAACAGCGACAAGGTCCTCGACAAGCAAGGCCGCATGGCCGATCTTGAACGCAGCAAGATGGCGGGATATGCCCCCATGCCTGTCGAGGAGCTGCGCCTTTTCGATTTCACCCAGGCGGTCGTTTTGCAATCCCGGCATCAGCCTTTGAGCGGCAAGCCCGTGCACATCACCCGTTTGTGGATCCAACGCGATGGCCGGTGGCTTGAAGCCGTCAGTTACCAAACCAAGATTGAGGCCGCGGCGGCAAAGCAATAAAAGGTGCGGCGGCCATCGCAGTTCCACCGTTGGACTGATCGGGAGGAAGGGAAATATGGAGGCTCCAGAGGCGACCACGCGGGGATGCCTGAGAAGTGCAGTTGGAATGTCGCTGATGCTGGCAGGGGCAGCAACCGCTGTGGTCTTTCTCGCGCATGCCCGGGCAGCAGCTCGGCCGGCGAAACCCCAGACGGTACCCGTCGCGGCCCTTTCTCCGTTCATCGAAGTGCACACCCATCTCGATCCCCAGGACGCCGCCGGTTCCCTGCAAGCGGCGCGGCTCGCCATGGGCACCGAAAACGCGGCAAAAATGATTTTTCTGCCTTCGCCGTTTACGCCGGACGACCCCACCCGCTTTGACGACGAGGTGCTGATGGCAGCGGAAAAGGATCAGCGGGAGAAGTTTGCGTTTCTCGGCGGCGGCGGAACCTTAAACGTGATGCTTCAGCAATCCGTGCATGCCAACAACGCCGGCCCCGAAGTCCAGAAGAAGTTCCGGGAACGCGCCGAAGAGATTGTGCGCCAGGGCGCATCCGGATTTGGCGAAATGACAACCGAACATTTCGCTACCACGCCCGGTTCCTATTATGAGTACGCGCCAGCCGATCATCCGCTGCTGTTGTTGCTGGCCGATATTTCGGCCGAGCATGGTGGCCTGCCGATCGATTTGCACATGGAAGCCGTTCCCCAGCAGACGGCTCTTCCGCCGGGTTTGAAGTCCCCGCCGAACCCGCCGGAAGTGCACGAAAACATCACGGAGTTTGAACGGCTGCTCTCGCACAATCCTCGCGCCAAAATCGTTTGGGCGCATGAAGGATGGGACAATACCGGCTATCGTAGCGTGGAACTAAGCCGCAAGTTGCTCTCAGCGCATCCCAATCTATACATGGAAATTAAGGTTGATCCCGTCGAAATCGGCAAGAATTCTCCACTTGCCAATGGCGGCAGCGGGGCGCTCAAACCCGAATGGCTCAAGCTGTTTCAGGATTTTCCGGATCGCTTCGTGATCGGCACCGACCAGCATTATCCAGAGCCGCCCAAGGGTCCGCAGCGCTGGCAATCGGTGGTGCTGTTATTCAACCAACTTCCCGCCGACTTGCGGCAGAAGATCGGAATGGACAACGCCAGGCGTCTCTACCATCTGAAATAGCCGTCCGCTTCGTTCACCGCGGAATTATCTTGGCTGCGATGACGGCGGCACGATGCTCCTGATCCTCATGTAGGTAACCAAATTTCCGTAGTGCTCGTTGTTGTGGGTGTGGTTCAAAATCAGCAGGCTCATGCGCGGCACCTGTGCCTGTTTGCCGTTCTCCTGCGTAATCTTGATGACTTCCAGTCCGGAGGCGTCTGTTAGGTTCGCATAAACCGGGTCGCAGTAATGGAAGGCGTTTTTCAAGGCGTTCACTAGCTCGGCTTTGGTCTCCAGTTTCGAGAAATCTTTTCCTTCCGCCGGATTGTTCTCCTGCTTGGCCTGCGAGCACCAGAGATAGTTGAAATTCGCGAGATGACCGATGATTTGCCCGTAAGTTCTCACTTCTTGTTGCGGTCCGGGCCGCAAGCCGTAAATATCCTCGGGAACGTTCTCGGCCGATTGAATCAGGTCGTTTCGCCGGCCTGTGTAGGCGTTGCGCAGCCATGCGGCCAGCGCGTTCTGGGGCGGCCGCGTGTCTTGCGCGGGCGTCAACGCCGGAACTGCGAGAAGGCAAGTGAGCAGTGGAAAAAAAAGAAAGCGTTTCATTGCGTACCTCCGAAATTGCCTTGAGCGCATAAGGGGTTAGCGCGCCTGTCCGGTTTAGACGAAAGTCGAGGTGGCAGGTAAGCCTCTGGCTAGCTGTTCTTGTTCTGTTCGGCGAGAACTTCCTCGGCGAGGTGAAAGGCGGTGTTCGCGGCCGGCACACCGCAATAGATCGCTACCTGCAGGAGCACTTCCTTGATTTCGTCCGGGGTAACCCCGTTATTTGCCGCCGCGCGCAGGTGCAGTCGGAATTCCGCCTCGCGATTGAGCGCAGCCGTCATGGCAATTACCAGAAGGCTCCGGGTGTGCCTGGCTAGTCCCGGGCGCGTCCAAATCTCGCCCCAGGCATACCGGGTGATCAAGTTCTGAAACTCCGCGGTGAAAGGGTCCTTTTTTTCGAGTGCCTTGTTCACATGCTGATCGCCCAGCACCGCGCGGCGCACTTCCAGTCCTTTTTCGAAGCGTTCATGATCGTCCATAAAACCCCCGGGTTCGTTTAGAACTCTGTTCGCTTCATTGCTTCAGAAAAAATCACCGGCCAATAGAGGCCCATCTCACTTGGCTAATGCGGAAAATTCGCCAGAGCGGGTGTTTTTCCCGGCGGCAGCGGAGTCCGCGCCACATTCAGAATCATCGCGAGCGCGGTGTAGTAGCCCGCCGTACCGGTCAGATCGATCACCCCCTGCTCGCCAAAACTTTTCACCGCCCGCGCATAGGTGCTGTCACTGACGCTCTGGTTGCGGAGGAGTTCCGAGCAAAAATCATAGATCAGCTCTTCGTCGCTGGACATTCCGGTCGGCCGGCGTCCGTCGCGGACGGCCGCAAGCACCTCGGGTTCCATCCCCGCCTTGAGGGCCAAGTCGTAGTGCGAATACCACTCAAACTCCTGGGTCCAGCGGCGCGAAATGATCAGAATCGTGAATTCCGTCAGCTTGTGACCCAAGCTGTTTTGATAACGGATGTATTCTCCCACCTTCTGCAAGCGTCCCATGAAGTCAGGGCTGCGCAGCAGCGCGATAAACGGACCGACCAATTCTCCGCGCGGGCCCGCGATGACCTCTTCCGCGGCTTTCTTTTGGACCTCGGTCATTTTGTCGGCCGGAATCGGCGGCATCCGGTCCTGCCCGGCGGCGATACCAGCGGCCGCCAACATAATCAATGCTCCCAGAATCACTTTGGCAATTTTCATCGCGTCTCCTGCCGAGCCGAATCAGGCGACGGCCATTATAGCCACCGCCGTCGGAGGGTCCAACTCGAATATCTCTGTCGGTGAGGCAGGAGATCGCGGCGGAGTGCTGGTTGCCTTCCTTGCGGATGGCAGTCTAGAATTCACTGGTCTTTGGTGTTTGAGGAGATTCCATGCGACGATTTTCCATCCCCACACTGGCCCTCATGGCTCTGCTGTGGGGACGAGGCACCGGACCTTTAACGACGGCCGCCGCCGAACGAAGCGATGAGGCCATGCTCACCGCCGACCATGCATTCGTCGCAGCGGCTGCCAAGGCCGATCGGCGAACGCTGGAAACGCTCCTGGATGCTGATTTCACCTGGACCGACGCGAATGGCAAGACCCAAACCAGGGCGCAAGTGCTGCAAAGCCATCCCAAGCCCGGAATCAGCGGCGAAGCCGGCGCGCAGCGCAAGGATTACGTTTATGGCGAAATTGGGGATGTGCAGGTCAGCCTCGGAAAACTGCACGCACTTCGCGTGTGGGTAAAGCGTCCGGCGGGGTGGCGCGCGATCGTCTATCAGGAGGTTGCTTCCCTGGCTGCGTCGCCCTCCTTTGCGCCCGGGCCCGGAAAGAATTGCGAGAATCCCTGCAAATCGATTTCCTATGAGCCGAACAATGAGACCGAGAAGCAAGTCGTCTCCGCCTACGAACGCCTTGAAACTGCGGCGATGGCACACAACTCGGCCGCGTTCAGCACGCTGGTTGCCGACGAATTCGTGGCCGCCAGTTCCAACAGTAACAAGGTCTATGACAAGCGCGGCCGCATGGAAGATTTCGATCACTCCAAAATGGCTGGGGTCGCGCCCACTCCGCTGTCCTCGGCCAGAATGTATGATTTCGGCGGCGTTGTGCTGATGACCTCGTTGCATCGCCCGGACCACGGCAAGCCTCTCCATGTCACGCGCATCTGGATCGAGCGCAACGGCGAATGGGTGGAAGCCCTGAGCTATCAGACTTCCATTCAGTCCGCCCCTTAACCTTGGCTCGATAGCTCGCAATAATCGGTCTAGCGCACGCAGAGCTTTCGATTGGCAATCATTCCTGGCAGCAACCGCCAATAATGGACTTGACATAGCTAGAAAATGAAGTGTAATCCCAACGCCAGAGGGTGAGGGCTTAGCAAGCCTGACTCAACGCGAAGCCTCAAAGGCACAGATATCTGTCGGTTCGTGTCACTCCACAAATTTTGCCGGGAGGGATCAGCATGAAGATCGGTGTTCGCAGCTGCACACGCTCACAACGGGCGATTCGAATTCTCACCTTGATGGCCTGGTTCGTGTCGGCCTGTCTGCCAATTCATTCACAGGCGAACCTGGGACGCATTTTGGGCACCATCACGGATCAAACCGGCGGCGTTATGGCGGGTGCGACGGTGACGGTTACAGACGTCAACCGAGGGGTCTCTCGAGCGCTCACGACAGACCAAGCCGGCGAATACGTTGCGCCCGATCTGCTTCCGGGTACCTATTCGGTGCGGGCCGAAGCGAAGGGCTTTCAGACCGTGGAGCATTCAGGGCTCTTGTTGGAGGTTGGAAAAGATATCCGCGTCGATCTGACGCTTCCGCCCGGCGAGCAGTCCCAGATGGTGACCGTTTCTGGCGAGCCGCCAATGGTGGAGACCACCAATGCCACATTAGGGGGGACGCTCAACAATCAGACCATCAACGACCTGCCTTTGAATGGCCGCGACTATATCAACCTGATCACCCTGCGACCCGGCCTGACGGTTTATCCTGGCGGCGGCACCTCCACCCGGTCATCGAATGGTCTACGCGCTGAAGATATCGGCTACATCGTCGACGGTTTGCGCGCCGACGAAGCGTATACCGGACAAAGTGTTCTGAATGCCCCGATCCCAGCGGGAGATTCCTCAACGGCATTGCCAATCGACGCAATCCAAGAATTCAATACCGAGGAAAATCCCAAAGCAGAGTATGGCTGGAAGCCCGGAGCGGTGGTGAACGCCGGGCTTAAGTCCGGTACAAACGGGCTCCATGGCACGGGATTTGCATTTGGCCGCGACGACTCCTTCGATGCGCGCAATTATTTTGATCCCGTTGGCGCATTGCCGAAAGCCCCTGTCGCCTTGGAACAGTTCGGCGCCTCGGCCGGTGGACCGATCGTGAAGAACAAGCTGTTCTGGTTTGCCAACTATGAAGGTCAACGCTATTCGGTGGGAAGCACCTATCAGACGGCTGCTCCGACAACGGTTTCGCTTGCATCTCTGTTTCCCAAAGCGACCAAGTGCACCACCTTGACTTCCGGAAACTGCCAACTGAGCCTGGTGGACGCCTGTAACGACATCGGGCGCGCCAATGTACTGCCGCTCAGCGCGGCGATTGCCGGACTGCCGGCCGGGAGTTGTGTGCCTAGAGCGCCCAATTACTCTGCCAATCCCGCAACCGAATCCTTCTTTCCGACCAATACCACGACCGGATCGGTGGTATTGGGTCTGCTCAGCAGCAATCAGCAGGACAACGGTGTAGGCAAGATCGACTACCACATCAACGATCACCACAGTCTGTCGGGAATGTATTTTAACGGACGCGGCGGCGGAGTTTGGAATGATGGCGCCTCCGAGCTCGGCATCCCCGGATCCAGCAACTCCCCTTTTATGTCCGCACTGGGTCCGGTAAGCATCCAACTGGCCTCCGGCAGCTGGACATGGACTCCGAATTCTGCCTGGGTAAACGAGCTGATGATCGGGTATAACCGATTCTATCAGCCCTATCTCTCGGTCGATTCCAGCGTGAACCCGACAGCCTACGGCCTCAATACCGGAATTACAGACCCCCGTTTTTTTGGTTTTCCTCTGGTCCAAATCAGCCCGTTTGCATACGGCAATTTCCACCTCGGCGGAAACTGGCCCAAGATTGAGGGGCCAGACCAAAGCCTGGAGTTTCAGGATCATGTTTCCTATCTGCGAGGCAAGCACGCATTCAAGTTTGGTGGCGAGTTCATTCATAACGCTGCGATTCCGTTCGTGACTCAAAACGGAAAAGGACGCATCAAGTTCTCCAACCTGGAAGGTTTTCTGGCGGGTACGGTTTCGGGAACAGGTTCGCGGCTGCTGGTTGGAAACCCGGAGCGTCACTTGCATAACGAGCAATATGCCTTGTTCGTGCAGGACGATTGGCGAGCAACCCAAAAACTAACCATCAACCTGGGACTGCGTTACGAGTACACCACCGTGATGGTTGACTCCGATAATCAGCTGGGCAACTTCCTCCCGTCGCAAGGGCTGGTGCAAGTGGGCAAGCAGATCAGCGCGCCTTTCAACGGCGATCATCTCAACTTCTCGCCCCGGCTGGGCGCTGCCTGGGACGTCCGAGGCGGCGGCAAGACTGTCGTTCGAGCCGGTGGCAGCCTGATGTACGAACAGCTGCCGTTGAACGTCTTCATTGCGGTTTCAAACCAGCTCGGTATCAATCAAATTCCTACCGGAGCAAATATTCAGGTGGGTGGCGTGACCACCCCGGGCTCGGGCAATATGGGTGTGATTGTGGTCAACTTGGCTGGTAAATCGGTTAATTGGAAAGGATCATCGGTCGGGGGGGCGCCCATTTTCAACACGGCCCTGGCCTGTGGCGACGGCATTGGTTCCGATGCCAGCCCCTGCAACACCGAAGCGGTTGACCCGAACCTGCGTAACCCCTACATCGCGACCTGGACGCTGAATGTCCAACAGGCGCTCACGAATGATCTTTCACTGGAAGTTGCCTACGTGGGAACGCACGGCGACCGATTGCTCGGTTTTAGAAATATCAACGAGCCACCGCTCGGGGCCGGATTCACCGCCGGGCAAATTGCGGCCGGTGATCCGAGCGCGGCGAGTGCAGCGGCCGAGCAGAGTGCGCGGCCGCTGGAGTCGCAGTTCCCCTATCTTGCGAACATCGACTTCCTGTCCAACATTGATCGTTCAAACTACCACTCTCTGCAAGTCACGTTGACGCAGAGAACTTCTCACGGCCTGTCGTTCGTGGGGGGGTATACCTACGGCCACGCCCTTGACGATGCTTCGAGCAACTTCAATGCGAACCCTGTCCCGCTTTCCAGTGCCAATCCCGGGCTGCAATACGGCAGCAGTGACTTTGACATCCGCAACCGGTTCACATTCACCACCAGCTACGCGCTTCCAGGACGACCCGGATTCGGGCAGCTCCTGCAAGGCTGGCAGATCAACTCGATCATCACTTTGCAGAGTGGTTCACCTTGGGGAGTTCAGGATGTGAGCAACGATTTCAGCGGGACCGGACAAGTGGTCAACCTCGACAGTTATGGCCAGACCTGGAATTTTTCGGGTAATCCCTCCGATTTGCTTCTCGACCACAAGCCATACCTTGCTGGTCGGGAAACGGCGGCGCTGCTTTAGGCGGTTGCACCATCGCAACTGAACCGCAAGCATGTATCGCGGCGGCTTCGGCAATCAGTGCGAATACGTTGTCCGCTCTGAACTCGGTCGGTTGTTACCAAAGGGGAAGCTCGGTTCTGGTGCCTCCCGCGTTGGGAGCCATTGGGGACTCGCTCCGTAACATGTTTCGCGGCTCCGGCTTTCGGAACTGGGATGTATCCATCATGAAAAATTGGAAATTCCGGGAACGCTTAACAGCCCAGTTCCGGGCTGAATTCTTCAATGTTCTCAACCATCCGAGCTTCACGAACCCAGGGGGGGCCGGCCGGCGCCGGATTTACAGACGCTTCGGCGGGCACATCGGCAGGCTCCGGCTTCGGTTGCGGGTGTCTGACTCCTGATCAGGCTGCTCCCAATCCGGTGCTGGGAACCGGTGCAAATCGATCGATCCAACTGGGAATGAAGCTAATTTTCTAGAAACAGAGGACCAAATCCTCGGCTTCGATCTCGACCCACCTCGATCGGGCGGAGCGAGCCTCAAGCGTTCTTGCATAAGGGAGGACGGCCATGCCAGTCAAGCGGCTCGGTTGGTTACAACTAAGTATGACGCTCGGATGGGTCCTTGCTCTTCTAGCTTCTGTCCTATCTTCGTCGGCGTTTGCCCAGCTGGCCCCGCCGCGCACCCTGGAAGAGTTAAAAGCCGAAACTCAGAAGCGCGTGGAGCAAAACGTGGCCCCCGCCGGCGGGCTCCAATCTGACGATGCACGCGAAGCGCTTGCCAACATTCATAGCCTGGATCGCAACGAGTGGGCTGCAGCCTGGAGTGCCATCGCCGAACGCTATCAACAGCGTGCCAAGGCCGAGGAGGCCAGCAACGATCCCAAAGCTGCGCAAAGCGACTACCTGATGGCCTGGCGTTACTATTCCTTCGCCCGCTGGCCGGTGCCCAATTCTCCCGGCAAGCAAAAGGCCTATGAGAATTCCTTGGCCGCCTTCCGCGACTACACGCGCTTCCTCGATCCTCCCCTGGAAACGGTTCATATTCCCTTCGAAGGAAAGCAAATCGTCGGATACCTCAGACTTCCCAAAAATACCCGCCCTGCGCCCGTGGTGCTGGCCATCAGCGCCCTTGATTCACGCAAAGAAGATGGCGTTCAAGGCGACGCCGCCTTGATCCGCAACGGGATCGGCTTTTTCGCAGTCGATGAGCCTGGCACAGGCGAAGCCCCGATCAAGGCCGACGTCGGTGCCGAGAGAATGTTCTCGCGCATCCTCGATTATTTTGCCACCCGCACCGAAATCGACACCCAGCGCGTCGTGGTCCGAGGCAATAGTTGGAGCGGATATTGGGCTGCCAAGCTCGCCTATATTGAAAAAGACCGTCTTCGCGGCGCGGTGGTGCAAGGCGGACCCATACACGATTATTTTTCGCCGGAATGGCAAAAACCGGGGCTCAGCACGCGCGAGTATCTTTTCGATCTCTTTCCGGCGCGAGCGGCTGTTTACGGGGTCGAAACGATCGACGAATTTCTTGCCTACGGGCCTCGCCTTTCGCTCAAAACCGAAGGGTTTCTCGGCAAGCCGTCCGCTCCCATGCTGGTTCTCAACGGAGCTCTCGATACCCAAGTGCCGATCTCTGATCTCTACATTCTGCTGCAGTCGGGCGGAACGGCGAAGCAAGCATGGGTCAACCCCAACGGAGGCCACACCGGCCGGTCGGCCGATTGGCCCAATTCCAGAATCTTCGAAGAGATTATTCTGCCATGGATTAAAGCAAAGCTAGAGCCTGCAGCCCCGGGTAAACACGATCCGGCGATGAGCAGTTCACTGCCGTAAGGACGGCGGGTTATTGGCTCATGGCGATCGTGTGGGTCGGATGCGGCAAGTGCAGTTGCTCGCCAACAAATCGAGCCAGTGCCGGCCCCAGAACATCATCGATCTGGTTGGCATTGGTCCCGATCTCGGCAATCCCCATGTGATTGCGCCCCGGCACCATCACCAGTTGCACCTTCGCTCCCTGGTTCAGCATCAGGTCATACATTTCAAGCGTGTTCTCGCGAATCATGAACAAATCCCAATCCGTGAAGGTAATCAGAAATGGCGGAGCTTTTGCCGTCACGTAGCTGGAAGGCGATGCTTCGCGAAGCGCCGCCGGATCGATTCCAAAAGCCTGCTCCTTGCGCGTCGGAACCAGTCCCGGTTCCGGCCAAGCCCCCAGATCGTAGATGCCACTTATAGACACCACTCCCTTGATCGCCTCGGAAGGCACTCCCTGTTTTGACAGGTACTCAGGATTGAGCGCCAGCAGCGAAACCAAATGCCCGCCCGCGGAGGCACCTAGAATCACCATCCGATTGCGATCGATGCGGTACTGCGACGCGTTCGTGTAAACCCACCCGAACGCGCGCGCCACATCTTCGATTTGCCCCGGATGCTTCACCCCCGGCGCGAGCCGGTAGTTGATCGCAGCCAGCCCCACGCCCATGCGTCCAAGCGTGTTGACGAGCGTCGTGGGATTGGCCTTATCTCCGGCCCTCCATCCTCCGCCGTGCACGTAGAATACCAGCGGAATATCTTGCTTTCCTGCAGGCAGGTACAGGTCGAGCGCATTCAGCTTCGGATCAGAACCCGGCGAGTCGTCATACCGCAAATCCTTCACAACTTTGAGCTCCGGCGGCGCCGCACCCTGTTCT
Source organism: uncultured Acidobacteriota bacterium (assembly GCA_963718485.1). Classification (GTDB taxonomy): domain Bacteria; phylum Acidobacteriota; class Terriglobia; order Acidiferrales; family UBA7541; genus Palsa-295. The sequence continues at coordinate 62,258 of CAVQZU010000115.1, forward strand.
GCCCACACCGCGCTGTCGGTGGCACCGAACGTGCCCGCCAATACCGACTGCAGGAAGCTCTTGATAGCCGGCCCCAACACATCATCGGCGCCCTTCAGCTTTTCATTGATCCCGGAAGTTTTCGTCGGATGCGTCCGCCCCGGCTGTTCCACCAGCACCGCCGGAAGATGATGCTGCAGAAAAAGCGAATAAAAGCCGGTGGCCTGCTGCGCCAGGCTGAATATGTCGTCATCTGTATAGGCGATCAAATAGGGCGGCGTATCTTTCCCTTCCTTGCCGATATAGGCGGCCGCGCCAGCCTCGCGCAGTTGCTCGTAATCGTTCCCGAAAAACTCCCGGATGTTCCCGGAAGGCATGCCGAGCGACGAATTGTGCTCGGCCGCAGTGGTGCTGGCAAAATTCCCCGAAGCCCCGCCCAGCGTAAAAACGCTGCCCATATCGTAGAGCCCGCTCGAGAGCATCACCCCTTTGATATTTCTGGGCGAAAGACCCTGCTCCTGCAAATAGCGCGGATCGGCCCCGAAAAGCGCCGCCATATGCGCGCCAGCCGAACCTCCCATCACGAAAATCGTATTCGGGTCGGCTCCATACTGCGCCCCGTTCTTATAAAGCCAGGCAAACGCCATGGCCGTATCGCGCATCTGCATCTGGTAGGTCACGGCCTTATTCAGCCTGTAGTTGATCGACATCACCCCAATTCCCAGGTCGTAGCAGATGTTCACGATATGATCGAGCCCGTCATACACCTTGTCCCCGGCGCGCCATCCTCCGCCGTGAATGAAAAACAGCATCGGAAAGTTCTTCTTGCCCGCCGGCAGATAAAGATCCGATACCTGATAGTTCGGATCCGCATCCGGCGCCGAATTATAAGCAACGTCCTGTAAGAACCGAATGTCCCGACTAGGCCCCGGGCGCTGTGGGGCGCGCGCCTTGGCGGGGGCCGACAGGATTGAAACCAGTGCCGAGAGTGCCAGCGTTACGATCAGTGAATTGCGGCTCATGAAACTCCTTCCATCCCCCCATGCTTGTCGACCGACTCGGCCGCCCAGCCCGGTTGGCCCAGATATTACCACCGCCGAGAAGCGGGAGCAGCCGCAAGGGTTTAAATGCAGCGCCGGGGCCTGGAGCGCGGCACAGGGTTTGTGAACATTCTGCGAATGATCGAGCTATGCTAATTTCTAAAGGTTCTCATGCCAGAGCTCCCTGAAGTCGAAACCGTCGTGCGCGGCCTACAGGCCGTGCTGCCCGGAAGACGCATTCGGGAAGTCCGTCTGGGCAAAACGGATTTTATAGAAGGGCCAGAGATCATCGAAGAGCGACTGCCCGACAGCCGCATCCTGGCAGTCCGGCGCTACGGCAAATTCTTGGTCTTCGATCTGGATTCCGAAGATGGTGCCGCGCCCCATCCCGCTCTGCTGATCCATCTGGGCATGACCGGCAAACTGACGGTGCAGGCGCCGAACGCCGTCATTGCGCCTCACACCCACGTTTTCTTTGCTCTCGATGACGGGCGTGAACTGCGCTACACCGACGTTCGCCGCTTCGGCAGCATGCGCTTCTTGCCCCAAGGCCCGGAAGGAAGCGCCCTCGGAAAACTGGGCCTGGACCCCCTGGAAGCAACCGAGGGCCAGTTTGTCGCGCAGTTGCAAGCTCGCCGCGCCCGCATCAAGGCGCTGCTCCTTGACCAATCGGTGTTTCGAGGCCTTGGTAACATCTATGCGGATGAGAGCCTTTGGTGCGCGCAGCTTCATCCCGCGCGGCTCGCGAGCAAGCTCAAGCGAGACGAACTTCGGGGGCTCTACCGCTGCATTCAAAAAGTCCTGAAACAGGCGATCCGCCTGAAGGGCTCCTCAATTTCCGATTACGTCGATTCCGAAGGTAACCGCGGCGAATTCCAGCTGCGCCACCGCGTCTACCAACGCAAAGGCGAGAAGTGCTTCCGCTGCGCCAGCCCCATCGACCGGGCCGTCGTTGCCGGCCGCAGCAGCCATTTCTGTCCCCGCTGCCAGCCGCCTCCGCGGGCCCGGGCCGCAAAGCGCGCACCGCGCTCATCGCCAGCCGTAAATCAGCACCGCACCGAAAAGCGTGAACACCGCCGCGTAGGCAAATCCCGCCGCCGGATTCACCGCCGACCATAGCGTGCCAACCACAACACTCGATACCAGATCGCCAATGCCGTTCGCAGTCGCCAGCACTCCAAACCCGGACCCGCGAATTCGGGCTGGCAAAAGCTCCGCTGCCAGCGATTTTTCAAGCGCTTGCTGAACTCCTCCATGTATTCCCGCCAGCCCGAAAAGGATCACCAGCACGGGAATCGTGGGCGGCTCGAGTAGGAATCCTGCATAGGCGACAAACCCCACCAGATAACCGATCACCAGCAGCCCTCGCTTGCCGAGGCGGTCTCCCAAAGCGCCAGCCGGATAGGAGGCCGCCGCATTGATGATGTTGTGAAACGTGTACAGCGCGACCGCGACGGTCGCCGCGCGTGCAAATCCAAACCGCGGTGTAAGAATCTGGTTCGCCCGAAGAATCAACAGCGTCGGAGCAAAGTCTCCGATCCCATGCGCCAATACGCCCGCCAGATAATGCCAATAGGATTTGGGCATTTGCCCGAAGCTGGCAACAAAGCCCGGGGCGTGCTGACCGGCCGCGCTTTTTGCCAAGGGCGCCAGCCCCGCAAAGGCGACCGCCGCAAGTAATCCCGGGAGCGCGCTCCACTCTAGGACCCCGCGCACTCCGAGAATGCCCACAAGCGCTGTGGCACACAGCGGCCCCATCACCGCGCCCACCGTGTCCATGGTGCGTTCAAACCCGAATGCCCGCCCGGATTGTTCCGGCAGAACGCAATCTGCCAGCAGCGTATCTCGCGAGGGCCCTCTCGCGCCTCGTCCCATCCATCCGAACGCCCGGAGCAGCAATATCGTAGGCCAGGTGTGCGCAAACGCATAGCCAGCCGTCGAGAGCCCCGTCGCCAGGTAGCCGATGATGCCGGTGGGTCTACGCCAGCGCGGCTGGTCGGCAATCCATCCACCGGCCAGCTTCGCGAAGCTGGCCAAGCCATCCGAAAC